>NZ_CP135529.1:4920857-5590310 GCF_032401055.1 Tardiphaga sp. 709 | reverse complement strand
CTCCTCACCGGCGAAGGCCGCACGCAACAGTCGGTTGCCAAGCTCAACGCGCGCGATGCCGAACGGATCGGCGCGTTCTCGCATGAGCTCGAAGTCATTGCCGACGTGCTCAGGGATTTCGTGCTGCGTTCACCGCCGAACGTCGTGCAAGGTTTCGGTCTCGGCGCGATCAGCGAAGCCATCAATGCGCTCGGCACCGCCAGGATTCTCAACGCACTGACCATCGAACAGCAGCGCGTATTGCTCGATCTGTTCACCTGCTCCGCCGGCGAGATGCTTGACGACGTTTTCGAGCATGATCTGGTGAAGGCATTGTTCGGCTTCGACGCCGTGGTCGGCAACTATGCGAGCCCCTATGCCGCCGGCTCGGCTTACGTGATGCTGCACCACGCCTTTGGCGAGGTGAACGGCAAGAAAGGTGTCTGGGGCCACGCCATCGGCGGCATGGGCGCGATCACGCAGGCCATGGCCGCCGCGGCGCGCTCGCACGGCGTGCAGATCGAACTCGACAACGGCGTCCGCGAAGTGCTCGTGGAGAACGACAAGGTCGTCGGCGTCATCCTCGACAATGGGGAGAGTATCCGCGCGAAATATGTCGCCTCCAACGTCAATCCGAAGCTGCTGTATACGCGGCTGATGCCAGCGGATGCGCTGCCCAAGCCATTCCTCGATCGCATCCGCAACTGGCGCAATGGCTCCGGCACATTCCGGATGAATGTCGCGCTGAACGCCCTTCCCTCGTTCACCGCGCTGCCCGGTAACGGCGATCATCTCTCTGCCGGCATTATCATCGCGCCGAGTCTCGCCTACATGGATCGCGCCTGGCTCGATGCGAAGCAACACGGCTGGAGCCGCCAGCCGATTGTCGAAGTGCTGATCCCCTCCACTCTTGATGACAGCCTCAGCCCACCGGGCCAGCACGTCGCCAGTCTCTTTTGCCAGCATGTTGCGCCTACACTCCCGAACGGCGCATCGTGGGATGACCATCGGAACGAGGTCGCCGATCTGATGATCAAGACGGTGGACGACTACGCACCCGGCTTTGCCGCCAGCGTTATCGGCCGACAGGCACTATCGCCGCTCGATCTGGAGCGCGACTTCGGCCTGCTCGGCGGCGACATCTTTCACGGCGCGCTCAGCCTGAACCAGTTGTTCTCGGCCCGCCCGATGCTCGGCCATGCGGATTACCGCGGACCGCTGAAGGGCCTCTATCATTGCGGCTCCGGCGCACATCCCGGCGGCGGCGTGACGGGCGCGCCCGGTCACAATGCGGCCAAGGCGATCCTCAGGGACCACCGGGCGCTGTTCGGCTGAGGACATCCTGTGGATAAGCCTGTGAACAGGCGGTGGATGATCCCTGAATAAGCCTGGGCGGAAGCTCGGGAGGACGGCGGTATAATCGGCTTACAACCCTGTGCGCAGCCGCTGTATCGCCCCTGTATCCCCGCCGGTATAAACCCTGTACCAAGCGCGCCTCAGCTGTGCAGAGCCTGTTTACAACGCCACCCGGACCCGCGATGACCACGCCCCAAGGAACCAGCCGCGCCACCTTTGCTGTCGGCGACGAATTCAGCGCCAAGCGCATCGTCGATCTCCTCACCGAGAGTTTCGAGGAAGGCCAGGCCGCGATCGCTGCATTCGAGAGCCCCGAGGGCCGCTGGGACGTCACCGTTCATTTCGCCGATCCGCCGGACGAAGTGTCGATCCGCGACCTCGTCAGCCTCGCCTCGGACGACACCGTGGCGGCAAGCATCGTGTTCGACAGCATCGAGGCCAAGGACTGGGTCAAGGAGAGTCTCGAAGGCCTCGTTCCCGTGCGAGCCGGCCGCTTCATCGTTCACGGCCAGCACGACCGCGACAAGGTGCGCCCCAATCAACTGGGCATCGAGATCGAAGCGGCGTTGGCTTTTGGCACCGGCCATCACGGCACCACGCGCGGCTGCCTCATCTATCTGGATTATGTGCTGCGTGCGAAGGCGCCGAAACGCATGCTCGATCTCGGCACCGGCACCGGCGTGCTGGCCATCGCTGCCGCGAAGGCCACCAAGCGCCGCGTGCTGGCGACCGATATCGACCCGATGTCTGTGAAGGTGGCGCGCGAGAATATGCGGCTCAACGGCGTCGGTAATCTCGTCGATACTGTTTGCGCAACGGGCTTTTCCTCGCCGGCTTTCGGCGATCGGGCGCCGTTCGATCTGATCCTCGCAAACATCCTCGCCAATCCACTCCGCGCGATGTCGACCGACATGAGCCGGCATCTCACGCGTAATGGAATGGTGATCCTGTCCGGGCTTTTGCCGCATCAGGCGATGAGCGTGATCGCCGCGTATCGCGCCCGCGGGCTGGTGCTCCGCAAGCATCAAATCATCGAAGGCTGGAGCAGCCTTCTTATGCAGCGAACAGGCTGATACGCCATTCGTCATTTTCCGAACTCCGGAATAACGACGGGCGATCTGGCTAAAGCTGACGGCGGAGTTTGCTACTTCGGGGGCGGCACGTCGCGGCGACGGAGCGTTGCATTTTCCAGCCGTTCGACGCGCGTCACGCGGGCTTCGACGAAACGGCCCAGAATCTGGATGATGCCGCTGCGTTGATGCGGCTGACTGGGCGGCGTCTGGGTGGACTGCACCTGGGTAGGCTGGGAATGGCCAAGCGTGGCGGGTGGCGAAATTTTCTCGAACGTAAAAGCAGGCATTGTGTATCCCCTCTTCGTTGAGTTGAGACACTCTGAATGGCCAAGCATCGCACCGACAACACAAGCCGGGGGACGTGGTTCCATCCGGTTGAACACAACCATCAGCTTTCAAGCATAACTTGTGCCAAATCTGCGCAACCCTGCCCCTCGATTGCAGGCCTGACAGCGCACCCATAGGATGATCCCGCGATGTTCGAAGCCCATTTCCAGACGTTCGAAGAGCCCGAAAGCGGCGTGGCGCTGACTGCGCGGCTGGCCGCATTTCGCGAGGAATTGCTGCGCCGGAAACTGACAGGCTTCCTGATTCCCCGCGCCGATCAGCAGCAGAACGAATATGTGCCGCCCTCCGACGAGCGGCTGGCCTGGCTCACCGGCTTCACCGGATCCGCCGGCATGGCCGTGGTGCTGCTGCAGGAAGCCGCCGTGTTTGTCGACGGCCGCTATACGCTGCAGGCGGCCAAACAAGTCGATGTGAACGCGTGGAGCATCCAGTCGCTGGTCGAGCCGCCGCCGGAAAGCTGGCTTGCCGATCACCTCAAACCCGAAGATCGCCTCGGATTTGATCCGTGGCTGCACACTTCTGCGGCAGCGGAGCGGCTGGCTACCGCCTGCGCCAAGGCCGGCGCTGAACTGGTGGCGGTCGACAGCAATCCGCTCGATTCGGTGTGGGCCGAGCGCCCGGCGCCGCCGCTCGGCGCGGTATCGATTCACCCACTCAACTATGCCGGCGTTTCCGAAGCCGACAAGCTCGCCCAGATCCGCGGCGAGATGGAGCGCCTGCGCGTCGATGCGCTGGTGCTGTCGGATTCCCATGCGGTCGCCTGGGCCTTCAACATCCGCGGCGCCGACGTCTCGCATACGCCGCTGCCGCTGTCCTATGCGCTGGTGCCGAAACACGGCCGCCCGCAGATCTTCGTCGATCATCGCAAGCTCTCCAACAGCACGCGCGACCATCTGGAAGTCTCGGCCGATGTGCAGGAGCCGGATGCGCTGACATCGGCGCTCGCAGAGCTCGCTGCCTCCGGCGCGTCCATTGCGCTCGACAATGCGACCGCCGCCGATGCACTGAGCCGCTTGATCACAGCCGCAGGCGGCAAGCCCGTGCGCGGCAATGATCCCGTCGCGCTGCTGAAGGCCGTGAAGAATCCCGTCGAGATCAAGGGCACGCAGACCGCGCATCGCCGCGATGCTGTGGCACTGGCGCGCTTTCTCGCCTGGATCGACCGCGAGGCGCCGAAGGGCAAGCTCACCGAAATCGACACCGTCGAGGCGCTGGAGACATTCCGCCGCCAGACCGGCGCGCTGAAGGATGTCTCGTTTCCGACCATCGCCGGCACCGGCCCGAACGGCGCCATCGTGCATTACCGCGTCACCCGCAAGACCAATCGCCGTATCGCGCTGGGCGATCTGCTGCTGATCGATTCCGGCGCGCAATATGAAGACGGCACCACCGACGTCACCCGCACCATCGCCATCGGCGAGCCGACCGACGAGATGCGCGATCGTTTTACGCGCGTGCTGCGCGGCCATATCGCCATTGCGCGCGCTGCGTTTCCCGATGGCACGACGGGCGCGCAGCTCGATACGCTGGCGCGCCAGTTCCTCTGGCATGCCGGCCTCGATTTCGCCCACGGCACCGGACACGGCGTCGGTAGCTATCTGTCTGTGCATGAAGGCCCGGCGCGGATCTCCAAGCTCGGCACCACGCCGCTCAAGCGCGGCATGATCCTTTCCAACGAGCCCGGCTACTACAAGACCGACGCCTTCGGCATTCGCATCGAGAATCTCGAACTGGTGGTCGAAGCCCATATCGAGGGCGCCGAGCAGCCGATGAATGCATTCGAGACGCTGACACTGGCGCCGATCGACCGCCGGCTGATCAATACGCATCGCATCAGCAAGCGCGAGCTGAAATGGATCAACGACTATCACGCCCGCGTCCGCCGCGAGGTGATGCCGCTGCTCGATGATGAAGCGACGCGCGTCTGGCTCGAAGCAGCGACCGAGCCGCTGACGCAGCCGCAATAGCGAGAGAACAGCCACCACGTGAATTACAGCCCGCCTTTTCCAAAAGTCGACACCGTCGACCTCTCCAAATCGCGGGTGATGCTGCTGTTGCTGGTGGTGATGACCGGCATCGCGCCGATCTCGCTCTATATGCTGGTGCCGGCGCTGCCCGAACTCGCCCGCACCTTTGGCGCCGATATCTCGATCGCGCAGATGACGGTGTCGCTCTACATGGTCGGCCTCGCTTTCTCACAGCTCATCATGGGGCCATTGTCCGATAAATTCGGCCGGCGCCCGGTGCTGCTTGCCGGTCTCGGCTTGATGGTGATCGCCGGCATCGGCTCGAGCTTCGCGTTCACGCTGCCGCAACTGATCGCCGCGCGGTTCTTCCAGGCACTCGGCGGCGCAACGGGCATGGTGATGAGCCGCGCCATCATCAGGGATCTCTATCCGCGCGAGCGTGTCGGCGCGATGATCAGTCTCGTCATCGCCGTGATGATGATCGCACAGATGCTGAGCCCGCTGGCCGGCGGTCTCTTGGAAACCGGCTTCGGCTGGCGCGCGATCTTCTATGTGGTCACCGCATCCTCGCTGGTCGTCACACTGGCCATCGCATTTTTTCTGCCGGAGACGAGACGGCGCGCTGCCAGCGATAGCGGCGGCGGCGGCTTCATCGCGGACTCCCGGGTGCTGCTGCGCAGCCGGACCTTCATCGGCTATCTCCTGTGTTACGTCGTGGCCTCCTGGATCATCTTCACCTTTGCCGGCGGCGGCCCCTATGTGGTCGTTACGCAGATGGGCCGGACATCCGCCGAATATGGCGCATGGTTCGCGACCTCCGGCCTCGCTTACCTCGTCGGCAATCTGTGTTGCGTGCGCTTCGCGCCGCGCCGGACCATCGAACAACTGATCTGGTTCGGCCTCGCGCTGCAATTCGGCGGTGCCCTGCTCAATGTGGTCTGGGGCCTCACCGGGCTGAACCAGAATCCTGCCTGGCTGTTCCTCACCCATATGATCGTGATGTTCGGCAATGCCTTCGTGATGTCGAACGGCGCTGCCGGCGCCCTCAGCATTCGCCCGCAGGCCGCAGGCACGGCATCCGGCATGATGGGCTTCCTGCAGATGGGTCTGGGCTCGCTGTGCTCGCAATTCGGCGCCTGGCTGGGCGGCCATTTCGCAACACCAGTGCCGCTGAACATCGCGCTTGTCGTGCTGTCCTGCGGCTGCGCAGCCGCGATGATCTTCCTGGTCCCCCGCCGCAAGACCGTGGTGACGGAAGAACTGATCGAACAGGCCGAAGGCGAAGAGAGCGGGTTGTTGTAGGCGCCTTTTCTCTCAACGTTATGGCCGGACGGCGCGAAGCGAACTTCGCGATGATCTCAGACCTTTCCCCACGTCATGGCCGGGCTTGTCCCGGCCATCCACGTCTTCCTCTTTTTGCGGCCAAGACGTGTATACGCGGGACAAGCCCGCGCATGACGGCTGAGTATGCGATGACGGCTGCGCGTCGTTGCCTATTCGAATTTCAAACAGCCACTGCTCTGCAGACATGCGTCATCGCCCCCATTGTTAGCGGCGCGGGGGCGCCGTCGTCTTTTGCATTCCCACCCTCCCTTGAGAGGGCGTGCGGAACGCCGGGTGCCCGTTGCACCCTTGGGCCTGATGCGAATGCGGTCTTCCGCAATTGTGAGTGCATCAGGACTTTCGGAGGCGCCGAGCAAGTGCCCGACGTTCCGCATACGGTGTTTTTTCAGCCTGCTTGCACTTTGCCTTGGCGAACGGTCCGATCACCAAAATGATGGTCCCACGGCGGAGGGACAGGGAGCCTCAAGCGAGTAAGCCGAACGCGTTTTGATTTGGTCGTCCGTCACACTGTCCAGGGCTCTTTCGATCTCAAGACCGGCCGTGTCCTTGCCAGTGGCAGTGCTGGCGCAGATCCGTCCTGCCCGAAGACAGACGTCACCCATGAACCGCGTGACGCCGCATCTCCGGCGTCCACCGCATCCCACCCCGCGAACGTGACGATCGCGATCGCCCCTCTCGGTGGGGCAGGACGGAGGGGAATATAAACCTGATGAGGATGTTGTCAACGGAGGCTAGGAAAAAATGTTTGGGCGCTGTCCTACTGCCCCACACTGTCATTCTCCGGCAAACCAATTGGTTTGCCTGAGGGCGCGAGGAGACGCCGAAGGCGGCGTATCGCGAACCCGGAATCCCGACATGTTCAGCGCAAAACACTCTGAGATTCCGGGTTCGCATTGCAGCGGCTTCGCCGCTTTCATGCGCCCCGGAATGACGAGTGTGGATCGAGGTTCGTGCTCTGCCGGCTTCGCCGGCGACGCGCGCCCCGGAATGACAGTGGAGAGATGAGCGCCCCGCAATAGCGGCCGACCGCACCTACCCGCCGATCAGCGCCAACCACTCATCTTCCGTGAGCACCGCGACGCCGAGCTCGCGCGCCTTGGTGAGCTTCGAGCCGGCATCCTCGCCGGCCACCACATAGTCCGTCTTCTTCGACACCGAGCCTGCGACCTTGGCGCCGAGGCGCTCGGCGCCGGCTTTGGCTTCATCACGCGTGAACTTGGTCAGCGAGCCCGTGAACACCACCGTCTTGCCGGCCACCGGCGTATCGGTCTTGGCCTGTGCGACATCGAGCACCTCGATCTCACCGAGCAATTCATCGAGCGCCTTGACGTTACGCTTCTCGGCGAAGAACTCGACGACCGCGTCCGCGACGATTTCACCGACGCCGTCGATGGCGTTGAGATCGGAATAGGCTTCAGACGTATTACCTTCCGCGCCCTGCCCCGCAGCAGCCGCCAGCATCGCATCGCGGAACGTTGTGAATGATCCATAGTGTCGCGCCAGCAGCTTGGCATTGCCTTCGCCGATATGGCGAATGCCGAGCGCAAAGATCAGACGATTGAGCTCGATCTTGCGGCGATCGTCGATGGCGGCAAACAGATTGCGCACCGAGGTCTCGCCGTAACCTTCACGGTCGCGCAGCTTCTTGGTGTTGCGCTCGTCGCGCTTTTGCAGCGTGAAGATATCGACGGGATGCATGATGATCCCCTCGTCGTAGAATTCCTGGATCTGCTTGTCGCCGAGGCCGTCGATATCGAAGGCCAACCGCGAGACGAAATGCTTGAGCTTCTCGACCGCCTGCGCCGGGCACACCAGCGCGCCGGTGCAGCGCGTGACGACTTCGTCATTCTCGCGGATCGCATGGCTGCCGCAGACCGGACACTTGGTGGGAAATTCATACGGCTTTGCGCTCTTCGGACGCTTGTCGAGGTCGACATTGACGACCTGCGGGATGACGTCGCCGGCGCGTTGCACGATCACCGTGTCGCCTTCGCGAATATCGACGCCGTCGCGCAGCGGCTGGCCGTCATTGCCGATGCCTTTGATGTAATCCGCATTATGCAGCGTGGCGTTCGACACCACGACGCCGCCGACCGTAATCGGCGTCAACCGCGCCACCGGCGTCAGTGCGCCGGTGCGGCCGACCTGAATGTCGATCTTTTCCAGCACCGTCGTCGCCTGCTCGGCCGCGAATTTATGCGCGATCGCCCAACGCGGCGCGCGACCGGCGAAACCGAGCCGTGCCTGCCAGTCGATGCGATCGACCTTGTAGACGACGCCGTCGATGTCATAGTCGAGCTTGGCCCTGATCTCGCCGATGCGGCGATAGAAGGCGAGCGCATCGTCGACGCTCCTACACAGCGTGATCTCGGGATTGACCGTGAAGCCGGCATTGCCCAGCCACGCGATCATCGCATGCTGGGTCGGCTGATCCATCGGATAGTCTGACATTTCGCCCCAGGCATAGGCGAAGAATTTCAGCGGACGAGACGCCGTGATTGCCACGTCCTTCTGGCGCAGCGAGCCGGCCGCGGAATTTCTGGGATTGGCAAAGACGGTGTCGCCAGCCTCTTCCTGCTTCTTGTTCAGCGCGAGGAAGTCGCTCTTGAGCATATAGACCTCGCCGCGCAATTCGCAGGCGGTGGGGATGTGCTTGCCCTTCAGCGTCGTTGGAATGTCCTTGATGGTGCGGACATTGGCCGTGACGTCCTCGCCGGTGAATCCGTCGCCCCGCGTGGCGGCGCGGATCAGTTCGCCATTCTCGTAGCGCAGCGACAGCGACAGGCCATCGATCTTCGGCTCGGCGACGATGGCCGGGATTTCATCGAGCTTGAGGAAGCGCTGGATGCGCTCCACGAATTCGGTCACTTCCTCATCGCTGAACGCATTGCCCAGCGACAGCATCGGCACCACATGCTGCACCTTGGCAAAGCCGCGCGCGGGCGCTGCGCCGACCGTCTGTGTCGGCGACGCGCCGGTGACAAGATCGGGGAATTTGGCCTCGATCGCCTCGACCCGGCGCCGCAGCGCGTCATACTCCGCATCCGACACCGTCGGCGCGTCGTCCTGATAGTAGCGCTTGTTGTGCGCCTCCATCTCCAGCGACAGCCGCATCAGCTCGATCTTGGCTTTGGGCTTCGTGAGCGTGGAGATGTCGGGGGGAATTTTTGCGGGTTTTGCCATACGCGGTCACCGATGTTCGTCATGGCCGGGCTTGTCCCGGCCATCCACGCCTTGAAGCGCTGTTGTAAAGACGTGGATGCCCGGCACAAGGCCGGGCATGACGGAGTACAATGGTGAAACAAGGCACACGTCGCGGTTCCGGGTCCGCTCGCAAGCGCGAGCGCCCCGGAATGACGTTCAAATCAGGCCGCGCCCTTGAGCAGCCGCTCCGCCGCGGCCCGTGCTTCGGCGGTGATCTCCGCACCCGCCAGCATACGCGCGATTTCCTCGCGGCGGTGATCCTCCGCCAGCGTGTTGACGCGGGTGGCCACGCGCTTGCCCTTGTCGAGGGCGTCCTTGGAAATCAGCAGATGCTGGTCGGCGCGCGCCGCCACCTGCGGGGCGTGGGTGACGGCCATCACCTGGACCTTGCCGGCGAGCCGCGCCAGGCGGGCACCGATGGCGTCGGCCACCGCGCCGCCGACCCCCGTGTCGATTTCGTCGAACACCAGCGTCGGTGCCGAGCCCTTGTCGGACAGCACGACTTTCAGCGCCAGCAAGAAGCGCGATAGTTCGCCGCCGGAGGCGACCTTCATCATCGGGCCCGGGCGGGTGCCAGGATTGGTCTGGACCCAGAATTCGACGCGGTCGATGCCCTGCGGGCCGGGCGCCTGCGCATCGCTATCGACCTGGGTGATGAACTTGGCGCGTTCCAGCTTGAGCGGCCCGAGTTCGGCGATCACGGCCTTGTTGAGCTTCTCTGCGAACTTGACGCGCGACGCCGAGAGCTTGGTCGCCGCAGCACTGTACTTCTTGTCGGCCTCGGAGGCCGCGGTTTCCAGTCCCTTGAGCTGGCCGGCGCCGGCATCGATGGTGGCGACATCGGCAAAGTATTTCGCGGCCAGCGCGGCGAGCCCGTCGACCGGCGTCGAATATTTCCGCGCGGCGCCGCGCAGCGCGAACAGCCGCTCCTCGATGCGCTCGAGTTCGGCGGGATCGAAATCGGCGGCGATGAGCGCAGCGCTGAGATGCTGGTCGGCCTCTTCCAGCGCGTTGATGGCGATGTCGATCGCTTTCACCGCGGGCTCGACCAGCGACGGTGATGAACCGGCGCGGCGCTCCAGCCGGCGCACGGCGGCGGCCAGAGACGAGATCGGCGAATGATGGCCGGACACGGCCTCCTGCGCCTCGCGCAGATCGGCCGCGATCTTCTCGCCCTGCATCATACCGGTGCGGCGTTCCGCAAGCTTGCTCTCCTCGCCGTCCTTCGGGTTGAGCTTCTTCAGCTCATCCGCAGCGTGGCGCAGATAATCGGCATCGCGGGCGGCGCGCTCCATATTGGCGCGATGGGCTTCCAGCGCCGCATAGGCGGTCTTGCGGGCGTCCCAGAGCGTCTCCAGCGCGGTGACGTCCTTCTCCAGCCCGGCGAAAGCGTCGAGCAGCCGGCGATGGGTGGCGGCGTCCACGAGGGCGCGCTCGTCGTGCTGGCCGTGGATCTCGACCAGCGCCGCGCCGACCGCCTTCATGGTCTGCACGGAGATCGCCTGATCGTTGATGAAGGCACGGGTGCGGCCGTCGGCGAGCTGCACGCGGCGCAGAATCATCTCGCCGGAATCGTCGTCGAAGCCGTTGTCCCTGAGAATCGCCAATGCCGGGTGGCCCTTGGCCAGGTCGAACACGGCCGTCACCTGGCCCTGCTCGACGCCATGGCGCACGAGGCCGGCATCGCCGCGGCCACCGAGGGCCAGCGCAAACGCATCGAGAAGAATGGATTTGCCGGCGCCGGTTTCGCCGGTCAGTACTGCAAGACCGCGGGAAAACTCGATATCGAGCCGTTCGATCAGGACGATGTCACGGATCGACAGACGGGCCAGCATGGGAGGTCAATTCCTAACCGAGGCCAAATCTCTTGAAGGCCTTGCTCAGGTAAGACCCCTTGTTCTCGCTCGGCTCGAGACCGCCGGACTTTACAAGATTGTAGGCGTCTTTGTACCACTTGCTGTCAGGAAAGTTGTGGCCAAGCACGGCGGCGGCGGTCTGCGCCTCGCCGACCACGCCGATCGCCATATAGGCCTCGGTCAGGCGCATCAGCGCCTCCTCGACGTGACGCGTGGTCTGATACTGCGTCACCACCGTCTTGAAGCGGTTGATGGCGCCGGTGTAATTGCGCTTGTCGAGATTATAGCGGCCGATTTCCATTTCCTTGCCGGCAATCTGGTCGCGTGCGCCTTCCAGCTTCTTCTTCGCCGAGGTCGCATATTCCGAGGTCGGATATTTGCGGACCACTTCCTCGAGCGCAGCCATCGCCTTTTCGGTACGGCCCTGGTCGCGCGAGATGTCCGGAATCTGGTCGTAATGCGAGGCGGCGATCAGATACTGCGCATAGGCCGCATCCGGGCTGCCGGGATGCAGCGTGACATAGCGTGTCGCCGAGCCGATGCAGGTGTCGTAGTCGGCGGATTCGTAGGCTGCATAGGCCGACATCAGCAACGACTTGCGCGCCCATTCCGAATACGGATGCTGACGATCGACTTCCTCGAATTTCTTCGCGGCGGCCTTCGGATCCTTGTTCTGGTTCATGAGGTACAAGCCCTCATTGTAGAGTTTGTCGGCGGGCTCCTCGACGAAGGTGTCGTCCTTGGTGCCAAACTTGTCCCAGATCGCGCCGGTGCCGCAGCCGCTCAGCGGCACGGCCAACACGATGAGGCCCGCGGCAAACCGCGCCTGGCGGCCGAAACGGGTGAGCAGTGAACCACTGGATTCAAGCGTAATGCGCTGTGCCGACATATATCTGAGACCTGACGCCTTCATGCGGTGTCTGCGCGGTACGCGCACAATCACGGACCAACCGGATACGCGCCCGCAGCTTCGCTTGACCGCGTGCTCTATCTACCCGAATGACATCCGTTAACCAACCGGATACGGAGCCATTTCGCCCGGATTAAGGCGAAGGATGTGGAGATACAGGCGGTTATGGTTACCGGGGATGTCCCGATGCACGCAAAGGTCCGCGCTCGCGCAAAAGCGCAATGCAAAATACCGGCAGTAGGTAGAAGGAGGCCAAAAGCCCGATCTTAGGAAACGTCCGGGCCGAAGGCCGGGGCGATCATGCCGCCAAGCATGCCCGACGTGACATCGGCGCTGGCGCGGCCGCGGCGGACAGGGACGGCATCGGCTTCGACGATCTTCCAGGCGGACCGATCGGCCATCAGGGCGCGGAGCACGGCATTGTTGAGCTTGTGGCCGCCGCGCACCGAGCGGTAGGCACCGAGGATCGGCAGGCCGGCCAGTGCCAGATCGCCGACGGCGTCCAGCACCTTGTGGCGGGCGCATTCATCGCTGTAGCGCAGGCCTTCGGTGTTGAGCAGCTTGTCATCGTCGAACACGACGGAATTCTCGAAGGATGCGCCGAGCGCGAAACCGGCGCTCCAGAGACGGGCCACGTCGTTCATGCAACCGAAGGTACGTGCACGGGCGATATCGCGGCGGAAGGATTCGGGATTGAGATCGAGCACGTAGCTCTGGCGGCCAATCACCGGATTGGCGAAGCTGATTTCGACTTCGGCGCGGAAGCCCGCAGCGTGGGGGCGGATTTCGCCGAACGAGTCACCGATGGCAACCTGCACGGGTTTGAGAACCTGAATGAAGCGGCGACGGGCGCCCTGCTCCACAACGCCGGCCTGATCGATGGCGGCGACGAAGGCGGCTGCGGAGCCGTCCATGATCGGCACTTCTGGTCCATCGACTTCGATGGTGGCGTTGTCGATGCCCATGCCGCGCAGCGCAGCGAGAACATGTTCGGCGGTGGAAACGATTGGGCCTTCACGATCGCCGAGCACGGTGGCAAACTCGGTGGCGATAACGGATTTGGCGTCGGCCTGGATTTCGCGATCAGCACCTTCAAGACCGGTGCGAACAAAAATATAACCTGCATCGACGGGCGCAGGTCCAAGCGTGAGACTGACAGGCTTTCCGGAATGGACGCCGACACCGGTAACGGTGGCTTGCGATCCAAGCGTTGTCTGTCGGCTGAAAGTCATAAGGTACCCACCCAAGTAGCCTCTCGTCATGAGAGGGACTCTCTCAGTCGAACCTTGCGGCCTCCTGAGTCCCCGAGTCGCAGTCACATTAACCCCTGCCACAAAGTGCGCCAACTCACGCTTTTTTACCGATTGTTACCCCACCTTTGCCGCAATCAAGCCAGGGGTTTACCAATATTTCTGCCGGTTCCACGTCTGTTTCGAACCTTGGCAGAGCGCGTCGGTAAAGATTAATGACTTACTATCAATAGGTTAAGAAATCCTGCGCCTTTTGGCGGCTGTAACAAACGAAAGCCCCGGCTGATAGAGCCGGGGCTTCTGTCGTCGTCACGATTGTAACAAAGGTCAGCTGGTCTGGCGGCGCAAGAAGGCCGGGATATCCAGATGGTCGTCGCCCTGTGGCGCCGGCGCAACAGGTGCCGGGCGACCGTGCGAATCGAGGCCCTGCGGAGCCGGGCGGCGGGCGTATTCGGACACCGGTGGCTCGTTGCCCATCTGCTGGGCGACGCTGCGCTGTGGCTTACGCTCGGGCAGCGGCGGCATCGGAGCCATCGGCGGGGCCGACGGACGACCGGAGACCGGCGCTTCCGTTTCCTCGTCGCGGCGGCCGAGACCGACATTGGCCAGACGCTGCAGCAGCGACAGACGAGCCTTCTGCGGTTCCTCTTCCGATTCGCCACGCGCCTGACGGATCTCGTTCTGGGCCGGCATCGGCAGTTCTTCGAATTTCGGCATCCGCGGAGCGCGCAGCGGAGCACGTTCGGCCGATGGCGGAATGAACTGTTCGGGGATCGGCGCTTCGACAGGGGCTTCCTGACGCGGCGCTTCCGGGAACAGCGAGGGCTTCTGCGCGATCGGACGTACCATCACGTCGCCATACTGCTGCGGCGCAGCGGCTTCCGGAGCCACGGCAGCGGCGATGGCGGCGAGCGCGGCACGCTCATGGCTGGTCGCCGGCGCACGGGGCGCAGCAGCAGGCGCCGGACCGCCGGCAGACTTGGCAGCCGCTGCGGCAGCGAGACGCTGGTTGTCAGCGCGAAGACGCGCGGTCAGATCGGCCAGGCGGGCATCCGGAGCGCCGTTGCCAGCAGGAGCAGCAACGGCCGAGGTCACGGTGGTGACCGGAGCCGAGGAATTGCGGGCCAGCATGGCCTGCTCGATGCCGGTGGCGACGACCGACACGCGGATCACGCCATCGAGGCTCTCGTCGAAGGTGGCGCCGACAATGATGTTGGCGTCGGCATCGACTTCTTCGCGGATACGGGTCGCGGCTTCGTCGACCTCGAACAGGGTCAGGTCCTTGCCGCCGGTGATCGAGATCAGCAGGCCGCGGGCGCCCTTCATCGAGCTATCGTCGATCAGCGGGTTGGCGATCGCAGCTTCCGCTGCGGTCAGCGCGCGCTTCTCACCGGTAGCTTCGCCGGTGCCCATCATCGCCTTGCCCATCTCCTTCATGACTGCGCGCACGTCGGCGAAGTCGAGGTTGATGAGGCCCTCCTTGACCATCAAATCGGTGATGCAGGCAACGCCCGAGTAGAGCACCTGGTCGGCCATCGCGAAGGCGTCGGCGAAGGTTGTCTTCTCGTTGGCAACCCGGAACAGGTTCTGGTTCGGGATGATCAGCAGCGTGTCGACCACCTTGTGCAGCTCGGCAATGCCGGCTTCGGCGGTGCGCATGCGGCGCTGGCCTTCAAAGTGGAACGGCTTGGTGATCACGCCGACGGTGAGGATGCCCATGTCGCGCGCGGTCTTGGCGATGACGGGCGCTGCACCGGTGCCGGTGCCGCCGCCCATGCCGGCGGTGACGAACACCATGTTGGCGCCGGTCAGGTGATCACGGATTTCGTCGATGACTTCCTGCGCGGCGGCAGCGCCAACGTCGGGCTGCGAACCGGCGCCGAGGCCCTGAGTGACCTGCGTGCCCATCTGCACGATGCGCTGGGCCTTCGACATGGTCAGCGCCTGCGCATCGGTGTTGGCGACGACGAAATCGACGCCCTGCAGACCGGCGGTGATCATGTTGTTGACGGCATTGCCGCCAGCGCCACCGACACCGAACACGGTAATGCGGGGCTTCAGCTCGCTGATATCAGGAACGTTGAGATTGATGGTCATGAGGTTGCCTCTCGATTACGCGCGCGTTGTGTGGTCATGCCATTGGCCGGTGGCCGATGGCGTCGGAGATGGAAAAAGCACTGGCCGGAAAAATTTCATCAGAAGCCCTCTCGAAGCCATCGTCCGACCTTTCCGAAATAACCGTCACTGGTCGCTGTCTTGAGCTGCCGCGTATGCCGCGGTTCGACATGTTCAAGATGAGCGAATTGCGGATAGACCAAGAGGCCCGACGGCACCGCGAACGAAGCGCTCTTGGCTTCATTGGGCAGCCGGCCGAAGCCGAGTGGTCGTGCAATGCGAACGGACCGTCCGAGGATCTGGCTGCCGAGTTCGGCGAGGCCCGTGAGCTGCGACGCGCCGCCCGACAGCACCACGCGTGCGCGCGGTTCTGCAGCGAAGGGCGAATCCGCCAGCCGGTCCCTGACCATCTCAAAAATCTCCTCGGCACGCTGACGCACGATGTTCGCAATCGTGGCGCGGGACACGACCTGCGGAAAATCGCGATCGTTATCACCAGCCGTCGGCACGTTCATCAGTTCGCGCGCATCGGAGCCACCCGTCAGCACCGTGCCATATAACGTCTTGATCCGCTCGGCATCCGCGATGCAAGCACCGAGTCCGCGCGCAAGATCCATGGTGATGTGTTGCCCGCCGACCGCAAATCCCGAGGCATGCACGAAGCGTCCGCCGGAATAGGTCGCGATCGTTGTCGTACCTGCGCCCATCTCGACGACGGCAGCGCCGAGATCGGTCTCGTCATCGGTGAGAACAGAGAGACCTGCGACATAAGGCGCCGCAGCCATGGCTTCGACATTGAGATGGCAGCGCTCGACGACCAGCATCAGGTTACGTGCGACCGTCGCGTCCGCAGTGACGACATTCATATCGACGCCGAATTGCGAGGCGACCATGCCCTTGGGATCGCGAATGCCCTTCACGCCATCGAGCGAATAGCCGACCGGCAATGCATGGAGCACCGTGCGGCCCGGCGGCGTTGCGTGGCGCATGCCGGTCGAGGTGACACGTGCGATATCGGACGCCGTGACGGCGCCGCCCTTGATATCGGCTGACGCTTCAATCAGTTGGCCCTGCAGGCGACCGGCCGAGACCGACAGCAAAACGGATTCGACGCGAACCTTGGCCATACGTTCGGCCAGCGCCACCGCCTGACGGACGGCCTGCTCGGCCTCGCCCATATCGACGATCGCGCCGGACTTGACGCCGCGCGACTGGATCTGGCTGTAGCCGATCAGTTCAACCGCATGGCTGCGGCCGCGCAGGGCTTCGTTCGGCGCCGATGGCCGCAGACGCGCGATCATGCACGCGATCTTGCTGGTGCCGACGTCCAGCGACGCCACCAGCGCGGTGCGGTTGGCCGCCATCTGACGCGTTTTCGGCGCCTGGTTGCGATCGAGACCGGTCATGCCGCGCCAGCCTTCTTCTTGGACTTGTCTTGTGCCTTGAACAGGTCTTCGCGCGCCTTCGCGGCGTCTTCCGACAGCCGCACGGTCAGCCGATCCGATAGCCGCATGTCGATGGCGACGATGTCACGCGAGAACAGGCGATCTTCCTTGTCGAGCTTGCTGAGCATGGCCAGCGCGTTGCCGACGTCGATTTCCGGGAGGCGGATGTCGAGGCCATCCTTCAGGCGGAGATTCCAGCGGCGCTCACCGACAAAGATCGCAGCCTTGGTGACCGAGCGGACCTGCGGGTAGCGATCCAGCAGCGCGAGAAAATCCCTGGCGTTGCTGTCGGCGCCCTTGCCCACCACCAGCGGCAGCGACATGAAGCGGCGCGACACGTAGTTTTCGAGAACGGCACCGTCATCGGCGATCACCGAGAGACGACCGTCCTCCTGCCACAGCGCAAAGGCCGTGCGCTCGGTGACATCGATCTGCAGACGGTTCGGATACAGCTTCAGCACATTGGCGTCAGCAATCCACGGATTGGCCTTGAGCTTGTCGCGAACAGCCGCGGCATCGAGGAAGAACAGCGAGGAGCGACCATTGACGCCGCCGATGGCCAGGATCTCGTCCTGGGTCAGCTGCTTGCGGCCGTTGAGAATGACGGAGGCAATGCGGAAGCCGGCGGCATTGGCCGCGGCATTGCGCGTATCTTGGAAAGCGGCGACGACTTCATCGACATGGCCACCCTTGACCACGCCGAACGCAACGCTGCCCGTCAGCATCAGCACGGTGGCCGCAATGCCGACGCGGCGCGGCACGTAACGCTCGAGCATTGCGATGAAACGATTGGAGCTCTGTTCGCGGACGGCAGGCTTGGCGGCACGAAAACGCGCCCAGAAGCGGGCGAACGGGCTCAGCTGCTCACGCAGCAGAATGCCTGCCCCAAGGGCAGCCATTTTAAGATCAGCTTGGGGCCTCAAGGGTCGCACCGACCGAGAGAGGCGTCCTCCACCATCCATACCACGAGCTCGTCACAGGTTATGCCCGCATTGGCGCGGGGCCAAATCACAGGCCATGACACGGGTGACGTCTCGGTCATGCCAGAATGGATTCAAGCCTTTGAAAAAGGCCGGTTTTCCATCGATACGCGTCGTCACGGAATCCCCGCAAAGCTCACGCCTCGGCAGCCAAGCGCAACACGCGCCGCCAGCGTTAACCTTCGGCCTTCCTGGTAAACAAAGTGTAAAGGGGATGGGCGCAGAGCGCGATTTGATGCGGCTGTGGAAGACTTTAGCCGAGGTGTGGCTGACGTGCCCGAGGGAACTGCGGCAGCTTCGTGGCCGGCGTCGCCGGGTTGCCGGAATTAACGCGGGTGATCGGGTGCTGCGGCAATGCTAGCGGTTGAAACTCCGTCATGCCCGGCCTTGTGCCGGGCATCCACGTCTTCGCAGCGAAGTAAGGCGTGGATGGCCGGGACAAGCCCGGCCACGACGGAGCGAGATGGCAGACCGCCTACCCACCTGCCCGCTTCACCGCCAGATCGATCTGCCCGTTCAGGAAGTCGACGAAACTGATCCCCTGCGCGTTCAGCGCCTTGGGATAGAGCGAGGCCTTGGTCAGACCCGGAAGCGTGTTGGTCTCCAGATAGACTGGGCCTTTGGCCGACACGATGAAGTCCGACCGCGAATAGCCGCGGCAGGACATCGCCCGGTGCGCCTTGACCGCGAAATCCATGATCGCTGCCGCAATCTCCGGCGTGAAGCGGCCCGGGCAGATCTCCTGCGTCGATTTGGCGAGATACTTCGCCTCGTAATCGAAACCACCGTCGGCCGGGATGATCTCGATCGGCGGCAATGCGATCAGCGAGCCATCGGCCTGCTCGAGCACGGCGCAGGTGGCCTCAACGCCGGCGACGAACGGCTCAATCACATAGTCCTCGGTCTTGGCCGCATTGCGCACGGCGACGAGATCCTGCTTCGCATTGACGAACATCAGGCCGTAGCTCGATCCATCACGCGCGGGCTTGGCGATCAGCTTGCCGTATTCGGCGAGTGCGGCTTCCATATCGTTCAATGCGACACCTGCCGCGATCGGCACACCCGCGATGGCCGCGAAGCGCTTTGCGCCGACCTTGTCGAAAGACAGATTGGATGACGCTGAGCCGGAACCGGTGAACGGGATGCCGCGCATTTCGCACATCACCTGCAGCTCGCCATTCTCCGCAGCGCCACCATGCATGCCGAGCACTAGCACACGGTTCTCGGCTTGGGCCTTGTCGAGCGCCTGCGTCAGCACGCCGATGCTGCTGCCACCGGGCTTGAACGGATCCTCGAACGGACGATCATGGGAGAGCAGCGCCGTGCCCGATGTCTCGTAGACGCGGTCATCGGCATCCCAGAACCACAGATCCGCATCGGGCAACGCGCTGTGCAGCGCCTGTGCGGAGGCCACCGACACCAGGCGCTCCTTGTTCAGGCCACCAAACATGATGGTGATCCGCTGAGGTCTCGCCTGCTCCGTCATCGTGTCGTCTCCGAACCCATCCGCGAATCGCGCCTTTACCGACAAGGCAATAGCATCACGCTAGCCGAGTCATATAATGCCTTGTCGGAGGCGGTTTTGCGAGCCCGCCCCGCGGTGACATGGAAGCGACCTGATGATCAGAGCCTGGCTCGAACTCTCTACCTTCGGCATCTTCGCGACGCTGGGCACCATCTATTACGGAGTCGCACTGATCCTCGTGGGGCTGACCTCCAGCCGGCTGCTGTCGACGCGGCTGAGGTCCATCCACGGCATCGTCGCGCCTTTCTTTTCCTCGGTGGCCATCCTGTTCGGCCTGCTCACGGGCTTCCTTGCCAGCGACGTCGGCGACCGCAACCGCCAGGCCGTCCGCGCCGTTCAGATCGAGGCCGGCGAGCTACGCAACATCCATACGCTGAGCGTGGCATCGGTCACTGACATGTCCAACATACGCGCCGCGCTGAAGGCCTATGTGACATCGGAAGTGACGGAGGAATGGCCGGCAATGCTTCTCGGCCTGAAGTCGCCGCGCACCGATGTGGCCTATGACAGCCTGCTGCGCGAAATCAGCGATCCCGCCATCACGCGCGACGCCAGCAACACAGTGCATGGGGCGCTGATGGGCGCCTCGATCCGCGCCGGGACCGCGCGCAACGACCGGCTCAGCCTGTCGACCGACCACACCAACGATCTGAAATGGACGTCGGTCCTGCTGCTCGGGCTGATCACGCAACTGGCGCTGGCGCTGGTGCATTTGGAACGTCCGCGGGCCATGCTCGCGGCGCTCACGGTGTTCGCCAGCGGCGCCATCGTCGCGCTCGGCATTATCGCGCTGCAGGAACATCCGTTCGACGGCGCCTTCCGCGTCGCCCCTGCGCCACTGGAAAATCTGCTGAGCATCAGCGAGGCCGGGCCTGCGTCGGCACTACCGCCACCGCCGAAATAGCAGCCAAAGCGTTTCCGAGCGAAGTGGTGCCGGTTCGCGTCAAGGAAACGCGTCAGACATATTGTGCTACGGCGCAACGCCGATCCGCTTGATTTCCCAATGCAGGTCGATGCCCGACTGCGCCAGCACGCGTGCACGCACGGTCTCGCCGAGCGTTTCGATATCGCTCGCCGTGGCATCACCGGTATTGATCAGGAAATTGCAGTGCATCTCCGACACCTGCGCGCCGCCGACGCGCAGGCCGCGGCAGCCTGCAGCATCGACCAGCTTCCAGGCGGAGTGACCGGGCGGGTTCTTGAACGTCGAGCCACCGGTCTTTTCACGGATCGGTTGCGCGGTCTCGCGATGCGCCTGCACCTCGTCCATCCGCGCGCGAATGGCTGCCGGCTCTGTAATCGTTCCGCGAAATCTCGCCGAGGTGAAGATGATCGACGGTGAGACGCCGGAATTGCGATAGACGAATTGCATGCCGGCATTGTCGAAGACGTGCTTCGTGCCATCGCGGCCGATGCCGGTCGCCTCGATCAGTACATCCTTGGTCTCGTCGCCATTGGCACCGGCATTCATCCGCAGCGCGCCGCCGATGGAGCCGGGAATGCCGAAGTAGAATTCGAGCCCGCCGATACCAGCCGCTGCTGCCGTCTCCGCCACGCGCTTGTCGAGCGCAGCCGTGCCGGCGCTCACGATATCGCCTTCGGCTGATGTTGCGCCGAAGCCGCGCGGGCTCAGGCGAATGACGACGCCTTTGATGCCGCCATCGCGCACGATCAGATTGGAGCCGACGCCGACGACGGTGACGGGAATGTCGGAGGGAAGCTTCGAGAGGAAGTAAGCGAGATCGTCCTCATCCGCCGGCGTGAATAACACCTGCGCCGGACCGCCGACACGAAACCATGTCAGCGGCGCCAAGGATTCATTGGCAAGCAACCGCCCGCGCAAATCGGGCATCGCGGATTTGAGATCGGGGGCGATGTCGGGAAAGTCAGCCACGCTTAGCCCAGCGCCTTCAATTCGCCCGGCAATGCGTAAGCCCATTGCGTGATATTGCCTGCACCCAAGCACACCACCGTATCGCCGCTCTTTGCAACGCCAGCCACGAGACCAGCAAGCGCCGCAGATTCCTGCAGCGGGATCACCTCGCGATGGCCGTGGGCGCGCAGGCCGAGCACGAAATTGTCGCGATCGATGCCCTCGATCGGCGCTTCGCCCGCGGGATAGACGTCGGCGACGATCACCGTGTCAGCGTCGTTGAAGCAGGTGCAGAATTCCTCGAACAGCGACTGCAGGCGCGTGTAGCGATGCGGCTGCACCACGGCGATCACCTTGCCTGCGGTGCTCTCGCGCGCGGCGCGCAGCACGGCTGAAATCTCTACGGGGTGATGACCGTAATCGTCGATGATGGTGACGCCGTTCCACTCGCCGGTCTTGGTGAAGCGGCGCTTGACGCCGCCGAAGCCGGCGATGGCCTTGCGGATCGCCTCATCGGACATGCCGAGTTCATGCGCGACGGCAATCGCCGCCGTTGCATTGAGGGCGTTGTGACGACCAGGCATCGGCAGCAGCAGATTGTCGATCTCATGCGCGGTGCCGGCCTTACGATCGCGGAACGCGACTTTGAAGCTTGAGCCGCCATTGGCAGGTTTAAGATCGACCAGCCGCGCATCGGCCTGCGGGTTCTGTCCGTAAGTGATGATGCGGCGATCCTCGATCTTGCCGACGATGCTCTGCACCACGGGGTGATCGATGCACATCACGGCGAAGCCGTAGAACGGCACGTTCTCGACAAAGTGGCGGAACGCGTCCTGCACGGCATCGAAGGTCTTGAAGTGATCGAGATGTTCGGGATCCACATTGGTGACGATGGCGACATCGGCCGGGAGCTTCAAAAAGGTGCCGTCGCTCTCATCGGCTTCCACCACCATCCACTCGCCCGCGCCGAGCCGCGCATTGGTGCCATAGGCATTGATGATACCACCATTGATGACGGTCGGATCGAGCTCGCCGGCATCGAGCAATGCGGCGACCATCGAGGTCGTCGTGGTCTTGCCATGGGTACCGGCGATCGCGACGCAGGATTTGAGGCGCATCAATTCGGCGAGCATCTCGGCGCGGCGCACCACGGGAATGCGCTGCGCGCGCGCAGCCATCAGTTCCGGATTGTCGCGCTTGATCGCGGTGGAGACCACGAGCACGTCGGCGCCTGAGACGTTATCGGCCTTGTGGCCGACATGAATGGTGATGCCCTTTTCTCTGAGGCGATTGACGTTGGCGCTTTCGGAGGCGTCGGAGCCCTGCACGGTGTAGCCGAGATTGCACAGCACCTCGGCGATGCCGCTCATGCCGATGCCGCCGATACCGACAAAGTGAATGGGTCCGATTTCGCGCGGCAGTCTCATGGGGTGTCTCTATCGTTCGTCATGCCCGGCGGCGCGCAGGGCATCCAAGCTCGTTCGAGCAGATGACTCCTTCAAACAGACGTGGATGGCCGGGACAAGCCCGGCCATGGCGAAAAAGACGGAAATTTGGCTTGCGGATCAGACGAATCCGCCTTGAGCCCCCTATTCCGCCGGTGCTGGAACCACTGCCGGTGCGCGATCCGCACGATTGGCAATGAGCGCCACGGCGAGCCCGGCCAGCGGAGCGAGCGCCGCAACCCATGGCACCGCGCTCAGACCGCCATGCGCGATCACCGCGCCGCCAAGCCAGGCACCGATGGCATTGCCGAGATTGAACGCGGCGATATTGAAGCTCGATGCGAGACTCTGGCCGGCGCCCTGGGCCTGACGCAACACGGCCATCTGCAAGGGCGATGCGGTGGCGAAGGCCGTGGCACCAAGCAGCGCGATGGCGATGATGACGGCGACCTGATTATGCGCGGCGAAGGTGATCAGCACGAGCGTCACGGCCAAGGCCAGCAGGCTGCCGAACACGCTGCCCGCCGGCCAGCGATCGGCCAGACGTCCACCGGCGAGATTACCGACGATGGCGCCAGCGCCGAACACCAGCAGGATCGGCGATACGGCCGCATCGGAAAAGCCGGAAATCTTCGTCAGGATCGGCGCGACATAGGTGAACAGCGCGAAGATGCCGATCCAGCCCAAAATTGTTGTGAGCAGACCGAGCAGCACCTGGGGCCGCACCAGCACCGCAAGATCGTCGGACAGCTTGCTGTGTTCTTCCGGTGCCTTCACATCAGGCACCAGCAGCGCCACTGCTGCCATCGCAACCATTCCCACCAGCGTCACCGCGTAGAAGGTCGCACGCCAGCCATGGCCCTGCCCGAGCCATGTGCCGAACGGCACACCGAGAATGGTCGCCACCGTCAGGCCGGCGAACATGATGGAGATCGCCGACGCCTTCTTGTTCTCGGGCACGAGGCTCGTCGCCACCACCGAGCCCACGCCGAAGAACGTGCCATGCGCGAAAGCCGTGAGCACGCGTGCCGCCATCAGGCTCCAGTAATCCGGGGCCAGCGCACAAGCGAGATTGCCCAGCGTGAAGATGCCCATCAGCACCAGCAGCACGGTTTTGCGCGGCCAGCGACTGGTGGCGATGGTCATGATCGGGGCGCCGAGCACGACACCCAGCGCATAGCCCGAGATCAGCAGACCCGCGGCCGGGATCGACACGCCGAGGTCGCCGCCGACCTCGATGAGGAGACCCATGATGACGAATTCGGTGACGCCAATTCCGAAGGCGCCGGCGGTAAGCGCGTAAAGTGCGAGAGGCATGATCCTATCCCGTGCGTGAAACGGGCCAGATGCCCGACAGCGGGAGATGTGGACCTCCTGACATTGATGAGATAGACGTGGCATAGGCACAATATTTGTGAATTGAATTCACTCAATAGATTGAAGCCAGATGTCACGACTGGACGTCAACCGCTCCGGCGAGATGGAAGTGTTCACCCGCGTGGTCGAGCTCGGCGGTTTTTCGACCGCGGCGCGGGCCTTCCGGATGACTCCCTCTGCCGTCAGCAAACTGGTGGCGCGGCTGGAAGCAAGGCTCGGCGTGCGGCTGATCAACCGCTCGACGCGCAAGCTCCAGCTCACACCGGAAGGCAGCGCGTTCTATGAGCGCGCACTGCGCATTCTCGACGAGATGGGCGCGGCCGAGCGCGAGGCTGCCATCGGCGCAACACCGAGCGGTCTGCTGCGCGTCAATACCAGCGTGCCGTTCGGCCTGCGTCTCCTGCTGCCGCTGCTGCCGGAATTCGCGAAGCGCTATCCCGAGATCAAGGTCGAGGTCGTTCTGACTGATCTCGTGGTGGATCTCCTGGAAGAGCGCGCCGATGTCGCCATTCGCGTTGGCTTGATGCGCGAGTCACGACTGCTGGCGCGCAAACTCGGCGAGAGCCGGATGGTCGTGGTCGCCTCGCCCGGCTATCTCGCCGAGCGCGGCACACCAAAGACGCCGGACGATCTCGCTGACCATAATCTGCTGCGCTTCGGCTTCGCCAAGTGGGAGAACGGCTGGCCGTTCAAGTTCGGCGGCGAGACAATCGCCGTGATGCCGTCGGGCAATGCCCTCGTCAGCGACGGCGAAGCGATGCAGCACCTCGCCGTGGCCGGGATGGGCCTCGCGCGGCTGGCCCGCTTTCATGTTGAGGCCGACATTGCGGCGGGACGGCTCGTGCCGCTACTCGAAGCATTCAATCCCGGCGACATCGAGCCGATCCACGCGGTGTTCGTCGGCCATGGCGGACAATTGCCGGCGCGGGTGCGGGCGTTTCTGGATTATCTGGTGGAGACCGTGAGGCTGTAGCGTTTCAGCACCTCGTCGTCATGCCTCCGCTGTGCCCATCACTTGAAAGGCACTGATCGGCGGAGGTAGCCCCGGCGGTTTCTCGCCCGTGAAAAATGCGGCGAGATACATCTTTCCAAGCAGATGCCTGGTCTCCAACGCGTCGGGCGCCAGCCGCCCGTCGCGTAAGGCCTGCTGGAATTCCGCAAGTGTAGGAGCCGAGAGATCCGTGTCCGGCACCGAGCGCGACGCGGTCGCTACGGCGCTGAACTGGACGCCCGCATAAAACAGACGAGTAAGCGCGCGCATCAATTCGAGACGATCGCGCAGGCTGCGATCGGGCGGGTGACCAAGCCATGCCTGCAAAAACACCTCTTCGAGTTCAGGTGACGGCGCAAAATTGTCGAGCATGGTCGCCATGTCGACGACCGGATCGTTGCAATAGGCCGACTCCCAATCGACCAGCCACAACCGCTCGCCGTCGAACAGAAGATTGCGCGGCAGGATATCGTTGTGGCTGGAAACCGCCTCGTCGCTATTCCACGTATAGGCGCCGCGGAGGTCTGCCAGACGCTGTGTGTGGGCATCGAGCACGCCGGGCGCAAACAGATTTGTGCGGCAGACATGGGCCCACAGCCGGGCAACGATCTCGGGATATTCGACGAAGCGCCCGAACCTTGGCGTCCCCTGCAGCCGCCGCGGCATGTCTCCCAGCGCCTGTGCCAAAGCGTGAGGGCCGCCGGGATAGGTGTTCAATGGTTGCTCGACGATAAAGTCCATCACCGCGACACGTGCGGTCTCATCCACATGGTGCAGCCGCGGCGCGATCCCTGCCTCTGCAGCGATGCGCATCGACGTATATTGGTGCGGATTACGCAGCGGACTGGCAAGGCCCTCCATCCGCAACACGTAGCGGCGGCCGCCGGCATCCACGCGATAGACGAGCGCGCCCGAGACGCCACCCGGAATCGGCCGGATGGAATCGATGGTTGCAGAACCGACGGACGCCCTGAGCGCAGCCTGCGCGATCTCGCGGTGCGTCATCGGAATATTGGAAAGATACTCTCCGCTCATTGTCCCCCCGGCGAACCGCGTGGGGACAACGTGTAGCAGAACCGATGACCTAAATCTTCGCGACCTTGGCCACGAGGTCCGCCAGCCGTTCCGCTGCATCGAGCCGGCCGACCTTGCGCGCACCAGACGCCATTGCAGTCAGCCGCGCCGGTTCGCCGGCCAGTGCCGAGATTTCCGCTGCCAGACGATCCGGCGTGAAATCGGCCTGCGCAATACGAAGCGCACCGCCCGCATCCGCGAGCACGCCGGCATTGGCGAACTGATCCTGATCCAGCGCGCCGGGCAGCGGCACCAGAATGGAGGGCCGGCCGATGGCACCGAGTTCGGCGACGGTGCCCGCACCGGAGCGCGAGATCACCAGTTGGCTTGAGGCGAGACGCGCAGGGAGATCGCCGAAGAACGGCGCGAGCTCGGCCTTGATCTTAAGCTTGTCGTAGACGGCACGCACGCGGCTCATGTCTTCGTCGCGCACCTGTTGTGTGAGCACGAGGCGATTCCACAGCGCGGGCTCGAGACGCTCGATGGCGCCAGGCACGATATCAGCCATGATGCGCGCGCCCTGGCTGCCACCGACCACGAGCAAGCGGAATGGTCCGGTGAGATCCGGCGCCGCGTAGGGGACGGCAGCAGCGGCGAGGATCGCCGGGCGCATCGGCGTGCCTGTTGTGGTGGTCTTCTTCGACAATTCGGGATCGCGGTCGAGCACGCCGGGCAGCGATGTGGCGATGGCGCTAACCTTGCCGGACAGCATGCGATTGGCGCGGCCCATCACCGCATTGGAATCGTGGATCAGGCTAGGGATGCCGAACAGGCGCGCGGCGAACAACGGCGGCACGGTCGGGTAGCCGCCGAAGCCGATCACCGCCGCTGGCTTCAAACTGCGCATCAGATTCAGCGCCATCACCGTGCCGGCGGCGAGCATGATGCCGGTGCGGGCCAGCGAGATGGGATTGCGGGAGCGCACGGTCTCGCTCGGCACCACATCGATCATCTCGCGTGAAAACAGCCCGCTATATTTCAGCGCTCGCGCATCCGTCACGAGCCGGACGCGCAGCCCGCGCTTCATCAGCGCGACGCCGAGCGCTTCCGCCGGAAACAGATGTCCGCCGGTGCCGCCCGCCGCAAGCAATATGAGGGGCGCGGTACTCATCACGCGTAAGTGCGCGCGACGTGGGCGTCGATCGCCTCGACTTCGGTGCGCGGGCGCATACGCGTCAAAGCGAGCAGCATGCCGACGCTGTAGGCCAGCGAGATCATCGACGAGCCGCCATAGGAGATGAAGGGCAGCGTCATGCCCTTGGCGGGGATCAGATGCAGATTGACCGCCATGTTGATCGCCGCCTGCACGCCAAACAGGATCGCGAGACCCGACGCAGCGAAGCGCGAGAACAGATCTTCGGTGGCGTAGGCGCGCGACATTGCGCGGATCACGATGAAGGCGAACAGGCTGAGCACCGCGAGGCACAGCAGGATGCCGAATTCCTCGGCGCCGACGGCGAAGACGAAGTCGGTGTGGCTGTCCGGCAGGCTGCGCTTGGCGATGCCCTCGCCCGGCCCGAGGCCAAACCAGCCGCCATTCGAAAACGCCTCCATCGCCGTATCGACCTGGAACGTATCGCCCGAGGCGGGATCCATGAAGCGTTTGATACGGCCGGCGACGTGCGGCACCAGGAAGTAAGCCATCAATAGCCCGCCTGCCGCGGTGGCGCCGAGGCCGAATACCCAGACCATGCGCATGCCGGCGATGAAGAACAGCGAACCCCAGGCCATCAGGATCAGCATGGTCTGACCGAAGTCAGGCTGCATCACCAGCAGCGACACCAGCATCATCAGCAGGACAATGGCCATGGACGTCGCGGGCATCTCTGGCTTGCGCGCGGACTCCGAGAACAGCCAGGCGGCGATGACGACAAAAGCAGGCTTGGCGGATTCCGACGCCTGGATGTTGATGCCGAGAATGGTGATCCAGCGCTTGGCGCCCTTCACCTCCGGCCCGATCAGCAAGGTCGCCAGGATCAGCGCGATGGAGATCGCGAACACCACCAGCGCCGAGCGGCGGATCTGCCGCGGCGTCATGAAGGACACGCCGATCAGTACGATAATCGACGGCACCAGGAACAGGATGTGGCGGTTGAAGAAGTGGAACGGATCGAGCCCGATGCGCGTCGCCACCGGCGGCGAGGCGGCCAGCGACAGGATCACGCCGGCCAGCATCAGCGCGATGATCGCCGCCAGCAGCAGGCGGTCCACGGTCCACCACCATTCGCTGAGCGGTGTGCGTTGTTCGCGAGAGATCATAAGCGCGTCCTGCGGGTCGATGAACTCCTATCGATGGGCCATCGTGGTTGCCAGACGGTTAATGGATTGTGAAAATTTGGCCCCATTCAGGGCGGCCAGCGGCGGGCTGTGACTGCAGGGTGCGTGAAATCGGAATAGTCGATGACGAGATCCGCGCGGTTTTGCGGGTCGTTCTCTTGCAGATACAGGCGCTGGCCTTCGATGTAGCGCCGGTTGGACGCGGCATCCACATCAGCCGATCCGTATCCGGGGCCGCGACCGGCGCCGCGCGGGATGGTGATGGCGAATGGCGCATCCAGAAAAATCGACAGGTCCCAGACGTCCCTGAGTTCCGGGCGGTGCAGAAAAATGCCATCGAGGACGAGGACAGCATCGGGATCGGCAATCGACCAGCAAGCGGCGACCGGGGCGTTCACGGTGTGATCGAAGATGGCAGGGCAATAGACGCGCGAGCCGCCGGGTCCGAGAGGATCGAGCAGTACTTTCCGCAACTCAACATAATTATAGGAGTCCGCGTAAAAGCCATGTGGAGAGGTTTTGCCCTGCCGGTATCGGATCTCGCGCGTGTTGTGAAAGCTGTCCACGGAGGCGCGGATAACGGGCCGTCCGAGCGTGCCGATTACACGCGCGAGCGTGTCCGCGAACACCGTCTTTCCTACACCGTCCACGCCATCGATGCCGACGCGGAGGATCGAGCCCGTCGCATGATGCCGAATAAATTCGGCGATCTCTGCGATCAGCGGCGACGTGTCCTTGCGATCATCCGACGGCTCAATCATCAACGCCCCCTGCACGGTGCGATCAAATGACCTCGACTGTTGGCTCCCAACAGCCGCGTGATATTCCTTCGACTGAGCCAGAACACGTCGGCTGATACTGGATCGTGAAGATCACGCCTTAAACCGCCCTCACCCCGTCCAGCGCCAGCACCAGTTCCCTGAACCGGTCGCCTCGGATCTCGAAATTGCGGAACTGATCAAACGAGGCGCAGGCGGGCGACAGCAGCACAACGGGTTCAGCGAGCCCGGCTTCCGCCGCATCGCGCGCGGCATTGGCCACGGCGACGTCGAGACTGACGCTGATCTCGTAGGGCACCTTGCCGTCCAGCGTCTGCGCGAAATCGTTGGCGGCTTCGCCGATCAGATAAGCGCCCCGGATGCGCAGGAAGAATTCGGCCAGCGAGGTGATGCCGCCCTCTTTCTGCTTGCCGCCGGCGATCCAGAAGATGTCGTTGAAGGACGACAGCGCCTTGGCAGCGGCGTCGGCATTGGTGCCCTTGGAGTCGTTGACGAACAACGTCGTGCCCTGACGCCCCACCTGCTCCATGCGATGCGCGAGACCGGGAAAGCTGCGCAGACCCTTTTGCAGCACCGCAGGGCTGACGCCGAGCGCCAGCGCTGCGGCGGAAGCACAGGCTGCGTTCTGCGCGTTGTGCAAGCCGCGCAGCGAGCCGATACCAGCGATGTCGACGACATCGCTCTGCGCGCCGCCGGCATTGCGCACGATGGTGCTGCCCTTGATGGTGAGGCCATCGGCCAGCGGATGTTCGACGGAGACGCGCACCACGCGCTTGCCGGACTGCTCGATGCGATCGGCTGATTTGCTGCACCAGTCGTCATCGACGCCGATGATCGCCGTGCCGCCAGCCTGCACACCGGCAACGAGACGCTCCTTCACGGCAGCGTAATGCGCCAGCGTGCCGTGACGATCGATATGATCGGGCGTGACATTGAGCAGGATGCCGACGCACGGATCGAGCGAGGGCGTGAGATCGATCTGATAGGACGACATCTCGATCACATGGACGCGGCCGGCGCGCGGCGGCTCCAGCGACAGGATCGCGGTGCCGATATTGCCGCCCATCTGTGTATCGAAACCGGCCTCGCGCATCAGATGCGCGACGAGCGCCGTGGTCGTCGATTTGCCGTTGGTGCCGGTGATGGCGACGAAAGGCGCATCGGGCGCGTGCAACTTGCGCTCGCGGCAGAACAGTTCGATATCGCCGATCACTTCGACGCCCGCGGCCTGCGCGGCAACCACCGTCCAATGCGGCGCCGGATGCGTCAGCGGCACGCCGGGCGTCAGGATCAATGCGGCAAAGGCACCCCATGCCACCGTGCGCAAATCGGCGGTAATGAAACCGGCCTGCGTGGCCGCGACCATCCTGTCGATGCTGTCGTCACAGGCGATGACTTCGGCGCCGCCTGCCTGTAGCGCGTGGCAGGACGCAAGGCCGGAGCCGCCGAGGCCGAAGACGGCGACGGTCTTGCCAGCAAATGAGGTGACGGGGATCACGATCTCACCGCAGCTTCAGCGTGGAGAGGCCGACCAGCGCCAGCATCACCGAGATGATCCAGAAGCGAATGACGATCTGCGGCTCGGTCCAGCCCTTCTGCTCGAAGTGGTGATGGATCGGCGCCATCCGGAACACGCGCTTGCCGGTGAGCTTGAAGGACGTGACCTGCACGATCACCGAGACGGCTTCGAGCACGAACAGACCGCCAATCACCGCGAGCACGATCTCGTGCTTCACGGCAACCGCGATGGAGCCGAGCATGCCGCCCAGCGCCAGCGAGCCGGTATCGCCCATGAAGATCGAGGCCGGCGGCGCATTGAACCAGAGGAAGCCGAGGCCAGCACCCAGCACCGCACCGCAGAGCACGGCGAGTTCGCCGGTGCCGGCGACGTAGTTGATCTGCAGATAGTCGGAGAACACCGCGTTGCCGGCAAGATAGGCGATCATGCCGAACGAGGCCGACGCGATCATCACCGGAACGATGGCGAGGCCGTCGAGACCATCGGTGAGGTTCACGGCATTGCCGGCGCCGACCACGATGAAGGCGCCGAACAGCACGAAGAACCAGCCGAAATTCACGATCACGTCCTTGAGGAACGGGATCACCAGCGAGGAGGACAGCGGATCGCGGCCGAGCTTGACGAAAGCGAAACAGGCTGCGCCAGCAATGATAAATTCGATCAACAGACGCGTGCGACCGGCAAAGCCCTTATGGCTCTGCTTGGTCACTTTCAGATAGTCGTCATAGAAGCCGACGAAGCCGAAGCCGAGCGTCACGGCCAGCACGATCCAGACATAGGGATTGCGCGGATTGGCCCAGAGCAGCGTGGAGACCACGAGGCCGGACAGGATCATCAGCCCGCCCATGGTCGGCGTGCCCACCTTGACCAGATGCGACTGCGGCCCGTCGGTTCGGATCGGCTGGCCCTTGCCCTGGCGCAGACGCAGATTGTCGATGATCCAGGGTCCGAACAGGAATACGAACAGTGCGCCGGTGACCACCGCGCCGCCGGTGCGGAAGGTGATGTAGCGGAACACGTTGAACACCGGCACGGTGCCCGCGAAGTCGATCAGCCAGTAGAACATTCAGTCCGCCCTATACCGCGGCGTCGTCGAGCGCGGCGTTGCCGGGAAAGCGCTTTTCGAGCGCGGAGACAATCGGTTTCATCTTCGAGCCGAGCGAGCCCTTGACCATGATGGCGTCACCGGCGCGGATCGCGGCCAGCACCTGCGATTCGAGCGCCGCCGCATCCCCGGCATAGCCGCCCCGCTTGCCCGTGGAAAGAGCATCCCAAAGATTGCGCATCAGGGGACCACAGCAAAATACCAGATCGATGCCATTGGACTGCACCGCATCCAGCAGCCCGGCGTGAAGTTTCGCGCCATCGGCGCCGAGTTCGAGCATGTCGCCGAGCACCGCAATGCGGCGGCCCTTTGGCCCGATGGCTGCTGCGCCGAGCACATTGATCGCCGCCGCCATCGAGGCCGGGTTGGCATTGTAGCTCTCATCGATCAACGTCGCCTCGCCGCCCCCGACTTCCAGGACATGGCGGACGCCGCGGCCCGCGGCAGGCACGACCTGCGACAGCGTCAAGGCGGCATGGACGAGATCGGCGCCCATCAGTTCGGCCGCGGCCAGCACCGCGAGGGAATTCATCGCCATATGGCGACCGGGCATGCCGAGCTTGTAGGTGACGTCATGGCCGAGAATGTTCGCATGCACCGCCGAACAGGTCGGATGCAATGAGACGTCGAGCAGCCGTGCTTCAGCCTTCTTGTCGGCCCCGAACGAGACGATGCGCGAGACACCGGCTTTCTTTGCACTCTTCTGTAGCCGCGCGAACTGCGAATTATCGCGATTGAGGATCGCGACGCCATCAGGCTCTAGCCCGGAGAAGATTTCGGCTTTCGCGTCGGCAATGGCTTCGACACCGGCGAAGAATTCCAGATGCACCGGCTCGACGGTGGTGATGACGGCATAATGCGGCCGCACCATCTTCACCAAGGTCTCGATTTCGCCGGCATGATTCATGCCGATTTCGAAGATCGCGAAGCGCACATCGGCCGGGCAGCGCGCCAGCGTCAGCGGCACGCCCCAGTGATTGTTGAACGACGCGACCGAGGCATGTGTCTTGCCCTGCGCTTCCAGCACGCGGCGCAGCGCTTCCTTGGTCGAGGTCTTGCCGACCGAACCGGTGATCGCAATGATCGGCGCCTTCAGACGTGCACGCGAGGCGATGCCGAGTTCGACGAGCGCTGCGAGCACGTCGTCGACCACCAGCAGGCGCGCATCCGCGGGAAACTTGTCACGCTGCGCGGCTTCGACGACAGCAAGACCAGCACCGGCCTTCAGCGCGGCCTCGACGAAGGCGTGGCCGTCATGCACGTCGCCCTTGATCGCAAAGTAAGCCTCGCCGGGCTTGATGGTGCGCGTATCGATCGAAATGCCGGTGATGCCGTCGGGCAACGCGCCCTGTTTTGTGGCGCGCATCGCATCTGCCATCGCGGCCGATGTCCAAAGAAACTCGCTCATGCAGTCCTCTTGGCAAGCGCCGCTGCGGCGGCCTCGTGATCGCTGAACGGCAGCGTGCGATCACCGACGATCTGTCCCGTTTCATGGCCCTTGCCGGCAATCAGCAGGGCATCGCCGGGCTGCAGGCCTTCGACGGCCACGCGGATGGCTTCGGCGCGGTCGCCGATTTCGGTGGCGCCCTTCGCAGCCGCCATGATGGCCGCGCGGATGCTTGCGGGATTCTCGCTGCGCGGATTGTCGTCGGTGACAATCACGCTGTCAGCATTTTCGCTGGCGATCTCGCCCATCAGCGGCCGCTTGCCGGCGTCGCGATCGCCGCCGGCGCCGAATACCACGACGAGTTTCCGCTTGGCATAGGGACGCAGTGCTTGCAGCGCCTTCGCGAGCGCGTCGGGCTTGTGGGCGTAATCGACGAAGACCGGCGCGCCGTTGTGCGCACCGACCTGCTCGAGACGCCCCTTGGCGCCCTGGAGATGTTCGAGCGCGGCGAATGTCGCATCGACGTCGCCACCGGTGCCGATGACAAGGCCGGCCGCAACGAGCGCGTTCTCGATCTGGAATTCACCGACCAGTGGCAGCTTGATCTGATGGCTCTTGCCGCGATGCTCAAGTGTGAGTTTCTGCGCGAAGCCTTCGACCGTGGCATCGACAAGGCGAATACCCTCGGCTGCACCGTCGCCCTTGCGGCCGACTTTCATCAGACGCAGGTGGCGCGACTGTGCAGCATGGATCACCTGCGGCGAGTGCTCATGATCGGCCGCGATCACGGCGACGCCACCATCCACAACCAGATTGAGGAACAGCCGCAGCTTGGCACTGAGGTAGTGCGCGACGTCCGGATGGTAGTCCATGTGATCGCGCGACAGGTTGGTGAAGCCGGCGGCAGAGACCCGCACACCGTCGAGCCTGAATTGATCGAGGCCGTGCGACGACGCTTCGAGCGCGAGATGCGTCACGCCCTCGCCGGTGATCTCGTCGATCTGCTGGTGCAGCGAGATCGGATCCGGCGTCGTGAGCGAGCCATAGACGGTGCGCTTCGGCGAGACGAGACCGATGGTGCCGATGCTTGCTGAGGCATATCCGAGACGGCCCCAGATTTCGCGCGCAAAGGATGCAACCGATGTCTTGCCCGACGTACCCGTGACGGCGGCGATGACCGCGGGCTGGCGCGGATAGAATTTGGCGGCAGCCAGAGCCAGCGCAAGGCGCGGATTGGGCGTGCGCACGAAGGGCACGGACAAACTGTCGGGCTTGTGGGCACCGGCGACGGCGACGGCACCCGACGCCAGTGCCTGCGCGATGAAACGCGAACCGTCGGTTTTCGCACCGGCGAGTGCGAAGAACAGATCGCCCGGTTTCACTGCGCGGCTGTCCACAGCCAGTCCGGTGACGGTGACATCCCTTGCGGACGGCTCCATCACGGCATCAGGGTTGAACAAATCGCGTAGTTTCATGCTGCTCCGGGCAGGCCAGATCGAGTGACACATCGGGTTCCGCAACGCCACGCAAACCGCATTTTGCACCGGCTGTAAAGCGCAGATGCGGCGTTACTGAGTCACCTTGGATGTCGCAAGAATAAGGCGGTCGGACGGCGCCAGATCGAAGCGCGGCTCGAGCCCCAACAGCGGCGCGATACGGGCGATCACGTTGCCGCCCGTCGGCACCGCATTCCAGCCCGAGGTGATGAAACCATGGGTTTCCGGCAGCGCCTTCGGCTCGTCCAGCATCACCAGCACCTGGAATTGCGGATTATCCATCGGCAGCACGGCGGTAAAGGAATTCAGCACCTGCTTCTTGGAATAGCGGCCGTTGACGACCTTTTCGGCCGTGCCGGTCTTGCCGCCGAGATAGTACCCCTTGGCCCTGGCTTCTGCCTGCCGCGCCGAACCGACCTCGGCATTCAGGCGCATCATGTAGCGCACCTTGTCGCTGGTCTCTTTCTTGATGACGCGCTTGCCGATCTCCCGCGCTTCCTCTTCGGTGCGCTTCAGGAAGGTCGGCGGAATGAGCAGACCGCCATTGATCATCGCATTGACGCCCATCACCGCCTGCAGCGGCGCCACGGCCATGCCGTGACCGAATGCGATGGTGATGGTGTTCAGTTCACCCCAGCGTTTCGGCACGATCGGCATCGCGCTTTCCGGCAGTTCGGTGCGCAGGCGATCGAGCTGGCCGACTTTCTTCAGGAAGGCCTTGTGCGCTTCGACGCCCTGCCCGAGCGCGATCTTCGCAGCACCGACGTTTGACGAGAAAGTGAAGACTTCGGCGAGCGAGATCGGACGCGGCACCGGATGGGTGTCGTGGATCTTGAACTTGCCGTAGCTCAGCGGATAGCGCGCGTCATACATCGTATTGAGATTGGCCTTGCCGCTGTCGAGCGCCATCGCCAGCGTCAGCGTCTTGAAGGTCGAGCCCATTTCATAGACGCCGGTGGTCAGGCGGTTGATGCGGTCGGGATCGTGCGCTTCCTTCGGATTGTTCGGATCGAAGTCAGGCAGTGAGACCATGGCGACGATCTCGCCGGTCTTCACGTTTGACACGAGACCGGACGCCGCCTTGGCGCTGTACTTCGCCTTGGCCTTGAGCAGTTCATCACGCAGCGCGTGTTCGACGCGCAGGTCGACGGCGAGTTCGACCGGCTTCTGCAGACGATCCGAAGCAAAGCCCGCGCGATGCAGATCGGCAAGGCCATTGCTGTCGAGCCATTTCTCGATGCCGGCAATGCCCTGATTGTCGATGTTGGTCAGGCCGATCAGATGCGAGACCGCCGCACCGCTCGGATAGACGCGCTTGTTCTCGCGCAGGAAGCCGATGCCGGGAATGCCCAGCCGGTGAATGTCGCGCTGCTGCTGCGGCGTGATCTCGCGCTTCAGCCAGGCAAAGCCCTTCTTGCTCATGATCCGCTCGCGCACTTCGGCGCCATCGAGATCGGGCAATGCGCCAGTGAGCAATTCGACCGCTTCGTCCTTGTCGATGATACGGCGTGGCTCCGAGAACAGCGACGGTGACTTGACGTCGGTCGCCAGGATCGCGCCGTTGCGGTCGACGATATCGGGACGTGCGGTCGCGATGGCGTCACGCGTGGAGCGGCGCTCGGCATGGGTGTCGCCGTTGACGGCAAACATGATCAGACGCACGGCAATGATGCCGTACACACCACCGAACGCGATCATCGCAAGACCGACGCGCGCGCGCGCCTTCGCTGCACGATCGACGTTGCGTCCGTAGAGCAGACTGCGGATCAGACGCTGACGCCAGGGCTCGGGCGGCCGGGTGATCGGTTTGTTCGGGTCGAGTTGCGGACCTGTCACTGCGGATCCTCCGGCGCCGGCAGCGAGCCGGTCACGATATCCGGATCGATGGTGTGGATCATCGCGCCGATCGGATCGGGCTCACCGGGCTTGGCGAAGTTCGGCGGCCGATCCGGCAGGTTCTTCATTGTGTCGAACTGCTGCGCCGTCACCGGCTGCAGCTTGAGATGGCGTTCGGCCAGACCCTGCAGCCGCATCGGCGCATCCAGCTTGGCCCATTCGGCGCGCAGCGACGCGATGGCATCGCGCTGCTCACGAATATCGGCGTGCAGGCGCAGCACCTTCTCGGTGCGCACGGTGGATTCCATCTTGATGCGATAGACATAGGCGGCGGCGAAGACGAGAACGGCGATCACGAGAAGGTGGATGATCCGCATGGTCAGCCTCCCCTCAACACGGAGGCGAGCGTCGGCCAGCCCGGCAACGGGCCGGCATCCTGCGCCGGCGCATCGGTGCGCTCGGCGCCGCGCAGCTTCGCAGAGCGCGCGCGCGGATTGGCCTTGAGTTCTTCGTCGCCCGCAGTGATCGGGCGCTTGTTGACGAGCGAGAAGCGCGGACGGGATTGCGCGACCTCGGGCAGATGCCGCGATCCGCCGCCGGTCTTGCTGCGCTCGGTCATGAAATTCTTGACGATGCGGTCTTCCAGCGAATGGAACGAGACTACCGACAGCCGGCCACCCGGCTTCAGCACGCGCTCGGCAGCGGCGAGCGCGGTATGGAGTTCGTCGAGCTCCGCATTGACGAAGATGCGCAGCGCCTGGAACGTGCGCGTCGCCGGATGGATTTCACCGGGCTTGGCCCACACAACTTTCTGCACGATATCGACAAGCTGCTTCGTCGTCTCGATGTCAGCTTCCTTGCGTGCCGCAACGATCGCGCGCGCGACAGAGCGGGAATGCCGCTCCTCGCCGAAGATATAAATGATATTGGCGAGATCGGCTTCGGAGGCCTTCGCCACCACGTCGGCCGCGGTTGGCCCGTGCTGGCTCATGCGCATGTCGAGCGGGCCGTCGAAGCGAAAAGAGAAGCCGCGTTCGGCCTGATCGATCTGCATCGACGAAACGCCGACATCCATCACGACGCCATCGACGAGCGGCTCGCCCTGGGCAGCACACACATCAGCGAGATTGGAGAAGCGATCCTCGACCAGCGTGAGACGGCCGTCGGATGCGTCGACCAGATCGAAACCACCGGCGATGGCGGTCCGGTCGCGATCGATGGCGATGACGCGGGTTCCCTCGGTCGCGAGAATGGCGCGGGAATAGCCGCCGGCGCCGAATGTGGCATCGACATAAATACCACCGGCGCGCGGGCTCAGCATATCGACGGCTTCAACGCCGAGAACAGAGATATGCCTTGTATCGGGCGTGCTCATGCGCGGGCCTGCCGGAAGCACGCAGACAGCGCGTTCCGTTCCTTCGCATCGAGGCGCAAAATCAAACTGGACACGAACAGGCCCATGTCGCCTCAATTGTCGGCGCGGCACCCGGCTTTTCCGATCAAAAAGCCCGATCGCCGCACGATTGCGGGTTCCATTCGACGCGCCGCCCGCGTTTTGCGCGAGGCAGGCCTGATGTCCGCATGGATTCTTCGGGATTGCCATGGGATCAGAACGCCGGGATCTGAGCGTCAAAATGGAACTTTGGCCGCCCTTTTCAGGTTGGCTCTTCACCACTCAGTAACGGCACTTAGCGTTAAGAAAGCGTTGATGGGTTGGAGAGCAGTCGATCAATTGCAAGTGCCGGTTTCATCGTAGTGCTGATGCTTTAAGCCCACAGTGGATAAAAATGGGGCAAAACTGTCATGCAGTCGTTGCATAGCAAGGTGCCAGTCGAGGATAGTACGCGCCTGCGGCGCAACCCTGATGTGCCGCTGTTCTCGTGACTGATTTGAGTTTTCTGATGGCTTCACCTTCGTCCGCACCCGCTGGATCCGACTCCAAGCGTCAACGCGCCCTCCCGATTCCCAAGGGCGCCGCGGACATGCCGACCTTTACCCCGGATTCATCCGTTGTTTCCGATGTGATCCCGTCGCCGAATTTCGGTGACCGCAACAAGGGCCTCGTGCCCGATATGATCGTGCTGCACTACACCGGCATGCCCGATCCGGAAGGCGCGATCACGCGCCTGTGCAGCGCGGGCACCGATGTCTCTGCGCATTACATCGTGCTCGAGGATGGCCGTATCGTGCAGACAGTGCCGGAAGCCAAGCGGGCCTGGCACGCCGGCGTCGGTTTCTGGGCCGGCGAAGAGGACATCAATTCCTGCTCGATCGGCATCGAGATCATCAATCGCGGTCATGACTGGGGCTATCCGGATTTTCCAAGCCGGCAGATCGCCGCCGTCACCGCGCTGTGCCGCGGCATCATGCTGCGTCATGACCTGCAGCCGCATCGCGTGCTCGGCCATTCCGACGTCTCGCCCTCGCGCAAGAAGGATCCCGGCGAGAAATTCCCGTGGCACTCGCTGGCCAATTCCGGCGTAGGCCACTGGGTGATGCCGGCGCCGATCGTGCGCGGCGAAACCATGAAACTCGGCACTGCGGGCGACGACGTACTGGCGCTGCAGCATGCATTGGCGCGCTATGGCTACGGCATCGAGACCGATGGCCAGTACAATGCCCCGACCATGGAAGTGGTCACCGCCTTCCAGCGCCATTTCCGTCCCGAGCGCGTCGATGGCCTCGTCGATCATTCGACGCTGACCACGCTGCAGGCCCTGCTCGCCAGCCTGCCCAGCGAAGCGACAGCCTAGATCTCCGGATCGGTCATCTCGTCCAGCTCAGCCAATCGCCGCGCGTAAAGCCGGCGTAGCGGTGCCAGTTGCGTGGCTGCACTGGCCCGATGATACGCATCGCGGGCGGCATCGCGCCGGCCGAGGCGGCGCAACAGGTCGGCGCGCACCGCGGGCAGCAGATCGTAGCCGTCGAGTCCGCCCCTCGCCTCTAGTGCGTCGATCAGATTCAAGGCACGCAGCGGACCATCGACCATCGCTACCGCGGCGGCATGGTTGAGCTCGATCACCGGCGATGGCCTGATCCGCAGCAGGACTTCATAGAGCCCGGCGATCTGCGGCCAGTCGGTGGCTTGATAGCTTGGCGCCTGCGCATGCAGCGCCGCGATCGCGGCCTGCACCACATAGTCATCGGGTCGGCCGGGAGCGTGCAACGCGTCCTCGACCAGCCGCAATCCCTCGGCAATCTGTTGATGATCCCACCGCGACCGATCCTGCGCTTCCAGCAGCACGATGTCGCCGTCCGCCGTCGCACGACCGGAGCGGCGCGCGTCGTGCAGCAGCATCAACGCCAGCAGGCCTTTGATCTCGCGTCGCTGCGGCAGCAATGCATCGAGCAAACGAGCCAGCCGGATTGCTTCCCGCGCCAAGTCCGGCCGCATCAGATCGTCGCCTGACGTGGCAACGTAGCCTTCGGTGAAAACCAGATAGATCACGGCCAACACGCCGCGCAGGCGCTGTTCGAGCGCATCTCGCACAGGCACTTCATAGGGAATTCCGGCGATGCGGATCTTCTGTTTGGCTCGGACCAGCCGTTGCGCCATGGCGTCTTCGCCGATCAGAAACGCCCGTGCCACCTGAGCGGTGCTCAATCCACAGACGGTCCGCAGCGTCAGCATCACCTGCACCTCCACGGCGAAAGCCGGATGGCAGCAGATGAAAATCAGCCGCAGCATGTCGTCGTCGAGAACAGCGTCATCACAGCGATCGTCATTTGCGCACGCATTCAGCAACAGCTCGTGCGTCACCTGTTCCTGCTTGTCGCGAAACGATACCAGACGCCGGACACGGTCGATCGCCTTGTTGCGCCCGACATTGACAAGCCACGCGCGCGGATTTGCCGGCGGCTCGGCGGTTGGCCATTTTTCAAGCGCAACCGCAAAGGCATCCTGCAACGCATCTTCAGCCAAATCGAAATCGCCGACGAGGCGGATCAGCGTCGCCAGCGCGCGACCCGCTTCGTTGCGAAAGATCCTGTCGATTTCGGCTGACGTCATGGCGTCAGTTATAGACCCAGATAGGCCGCACCTCGATTGAACCGATCCGCGCGCTGGGAATCCGCGCCGCAATCGCCAATGCGGCATCGAGATCCTTCGCGTCGACCAGATAGTAACCAGCGAGCTGTTCGCGCGTCTCGGCGAACGGACCATCGGTGGTGAGCATCTTGCCGTCGCGCACCTGCACCGTGGTCGCTGTGGTCGTCGGCTGCAGCCGGTCAGCTGCCTTGAAATTGCCGCTCTGGACGATGGACTGGGTGAACGCGCCATATTCCTCAAGCATCTTCTTGCCTGTGGCGGCGTCCATTTTCGCGTACTCGGCTTCGTTCTGGTAGATCATCAGCAGATACTGCATTGCGTTCTCTCCTCTTGAGCGGCGCCATTCGCCGTGACATGGGCATGATCGGGTCCGAAAACTGGTTTCCATTTTCCGGGATCATGCCGTCAGTCGAACGAACCGGCAGCAGAACGACATCTTCAGGATAATTTATTTTGGCAAAGACTGCGCGCGTTCCTGGCTTGACGCCACGGCCCTGAGCCTCCATGCCTGTGCCGTCAGTCGGCTGGACGGCCGCTCCCGCTATGGTCGAAAGGCTGTGGGAGAGGAAAGTCCGGGCTCCATCGACATACGGTGCCGGATAACGTCCGGCGGGGGTGACCCCAGGGAAAGTGCCACAGAGAACGAACCGCCTCGCCTCCCTCCGCAAGGAGATGGCGCGGTAAGGGTGAAAAGGTGCGGTAAGAGCGCACCGCGTATCCGGCAACGGAAACGGCATGGCAAACCACACCGGGAGCAAAACCGAATAGGGACGGCAAAGCAGTCAGTTCGCTCACCCTGAGCGATAACACTGCGGGGCAATGTCTTGCTCGCTGTCCGGGTAGGTTGCTTGAGGCCATAGGCAACTATGGTCCCAGAGGAATGGCCGTCACGCATCGCCGATGCAAATCGGCGATGCCCTACAGAACCCGGCTTACAGGCCGGCTGATAACTTTCTGAACAACGAAGGGCCCGGCGCAACACGCCGGGCCCTTCGCCAGTTTTGGCGCCGATGACCGCACCGAAATCTGCTTCAGTCCCGTCCTGCCTGAATGATCGCCTCTGCGAGGCGTGCAGGATTGCTGAAGAACATTTCATGGCTGCCCGGACATTCGACCAGCCGAAACAGACCAAGACGTTCGGATAGTTGCGGATGCCATGGCAGGCTATGTGGCAGCGCAATGTCCTGCTGACAATTCACGTAGGATTTCCCGACCGCAAGTTCGGCGAGAGGCTTGCTCAGCGAAATCTTGTCGGTGAATGTCTTGTAGGGATGCGGATTGAGTTGCTCATAGGCTGACTTCGCCAGTCCGAAATCGGCATCGTTGATGAAAGCGTCGCGCCAAATTTCGAACGGCAGCATCACCGCGTTGTTGTTGGCGGCAGCGATGGAATCGAACAGGCCAAGGTAATGCGGCGGCACCATGTCGTTGAGCGACTGTCCGTCCAGCGGAACGAAGGCGTTGACATAGACCAGGCGCTTGATGCGTTCTGCCATACGGTCCGCAACGCCCGAAATCACCATGCCGCCATAGCTGTGTCCGACAAGGCGTATGTCCCGCAGATCTTCCTTCTCGATATAATCAGCGATCGAAGCGATAGCCTGTGCAAGCCCAACTGCGCTGCGGTCGTCATTCGCGTTGTTGCCAGCGACCGTCGGGCAATGAACGACATGCCCGCTTGCCCGCAGATGACCGGCGACCGCGTCCATCTCCTTTCCCGTGTGCCAGGCACCGTGAACCAGGACGTATAGATCTGCCATGCACTCCTCCCGATGTTCCCCGGACATTCATAAACACCGACATGCCGGGCAGATGGCCGGATTGCGCCAGCCCAATCGACGATTTGCGTCACAGGCTATCGTCGGCGTCTGAACTCGCCAGGTGTCACACCCAGATATTTGCGGCACTGGCGGATAAAATGTGATGGATCTGTCAGGCCGACCTTCTGGCCGATGCCACCGATACTCACACGGTCGAAGCGCGGCTCGACCAGCATCTTGCGGGCCATCGACATGCGGCAGTCGGCGAGCAGCCCGCTAAAGGTTACGGACGCACTGGCGAGACCGCGATGCAGCGTGCGCTCCGAGATTTGCAGTTGGGCGGCGATCGACGCTGCAGTGAGGCCGGGCTCGGCATAACGTTCGCGCAGAGCGCGACGAATCCGATCAATCAGCGTGGCCGTGCCGGACGTCTCCGCCGGCGACTGCGTCACATCGCCTTCCAGTGTCAGAGCCAGCAGGGCTCCCAATTGATCGACAAGGAGAGACGCCGGCAGCGGACTGCGAACGGCCAGTTCCGGTGACCATTGCCGAACGAAGCCGCTCAGTGCCAGTCCCCAGCCAGACTGTCCATCAATCACCCGGCCAAGATGCTGCTCGGGCGCGGTAAGCCAACGCTCGACGCATCCCATCGGCAGCTCCAGCGAAATCGTGTCCGACGTCACCGGAAAATGAAATTCATAGGGGCGCCGCGAATCCACCAGAAGAAGATCATGGGGGCGCAACATCGCCGTTCTCTCGCATTGCGTGGCCGACCAGTTCCGGTCGGTCTTGCAAAGCAGATAGTAAAAATTGGACTGGCCGCGCGAGATGGCGCGTCTGGTGCGATAGACATGCTGGGGATCGCCTCGAACGTGATTGACCCCAATCACATCGAGCTGCCCGCGCTGTAGTTCGGACGCAAAGCTCGCGGACGCGAGGCTGGCGATATCCATCTCCAGAAAGCCTTCGCAGACCGCGGAAATCCAGTAGTCCAACCGTCGTTCCGGCTCAACGAGAGCCGTGGACCATGTCTGAATGTCCGGCGAGCAATCCATCGTCGAGCCCCAATACGGTCTATACTGGTCGCAGGATCGACAGAGTGTTGCGCAAAGCAGGAACTGTCAACGACATCCGATTTTGCGACGACGGGCGTCACCGTGCGGGTGTCGCCACGATCGGCTCGCCCCACGGGGGACGAACGCATTGACGACATGCGCCGAAATGCGAACGAGGGCCAACGGCGGCCCCCGTTCCTTCCTGATATCATTCCGCGGCAGCGGTGCGATCGAGATCCAGCACCTGCCGTTCGAACAGGCCGCGATAGATGCCGTTCGGCCGGGCCGTGAGCGTCGCATGGGTGCCCTCTTCCGCGATGTGCCCGTGATCGAACACCAGAATGCGATCGAGGCTGCGCACCGTCGACAGGCGATGCGCGATCACGATCGAGGTGCGGCCTTTCATCAGCCGCTCCATCGCCTCCTGGATCAACGCCTCCGACTCTGAATCGAGGCTCGATGTCGCCTCGTCCAGAATCAGCACCGGTGCGTCCGCCAGGAATGCACGCGCCAGCGCGACACGCTGCCGCTCGCCGCCCGACAGTTTCACACCACGCTCACCAACCAGCGTGCCGTAACCTTTCGGCAACCGGATGATGAAGTCATGCGCATTCGCCAGCCGCGCCGCCTGTTCAATCGCCGCCATGGTGGCGCCGGGCCGGCCATAGGCGATGTTATCGGCCAGCGAACGGTGAAACAGGATCGGATCCTGCTGCACGATCGCAATACGACTACGCAACGACTCCTGCGTGACATCGGCGATGTTCTGACCGTCGATCATGATCTGGCCACCCGACACATCGTAGAGCCGCTGGATCAGCTTCACGAAGGTCGTCTTGCCGGAGCCCGAACGCCCGACCAGACCGACGCGTTCGCCGGCGCGGATGTCGACCGACAGCCCGTCATAGAGCGGCGTGGCATGACCGCCATAGTGGAACGTCACGCCATCGAACAAAATGCGCCCGCCGGTGATGGCAATCGGCTGCGCATCCGGCGCGTCGGCGATGCCGAGCGCGACGTCATGGATCGCGACAAGCTCCTCCATGTCGTTCACCGAACGCTGCAGGTTGTTGATGTGCATGCCGACATCGCGCAGATAGCCGTGGATCACGACATAGCTCGTCAGCACATAGGTGACATCGCCTGCCGTCGCCTGACCTTGCAGCCACAGCCACAAGGCGCCGCCGATCACCGCTGTGCGCACGCAGAGCAGCACTGCGAGCTGCACCGTGCTCGTGGTGTTGTAGCGATACCATGTCCGCGCCACGCGCACGCGCCAGCGGCCGACGACCTGCCCCAGCCGCTCGTCTTCGCGGCTTTCCGCGCCGAAGGATTTCACCACGGCGTTACAGGTTAGGGCATCCGCCAGCGTACCGCCGACCTTGGTGTCCCATGCATTCGACACGCGCGCGGCCGGCGCGATGTAACGCGTGGAGAACCACATGGTCATGGCGATATAGGCGACCGTGCCGACAGCGATCACACCGCCCAGCGCCGGCCAGTGCCAGCCGAGCAGCAGCATCGAGCCAAGCAACACCACCAGCGACGGCAGCAGCGCCATCAACAGCGTGTCATTGAGCAGATCGACCGCCCACATGCCGCGCGTGACCTTGCGCACCGTGGAGCCCGCAAAGCTGTTGGCGTGCCAGTCCGTCGAGAAACGCTGCACGCGCGCGAAGGCCTCGCGCGACAGATCCGACATGATACGCAGCGTAAACGGAACGATGGCGTGGATGCCGAGCAGCCGCAGCAGCATCGACGACGCGCCGAGCGCCACGATGGCGCCGAAGGCCACATAGGCCGCATGCCGCGCCGCCGGATCGGCGCCGCCTTTGGTGACGGCATCGACCAACTGGCCGGAGAACAGCGGCATGAACAGGTCAGCCACCGTCGCGCCGAGCAAACCCGCAGCGGTCACCGCGACACGGCCGGGCTGCCGGAACCAATGCCGGATCACGAAAGGGATCACCACGCGGATAGCGGCGGCGCGGTCTTTGGGCTTCAGAGTCATGACTTCATCCGGCAGCGCTCCTGCGCAGACCGGCTCCATGGTTTGACGCGCAACGGGCAGACCGAGCGCGAGCGTCCTAAAAGTACAGAAACGGGAAAGATCAGGATGATCGGGACATCAGGCCCGACCGGCAGAGGCGGAACCGGGGCTCAACGAGCCCGCATAAACCCGCATGCGTGCACCGAACCGAGAATTCCGGAGAGCAGATCAATCGACTTCATGCAGACTCTCCCTCGGGTTCGAGCAATGGAAGGTAGTTTTATAGATGTGCCGCCGACTTTTGGCAACATGATGGCCCGCAGGAAAGCGTCGGCTGGCGATAGAACCGCTCCAGCCGCGCCTAGTGCCCGCCGCCTGCATTGGCGGGATTGCTGGGCTTGTTCAGCAGCATCACCATGAGGCTGAGACCGACATAGAACACCGACAGCGCGAAGAACGCATCGCCAAAGCTCATCACCACGGCCTGACGATGCACGATCTGCGACAGCTGCTTCATCGCCATGCGCGAGGCGTCGCCCATGCCCTGGAACTTCTGGGTGAACATGTTCAGCGTTTCGACGGCCTTGGCGTTGCCCCAGGTCACCTTGTCGTGCAGCCGCGTGATGTGGAAGTCGGTGCGGTGATCAAGCACGGTGTTGATCAGCGCGAGGCCGAGCGCGCCGCCGAGATTGCGCGTCAGATTGAACAGGCCGGAGGCGTTCTTCAGCATCTGCGGCGCCAGCGTGCCGAGCGCAATGTTGTTGATCGGCACCATGGCCATCATCATGCCGATGCCGCGCAGGATTTGCGGCAGCAGCAATTCGTAGAAATCGAAATCGCGCGTCACCCATGTCATTTGCCAGGTGCCGGCAGCGAACAGCGCCAATCCCGCCATGATGAGATAGCGCATGTCGATCTTCTGCATCAGACGCGCCACCAGCGGCGCCGTCAGGAACATCGCAACGCCTGAGACGAACATCGTCTCGCCGATCATCAGCGCGCTGTAGCCGCGGATCTCCGCGAGATAACGCGGATAGAGATAGGTCAGGCCATAGAGCCCGATGCCGACGCAGAACGAGAACAGACAGCCCAGCGCGAAATTGCGATCTGTGAAGGCACGGATGTCAACGATGGGTTCCCGCGCCGTCAGCACGCGCCAGAAAAATGCGATGGCCGACAGCAGGCAGATGACCGCGAAGATCGCAATCGACGTGTCCTGGAACCAATCGTTACGCGGCCCCTCTTCCAGCACATATTCCAGCGAACCGAGGAAACCCGCCATGAAGCCGAGGCCCCACCAGTCGAAATGATCAAGCAGTTCGAAATGCGGCTCGTCGAAATCCACCAGCGCGAGCACGCCGATGGTGATGCCGATGCCGGGGACCACGTTGATGAAGAACAGCCAGTGCCATGACAGCGCATCGGTGATGTAGCCGCCCACCGTCGGGCCGATGGTCGGCGCCAGTGTCGCCACGAGGCCAATGATCGGGCCGACGATATGGAATTTGGAGCGCGGAAACACCGTATAAGCCGAGGCGAACACCGTCGGGATCATGCCGGCGCCGAGGAAACCCTGGATCGCGCGCCACAGGATCATCTGCTCGATCGACGAGGTGAAGCCGCACATCAGGCTGGCGAAGGTGAAACCGGCGGCGGAGATTGCGAACAGAAGACGCGTGCCGAGTGCACGCGACAAAAAGCCGGACAGCGGAATCGCGATCACTTCCGCGATCAGATAGGCGGTCTGCACCCAGGAGACTTCGCTGGATGATGCGGACAATCCGGCCTGGATTTCGGACAGCGAAGCCGAGACGATCTGAATGTCCAGGATCGACATGAACATGCCGAACACCATGATCAGAAACGCGATCAGGCGTTTCGGCGCGACATAGTCCGCAGCCGAAGCGGCCGGCGGTGCGCCTGATACGGTGGTGGTCGTGGACATCTGCTTGTCCTCGCTCAACGCGCGGGTTCTGCACCCGGCTTGGTGTTGACGCGGACATAGACCGACATGCCGGCGCGCAGCAGGTTTTCCTTGGCGACGTCAGCCGGCACCCTGAGACGCACAGGCACGCGCTGCACGATCTTGGTGAAGTTGCCGGTGGCGTTATCGGGCGGCAGCAGCGTGAACACCGAGCCCGCGGCCGGCGCGAGGCTTTCCACCGTGCCTTCGATGGCGCGGCTGCTATCGGCGTCGAGCTCGATCGAGACCGGCTGGCCCGGCTTCAGGCGGCGCAGCTGCGTCTCCTTGAAATTGGCATCGATATAGACGTCGTTGAGCGGCACGACATTGCCGAGACGCTGGCCGGCGCTGATGAAATCGCCGGTCGAAACGAGGCGGTTCGAAAAAATGCCATCCACCGGCGACTTCACGGTGGTGAAATCGAGATCACGCACGGCCTTGTCCAGCGCGCTCTGCAATTCGGCGAGCTGCGCACGCGCTTCGTTCTGCTGCGCCTTCGTCACTTCGACGCTGCTCTTGGCGGAGTCGACGGATGCCTTCGCGGCCTTGACGGCAGCCGAGGTCTGGTCGCGGTTCGACTGCGAGGTCTCGTAGACCGAGCGCGAAGCAAAACCCTGCTTGCTCAGCGTTTCCTGACGATCGAATTCAAGCGACGCGCGATTGGCGGCGGCATCAGCCGATGCGAGCTGGGCCTGCGCCTGCTCGACGGCGCTTTCCTGTGCGCCGACCTGACGGCCGATCCGTTCGATGGTGGCCTTCTGGGTGTCGATCTTGCGCTTGGCGGCATCGACGGCGATGCGATAGTCGCCGTCATCGATCCTGAAGATCACCTCGCCGGCCTTCACCGCGACGTTGTCGCCCGGCAGGATCTGCGCAATGTGGCCCGATACGCGCGCACCCAGCGTGGTGTTGCTGGCGCGGACATAGGCGTCGTCGGTCGACACGATGAAGCGGCCGACCAGATAGTAGTTGATGCCGTAATAGACGCCAGCGACGGCGAGCAGCGCGCCGACACCGAGCAGCACTTTTTTCTTCTTGCCGGACTTTGGCGCAGCGGTCTGCGCAGTTGCCGCCGGTGCTGCTGCTGTGGCGGGCTGTTCAGGTGCGGGCGCATCCGCAGGACCGCGGGCTGCGGGTTCATCCGCTGCGGGCGACACGACGCGCACCGGCGCGCTGTCAGCCTCGCCTTCGGGGCGAATGATACGGGCAGCCTGGTCGCGTGGTCCGGCCATTCCGGCCTCCTCAAACGTGAGAATGCGGAGACCATCGGACATGCTGGGTCCCCGCTTGCTGTGACATTATCTAAATTGACCGAACGGTTCGGTCAAGATATAGTTCGGCCAGTTCATCACGATTTCGCGTTATTCCGGTTTCATCGCGGGCGATATCCCGCTGATTCATCGAACAGGCTGAACGAATGGTTGCCTCCCACCCTGCCCCCTCTCGCCTGTCGGCGAGGAAGACAGCGCCAAGCGCCGCCAAATTCTCGACGGTGCGCGAAAAGTCTTCCTGGATCTGGGCTTCGACGGCGCCAGCATGGGCGAGATCGCGCGTGCCGCCGGCGTCTCCAAGGGGACGCTTTATGTCTATTTCACCGACAAGAGCGCGCTGTTCGAGTCGATCGTCGAGCAGGAGAAGCTTGAACAGGGCAAGGCTGTCTTCAATCTCGATCCGGAACGCGATGCGGTGACCACGCTCGGCGAGTTCGGCCGTGCCTATATCCAGTTGCTGTGTCGGCCCGGCGGCGGCTCGGCGATCCGTACCGTGATGGCGATCGCGGAGCGCATGCCCGATGTTGGCAAACGCTTTTACGAAGCGGTGCTGGCGCACGCAATCCGGCGCGTCGCGGACTATCTGGACGCCCGCGTGGCGGCGAAGGAACTCCGGATCAATGACACCGAGCTGGCGGCAGCGCAGTTCATGATGTCCTGCCAGGCGACGCTGTTTCAGCCGTTCATCTTCCAGGCCAAGCCGACTCCGACGCGCGCGGAAATCGACAAGGTCGTCGACAGCGCGGTGCAGATGTTCCTTGCCGCCTACCGCATCTGACGCGCTCGTCTATTCGTTCTCGTAGAAGTCCTCGTCATCGGGCGATTTACGCGTCGACTTCTTGGCCGTGCGGCCGATCGAGCCGGTCACGCCGCCGTAGTCACTGTTGCGGCTGGCATAGGGGTTGCGGCTTTGCGCGCGTGCGGCAATTTCCTCGCCCGACACGGCAGCCGGCTGGCAGATCACCGGGCGCTTGGGCCGGCGCATCAGATCCACGTGAATGTGATCGTAGTGATAGACGTTGGAGCCCGGCGCCAGCACGGTGTTGAAGACTTGGCACGCGCCGCCCTGGATGTCGCGCAGGAAGCCCTGCTCTTCCGGCATCCCCTTCCAGCCTGCCTTCACCGAGACGCTGCGACCATCGGCGAGCACGAAGGCGGAGATATCGAGCGCGTTGCCGAATGCGTGTTCGGAGATGTGTGCGCGCGAATTGCCGTTCATGCCGCGGCAGGAATAAGCGGATATCTGCTTGATCTCGGCGACACGAACGCCAAACCAGCGCATCGCCGCCGGCTGCACGGACTCCGCGAGCCACTTGTCGAGTGCCGAGACGATCGGACAGGCCAGCGTCGCCGTCGGTTTCACGACGACGGGCCCGACCGAGCCCGTAACATTGCCCTGTCCCGGTCCGAGACGCTGCGGGGCATAATCCTGCGGCGGCTGGCTCTGCTGCACACCTGAACTGTAACGGCCGTAAGGCGCGCGCGGCTGCGGCTGCGGTGCCGGCATTGTTTGCGGCGAGCCTTCCGGCGGCAATTCGATCTCGTCTTCATTCTCCGGCGGCACGCCCGGCGCGTTCAGCGAGATCGGCCCGTTATTGGCAGCGCCGCCGTAGGACGAACCACCATAGGACGGCTGCTGCGGCGCGGTTTGCGGATAGGAACTTGGATAGTTGCTCGCGGGGCGCGCCATGGTTTGTGGCTGCTGCTGCACCGGCCAACGCGGCTGGCTTGCACCGCTGATGCCGCCAGGCGGCCGCAAGGTTTCATCGGCAAAACCATAGCTGCTGCTGGCCTCGCCGAGGGCTGCGACCTTCAAGGGAAATTCTGCGCCGCAGACACCGGGCCCGGAAATCGGGTTGATCCGAACGAGATCAGCGCCCTCTTTCACCGTGCCGGATTTGAGACATGCGACTTCTGCCTCGGCACGCCATGGTTCACGTTCCTGGGTCTGAAACAGACCGCGTCCGCAACCCGCAAGCGAAACAAGGACGACGGAGCCGACGAGATACAAACGAACTCTGCGCGTCATTGGCGCAAGGTGGTCGAAATGTTTTAAAGACTCTTCAACGCATTGAATTCACATTTGATTTACCATGTTGCTGACGCTCGTACCGCTACGGCCGCAGTTGGTCGACTTCCTTCTCTTTTCTGCGGGAACGGACTGCCAGCTTTCGCGTTACTCAGCGCGACAACGTCAAAGGGAGGGTTCCCATGACTATGTTCGGCCAACTCAGCGTTGTGGCCGCCTATGCGGCAATCGCCTTCGTCGGCGCTATCGTATTTGGCGTGCTGTAGAGCCCTAATCCCATAAAGCTTTCTCATCTATGGCGTCCGCTCTCCCGAGCGGGCGCTTTTTGCTGCCGTAACCTGCCAATAGCCGATTGACAGTTTGACGCAGGCCGGGGCCTGATACCCCCGTTGCGAGCGCTTGCGCATCAGCCGGGACGATCGCCCGCGCAGTAGACCAGCGCCGAATTCAGAAGTCAGGAAACGCCTATGCGCAAATTCTTTGCCGCAGCCATTGCGGCTGTATCACTCGCCGCCGCACTTGCAGCCCCTGCTGCGGCGCAAACCCCGATCAAGATCATGGTTGGCGGTATCGACAAGCAAATCTATCTGCCGGCGAAACTCGCGGCGCAGCTCGGCTTCTTCAAGGAACAGGGGCTCGACGTCGAGCTGTTCAACTCCACCTCCGGTTCGCAGGCGGCGACCGCCCTGCTCGCGCGCGAAGTGCAAGGCGTGGTCGGCTTCTACGATCACACCATCGACCTGCAGTCCAAGGGCAAGTTCATCACCTCGGTGGTGCAATTCGCCGTCGCGCCAGGCGAAGTCGTGCTGGTGAAGGCTGCCGACGCCGACAAGCTGAAGGATCCCGCCAACTGGAAGGGCCAGACGCTCGGCGTCACCGGTCTCGGCTCTGCCACCGACTTCCTGACCCGCGCGCTCGCCGCCAAGGCGGGCCTGAAGATGCAGGACTACACGCTGGTGCCGGTCGGCGCCGGCGATACGTTCCTGGCTTCCATGCAGCAGGGCAAGATCGTGTCCGGCATGACCACCGAGCCGACGGTGGCGCGCGCGGTGAAAAACGGCACGGCTAAAGTCGGCATCGATCTGCGCACACCGGAAAGCACCCGCGCTGCACTTGGCGGCGATTATCCGGCCGCGTGTCTCTATATGGACCGCGCCTGGATGGAAGCGAACAGGGAGACGGCACAGAAGGTCGTCAATGCCTTCGTGAAGACGCTGAAGTGGATGAACAGCCACTCGCCGGAGGAAATCGCCGCGCAGATGCCGAAGGACTATTACGCCGGCGAACTCGATCTCTATGTGCAGGGCCTGAAAGAAGGCAAGCCGCAATACTCCGTAGACGGCATGATGCCGGCGGGTGCGCCGGAATCGGTGCTGAGCGTGCTGAACAGCTTCTCGCCCAACCTCAAGGGCAAGACCATCGATCTCGCCAAGACCTACACCACGGATTTCGTGGTCAAAGCCAACGCGACGAACTGAGCATGTCAGCAATTGCATCGCCCTCCGCCGTCGCGCTGAAGAACGTCGCGCGCCGCTTCGTCACGCCATCGGGTGACGTTCTCTCCGCGCTGGAGGATTTCGACCTCACCATCGCGCCCGGCGAATTCATGGCCGTGGTGGGCCCGACCGGCTGCGGCAAGTCAACGACGCTCGGGCTAATCGCCGGACTCGCCCGCCCGCAAGGCGGCGAAGTCACGTTGTTCGATTCACCCGTGACCGGCGTCGATCGCCGCGTCGGCTTCGTGTTCCAGCAGGATGCCGTGTTTCCATGGCGCGACGTGCTCGGCAATGTCATGGCCGGGCCGTTGTTTCGCGGTGTCGCGAAAGACAAGGCGGAAGCCACTGCGCGCGACTGGATCATCCGCGTCGGCCTGAAGGGCTTCGAACATCATCATCCGCATCAGCTTTCTGGTGGCATGCGCAAGCGCGTGGCGCTGGCGCAGACCTTCATCAACAATCCGCAGGTCCTTTTGATGGACGAGCCGTTCTCCGCGCTCGACGTGCAGACTAGGGAATTGATGCAGGAGGAACTGCTGCAGCTGTGGGCGCAGGCGAAATCCGCGGTGCTGTTCGTGACCCACGATCTCGACGAGGCGATCCTGCTCGCCGATCGCGTCGCCGTGCTGACCACGCGACCGGCGCGGGTCAAGTCCGTCCACACCATCGACCTGCCGCGTCCACGCGATGTCGCGACGCTGCGCTATGACGAACGTTTCATCGCCATTGCGCGCAAGATCTCTGACGACCTGCGCGAGGAAGTATTGCGCGCACGGGCGGGGCAGTGACATGACCGAGACAACAGTGACCGCCCCCCTCGCCACCGACGGCCGTATCGAAACCGCCGTTCAGCGCCTGCGCCGCCATCAACGCCTGGTGCTGGCGCTGCGGCTTGCCGTTCTCGTATTCCTGATCGGCGGCTGGGAATTCGGCGTCCGCCTCGGCGTGATCGATCCGTTCTTCTTCGGCCAGCCATCCGGCATCGTCACCAAGCTGATCGACTGGACCGAAAACGGCACCTCGATCGGGCCGCTGTGGAAACAGATCTGGGTGACGATCTACGAGGCCGGCGCCGGCTTTCTGATCGGCTCGGCCATGGGCATCCTGTGCGGCATCGCGCTTGGACGTAACCAGCTCCTGTCGGACGTATTCTCGATCTACATCAAGGTCGCGAATTCGATCCCGCGCGTCGTGCTCGGCTCGATCTTCATCGTGGCCCTCGGCCTCGGCGCGGCATCGAAGATCGCGCTGGCCGTCGTGATGGTGTTCTTCGTGGTGTTCGCCAACGCCTTCCAGGGCGTGCGCGAGGCCGACAAGAACCTGATCGCCAATGCGCGCATCCTCGGCGCCAGCAACTGGCAGATGACCCGCGCGGTGGTGCTGCCCTCGGCCCTGTCCTGGATTCTCGCGAGCCTTCATGTGTCGTTCGGCTTCGCGCTGGTCGGCGCCATCGTCGGCGAATTCCTCGGCGCCCGCGAAGGCATGGGGCTGCTGATCGCAACCGCACAGGGCTCGTTCGATTCCAACGGCGTGTTCGCCGCGATGATCGTTATCGCGATCGTGGCACTGCTGGCCGAATGGATCCTGACCATGATCGAGAACCGGCTGCTGACCTGGCGCCCGGATACCACCGTTAACGAGTGACCACCGAAGCCCGGCGCGCTTGATTCAAATCGGCGCGCCGACGGTCATTCCCGATGCAACAATGTTGCCCCTATCCCCTGCGACGACACATTTCCCCGCCGCGACGAAACCGTTTTGCAGAATTGACGCAAATCTCCTGAAACGGCCGCTGGGTACATCTCCTGCCAACGAGGCGCCGAACGGGCGCTCATTCACAGGCGCTCAAACGGAGATTCCCATGATCACCCTCGCTTCTTTCGAACGAAAAATTCGCCGTGCTGCCGTCGCAATCGGCGCGCTCCTTGCCGGCGCATTCTCCTTTGCCCACCCGGCAGCCGCAGCGCCGCTGCCGCTGTTTCCGTTCTTCATGGCGCCGCCGGTCCAGAGCGAGCCTGCACCCTATATGCAGTCGCCGCAGGTGGATGACGAACGCCAGGCCATCGAACAGCCGGCGCGCTTCAGACGGCAGATCGTCAACTATCCGACCCGCGAGGCCCCCGGCACGATCATCGTCGATACGCCGAACACCTATCTTTATTACGTGCTCGGCAACGGTCAGGCGATCCGCTATGGCATCGGCGTCGGCCGCGATGGTTTCACTTGGTCCGGCGTACAAACCGTGACCCGCAAGGCCGAATGGCCGGCATGGACCCCGCCCGCTGAAATGATCGCACGCCAGCCCTATCTGCCGCGCCACATGGCCGGCGGCCCCGGTAACCCGCTTGGCGCCCGTGCCATGTATCTCGGCGGCACCATCTATCGCATCCACGGCACCAATATGCCGGAGACCATCGGCACGCAGGTCTCGTCGGGCTGCATCCGCCTCACCAATCAGGACGTGTCGGATCTGTATTCCCGCGTCACCGTCGGCACCAAGGTCGTCGTGCTGCCGATGGATCGCCGTGCAGACAGCGCAAGCGGCAAGCGTGGCTAAAGTCGGGCACGGTTCATAACTGGCGCGCATCACCACAGCATTGTAATGTCCCCGCGTTTTCGAGCGGGGACATCATGCGTCTGAAACCAATTCTCATCGGCGTGGTGCTGGTCGCCGTCTTTTTCGTGGTCGCACTCAAGGTGATGGACTACGTGGCACCGCGCGGCGCTGGCCCGGCGCCGGTGCTGGTCGCATTGCCGCCACTGCCGCCCTCACCCGCACGCAGTTCAAGCATCATCGCGCCGGTCGCCATTGCACTCACCGCGATCCGCGATGCCGCCGACCGCGGCGCGCCGCGCAGCTTCAGCGGCACGGCTGACAATCCTGTACAGCAATTGCTACAAGATGCCGATATCAAGTGGACCGCCGCACGCGGCCCGATCGCGGCGACCGGCGCGCAGGACACACTGACCATGTCCGCGCCCCTGACCGGCACGCTCAATGTCACCGGCGCGATCTCGACGAATGTGCGCGACGCACTGGGCGGCGCGCTCGGCAGCCTGCTCGGCGGCAATGTGGCCAAGCAGCTTGGCAACATCAACATCAAGAACGTCAATGCCAATGCGGAAATCCGCGGCAATGTGGTGGTCTCGGCGCAACCACGGCTGACCCCGAACTGGCGGATCGAGCCGAACCTGGCCGCTCAGGTGACACTCGGCGATACCAATGTCGCGGTCGCCGGTGCCCGCATCAATGTGCCCGCGCAGGTCAAGCCGATGATCGACAATGCGGTGAACGAGCAGATCATCGCCCTGCAGCAGCGCCTGCGCAACGATCCCGCCTTCGAGCAGAATGCCCGGCGTGAATGGGCCAAACTCTGCCGGTCGATCCCGCTGCAAGGTGCGAGCGCATTGCAGAACCTGTTCATCGAACTGAAACCGACGCGTGCCGTCGCCGCTCAGCCGCGCATTGACGCCAGCAATTTGACGCTGACACTCGGCGTCGAGGCCGAAACACGCGTGACCTCAACACAGACGCAGCCGAATTGTCCGTTCCCTGCCACACTCGCCATCGTGCCGCCCGGCCCCGGCAAACTCAGTATCGGTGTGCCCGTGGACATGCCTTTCACTGAACTGAACAAGATCATCGAGGCGCAGCTCGCCGGCAAGACATTCCCGGAAGACAATTCCGGCGCGGTCGCAGTGACGGTGAAGAAGGCAACTGTTTCCGCATCCGGCGACCGCCTGCTCATCTCATTGCTGGTGAATGCCAAGGAGAAGCAGAGCTGGTTCGGTCTTGGCGGCGAAGCAACCGTCCATATCTGGGGCAAGCCTGCGCTCGATCAGGCGGCACAGACGCTGCGCTTTACCGATCTGGAACTTGCCGTTGAATCAGAAGCGGCCTTCGGCCTGCTCGGCGCGGCAGCTCGTGCAGCTATGCCATTGCTACAGAAGACACTGGCCGAACGTGCGACCATCGATCTGAAGCCCTTTGCCTCGAACGCACAAAAGAAGATCGCCGCCGTTATCGCGGATTTCCAGAAGAACGAAAACGGCATCCGCGTCGGCGCCGAGATCAGCAGCCTCCGCCTTGGCGGGATCGCCTTCGACTCCAAAACGCTGCGGGTGATCGCGGAGGCCGACGGCGCCATCAATGTGAATGTGACGGCCTTACCGGGGCTATAGATTTAACGCGATGACGCGGCGAAGAGCGCACCCGCGAAATGGGCGCGCTCTTATCGTTGACTTGCTGCCTATTAACTCACGTTGTCAAAACGTGACGCAAAAACGGCCTACATCGCATACTTGAACTCAGGCATCGCCTTCAGTTGATCCTTGCTGGCACCGCTGAGCACCGCATGGTCAGGGTACCAGGGATTCGCCTTGGCGGGCGTAGCGGCCGCCGGCGTAGCACCCGTGGTGGCTGCACCCGTGGTCATGCCGCTCGACGTCGAGGTCGACTTCATGCCCGAAGAACCGCCAGTTGAAGACGCCATTGTTGAGACCGGCTCGTTCACGAATTTGATCTTGTCATAAGGCACGGCGATCAGGTGTTCGCCGACGCCCAGAAAACCACCGACGCCGATCACCACCGCCTTGATGTTCCCCTGCTTGTCGGTCAGGAGATCGTTGATCGAACCGAGGCTCTCATTGGCTTCGTTATACACGCTCAGACCGACCACCTTCGATGTACGCCAGTTGCCATTGAACGTCGTATCAGATGCGGTGACCGGCGCAGCCGCCGGAGTTGTGGTTGTCGTTGTTGCGCTCGGGCTCTGCGCGAAAGCTGCAGTCGCCAACAGCGCCGAACCAACGATACCCGCCGTCATATATTTCTTGAACATATGTTCCTCCTTTCGTTGTGGGTGGTACAAAACCAACGCGGAGGTACAATGACTGTTCCGGTTCCAGCCAAAATTGGGCGTTAGAATTCCCCCCAATAGGGTGCGACGCCATAGTGGCGATGCAGCGCCTCTTCCTGCGACCTGTCGCCCCAGTCGAATTCGCGCTTCTCGGTGAATGACGGCGCGCTGCGCAATTCTTCTTCGCTGATATCAAGTTGATACGCATCGAGCGTGCGATTGAAGGTCAGCCGCGCCCAAGGCAGCGGCAGCAGATTCGAACCGAGGCCGAGAAAGCCGCCGAAGCTGAGGATGGCGTAGGACACTTTGCCGCTGATCTTGTCGATCATCAGCCGCTCGATATGACCGATGCGTTCGCCGCTCGGACGCCGGACGGCTGTTCCCTCGATCCGGTCGCTCGCAATCAGGCTATGCGGCTTCGTCATGACGTCGGGAGTCATTGTCGCCTCCATAAATCACTTGAAGGGATAACAATGCCCGGACGTGTTCCTTGTTCCGGCAATAGCGCGAAAGTGACGTGCACAAAAGAAACCACCACCTTTCCCTTGCGGGAAAGATGGTGGCGTCTGCCTGGTCGTACGCGTCGCCGTCTTCGTATCAGGTCTGGTAGTCGATCAGCAGCGCGGTGAAGGAGGTCTTGCTGCTGGATGCCGTCGTACTGGTCCCGCTCGCGCTATAGGCACTCGAGGACGAGGCCTCGAGCGATTGCTTCAGCGAGTCCAGGAACTGCTTCATGATATCGGAGATACTGGTCGCACTGTTCGTATCATCGGTGCTGTCGGTACTATCGGCGCTATCCGACGGCGGAGGGCCGCCGGGGGGTGGACCGCCGGCACCCTTTGGGCCTCCTGCCCCACCCGGGCCGCCATCGGCGAAGGCCGACTGGAACACGCCCTGCAATTCGGTGGCCTGGTCGGAGGTCAGCTTGCCGCTGGACACCTGGGCACTGATGAGATCGTCGATCTTCGATTTCATCTCGTCCGGCGACGGCCGGCTGCCGCTGCTCTGGCTCGAACGGTCGGCCTGCAGCGACGAGTCGATATCGGTTAAAGCAGAGGACAGCGCATCCTGATCGCCGCTGCTGATCTTTCCGGAGGAAAGCTCGGCCTGCAGCTCCTGCTGCAGTTTTTGAAGGGGGGATTGGTAGGAACTGCTGGACGCAGCCGAGATAGAGGTCATGATCTGCTCCAAGGTGCTTGCTTAGTGCTCGCAACATGCGGTTAACCTTCTTAACGAGGTCTTGTTATCGCCTTGCTGACATGTTGCGGGTTGTTGCGCCCCAGCCACCAGCAATAGTCCGAAACAAAAAACTTCTGCAGCCCGCGCCGATCCCGGCCAAAAGAGTTCGCATGGCAAACGTACCGAACATCCTGGTCGTAGAAGACGACCGCGAAACCCGTACGCTGATCGCGAAGTATCTGCGTACCAATTCCTGCAACGTCACCACAGCTGCCGACGGGCGCGAGATGGAAAAGGTGATGGCCGACACCCGTGTCGACCTGCTGATCCTCGACGTGATGCTGCCCGGCGAAGACGGCCTCAGCCTGTGCCGCAAGGTGCGCGCCGAGTCGCAACTGCCGATCATCATGCTGACCGCGCGCGGCGAAGACGTGGACCGCATTCTCGGCCTCGAAATGGGCGCCGACGACTACCTGCCAAAGCCCTTCAATCCGCGCGAATTGCTGGCACGCATCAATGCGGTGCTCCGCCGACAGGCCACGGCGCTCAATGCGAGCGCTACGCCGAACGCCACGGCGCTGTCATTTGCTGGCTGGCAGATCGATCTGCGCCTGCGCGAATTGCGCAATCCCGAAGGCGCCCGCGTCGCCATGACCTCGGCCGAATTCGATCTGCTGCGCGCCTTTGTCGAGCGCTCCGGCCGCGTGCTGTCGCGCGACAGCCTGCTCGATCTCACGCAGGGCCGCAGCGCCGGATCGTTCGAACGCAGCATCGACGTGCTCGTGAGCCGTATCCGCCGCAAGATCGAGATCGACCCGCAGGACGCGCAAATGATCAAGACCGTGCGTTCGGGCGGCTACATGTTCACGCCGACTGTGGAAGCGGTCGCCACGGCGACGACCAACTAGTTTCATCAGGATGTTCAGCGTCCTCAATCTGCGTCGGATCAGCGGCCAGATCACCGCCCTGGTGGTGATGTCGATCGTAGCTATCCACATCGTTCTCTCGCTGCTGTTCACGCTGATGCGGCCGGACCCGAATGATCAGGAGCGGGATCGTGGCCACGGCGAGTTGATCGCGATCGTTCGCTTGCTGAAGGCGACACCGATCGCCGATCGCCCGGAACTTCTGGTCAATCTGAAAAACGCCTTTCCCAAATTCGATATCCGGCCAGTCCCTCGGGATGCAACGATCACGACCGACAGTGGCCCCGACTATCCGCGTCACAGCTTACGCCGGCTGCTTGGTTCCGACGCGCGACTGCTGACGATCGGTGACTCGCCGGACCGGATCGGGATCACCCTCCCGGACGGCGACATGTTCTCCTTCAGTAGTCTGCCGGAGCGACGACCAGGCTTCTTTCTGGGCGGTCCCTGGGTTCTGACGTTTCTGTTCGTGGTAATCAGCCTGACCCTGCTGGGCCTGTGGGCGGCCCGCATGCTGTCCGCGCCGCTTTCGGCCTTTGCCAAGGCAGCGGAAGAGTTCAGCCTGAACGGCTCGGCTGAGCCCCTGCCCGAGCGCGGCCCCGAAGAAATTCGCTCGGTGGCACGCGCGCTGAACCGGATGCGCGAACGCATCGGCACATTGATCGACGACCGCACCAAGATGCTCGCCGCCATCAGCCATGATTTGCGTACGCCGATCACCCGTCTGCGGCTGCGCTCGGAATTCATCGAGGACGACGGCCATCGCCGTCACATGCTGCGTGACCTCGATCAGATGCGCTCGATGCTCGAAGCGGTGCTATCGTTCCTGCGCAACGACCGCCGGCTGGAAGAGATGACGCTGACGGATATCGCCACAACCCTGCAGCTGATCGCCGACCAGTTTGCCGACATCGGCCATATGGTGACCTACCAGGGCCCGTCCCATGCCATGGCGATGGCAAGACCTGACGATCTGCATCGCGCAGTGACCAACCTGGTCGAGAACGCCGTGAAGTTCGGATCGGAAGCGAATATCTCTCTGACGATGTCCGAGGGCGGCGCCATCATCGACGTCGCCGATGATGGTCCTGGCATTTCGGACGCACAAAAGAGCGCGATGCTGCAGCCCTTCGTGCGCGGCGACGACGCCCGCAACATGGATCATGAAGCTGCCGGCTTCGGTCTCGGCCTGTCGATCGCCCGCGCCGTAACGCTGGCCCATGGCGGCGAATTGACATTGCTGGATCGCCAGCCTCGTGGCCTGATCGTGCGCATCACGCTGCCGGCACGCGATACGGACAGAGCCGCAGCGTAGCGCTCAGTTCGCCTTCACCGCAGGCGCAACGCTGTGGACCGCACCCGGTTTGCGCAGATGGATCGTGGCGATGTCATCGCTATAGATCTTTTCCCAGCCATCGACGCGATCGAGCAGCTTGGTCGCCGCGCTCTGGGTTCGCAGCAAGGTCGCCTCGATGTCGTAGTCCTTCAGCAGCCGGAAAAGATCATCAGGCTCGATCAGACCGCTGGCATTGTTGTGATCGACCATCAGCTTTGTCCCGAACAATTCGGTACGGCCGTCGATGAAGGTCGGTACGCCACGCGCGATCAGATAGCCGCCGAAGTCGTAGTCGTTGAAGACGCGGCTGAGCTTGAGTTTCTGGAGTTCAGTCACGGCCTTTGCAGGCGCAGCCGCCTCGCGCGGCATGTAGCGCTGCATGGACGCCAACACGAATGTGCCTGCGATCAGACAGATCGTAATCCCAGCGAACAACAGGCCGCGCTGCGGCGATACATGATTGGCCTCTGGCCGCTGCGGTCCGCCGATCTGCAAGCCAAGCGGCGTCGCCAGGACCAGCGGCGCCAGCAACGCCAGCACTTCCGCGTTGCGCACATGGCTGAGCGCCATGAACACGAAGCCGATCACGAGCACGATGCGCATCGGCGGCAGCGTGATGCCGCGCCATAGCGCCAGCGCGAACGCCACCAGCACGGTCAGTTCCAGAGGCCCGGCATGATTGAAATTCGCAGGCCGCCACTCGCCGATCAGCGCCAGCGCTTCACCGAGATTGAGAATGCGACGCGACGCCAGCAGCGAGTCCCAGCCGTAAGGAGTCACGCAACTTGCTGCCAGCGCGGCAATGCCGAACAGCGCCCAGCGCAGCAGCAGCGCGCGCTGCATCGTCTTCGGTGCATGCCAGATCGCATCGATCCCGATCGGACCGATCAGCGCCAATCCGAGAATGAAGCCGCCATGCAGGTTGGCCCATAGCGCCATCAGCGGCAGCAGCCAGAACGATGGCACGCTCCTGCGATCCATCGCATTTACGAGGCCGGCGACCCATGCCACCGTCACCGGCATCGCCAGCAGATGCGGCCGCGCGACAACGTGCCCTGCCATCAACGCCAGTGCCGTGGCAACCAGCACTAGCGTTGCTGTGGTCGGCAGCCGTTTGTCGAGAAACCGTGTCAGCATCGCGATGGTCACGGCGACAGCGACAGCGCCAAGCACCACGGGGCCGGTCCAGCCGGCCACACCATAGACCAGCGCATAGAGCACCTGCGCTAGCCACTGCGTGGAGATCCATGGCTGGCCTCGCATCGTGAAGGAATAGATGTCGGTCTGCGGCACCGCGTGGTGATCGAGAATCCACTGCCCCACTGCGATCTGCCAATAGGTGTCGGGATCGTTGAGCAGCGCCTTGCCCGCCGCCAGCAGCAGCGCATAGACCGCAATCCCTGCCCAGAGCGGGAGCAGCCCGTGCATCGTCTTGCGGGTTACGACGGGATGGGTGGCGGACATCGTCATGCTCGGCATGCCCCTGGAAAACCGCAAGAAAAGCGCTGGAATACCGCAGCAAACCACGACAGGGCATAATTTGGGGTAAATATCGGGCCGAACTGGCGAATCTGGCCTACAGAAAGACTCAATTCGAGCCCTCATCTCGGATAATTGAATCGGATGGTTTAGGCCGTCTGAAAGACTGCCTCCGCTACTGGCGGAGAACGAAGTTTTCGAGACCATTCATGAAACGTATTTCTCTATCCCTGGCGACGATTCTGGTTGTTGCCGCGCTTCCGCAACTGGCATCCGCGCAGCAGCGTGCCGACTACGACGCCATGGTTGCCACCCATGCCCAGGCCAATGGCGTGCCCGAGGCGCTGGTACATCGTGTGATCGTGCGCGAAAGCAAGTATCACCCCAATCTGATCGGCCGCGGCGGCACCATCGGCCTGATGCAGATCAAGCTCGCGACCGCCCGCGGCGTTGGCTACACCGGCACTGCCGAAGGCCTCCGCGATCCCAACACCAATCTCACTTATGCGGTGAAATATCTCGCTGGCGCCTACCGCGCCGCGGACGGGAATCACAACCGCGCGGTGTCCTACTATGCCGGCGGCTACTACTATGCCGCGAAGCGCCAGCGCCGTGACATTTCCGCGCCGCCGCATCAGCCGATCTTCGCCAAGGATGCCGAGCGCCTGCACCTGCAGAACACGGCCAATGCCAACGCGCAGGCTCCAAAGCCCTAATTGTGCGTGATCAGGTGGAATCCCGGGGAATTCCTGGGGCGCGTTGACACGCCCATCCATAGGTTTACATTAGAGTCGTTCCGAGGGGGGCTCCGACGAGGAGCTGAGATACCGCAAGCTTGCACTTTTCCGGTTCCGGAAGAGACGCGCGAGACCGCGGTGACCCTTTGAACCTGATCCGGGTCATGCCGGCGAAGGGACAGGGATGTTTCAGACTACGCAATCTCCGCGCGGGGACTCTCCCGTGGCGGGTCAATCGATATCAGTCATTGGCGCTGGCATTGCCGGCGCTTGGCAAGCGTTGATGCTGGCCAAGGCGGGCCACGCCGTGACGCTGCATGAGCGCAGCGACCAGGGTATGCGCGACGCCACCAGCCATTGGGCCGGCGGCATGCTGGCGCCCTGGTGCGAAGCCGAGGTCTCCGAGCCCGTCGTCTCCCGCCTGGGCTTGCGCGCACTCGATCTGTGGCGCGAGGAACTCCCCGACACACCGTTCAATGGCTCGCTGGTCGTTGCGCATGCGCGCGACCGCGCCGATTTCGAGCGCTTCGCGAAAATGACCTCCGGCCATACGCGGCTCGATGCGGCAGGCGTCGCCGAGATCGAGCCCTCGCTCGAAGGCCGGTTTCGTGACGGGCTGTTCTATCCCGGCGAAGGCCATGTGGAGCCGCGCCGCGTGCTCCCGCAACTCCATGCGCGGATCACCACCGCCGGCGGCATCATCAAATACAACAGCGAGCAGCAGCCGAAAGATCTCGACGGCCTGGTAATCGACTGCCGCGGGCTTGCGGCACGTGATGATGCCAGCACGCCGAAGCTGCGCGGCGTCAAAGGCGAAATCATCATCGTCGAGACCGACGAGGTGCAGCTCTCGCGCCCCATCCGCCTGATGCATCCGCGCTGGCCGCTTTACGTGATCCCGCGCGCGAACAATCGCTTCATGCTCGGCGCCACCTCGATCGAGGGCGAAGACACCGGCGTCAGCGTTCGCTCCGCGCTCGAACTGCTCGGCGCCGCCTATGCGGTGCATCCGGCCTTTGCCGAAGCGCGCATTCTCGAATTCGGCTCGGGACTTCGTCCGGCCTTTCCCGACAACCTGCCGCGCATTGCGATCGACAAGAACATGATTGCGGTGAACGGCCTCTATCGCCACGGCTTCCTGCTGGCGCCTGCGCTGGCGGAGCTGACGCTCAACTATATCAAGCGTGGCGAGATCGACAATGAGGTGATGCAATGCAAGTGATCGTCAATGGCGAGCACCGCGAGATCGAGGCGTCGCATGTCGGCGCGCTGCTGCAGGAACTGGACTATGAAGGCACGCATTGCGCCATTGCGCTGAATTTCGACGTGGTGCCACGCAGCGCCTGGGCGCAGACGCCACTGAAGGCCGGCGACGAAATCGAGATCATTACGCCACGGCAGGGAGGCTGATTCCTGATGGTGAGTTTTTACGGCAAGGAATTCAAATCCCGCCTGCTGATCGGCAGCGCGCTCTATCCGTCGCCCGCGATCATGCAGGACGCGATCCGCGCCTCCGGCGCCGGCATCGTCACCGTGTCGCTGCGGCGTGAATCCGCCGGCGGCAAGACTGGTGATGCGTTCTGGTCGCTGATTAGAGAGCTCGACGTTACCGTACTGCCGAACACCGCGGGCTGCCGCAGCGTGCGCGAAGCGGTAACGACCGCAAAGCTCGCGCGCGAATTGTTCGGCACGTCCTGGATCAAGCTTGAAGTGATCGCCGACAACGACACGCTGCAGCCAGATGTGGTCGGCCTCGTCGAAGCCGCCGATATCCTGATCAAGGACGGCTTTGAGGTGTTCCCCTATTGCACCGAGGACTTGAGCGTCGCGATGCGTCTGGTGGATGCCGGCTGCAAGGTGGTGATGCCCTGGGCCGCGCCAATCGGCTCGGCACGCGGCATCATCAATGCCGACGCCTTGAGGCTGATGCGCGACCGCCTGCCCGATATCACGCTGGTGGTTGATGCCGGCCTCGGCGCGCCATCGCATGCCGCCGAGGCGCTCGAGCTCGGCTATGACGCCGTACTGCTCAACACCGCTATCGCCAAGGCGGCCGATCCCGTTGCCATGGCCAACGCCTTCCGCCTCGCCGTCGAGGCCGGCCGCACCGGCTATGAGGCGGGCCTGATGGGCGCACGCGACTTCGCTTCTCCTTCCACTCCAGTCATCGGGACACCGTTCTGGCATGCCGTATCCTGACCGTTTCTATCCCGTCGTCGACACCGTAGCCTGGGTGAAGCGCCTCACGCAGCTGGGCGTCGGCACCGTGCAGCTTCGCGCCAAGGATCTTGACGACGCAGCGGCGACGACGCTGTTTCGCGAGGCGCTGGCCATCACGAGCGACACGAAAACGAAGCTTGTGGTCAACGACTACTGGCGCGTCGCCATCGACCTCAAGGCGCAGCATCTGCATCTCGGCCAGGAAGATCTCGCCGAGGCCGATATTGCCGCGATCCGCAAGGCCGGCATCACGCTCGGCCTCTCCACGCATGACGAGGACGAACTCGAAACCGCATTGCGCGCCAATCCGGATTACGTCGCGCTCGGCCCGATCTTCTTCACAACGTTGAAGTCCATGCGCTTCGCGCCGCAGGGCATTCCGAAAATCTCGGTCTGGAAGAAGCGCATCGGCACCCTGCCGCTGGTGGCGATCGGCGGCATCAAGTTCGAACAGTCCGCAGAGATCTTTGCCGCCGGCGCGGATTCCATTGCCGTCGTCAGCGACGTCACCCAACACGCAGACCCGGACGCCCGCGTCCATCAATGGCTTGGCGCATCCGCCAAAGCCGCCTGACATTTCAAGAACGACAACGGAGGATTAGTCCATGAACATCCGCTCCAATCCCGACACCACCCTGCCCGCCGTCACCACCGGCAACCTGCCCTCGTCACGCAAGATCTACGCGATCCCGGAGAGCGCGCCCGATCTTCGCGTGCCGCTGCGTGAGATCATTCTGAGCGAAGGCGCCGGCGAGCCGAACCTGCCGGTCTATGACACGTCGGGTCCCTATACCGATCCGGACGTGCTGATCGACGTCAATAACGGCCTGTCCCGCGCGCGTCTCGATTGGGTCAAGGAGCGCGGCGGCGTCGAGGAATATCAGGGCCGCGAGATCAAGCCGGAAGATAACGGCAATGTCGGCGCAGCCCATGCTGCGAAGTCATTCAAGGCCTATCACAAGCCGCTGCGCGGCACCGGCGATGCCATGATCACGCAATATGAATTCGCCCGCGCCGGCATCATTACCAAGGAAATGATCTACGTCGCCGAGCGCGAGAATCTCGGCCGCAAGGTCCAGCTGGACCGCGCCGAGGCCGCGCGTGCCGACGGCGAGAGCTTCGGTGCCGAAGTGCCGCTGTTCGTCACGTCGGAATTCGTGCGCTCGGAAATCGCGCGCGGCCGCGCGATTATCCCCTGCAATATCAACCACGCCGAGCTGGAGCCGATGATCATCGGCCGCAACTTCCTCACCAAGATCAATGCCAATATTGGCAACTCCGCCGTGACCTCGTCGGTCGAGGAAGAAGTCGACAAGATGGTGTGGGCGATCCGCTGGGGCGCCGATACCGTGATGGACCTCTCGACGGGCCGCAACATCCACACCACCCGCGAATGGATCCTGCGCAATGCGCCGATCCCGATCGGCACCGTGCCGATCTATCAGGCGCTGGAGAAGTGCGACGGCGATCCGGTCAAGCTGACCTGGGAACTCTACAAGGACACGCTGATCGAGCAGTGCGAACAGGGCGTCGATTACTTCACCATCCATGCCGGCGTTCGGCTGGCCTACATCCATCTCACCGCCAACCGCGTCACCGGCATCGTCTCGCGCGGCGGCTCCATCATGGCCAAGTGGTGCCTCGCGCATCACAAGGAGAGCTTCCTCTACACCCACTTCGAAGAAATCTGCGACATCATGCGCAAGTATGACGTGTCGTTCTCGCTCGGCGACGGCCTCCGTCCCGGCTCGATCGCCGATGCCAATGACCGCGCGCAATTCGCCGAACTGGAGACGCTCGGTGAGCTCACCAAGGTGGCATGGGCGAAGGGCTGCCAGGTGATGATCGAAGGCCCCGGCCATGTGCCGCTGCACAAGATCAAGATCAACATGGACAAGCAGCTCAAGGAATGCGGCGAAGCGCCGTTCTACACCTTGGGGCCGCTGACCACCGACATCGCGCCGGGCTACGACCACATCACCTCGGGCATCGGCGCCGCCATGATCGGCTGGTTCGGCTGTTCGATGCTCTGCTACGTGACGCCGAAGGAGCATCTCGGCCTGCCCAACCGCGACGACGTCAAGGTCGGCGTCATCACCTACAAGATCGCGGCGCACGCCTCCGATCTCGCCAAGGGCCACCCCGCCGCGCAGCTCCGCGACGACGCGCTGTCACGCGCCCGTTTCGATTTCCGCTGGCAGGACCAGTTCAATCTCGGCCTCGATCCGGAAACCGCCGTCGCCTATCATGACGAGACGCTGCCGAAGGACGCCCACAAGGTCGCGCATTTCTGCTCGATGTGCGGACCGAAGTTCTGCTCGATGAAGATCACGCAGGACGTCCGCGACTATGCAGCAACCCTCGGCGACAACGAAAAGGCCGCGCTGAACCTCGGCGGCACAGCGACGATGGGCATGTCGATGAGTGGCGTGATCGAGGACGGCATGGCCAGCATGAGCCAAAAGTTCAAGGACATGGGCCAGCAGGTCTATGTACAGGCGCAAGCGGTGAAGGACAGCAACAAGGCGCTGTAAAACGGAGCATTTGAGCTATCGACGGATACGGCGCCGATATTAGAAAGCGTCGTATTCGTCTTGGTTGTATAGAGTATCTTACTCGCCTAGATTGGCGGAGGCCGACTTTGCGAGAAATATTTTATGACTGGAATCCTAGAGCCATTTACCGTTGCTACAAGCTACGAGTTGATAAAAATTGCGAAAAGGGAAGGTTGGCTCAAGCAATTGATCGACTTGGCTCGTAGAAAAAATCACGCACTGCTTCTCGGTTCAACGGGAGCAGGAAAAACTCAGTTTCTACGATCAACCAATGAGATAATTTCACCTGCAATCTCGCCAGCCGCGCGAACCGAGTTTGCGACCGTTGGACGCTTCGAGATCAACGATTCATTGTTCGACTTGATAGACACTCCGGGGCAACTAGAACACCGCCCAAGAAGGGATGCAGAAACAAAAGAGGCCATCAAACAAAAGCTACATGGAATTATAAACTTTGTTTCTTACGGATTTCACGAGTACGGCGTTCCACTTCAAGACGTAATTTCTGGCGAACAGGTTAAACCTGAGTATCTACAGGAGCATCAAAAACGAGAGATTGATCTAATAGCGGAGTGGGCACCGCTAATGTCGACCGAGTGGGTTCTTACTGTCGTCACAAAAGCGGATATCTGGTGGGACTCGCGCGAGACAGTCGCGCAACACTACCAAGGAGGAGCTTATCAGAAGCGTCTGGCTCGGCTCTTCCCGAACGCTCACCACATTGTGCGCCCCTACTCTTCAATTTCTTCGCGCTTTTATGGGACGATTCCAGGCTCTGGGAGCTTTGACGATTCAGTTCGTTCAGCTTGCCGAGCGGAAGTCTTTCGAGTTCTCGCCGAAGCAGCAAAAGCCGGTACGAAAAGAAAATGAATCTAAATGAATTAACAGAGCGCGAAGACGAAATCCGCGAAAATTACGGATCTAGTGTGTACGCGAGTGTACTCTCTCTGGCTCGTCTGACTCGACGGATTGAAAAGCTCGCGACTTTTAATTTTCTGCTGTTGATATTTCAGCTCGCCACTCTGCCATTTCAGTTTCTACAACTGAGAGGGCTTTATCCTCCATTTTCGCAAACAGAGCTGCTGTTTCTATCAAGCATTTTTTTCTATATGAGCCTAATCGCTCTTTTTATGTACGAACGATCGAGAAAGCTTGGAGACACGATCTTCAACGAAGTTAGCGACGAACTACAGTGGAATCTCATCAATGAAAGATCTGAATTTTCGCCACATGAGAGACGTGGGCGCCCTCAACTTACAATAAGAATTGCGCTTCGAAATTTTATAGCAGGCACAGACTTGCCCTTGGTAGCAGGGCGACAGGGGGCTGCTATCTATCTTACGTTTAACTTTATACTTTGGGCAGCACAGTTTGCCGGACTAATATACGGAAAGAACTCACTATACTAGCACGCCAAGTTGGATGAGTAAGACGAAGCTTCGCTATAGAAGGTTCTGCGACATAGCGTCATACGCGATCTACTCTGGCTGCGCTCGCATCACTCCCGTATCTTCGCCGCCATTACGAAGCGTGCCGCTGCTTGGCGTCGGAGACCTGATCGATGATTTCTTTTCGCGCACTCGCTGCTGCCGCCAGCGCGGCGCTCACGCTGACATCCATCACCGGCGCCGCCGCCGCGACCCAAACCGCCACCGCCACCGCCACCGAAAAGCTCAACGCCTATGTCGGCTGCGTCAACAGTCTTTCCGAGCGCACGCTGGACTCGCGGACGCGCCACTTCAGCTGGGCGCCCAAATCCGCCGCGACCGGCAAGGAGCGCATCGTCTACGGGCTCTACAAGATCTCCGCAGCAGTGTGATAACATCCATCACTGAACGACGACACGATCGGTGGAGGCCAGAACCATGCATCACCTTACGCCTCTCTCTGGAATCGTCGGCGGTGCGCTGATCGGGCTCGCTGCCTCCATGCTGATGCTGCTGACCGGACGCATCGCCGGGATCAGCGGCATTTTCGGGGGGCTACTCCAACCCGGTGCCGGCGATCGCGGCTGGCGCATCGCCTTCGTCGCCGGACTTCTGGCAGCGCCCCTGCTCGCTTCGCTTTCGGGCACACCATTGCCAGCACCAGCGATGCCGGCGAGCCTGATCGTCATCGTTATCGCCGGGCTTCTGGTCGGTTTCGGCAGCCGCATGGGCGGCGGCTGCACATCCGGCCATGGCGTATGCGGTATCGCACGCCTGTCAGCACGTTCAATCGTCGCCACAGCGATCTTCATGGCCGCAGCGATCGCCACGGTCGCCGTCGTGCGTCACGGTATCGGAGGCTGATGCAATGTTACTTGTTTTCGTCAGCTTTGCTTGCGGCCTGGTGTTCGGCATCGGCCTCCTGATCTCGGGCATGACGGACACCGGGAAAGTACTCGGCTTCCTCGATATCTTCGGGGCTTGGGACGCGACGCTGGCTTTCGTGATGGCCGGCGCAGTCGCGGTCACCGGTCTTGGCTTCGCACTGGCGCGGCGGCGCGGCACACCTGTCCTTGCCGCAAAGAACCTGTGGCCGACACGCAGGGACGTCGACACGCCGCTCGTTATCGGGGCCACGCTGTTCGGGATCGGCTGGGGCCTCGTGGGGCTCTGTCCTGGCCCAGCGCTGATCAACCTCGCGGGGCTAGGCCTTCCCGTGATTGTGTTCGTCGTGGCAATGGCACTGGGCATGCTCGGTCACGGCGCATGGAGCACACGTCGCACGCTCATGCGACAGATCGGGAAAGCGTAGATTGGGTAACGGCCTGAACCAATCGTCACCTTGAAAGCGACCAATAACAGTACCCGCGGCATGGCGTCATAAGCGGCGATCACTGGCTGCGCTCGCACCACTCCCCTATCCTCACTGACATCACAAGGCATGCCCGCCCTGTGCGCTTATCGACATGCCGGGTTCCAGGGCGCCAGGGCAGACAAAGCGACTTTCTTTGTTGCAAAATCCTGGCGGCACACCCAATGGTACCCATTGATTAACCTTTCGTTAACCAATCGCGCCCAACCTGCCGCAACGCAACGGCTGGGGGCTGTTCGTTCTCGATGTTGTTGCTTCGCGCAACGAAGCAGGCGTTGATCGGGAGATACCCATGATCCAGGAATCCCTTTACGAGTCCCTTGGTCGCCCGCGTGACGATTCGCCGGCTGAAATGGACATGTTTGCGCCCTCGTCAGATCCCAGCGAGGTCGTGACGATGCTGATCGGCGCGACTGTTCATGAGGTGGAACGCGAGCTGATGCTGCAGACGCTGGCGCGCTGCGACGGTAATCGCACCCATGCCGCCCGCGTACTTGGCGTCTCCGTCCGGACCATGCGCAACAAGATCAGGCAGTATTCGGCCGATGGCGCGGCCGTGCCGGCGCATGCACATGGATAGCTGATAGCACTATTGCAGGAGCGTGCTGGCATCCAGCACCCATGTGGAGCCCTGCAACCGGCCTTCGGTCTGCATCTCGACATCGACCAGATGCGCCTTCGGCTCAAAGCCGCGAATTCTGACAGTGAGCGGCCTGGTGAATTGCCATGCCGCGCGCGCCTGCAGCAGGCCATCCTGATACGACGCCAGAGCTTTTGAATCGCCGGCTTTCTTCAGTGCCTGCCATCGCGCCAGCTTCGCGCGATCCTCGAACCAGATCGAATCCGGTTTCACCTGCATGGACGCCCCTAGGCTTATCTCGCCGGCATGCGTTGCGCTCGTGAGGGCCAACAAAGTCAGCAGCGCCAGATATGATTTCATATGTCGTTACCCGTTGCCCTGATGAGAGCGTAAGTCGCCGCGAATCCCGTTCCGGTTCGACAGGGCTCGGCAATTCGCGGGCGCACCTTGCGTAGACCTGCTACGCTGCCTCGTCACACATGAGCGCGAGGCCTGATCATGCCCATCCAGCACTTCCCGCCCCCTCCCGGAATCAAGGCGCCGCCGCTGTCCTATGCGGCGCGGGTCGGCGATCTCCTGTTCGTCTCCGGCATTCCCGGCTTCGACGCCAATGGCCAGTTGCCGGAACAATTCGAGGCGCAGTTCGGATTTGTGGTGCGCACGATCAAACGGGTGCTGAAGGATGCCGGCACCGACATCTCGCACCTCGTCAAGGTCAACGTTCTGCTGACGCGTGCGTCCGACGTGGCTCCCATGAATGCTCTGTATGCCGAAGCCTTCGGACCACCGCCCTATCCGGCGCGCACCACCTGCGTGGTTCAAGCGCTGCCCAATCCGGCGATGCTGATCGAGATCGAGTGTGTGGCTTCGCTACCGTGAGGGCGCTCATCGGCCGGCCATCGCATCCTTCACCGTCTCGCTGACGAAATCGGCGGCGCGGCGGAACGCGGTGTCAGTATCGCCGCGGAAGGTGACGGCGCGACGCATCACCAGCTGCTCGCGCTCGACATCGAACAACTGCACCTCGCCCCATTGCACCAGCGTGCTCATCTTGCGGATGCCGCCATAGACCAGGTAACGCGCGCCGTCGCGCCGCGCTGCGGCGACCAGATCGTCGGGTGCCATACTGACGGCAGTGCAGGCGGACTGCGGACAGGCCGGACGCACCACGCGATAGTCGCGCTGCGCCAGCCCGTCGCGCAGCAGTGCAGCGAAGACGGTCATGCGGTCGCGATGCTGCGCGGACTGGTCGGCCTCCTCGCCGGACGTGTCGCTATAATCGAAATCAGCCACCGCGACGGCGAGCTGTCCGGCAGCCGCGGCCGGCGCCGGTGCTCCCAGCAGCGCTACAGCGCCGCACAGCAACCACAGGACCTGTCCTCTCCGCATGTCCGCCTCCCTGATCTTCTGTTCGTCGCCACGCCAAACTGGCGCGAGTGCCAGCAGGTCAAGCGACAACCGATGCTAGTCCGCATGTGGTGAAGCGCAACCGGCAATGTCTGTGGTGGCATGGCAGCAGCGGCGAATTGAAGCCGTCATCCATCCCCTGTTAAAAGCGGCCGGACAGAATCAATACGGAGTGTGAGGCGTGGCAAAAGATACGATCAGCCAAACCGGATTACGCGGCCCCCGCGGCGAACCGGGGCTTCCCGGACCGCAGGGCCATCCCGGCCGTCCGGGACCGGAAGGCGCGCAGGGCAAGCCGGGCCTGGCCGGCAAAGCCGGCGCCAATGGCAAGCCGGGGCCGCAAGGCAAGCGCGGCGAAGCCGGGCCGCAGGGCAAGGCTGGCGTCAATGGAAAGGCTGGCGCCGACGGCAAGCCTGGTCCGATTGGACCGCAGGGCAAGGCCGGGCCGCAGGGACCACGGGGTGAACAGGGCCTTCAGGGCAAGCCCGGCGTGCAGGGTGAACCCGGGCCGCGCGGCGAGCAGGGTCCTCCCGGCACGCTGCCGACCCTCGAGCAGATCATGCCATGGCTGCACATGGTGTTCGATGCCTGGGAAGACCACCGCCAGATGCGCGCACGCGAAGCGCAGGAGCGCGAGGAAGCCCTGCGGCTTGAGCAGCAGCAGGAAGTCGTCGAGCGCGTCGCTGCGCTGATCGAAGCCGACACCACAGCAGCCGACGAGCCGGCTGACGACAATGACGGCGAGAAGAAAAAGAAGAAGCGCAAACACAAGAACAAGGACGACTGACGCATCGTCATTGAAGCGGCACGGACATGGTCCGTGCCGTCCTGCCCTCGCCTACATGGTCCGCTGCGGCGCGGTCTGCAGCAACTCCTGCAATTGCTGTTTGTAGAATTTCGCACCGCCCGTGGTGAGATGACCGCGGGTCTCGGTGCTCGCCGGTATCAGCAGCATCTTCGCATGTTTGATCCGCTTCAGCGCGGCATCCATCAACCCGGTCTCCGGCGGATTGCGCTCGTCATCGGCAGCGTTGATCGCGAGCACGACGGATGTGATTTTCTCCAGACCTGCTGATGGATTGTAGTCGCGCGACGATTCCCACTGATAGATGAAATCATTTGCATCGGCGACAAACGGCGCCCTGAGCCGGTCATCGACATTCTTGTCGGCGGCCTCGCCGGTCGGCGCCAGCATTTGATAGGCCAGCGTGCCGCCGGCTGTTGCGATGCCATACATCACACTGGCAAATTTGATCATGCCAGGCTGGGATGTGTAGTTGCCGGCCTTGTAGTCGGGATCGGCACGCACGGTCTCGATCATCAAGCGCCGCATCATCCAGTTTCGCGCGCTCATCTCGGTCGGTTGCGACGCCATCGGCACCAGGACGTCCATCATATCAGGATATTTCGTGCCCCAGATCCACGCATGCATGCCGCCCATGGAATTGCCGATCACCATGCGCACATTCTTGATGCCGAGCCCTTCGATCAGCAGCCGGTGCTGGGCATCGACCATGTCGTCGTAATTGTACTTCGGAAATGCGGTCTTCATCCCGTCAGAGGGTTTCGACGATTTGCCGTGGCCGAGCGCATCGGGAATGATGATGTAGTATTTTGTGGCATCGAGCGGCTGGCCCGCGCCGAACATCTCGCCCGCAAAAGCTGGCGTCAACATGTTGAGCGCCGAACCGCCAGTGCCATGCAGCACCAACACCGGCTGGCCGCTCGGCTCACCCACCGTCGTGTAATGCAGCTTCAACTCCGGCATCACATGGCCGGTATGAAACTTGAAATCCTTCGCGATCCAGTCGCCCTGTTTCGGCGCCGGATAATCGGCGGCGAACGCGGTCATGGCAGCAAGCCAAGCACATGTCACGACGGCAGCAGCGCACAATGCGTGCATAGAACGGCTGGGCATCGTCATCCTCCCCGGCGCAGCCATTTGATCGGGCCGCTTGACACAGATGCTAGCATGGCGACGCAGTCTAGGAGACCAACAGATCGATACTGCAGCGCAGCGATCCCCAGCTCGTCGCTCCGGGTATAATTTTTGGGCAGGCGTCGCCGCCATAGCTCGGGCTTAATCATCGCAAGAATCCGAGTCGTCCCGTGCGGCACCCGGCGTCCGCGCGTGATGCAACACCGATGTGAGGTTCGCATGCGGGGATTGATTCAAGTGGTGCTGCTGGCAGCCCTCACCGTGATTGCGACGACCGCTCACGCCATCGATCGCGGCCAGTTCAACGATGTGCCCGACGATATCCGGAACTGGTTCAAAAGCGTGATCAGCCCTAATGGCGTGCCGTGTTGCGATATCTCCGACGGCCATCGCACCGAATATGACGTCCGCAACGGCGCCTATTGGGTGCCGATCGAAGGCATATGGACGGAGGTGCCGACGCGCGCCGTGATCCGCGATCGCGGCAACCCCGTCGGCGAAGCCGTCGTCTGGTATGTGCGCCATCGCGGCGAGATCATCATCAGCTGTTTCGTTCCAGCTGACGCCGTGTGATGACGATCACGAAACGGTGCCAGGGTGCGGCCTTGCAATCCACAGGCAATCGGGCCCAATTTGAGGCTAATTCTGCGCGCGGCGCGTTAGGTCATTCTGGCCTCGCCGTCACCTCGCCGCGGGCACTACAGGATGAAGAGAGACTGATATGACGGAAGTGACCTATGTGATCGTCGAGCATGATGGCGGTTGGGCCTATAAGGTTGGCGCCGTCTTCTCCGAACCGTATGCGACGCACGCACTCGCCACCGCAGCCGCCAAGCGCGCCGCGGCCGAGCAGAGGGTGCCGGGACGCACCGAGGTGATTGCCTATGAGGACGAAAAAGGGCAGTGGCACGAGGAAACGGCCTCGGGCAGTGATCGTCCCAACACCCACATCATCGACAAGGCCTGATCGCGAAGACAGGTGAATGATCCAACTGACGTCAACGCGTCCAATGGCGCCGGCATTCCGTATCTCGCCATGCCGGAGAAGTTGTTGCTCATCACGACCGCCTGGGCGCCCTTCGCACGCGAACTCATCATCGCCAGCGGCGTCATTGAAATTGCAGCGCTTGCACTCGTGACACGCACGCGGTTGCGTTGGTGGGCCCGCGTCATCAATTGGCCCGGGCCACACAAAGACGCCACAGACTCATAGCGAACGGGCCAAATCAGCAAGCAGCATTCGTTAGGGAGTCACATGGTGACTCCGGCGTCGGTTGCGGTGCTGTCTGCGCGACTTTTCCGCAAGGCGCCACCATGCTAGTTTTGCGTTTTCAAATCATATCGGGAGAGCAGACGTGACCGACGTCGCAGCAGACGAACTCCGCACCATTTATCCAACGCCGCATCCGCGCGTGATCGCCAAGGCGCGGCCGACGCTCGACATGCATTCCAGCAAGTTCATCTCGCTGTCCCCGTTCTGCGTGCTGGCCTCGTCGGGCCCGGATGGCACCGTCGACGCCTCGCCGCGTGGTGGCGGCGTCGGCTTCGTTCGGATTGCCTCGCCGACCGAGCTGCAGATGCCGGATCGTCCTGGCAACAATCGCATCGATACGTTCCAGAATCTGATGGCCGGCAGCGGCCATGTGCAGCTGATCTTCTTCGTTCCGGGCATCGACGACACCTTGCGTGTCAGTGGCGTCGCCAGGCTGATTAAAGATCCGGAACTGATGGCGTCGATGGAAGAGTTCGGCAAGCTCCCGCGCGCAGTGTTGAGCATCACCGTGACCGAAGCCTATTTTCATTGCGGCAAGGCACTGATGCGTTCGAAGCTGTGGTCGCCTGAGGTGCAGGTGAAGCGCTCGGTGATGCCGAGCATCTCCGAAATGGTTCACGACCAGACGAAACTCGGTGAACCGATGACCCAGGAACAGATCGACGTCGCCTATCGCCAGCAGTTGTAGCTCGTCAGCCTCGTCCGGATCCAAAAGGAGCGCCGGCAGCCGCGGCCATCCACGCACAACCTCTATTTGAAATTATCACCTAAGGTTGTATAATCACGACGCTTGGGGAGAGCGTTGTGCGTGGCGTTGCGTTGATCCAGTTGATGACGGTCGCGGGCCTCATCCTAGGCGGCTGCGTGCGTGATCCATTCGTGACGGAACGGGACGAAACCTATGCCGGCGAATGGTTGATCCCGCACCAGATCGACCGCATTACCGGGGCCGAACTACCGAGCGCCTATGTCTTTGCCGAAGCATCAAACAGCAATGTGGATTTTCCACGCGTCTCGTCATTGCTGCTGACATGCATCGATGGCGCGCCGCTGATCCGCTTCGCCTTTGATTTCAAGATCGGCAGCAACCGCAACACGGTGCTCGGCTATCGCTTCGATGGAAAACCTGGTCACGACGACGTTGGCTCGCGGGTCGTGCGGGGAAACCAGATCATCGTCATCGAAGACAAGGCGGAAATCGCAACCTTCGTCAGCGAGCTTGCCGGCGCGAAGACACTCTATGTCCGGATCAGGTCGATCAACGGCGGCCGGACAGCCGTCGAATATCCGCTGGAGGGATCGACTGCGGCGATCCGTGCGGCATTCGCGAAATGCGATATGCCGAAACCGCCCCTGCCGGAACAGGGGCGGACGACATTGTCCGGCGTCTATTGAGCCGCCACAAACGATCCAGGCTCAGAACTCGCTCTCAAGGCCACCCATGTGCTTCTGGGTGTAGAGATCGATGCCGATCCGCTCGATCAGATCGAGCTGGGTTTCAAGGAAGTCGATGTGACCTTCCTCGTCCTTCATCAGGTTTTCGAACAGATCGCGCGAGACGTAATCCTTGACGCCATGGCAATAGGTGGCGGCTTCTTCATAAAGCGTGCGGGCGCCAATCTCGGCGGCCAGATCGCATTCGATGATTTCCTTGACCGTCTGGCCGATGCGCAACGGATCGAGAACCTGCATGTTCGGGAAGCCGTCCAGGAAGAGAATGCGATCGGTAAAACGATCCGCATGATTCATCTCTTCAATGGATTCCTTGCGCCACATCTTGGCCATGTCGACCAATCCCCAGTGATTCAGGAGCCGGAAGTGCAGCCAATACTGGCTGATCGCTGTGAGCTCACTGCGCAGGCCCTTGTTGAGGAATTCGATGACCTTCGGGTCGCCCTTCATGATGTTCTCCTGTCTGCCGAACCCGTCCGAAACAGGCCCTCATCTAAATTTAGAATCCTTCTAAATCAGATTCAACAACAGGACAACCCTTCTTTGCCCAATTCGGCAAGGGGCGTGAAAAAGCTGGAAAGCTGTAGAATTTATAAGAGCTTAGGCTGCCGCTTCGATCGAGGCAATATCTGCCAGTTCGATATGCGCATGAGTCTCGGTGTGAGACTGCCCATGAGCCGCCGTATGCGGACAGCCGGCACAGCAGGATTTGGCACAAGCGCCCAGCGCTTCGTCCATGATCTTCTTGATCGTCCGTACGCACCGTCCGCACTGGGCGCTGCAGCCGAGGCATCCATAGACCTGCCCCGGCGTACGCGGCGGACGCGCTCCGGCAACGGCACTACGGACATCATGGTCGGAAAAGACGTTGCAGGAACAAACGATCATGAGATGAAGGCGAACTCGCAGGTCAGGACCCCTCTTGGATATGGAAGAGGCCGACCCGATGCAAAAGGAAAACGCCGACTTTGAAGCTATTCCAAACTACTGATCGCATGGAAGAAATTGGAACGAATCTAAAATTCGTCTGAGCGCTCGCAAGCCCGTGATCAGAAGACGGCTAGCCGACAGAATGCCCCTATCCAGCAACCGCCTGCGCCGCGGCATGCCCTTGGGGAGGGTTACGGACCTCCGTCCGGAATGGCTTTAATATCAAGATGTAACCTGGATCGCGCGGTCCCGTTCATTGATCATTCAAGTGAAGTATGAAACTTTTCGCGTCAGGCAGCGCTATGTGTGAGCGAAGCCCGATTGAGAAAGGGAATGCCATGAAGAAAACTCTGATGGCCATTGCCGCCGTTGCCACCCTGGCCGTTTCCGCCATGGCTCCTACATCGGCAAGCGCGCAGCATTGGCGTGGACATGGCGGCGGTGGCGCGGTGGCTGCAGGTCTGATTGGCGGCGCCCTGCTTGGCGGCGCGATCGCTGCCGGCTCGGGATACTATGGTCCCGGCTACGGCTATTACGGCCGTCCTGCCTATGTGGCCGGCCCGGGCTATTACGGCGACTGTTTCTGGCAACGTCAGCGTTTCTGGGACGGCTATGGCTGGCGCATTCGCCGCGTCCGCGTGTGCGGCTGAGATCGCGGGATCATGTGATCTCTGAGATCACTGTGATCTCCTGTCACGCATCGGAAACCTACGACATTTCCAGTGCGTGATGCTTGCAATGGCCCGAAAAAACCGCTTTTTCGGATCACTGACTGGCTAACGTTTACATCGAATTGACGGATGGGCGCTTCTAAGTGAGACCGCAGTTCGAATCGCAGCGTGAGTAGACCTTAAACCGTGCGTCGCTTGCGGCGCCCTTCTGGAGAGACTTGAGATGAAGAAGACGATTTCCGCCTTGCTCGCCGCCGCGACGGTTGCCGGTTCGCTGGTTGCTGTTGCGCCTGCCGCAAAGGCTGACGGTGGCCGCATCGCCGCTGGCGTTGCCGGTGGCCTGATCGGTGGCGCTCTCCTCGGTGGCGCCATCGCAGCCAGCCGTCCGGCTCCGGCCTATGGCTACGGCTACGCCCCCGCTCCGGTGTATGTCGAACCGGAATGCCGTGTCGTCCGCCAGCGCGTCTGGGACGAATATCGCGGTGTCTGGCGTTCGCGCCCGGTCGAAGTTTGCGATTGATCTGATCTGAAGGCCGCGCATTCGTGCGGCCTCTCAAATTCAAAACCCGGCCGTTTACGCGGCCGGGTTTTTCGTTGAGTGATCAGATTTCGGGCGGCTTTGATCTCGAACTATCTCGCGTTCATCGCGCGCAACACCGTCTCGCTGGGCCAGCAATCGACCTTGAGGCCCGCTGACTTCTGATAGGCGCCGAGCGCGGCGCGCGTCTTCATGCCGGCCTTGCCGTCCATCTTGTCGGCATAGAGACCAAGCTTCGTCAGGTGCCGCTGCATGGCCTCGACATCGGTGCTGCGCAACTGGTTCGATGCCGACCACGGCGTTGCAAAGGGCTGCGCATTGGCCATTCGATCACTGAGATGGCCGACGAACAGCACATAGAGATCGGAGAAATTGTATTCCTTGATGACGAAATAGTTCTTCGTCGTCAGGAAGGCCGGGCCATAGATGCCCTCTGGCTGCAGCAGCGATGCCGGCTGCGCCTGCTCCGCCGCGCTGAGCTTCTCGCCACGGACCGGAATGAAGCCGGCACGAATCCACTCCCCAATCGGCCGGGTGACCTCTGGCACACCCATCGTACAGTCGGCATTGGCCGGCGCACGCACTTCATAGGCCCAGCGCAGACCGCGCTGCCAACCCTTGTTGGTGAGTTGCTGCGCCGCTGATGCCAGCGCATCCGGCACCGACTTCCAGATATCGACACGGCCGTCGCCGTCGAAATCGACGCCGTGTTTATCCAGTTCCGACGGCAGGAATTGCGTGAGCCCCGTCGCGCCGCCCCAGGACACGCGCAGATCCTTGCGCGATACGTCGCCGCGCTCGATCAGCTTCAATGCCGCGATGAACTCGCCGCGATACTGGTCTTTGCGGCGACCGACATAGGCTTGCGTCGCCAGCACGCGAATGCCGTCATAGGGCAACGCATACCGACCGTAATCCGTCTCGCGCCCCCAGATCGCCAGAATGATTGTCGCCGGCACGCCGAAGCGCTGCTCGATGGCGGTGAGTGTCGCGCGGTGTTTCTGCAACAGCCGCTGCCCCTCGCCCGCCAGCCGGATGACGCTGGCCTCCTTCACATAATCCGCAGGCACCTGCACGAATTCTGCCTGCGACGGCGCACCGGTGGCAGGACGGCCGGGCAGAATGAGATCCGGAAGCTTGTAGTCCGGCTCCAGCCCGCGTGTGGCCTCATCGAAGGTTTTACGCGAGACGCCAGCCTGTTGGGCTTCGGGCCAGAGCGAAGCAATGAAGGTGGTGAAGCCGGCGTCAGGTGCAGCAAACGAATGAACCGGAATGATCACCAGGCACAGGACAACGACGACTGAGAGCGGTCGCAGTGTCGTCCACATGCCCGGCTTCATCTTCAATGCGCGTGGCCTCCATGGCCGTGCTTGCCGTGACCATTCTCTGGCGGATGCGAAGCAACTCCGTTCGAGAGCTTGTCGACATAGGCAATGCCGACGGCCGAGAGAATGAACACTATGTGGATGATGGTCTGCCACATCACGCCGGTCTCTGTGTAGTTCGTCGTGCGCGCGCTGGTGCTGCCCAGATTGCCGGCCTCGATGAAGGTGCGCAGCAGATGGATCGACGAGATGCCGATGATCGCCATCGCCAGCTTGATCTTCAGCACGCTCGCATTGACGTGGCTGAGCCATTCCGGCTCGTCCGGATGGCCGTTCAGATTAAGCCGCGACACGAAGGTCTCGTAACCGCCGACGATCACCATCACCAGCAGGTTGGAAATCATCACAACGTCGATCAGACCCAGCACGACCAGCATGATCTGCTGTTCGCTGAAGTCGAACGAGTGCGCGATGAGATGCCAGAGCTCCTTGAGGAACAACACGACATAGACGCACTGCGCCACGATCAGGCCGATATAGAGCGGCAGCTGCAGCCAGCGCGAGCCAAAAATCAGCGCAGGAATCGGTCGCATCGCCCCGCCTTTTCCTCTGGGTGGCAATGGCGTTTCTGGCGTCATGGACATGGGGGCTCGCTATGGGTCGAATCGGAATGCAATGGAAGCGCCGATCTTATAGCGGCGCGTACTGGACGCGATGATGTCGTGAATGCGCGGCAACTGGCCGCATCAGCTATTTGACAGCGACGATGAAGATCCGCGGAAATTTCAGCAGAACCTTGCCATCCGCCTGCGGCAAATAGCTCGCGGCGATGCGCGCGGTATACTCAGCGATGTAAGCCTTGCGTTCCGGCGGCTCGAGCGGGTCGACGAACGGACGCAAGCCCGTTCCCTTCACCCATTCCACGATGGCGGCGGCATCGGCGAGCGCATGATTGTAGACGGTGTGCCAGATCTCGACGCGTGAACACAGTGGCTGCAGCGCATCGTAATAGGCCCCGGGTTTCGGCAATGAGTCACGCAGCTCCGCAGCCTTCGAGAGCTGCGCGCGCCACGGCTCGAGATAGGCGACCTCGCGCATCAGGATATGCGAGGGCTCGTCGAGATTGTCCGGCATTTGTACGGCCAGCACGCCTCCATCAGGCAAGGCACCGACCAGACGCTTCAGCTGCTTGATGTGATCCGGCACCCACTGAAACACGGCATTGGCAAACAAGACATCGGAGCCGGCCGGCGCTACCCAATGGGCGATATTGGCCTCGATGAACGTCTGCGCGGGCAGACGTTCCCGTGCCTGTCGCAGCATATCGGCCGACGTATCGACACCGATGACCGATGCGTCGGGCCAGCGATTGACCAGAAGCTCCGTCGAGTTGCCAGGCCCGCAGCCGATGTCGACGACCTTGCGGGCATCGAGAAGCGGAATCTGCGCGAGCAGATCCCGTGCCGGCCTGGTTCGCTCATCCTCGAACTTCAGATACTGCTGCGCGCTCCAGTCGGCCATTTTAGAGTTCTCCTCAGCGCGTCAGTTTCTTGTATTTCACGCGATGCGGGATGATCGAATCCTGCCCGAGACGACGCATCTTGTCCTTCTCGTAGTCCTGGAAGTTGCCTTCAAACCATTCGACATGGCTGTCGCCTTCGAAAGCGAGCATATGGGTCGCGATACGGTCGAGGAACCAGCGGTCATGGCTGATGATCACGGCGCAACCGGCGAAGTCTTCCAGCGCCTCTTCCAGCGCACGTAGCGTGTCGACGTCGAGGTCGTTGGTCGGTTCGTCGAGCAGTAACACGTTGGCGCCGGACTTCAGCATCTTGGCGAGATGCACGCGGTTGCGTTCACCGCCGGACAATGCGCCGACCTTCTTCTGCTGATCGCCGCCCTTGAAGTTGAACGACGAGCAGTAGCCGCGCGAATTGACTTCCTTCTTGCCGAGCAGGATCAGTTCGTTATTGCCCGAGATTTCCTCCCATACGGTCTTCTTGCCGTCGAGCGCATCGCGCGACTGATCGACATAACCGAGATGAACGGTCTCACCGACGGTGATCGTGCCGCTATCGGGCTTCTCCTGGCCGGTGATCATCTTGAAGAGCGTCGTCTTGCCGGCGCCGTTGGCGCCGATGACGCCGACGATACCGCCGGGCGGCAGCTTGAAGGTCAGATCGTCGATCAGCACGCGATCGCCATAGGCCTTGGTGAGACCTTCGAAGTCGACCACGTTGTCACCGAGACGCTCGGCCACCGGAATGGTGATCTGCGCACCTTGGGTCTGCTTCTCGCTGGCCTTCTTGAGCAGCTCGTCATAACGCTGGTAGCGCGCCTTCGATTTGGCCTGACGGGCCTTGGGCGACGAAGCGATCCACTCCTGCTCACGTTCCAATGTCTTCTGGTGGGCTGCGTCTTCGCGGCCTTCCTGCGCCAGGCGCTTCTGCTTCTGCACCAGCCAGGACGAGTAGTTGCCCTCGTAGGGAATACCGCGGCCGCGATCGAGTTCGAGAATCCACGACGTTACGTTGTCGAGGAAATAGCGGTCATGGGTCACGATCAGGATCGCGCCGGGATAGTTGCGCAGATGGCCTTCCAGCCATGAGACGGACTCGGCGTCGAGATGGTTGGTCGGTTCGTCGAGCAGCAGCAGTTCGGGTGCATCAAGCAGCAGCTTGCAGAGCGCAACGCGGCGACGTTCGCCACCGGAGAGCTTGGTGACGTCGGCATCGTCAGGCGGACAACGCAGCGCGTCCATCGCCTGGTCGACCTTGCTGTCGAGATCCCAAAGGCCTTGCGCCTCGATCTCGTCCTGCAGCTTGGTCATCTCGTCGGCGGTCTCTTCCGAGTAGTTCATCGCCAGCTCGTTGTAGCGATCGAGAACAGCCTTCTGCTTGGCGACGCCAAGCATGACGTTCTCGCGGACGTTCAAAGAGGCATCGAGCTGCGGCTCCTGTTCGAGGTAGCCGACGCGAGCCCCCTGCGCGACCCAGGCCTCGCCGGTGTATTCCTTGTCGAGGCCCGCCATGATTTTGAGCAGCGTCGACTTACCGGCGCCGTTGACACCGAGCACGCCGATCTTGGCGTCCGGATAGAACGACAAATGGACGTTATCCAGCACCTTGCGGGTCGGATAGGCCTTGGTCAGACCCTGCATGAAGTAGACGAATTGGCGAGCCATCGTGATCCTTGAAAACCGTCGCGGGCGTGAAAAATGGGTTGTCGCTGATGTAGCGGCGTGGCCCCGAAAGGGCAACCGGGGGTCTTAAGGATTTGGTAACTCTGCACTTCTTCGAGGCAGCCATTATGACAATTAAAACCGCTTTTTAACGACTTCCGCCAAGAGTGCTCCCAGGGCGATCAATCATGCCCCTCGCGACTGAAGTCGCGGGCAGACAGGCGGAGCCTCGTCATGGCGATCATTACATCAGTCCCCTCTCCAGCCGCCGCCGAAACCCGCGCGGCGCGCCCAGGCCTACTCCACGAAATCCGGACGTTCTGGCAGCTGTTCTTCGTCGCCGCATTCGACCCCTACCGGCCCGAGCAGCACTACATGCGCGGCCCCGGCCCCGCCTGTCGCGCCAAGGATCCGTCCGCGCCGGTCCCGCCCTCACATTAAGCTGATCGCACTGCCGCCGACGATGCAGACGCTTGCGCACGCCCGCGAGGCGCGCAATGTGTCCATCCCCTGACGGCCTCACCTGCCGTCATCACCACACCGGATGGACGATCCCATGACGCGGCTGCGCTGTGCAATTCTCGACGACTACCAGAACGTGGCTCTGACGCTTGGTGACTGGAGCGCACTCGCCGACCGCATCGAGATCACCGTCTTCGACAAGCCGTTCGCCTCAGCGGACGAAGCGGCTGCAGCGCTGAAGGATTTCGAAATCATCTGCGCCATGCGCGAGCGTACGCCATTTCCGCGCGCGATGTTCGAGGCGCTGCCGAAACTCAAGCTGCTGATCACTTCCGGCATGCGCAATGCCGCGATCGATTTTGAAGCCGCCAAGGTTCATGACGTCACCGTCTGCGGTACCGCGATGGTGGGCAATCCGACGGCCGGCCTGACGATCGGCCTGATGCTGGAACTGACCCGCAAGATCGGCTTTGAAAACGCACGCATGAAGGCGGGCAAGCCCTGGCAGGTGACGGTCGGCGAGGACATCGAAGGCAAGACGCTCGGGATCATCGGCCTCGGCAAGCTCGGCAGTCAGGTCGCTGGCATCGGCCGCGCGTTGGGCATGAAGACCATTGCCTGGAGCACCAATCTGACGCCCGAGGCCTGCGAAAAAGCCGGCGTGACCTACGCGACCAAGGAAGAACTGTTCGCCCAGGCCGACATCATTACGATCCACCTCGTGCTGAGTGATCGCTCGCGCGGATTGGTGTCACGGGCGGATCTCGCACGCATGAAACCAACCGCCTATCTCATCAACACAGCACGCGGCCCGATCGTGGATGAAGTCGCACTGCTCGAGACCTTGCAGGCCGGGAAAATTGCCGGTGCAGGTGTCGACACCTATTCCCATGAACCACTGCCGCTCGACAGCCCGCTGCGCAAGCTCGACAACGTGGTGATCACGCCGCATCTCGGCTACGTCACCGCCGAAAATTACAAGCGGATCTATGCAGAGATGATCGAGGGCATCGGCGGCTGGTTGAACAGCGCCCCCGTCCGCAAGCTCAACTGACGCAAGCGTTCACTGCATAAAAGAAAATGGGCGCCGTGTGATCACACGGCGCCCGTTTTCTCGAAATCAGCTGAAAGAAATCAGCGAATGCTGACCGGAGCCGGTAGCGGCTGAACGGATGTCGGCTGGGTACCGGGCAGCGGCGCTGGAGCAGCGCTGGCGCTCGGACCGGGCACCGGCTGCGCGGAAGCGGTCGTTGCCGGAGCCTTGCCCGGCATTACCACCACGCGGGTACCGACCTTAACGCGCTCGAACAGATCCGAGACGTCGTCGTTGAGCATGCCGAAGCAGCCCGACGACACCGACTTGCCGATAGTCGACGGCTGGTTGGTGCCGTGGATACGATACACGGTGGAGCCGAGATACATCGCGCGGGCACCGAGCGGATTGCCTTCGCCGCCGGCCATAAAGCGCGGCAGATAGGGCTGACGCTCGATCATCTCGGTCGGCGGATGCCAATCCGGCCACTCAGCCTTGCGAGTGATCTTCTGCACACCATTCCAGGTGAAGCCGTCACGGCCGACCCGGACGCCATAGCGCATCGCGCGGTTGTTACCGAGCACATAGTACAAATAGAAGTTCGGCGTATCGACGACGATGGTGCCTGCGGGCTCCTTCGTGACGAAATTGACTTCCTGCCGGCGGAACTGCGGCGGCAACTGCGCCGGACCGGTTTCTGGCTGATCTTCCGGAGGCAGTGAAGCCACCATCACGGAGCTGCCATTGGCGCCCAGACCCTGCCCCTGAACGGAGCCGGTCACAGGGGCACCCTGCCCGCCCATGCCTTCAGGCGGACGCACTGCGCCATCACCGTTGCCACGGTTCGAATAGACCACCGCCGGCGGCGCCATCGGGCGACCGTAACGCGGGTCGTCGGGCGACATCACCGGGCCCTGCGGCATGGCGCGATCGGAATAAACCGGGGCAGCACCAGCAGGGCGACCGTAGCGCGGATCATCCGGAGACATCACTGGGCTCTGGGGCGCAATTCCGGGCGCGGACAGCCCCGTCATCGGCCGACCACCGCGAGAGGGCGGCGCGTCATCTTCGTCGAGTGCGTCAAAGTCCGGCATGGCGTCCAGCGCGCGATCGGCGCGCGAATTGGCCGGATAGCCCCCCGGGGGGTAGTTGGGGTCGGCCGGGATCGAATAGCCGCTTGGCGTGCCCACAGGATAGCCCTGCGCCACCGCAAGCGAATGACCCGCGACGCTACCGAGAGCCACGGTCGCCAATGTCGTCAAAACACGCTTGATCATCATTGCCCTTGTATAAGCTCAAGCAAAAACCGGAACATGCTGTGAGATCGCGCAGGATAGCGGCGCATTCAAGACAATTCCGGAAAAAAGCTTCCCATTTCGGTCATATTCGCGAGATCACACGCCGGCGTGGCTATCTTGCCTCACCCCCGCTGAAATCACTGCTCAGGAATGCGTCCTCTGTTGTGCATCTCACTTTTTAACAAACGGTTCCTGAGGCCGTGCGTTATCCTCAAATGGTCCTGATTCGCGACGCTTTGGCGGCAGCCGATTCTGCGGAACGGGCCGCTTCCAGTGTTGTCACCGCGTCCCCGTCGTTCGAAAGCCTTCCACGGTCTGTCCGAAGGCGGAACTGCCATTCATGCTTCCGGGTTTCCGATTTCTGTTCGCAGCCGTCCTGCTCACAGTCTCGTTGGTGGTCTTCGGCCTTGGTGCCGCAGCCCTGCTGCGCTCTGCCCATCAGGAATTCGCGACCATTCCGACCAGGCGCGCGGCGCCGACCGTCTTTGCGCAGCCGCCCGTCGAAGCTCCGCCGACATTGGCCATGCTGCGCGTCGAGGCAGCAGCCCCCACCCCTGAGACTGTCGCGCCACCAGCGGTCTCCGTGACATCCGCGGCAGAACAAGGGCCCCCCATCGCGGCTCCCGCGGAGCCGGAAAAGATCGCCTTGCCCGAGACCGCCGCGCCCTTGTCGACGCTGGCCGCACCGGTTGTCGAGATTACTGCCCCGGCGGCGGCGACGCCGAAGCCTGAAGTTGCAACGAAGTCGGAAGCAACGAAGATCGAAGAGCGGGAACCTCTAACGACGGTTGCCGTCGCACCAGCGACCTCCGTCGAACCAGTTGCTGCCCCTCCCCCCGAGCCTGCCACCATTCCAGCACCAGCCGCCGCAGCAGAGGTTGTAGCAACGCCAGCGGGGCCACAGCCAACAGCCACGCTGACCGATGACGACGCAAGATTGTCTTCGACGAAAATTGCGATGCTGGGCGGACCGCCCGTCGATACCGAGTCGGTTCCACTGCCGAAAGCGAAGCCTGCTGCAGAGCCCGCCAAGAAGATCGTGAAGAAGCACATCGTCGTCAAAAAGCGGCGTGTGGCCGCCCGGCCTATGGCGGCTGCTGCACCACAGCCAACCGACCCGTTCGGATTGCCGGTTGCGCGCTGACCTCGACCCCGGTTACGCCGGTCCGGTCGCGACGGGCGGACCGTCGGGCTGCCCCCATTCCGACCACGAGCCGTCATAGAGCGCTGAACCGCGCACGCCGAGACGATAAAGCGCCAGCGTCAACACCGCCGCAGATACGCCCGAACCACATGTGGTGACGATGGGCTTGTCGAGATCGAGCCCCGTGCCGGTGAAGGCTGCGCGCAATTCTTCGAGCGGCTTCATCGTGCCGGTCGCAGCATCGAACAGCAGATTGTAAGGCAGGTTACGGCTGGCGGGGATGTGACCGGAGCGAATGCCCGCGCGCGGTTCAGGGACACTTCCCTCGAAGCGATTAGCGGCACGCGCGTCGATCAATTGCTCTTTGCGCGAATCCAGATTGGCAACGACCTGCGCCTTGCTGCGGATGTACGACTTGTCGAGCGCGGCGCTGAAAGTGCCAAGCTTCGGTGACGACTTTCCGGTTTCTATCGCACGCCCTTCGGCCTTCCATTTCTTCAATCCGCCATCGAGCACCTTCACATTGGCGTGGCCGTAAGAGAGGAACATCCACCACGCCCGCGGCGCCGCGACCCAGCCACCCGCATCATAAGTGACGACCGTATCATCAGAGGAAATGCCGAGCGCGGCGATGTCGCGCGCGAACTGGTCAGCATCCGGATACATATGCGGCAACGGCACGGAGTGATCGGAGATCGCATCGACGTCGAAGAACACCGCGCCCGGAATATGCGCGGCGAGATAGTCATCGACCGGCAGCGGCAACACGCCGGGCATCTTGAACGACGCGTCGACAACCTTGACTTTGGGATCGCCGAGATGCGCGGCGAGCCATTCGGTCGAGACGAGAGGATCTGTGGATGTCATGCACAAGTGCCCTTTTATTTTGAAACACCGTCATGGCCGGGCTTGTCCCGGCCATCCACGTCTTCACTCGCGGCAAGACGTGGATACCCGGCATTCGCCGGGCATGACGGCCGAGAGTTACGAGTTCTTCGACGCCTTCGGCTCGACCTTCTCGACCGCACCGCCGGCATTGCGCCAAGCGGTGAAGCCACCGCCCAGATGCGCCACCGGCTTCAGGCCCATATCGGCCGCGGTTTTGGCCGCCAGCGCCGAGCGCCAGCCACTGGCGCAATGGAAGATGAACTTCTTGTCTTCCTGAAAGATCGGCTTGCCATAGGGGCTTTCCGGATCGATCCAGAATTCCAGCATGCCGCGGGTGCAGGAGAACGAGCCGGGAATCTTGCCTTCACGTTCGATCTCCCGGGGATCGCGGATATCGACGATAACGACATCCGGGCTTTCCACCGCTTTCATTACATCCTCGACGCTCATGGTCTCGATCTGCGCGTTGGCTTCGTCGAGCAGCGCCTTGTAGCCGCGGGTAATCGTCTGCGTCATGCTTTCCGCACCAGTTCCTTCATTGCGCCTTCGAGACCTTCAATCGTCAGCGGATACATCCGTTCCGAGAACAGCCGCCGAATGATGGTCGTGGACTCCGAGTAGTCCCAGTGCCGCTTGGCGACAGGATTGAGCCACACCGCATTCGGATAGGTCTGCGTGATGCGCTCCAGCCAGACCGAGCCTGACTCTTCGTTCACATGCTCGACCGAACCGCCGGGCACCATGATCTCGTAAGGCGACATCGAGGCATCGCCGACGAACACGATCTTGTAGTCATGGGCATATTTGTGCAGCACGTCCCAAGTCGGCGTGCGGTCCGTGAAGCGACGTTTGTTCTGCTTCCACACGCCTTCATAGAGGCAGTTGTGGAAGTAGAAATACTCCATGTGCTTGAATTCGCTCTTCGCCGCCGAAAACAGTTCCTCGACTTGCTCGATATGCGAATCCATGGATCCGCCGATGTCGAAGAACACCAGCACCTTGACCGCGTTGCGCCGTTCCGGCCGCATATGGACGTCGAGATAACCGTGATTGGCGGTCTCCCGAGATCGTGGTGTCGAGATCGAGCTCATCGGGCGCGCCGGTGCGGGCAAACTTGCGCAGACGGCGCAGCGCCACCTTGATGTTGCGGATGCCAAGCTCGACGTTGCCATCGAGATCCTTGAACTCGCGCTTGTCCCAGACCTTCACCGCGCGCCGGTGGCGGCTCTTTTCCTGGCCGATACGGATGCCTTCGGGATTGTAGCCCTCAGCGCCAAACGGTGAGGTCCCGGCCGTGCCGATCCATTTGTTGCCGCCTTGATGACGTTCCTTCTGCTCTTCAAGGCGCTTCCGCAGGGTTTCCATGAGCTTGTCCCAGCCCATGGCCTCGATCTGCTTCTTCTCTTCCTCGGTGAGATATTTCTCGGCGAGCTTCTTCAGCCACTCGGCCGGAATCTCCGCCTTCTCCATGGCATCGAGCAGGCTTTCCAGCCCCTTGAAGACCGTGCCGAACACCCGATCGAACTTGTCGAGATTGCGCTCGTCCTTCACCAGCGCTGCGCGGGACAAATAATAGAAATTCTCTACCGACTGATCTGCGAGGTCGGCGTCGAGCGCCTCCATCAGCGTGAGATATTCGCGCAGGGTCACCGGGACCTGTGCATCGCGCAGCGATGTAAAGAATTGCAAGAACATGATTGACAGATTGCCCGACCACCCGCGTCCGTCAAGGGCCGGATGTGGTAGAAGCCTACACAGCTCCGTGGCTCGCCATCGCGGCGCACATCCGAAATAAGCGAGATTTGTCAGTCAAACCGGGGCGAATTCCGCTCCGCGGCATGGTGAAGCAATCACTTTTCAGATTGCAGGTATTTGTTTCAACAATTCCCGCGTCAGTAACCACGCAACGCGGTGTCCCGCCATCGGCGGGCATTCTTAGCTATCGTGAAAGCAACGACGGCCATGGTGATGGCCTGTTTTGCAGTCAACATAGAACCGAATGACCGTACCCACGACACTGACCAGCAGTTCGCCGAGCCGACTCTCCGCGCCAAGTGTGATCGTCACGCTGTTCGTGCTGGCGATGAGTGCGTGCGTGCTCGGGCTTGTCGTCTGGAAGGCGCTCGATGCCCGCCAAGCCGTGCTGGCGCAAAGCGAGACCGACAGTCGAAACCTCGCACATTCGCTGGTCGAACATGCTTCGCGCTCGATACAGGCCATCGATATCGCCGTGAGCGGGATGGCAGATCTGCTGAAGTACCAAAACCCGCAGCCGGATCGCTTCAACACGTTTCTGGCCAATACGGCGAATGCACTGCCACAGCTCCGCGAAATCGGTGTATTCGATACGCTGGGGAACTGGCGTTATTCCTCGTTGCCGGAAACGCCAACGCACAATAATTCCGACCGCAACTATTTCACCTATCATCGCGATCACACCGACTCCAATATCAGGATCAACGCTCCCATCACGTCGCGACTAACCGGCCGCACGTCAATCATCCTGTCGAAGCGGATCGACGGGCCCGACGGCACCTTCAAAGGTGTGCTGACGGGCGCAATCGACAACCAGTACTTCAGCGATTTCTACAAGACATTCCAGATCGGCGAGAGCGGCGGCATCAGCCTGATCCGAAGCGACGGCATACTGCTGATTCACTGGCCATCGATGGAGGTTGGGAAGGATCTCTCCGGAACTCAGCTCATTCAGACTCGTCTGAAACACAGTCTGGCAGGCTTCTACAAGATCGATTCGCCATTTGACGGCATCGCCAAATATTTCAGCTACGAGCAAACTACGCAGTATCCGCTGATCGTCACGGTCGCGATTCCGGAAGATCAGGTGCTGGCGATATGGAAGAGCAATCTGCTCTCCGACGTTATCGTTGCTTCAGTCCTGCTCTGCACCGTGATCCTGCTCGCCGCCCTGCTATCGACCCAGTTTCGCTTCCGGCTCAACATGGAACACGCGCTCCGCGAGCGCGAGTCCCACTATCGCCTGCTTGCCGACAACATCGCTGATGTCATCATTCTGCTCGATCGCTTCGGGAACATCGTCTTCGTCTCGCACTCGGTCGAACTCGTCCTGGGACACAGTCCGAACGAGCTGCTCGGGCGGTCCTGCTTTGAACTGGTGCATCCAGACGATGTCGAAACCGTGAAGGCTGCCAGCGCGCAGCTTACAGATCTCACCGCAAACCGCACAGTGATCTTCAGGACCTATCGCCACGACAAGTCACTGGCGTGGGTAGAAGTAAACTTCAAGCTGGCCATGCGCGCGACGGATCACGAAAAGGTCGAGATTGTCGGCGTGCTGCGCGACGTCACCTTGCGCAAGAGGATGCAGGACGAGTTGACCGCGCTGAATTCCAAACTCGCCGAACTCGCGACCACCGACGGGCTGACGGGACTGGCAAACCGGCGCACGCTCGACGGCTTTATGCGCCGCGTTTATGAGCAGCATGAGCAGCTGTCGGTGCTGCTGATCGATGTCGACAACTTCAAGGGCTATAATGACAGCAACGGCCATCAGGCCGGCGACGAATGCCTGAAACGCGTCGCATCCGTCATCGCCGACGCCACGATCAATACGCCGGCATTGTCCGCACGCTATGGTGGCGAGGAGTTCGCCATCATTTTGCCGGACGTATCCGAGGCCGATGCGATCACTATCGCGGAAGCCCTGCGCCTTCGGGTCAGGGCATTGGAGATTCCAAATATGGCATCAACCCGTGGCCACCTGTCGATCAGCGTCGGCGTCGCCAGCCGGAACAGCCTAACATCGAACGAAGCCGTCCTGGTCGGCGAGGCCGATCTGGCGCTTTACGAGGCCAAACGACGTGGTCGAGATTGCGTTGTCGCCAATTCGGCGCTGCAACGCGAATATTTCAGCGCGGGCTTTTCGCACAACGGCTGATCCGCCCATTGCCGCCAGACCGCCCGGCTTTTCCCCGCCATGATATGTTCTTCGTCATCGCAAAAGGTCCCGCGAAGTGCCCGGAATGGTGGCTGGACCTGACCAATAATTCAATTAAACTTCGCCCGGAAACGTGCCGGCTGGCCAAATTGGCCGGACGGCTGATGATCACAACAGGAATGGCGCGTCACTTGATGTCGCCCGCGAAGGATTGATCCATGGGAATTCTCGCAGCATTGCTGATCGGTGCCATTGCCGGCTGGTTGGCCGGGTTGATCGTTCGTGGCGCCGGCTTCGGCCTGCTCGGCAATATCGTGATCGGCATCATCGGCGCACTGGTCGCTGGCTGGCTGCTGCCGCGCCTGGGTGTGAGCCTTGGCGTCGGGGCGATCCGCGACATCATCAACGCCACCATCGGCGCGGTGATCGTGCTCGTCATCCTGTCGCTGATCCGGCGCTAACGTCGCATCCCCTCACTCTGCGATCGCCTACCGCGATTCCTATCATTTCGGCGGCGCGCGTCCGCGCGACAAGAAGAACAAGGCAAAGTCTCCATGAAATTTACCGGCACCGAAAACTACGTCGCGACCGATGATCTCAAGGTCGCGGTCAATGCCGCCATCGTGCTCGAACGCCCGCTGTTGGTGAAGGGCGAGCCGGGCACCGGCAAGACCGTACTGGCCGAGGAAGTCGCCAAGGCGCTGGGCGCACCGCTGCTGACCTGGCACATCAAGTCGACCACAAAGGCGCAGCAGGGCCTCTACGAATACGATGCCGTCTCGCGCCTGCGCGACAGCCAGCTCGGCGATCCCCGCGTCTCGGATATCGGCAACTACATCAAGCGCGGCAAGCTGTGGGAAGCTTTCACCCACGCAGAGCGACCGGTGCTGCTGATCGACGAAATCGACAAGGCCGACATCGAATTCCCGAACGACCTTCTGCTCGAACTCGACCGCATGGAATTCCATGTTTACGAGACCGGCGAGACCATCAAGGCGGCAAAGCGCCCGATCGTGATGATCACATCGAACAACGAGAAGGAATTGCCCGACGCGTTTCTGCGCCGTTGCTTCTTCCACTACATCAAGTTCCCCGACATCGACACCATGAACCAGATAGTCGAGGTCCACTTCCCCGGCATCAAGCATCGCCTCGTCGCCGAAGCGATGCGTATTTTCTTCGAGGTGCGCGACGTGCCCGGCCTCAAGAAGAAGCCATCGACGTCGGAACTACTCGATTGGCTGAAGCTGCTGGTCAATGAGGACATGTCACCGGAAATGCTGCGGGAGCGCGACCCGCGCAAGCTGATCCCGCCGCTGCATGGTGCGCTGTTGAAGAACGAGCAGGACGTGCACCTGTTCGAGCGGCTGGCGTTTTTGAACAGACGGGAAGTCTGATCCACCATCGAGGTATACAGCCTTCACGGAAAACCGCCCTTACCGGCGGTTTTTTAATACCTATTCGCAGGTATTAGCCAATTTCAGTATACATAAATTGGTTCTCATCCTTATTTTATTGGAGTATCGTCCCTTCAAATGCCGCTCTTGTATACAGACAGGACTCAAGAATTGCACCATGGAGGAACACGATGCCCGCTTCATTCCCGCTGAACGCCTGGTACGCCGCCGCCTGGGATGCCGACATCAAGCACCAGCTTTTCCCGCGCACGATCTGCGGCAAGCATGTGGTGATCTACCGACGCTCCGATGGCGGCGTCAGCGCGCTGGAGGATGCCTGCTGGCACCGATTGGTGCCGCTCTCCAAGGGACGTCTCGAGGGCGACACGGTGGTCTGCGGCTATCACGGCCTGAAATACAACGCGCAAGGCCGCTGCACCTTCATGCCCTCGCAGGAGACCATCAATCCCTCCGCTTGCGTGCGCTCCTATCCCGTGGTCGAGCGGCATCGCTTCATCTGGCTGTGGATGGGCGACCCGGCGCTGGCGGATCCGGCACTCGTGCCGGACATGCACTGGAATGACGATCCGGAATGGGCCGGCGACGGCAAGACGATTCACGCGAAGTGCGACTACCGCCTCGTGGTCGACAATCTGATGGATCTCACCCACGAGACCTTCGTGCACGGCTCCAGCATCGGTCAGGACGACGTCGCTGAATCTCCTTTCGATGTCACCCATGGCGACAAGACCGTCACCGTGACGCGCTGGATGAAGGGCATCGAAGCGCCGCCATTCTGGGCCGCGCAGCTGCGCAAGCCTGGCCCCGTCGATCGCTGGCAGATCATCCACTTCCAGGCGCCGAGCACGGTGAATATCGACGTCGGCGTCGCACCGGCGGGAACCGGCGCGCCGGAAGGCGATCGCTCGCAGGGCGTCAATGGCTTCGTGCTCAACACCATGACGCCGGAAACCGAGACCACCTGCCACTATTTCTGGGCCTTTGTGCGCAACCACCGCATCACCGAGCAGAAGATCACCACGGAAATCCGCGAAGGCGTCTCTGCAATCTTCCGCGAGGACGAGATCATTCTCGAAGCGCAGCAGAAGGCGATGAACGAGAATCCCGACCGCGTCTTCTACAATCTCAACATCGATGCCGGCGCGATGTGGTGCCGACGGGTGATCGACCGCATGGTGGCGAAGGAAAGCACGCCACCCAAACTCCAGGCGGCAGAGTAAAATCATGAGCGAACGCGATACCGAACGCTCCGTCTCGCAGACCGTCCGCGCGCAGCTCGCACTGCGCGACATGATCCTGTCCGGTACGCTGCGCCCGGGCGAGCGCATCAGCGAATTGCAGGCTGTGGATATCACCGGCGTGTCGCGCACGCCGGTGCGGCTCGCGCTGGTGCGGCTGGAGGATGAAGGCCTGCTGCAGGCGATCCCGTCCGGCGGCTTCATGGTGAAGGCGTTTTCCGAGCGCGACATTCTCGACTCGATTGAGCTGCGCGGCACGCTGGAAGGCCTCGCCGCCCGCTTCGCTGCGGAGCGCGGCGCCAGCGCGCGCAATCTCGAACCACTGAAGGAATGCCTGTCCGATCTGGATCAGTTGGTGCGGCAGGATCCGATCTCGGTCGAGGCCTTTTCAGCCTATGTCACCATGAACGCCCGCTTCCATGCGCTGCTGACCGATCTCTCCGGCAGCGCGCCGGTGATCCGGCAGATAGATCGTGTGTCGGCGATGCCCTTTGCCTCGCCCAGTGCCTTCGTGATGGCGCAGTCGGCGCTGCCGGAAGCGCACAACATCCTGCTGATCGGCCAAGAACATCACCGCATCGTCGTGGATGCCATCGAAAATCGCGAAGGGGCACGCGCTGAGGCGATCATGCGCGAACACGCGCGGCTCGCCGTGCGCAATCTGCGGCTGGCACTGCGCAATCGCAATCATCTCGATCTGCTGCCTGCACTGGCATTGCTGACCTCGACACCGGCGGATTGACGGAGACCTTTCATGCGTTTTGCAGAACACTGGATGGGATGCCGCGTCGAGGCCACGCGTAATGTGGCGCCGAACATTCGCGAGATCACGCTGAAGCCGGATACACCGCTGCCGTCCTACCCTCTCGGCAGCCACATCAATGTCAGCCTCCTGATCGACGGCCAGCCACAGACGCGATCCTATTCGCTGGTGGGAGAACGCAGCAACGAGTTGCTGCGGATCGCTGTGCGGCTGGCACCGGATAGCCGTGGCGGCTCCAAAGCCATGTGGGCATTGCAGGCCGGCGCGCGGCTGGAGATCTCCAGCCCGTCATCGCTCTACGACATCGACTGGAATCGCGGGACATACTGCCTGATCGCTGGCGGCATCGGCATCACGCCGATCACCGGCATTGCCGCAGCGCTCCACAGCAAAGCCATCGATCTGCAGCTGCATTATGCGGTGAAGGCTCGCAACGAAGCCGCCTATCTCGATGAACTATCGACGCTGCTCGGCGACCGCCTGACGGTGCACGCCAGCCTTGAAGGTGCTCGACTGGATTTCGACGCGACCTTTGCCGCCTTGCCTCCCGATGCCATCGTCATCCTCTGTGGCCCGATGCGGATGCTGGAAGCGGCCCGGCGCGCATGGAACGCCGCCGGGCGCGCCCCCGCCGATCTGCGCTATGAAACCTTCGGCTCCAGCGGTCTCCTGCCAACCACGGAATTCCGCGTTCGGCTGAAGGGCAGCAGCGCGGAGATCGTTGTTCCGCAGGGTCGCTCGATGCTGGCAGCGCTCAACGACGCCGGCTTCGAGGTGATGTCGGACTGCGAGCGCGGCGAATGCGGCGTCTGCGCCATCGACGTGCTCGCTGTCGACGGCGAGATCGATCATCGCGATGTCTTCTTCAGCGATCACCAGAAGAGCGGCAACACGAAGATCTGTCCCTGCGTCTCGCGCGTCGTCGGCACGGTGACGGTGGATACATTGTATCAGCCGGACGCTGTCTGACCGTCAACGTTCACCGCGCAGCGACGCAATCATCGACATGATCGCGAGCAGGATGACCACGGCGCCATAGACATAGGCCACGACGGCCAGTCCGGCATATGGCACAGCCACGCCTGCAGCGAGTGCCGGCAGGCTGAAGGCCAGATAGGACAACACATAGAACGCCGCCAGCAAACCGGCGCGCTGATGCGCCTCGGCGGTCGGCAGCAGCGTGCTCAGCGAGCCGGCGAATGACGCGCCGAAGCCGAAACCTGCTATCACCGAACCAGCAAACAGCATCGCAACGCTGTGCTGCCAGATGCCGAGCAGCGAGACGAGGACGCCCAGCGACAGTGCGGCCGTGCCAATCACCAGCAACCGCTGCGCCGGAAGCTGCCGAAGGGCGGCCACGGTCAGTGCTGCGGCGAGCATCAGGGTCGCGACCACGACGCCGCCGAGCCAAGGCGCGGAGACGCCCATCGTTGTCGCGACCACCGTGGGCATCAAGGACAGACTGAAGCCGCCCAACGCCCATGTGGCGACGGTGGCCGGTGCAACGCGCAGCAGCGCGGCGCGCGACTGGCTGGGCACGCGCACATGCGGCCGCAGCGAGGCCAGCGCGCCGGATTTGCGCGACACGGTCTCGGGCATCACGAACAGCAGCGCAATCATCACGGCCGTCAACGCGAATAGAACCTCATAGACCAGATGCAGCGGATCGGGCGCGAAGGTGACGAGCGCCGCCGCGCCGAGCGCGCCGACCATCAGGCCAAGAAAGGCGGTAACGCTGTTGAGGAGCGGTCCGCGCTTGCGGTCGGTATCGAGGATCGCAGCGCCCAATGCCGTTGTCGCCGTGCCAACGCACAGGCCCTGTACGGCACGCGCGAGGATCAATTGCCCGACGTCACTGGCATAAGAGAACAGCACCATCGCGATGGCATTGAGCAGCAGACCGCCGAGAATGACCGGACGGCGTCCGACATAATCGGACAGGCCGCCGACGGTCAGCAACGCCGCCAGCAGGCTGATCGCATAGACCGCGAACACCAGCGTGATCATCAGCGGCGAGAGGTGCATCGACTGTTGGTAGAGCCGGTACAGCGGCGTCACCGCGCTACTGCTGGCCGCGACCAGTGCGGCCCCGGCGAAACTGAATGCCGTCATGGCCGACGGCTTGAACACCCAACCGGCTCTGGCGGGTGATGCTTGAGCATTGGAAACACACGTCTTTTCGGCGCTGCCTTGCATAGCTCATTCCTAAAAGCTAAATAGTTGCATTAGGCATCTAGGTCGCCCGAGACCTTAATGCAAATATTTTGCGTTAAGAATCTCATTTTTTGCACATGGCAACGCTGCCGGAGAACGAAGTGACGGTGAAAGAACGGGTCCGGATCGGTGGACGCAGCGCGCGTATTCAGAACGCCGTGCATGATGCTGTCCGCAAATTGGGGGCTCTTTCCACCCGAAACCAGATCACCGTGCCCCAGATCGCTGCCGAGGCTGGCGTGACGCCGTCAACCATCTATCGACGCTGGGGCGACCTCTCCGCGCTGCTTGCCGACGTCGCCGTGGCGCGGCTGCGGCCGATCGCGGATCCCGACGACACCGGTGCGGTCGAAACCGATTTGCGCGCCTTCATCGAGCAATATGCCGAAGAAATGTCATCTCCGGTCGGCCAGGCGCTGATGCGGGACGTGCTGTCGGCCCTCAAGGAAGGACTGCCCAGCGCCTGCGCAGGCTTCACCTGCGATCACCTCACCACCCTTAATGCACGCGCCAAAGCGCGCGGCGAGACGCCGTTCGATATCGACGAGGTGATCGACCATGTGGTGGCGCCGATCATCTATCGCGCGCTGTTCAGCGAACAAATACCGACATCCGATTATTGCAATCGCCTGATTGACCGGATTTATCCGCCTGCCCGCAAGCGACGCACCGCCAGTTGATCGTCAGTGCGGCTTCTCGTCCAGCTGATAGGTCAGATGCGCCTTCACCGTCGGCCATTCGCCGGGCAAGATACTATAGACAACCGTGTCGCGCAGCGTGCCATTCGGCGCGATCTGGTGATTGCGCAGGATGCCGTCCTGCTTGGCGCCGAGTCGCTCGATGGCACGACGGGACTGATGGTTGAAGAAATGCGTGCGGAATTCCACTGCGATGCAATCCAGCTGTTCGAAAGCATGCTGCAACAGCAGGAGCTTGCACTGCGTATTGAGCGCGGTGCGCTGAACCCATTTTCCGTACCACGTCGAGCCGATCTCGACCCGGCGGTTGGCGGCATCGACATTCATATAGGTGGTCATGCCGGCGATCTTGCCGTCGGCGTCCTTCACCGTGAATGGCAGCATTGCGCCCGATGCCTGCAATGAAAGCCGACGCTCGATCTCGGCGCTCATCTTTTCGGGCGTCGGGATCGCGGTGTACCAGATCTTCGAGAGGTCGCCTGACTTGGCGGCCTCGATCAGACCGTCGCAGTGTTCCTTGGCGAGAGGTTCGAGCCGCGCGTGAGGGCCAGAGAGCGTTACAGGTTCAAGCCACGGCATCGATCATTCCTTCGTTTAGGCGCGCGATCACGCGCAAAACCGGCTTCCGCTTTTGCTGATCGCGCTCAGGCTACTTGTTCAAGAAGTTGAGCGGTAAGCCACCGCGCGGCCAATCCATCGCAATCAGCTCGCCCTTGCCTGACAGCGTGATATAAGCCGTCTTCAGCTCGGGGCCGCCGAATGCGATATTCGTGGTGACGCGGTCGCCAGTGGGGACTTGTTCCACCAATTTTCCATCCGGCGCAATCACCGAGATGCAGCCGCTGACCAGCGTTGCGACACAGACATTGCCGGAGACTTCGACCGCGAGAGAGTCGAACATCTGGTAGCCGCCAAGGCCCGCGATGGGACGCCCGCGCTCGCCGCGATAGATCACATCAGCCGGCTTCACCTCACCGGGTGCACCGACGTCAAAGGCCCACAGCCGCGCCGTCGGCGTCTCGGCCACATAAACGGTCTTCTCATCGGGCGACAGGCCGATGCCATTCGCGGGCAACATGCCGAAATGACCTTCGACGACCTCGGTGGCACCCGGCTTCATGTAATAGAACGCGCCGACATCCATGTCGCGATGGCGACGCTTGCCGAGATCGGTGAACCAGAGCCCGCCCTGCTTGTCGAACACCAGATCGTTCGGCCCCTTCAGCGGATGCGCGCCGCATTTGTCGAACAGGGTTTCGACCTTTCCGGTGGCGAGATCGACGCGCTGGATCGAGCCACCGATATACTCATGCGGCTCCGGCGCACCGGGCATGATGGCGCCGCGCGATGCCGCCCAGCTGAAACCTCCATTGTTGCAGAGATACATTTTGCCGTCGGGGCCAAGCGCAGCGCCATTCGGGCCGCCGGGAATTTTCGCGACCACTTCCTTGCGGCCATCGGGCCAGACCCGCGTCAGCTGCTGCGCACGGATCTCGACCAGGACGACAGAGCCGTCTGGCATCACCACCGGGCCTTCGGGGAATGCGAGATCGGTGGCGAGGACGCGGATGTTGGGGCTGGACATGGAAACTCCCTGACATTTTCTTGGTTTGTTATGGCGCCTTTGGCGGGTGACGCAACGTGACCGAAGTAGAGCAAACATGTCCGGCGCTGCCAAGCCGCGCAAATGCATGGCCACTTGCGTGGAATTTCCATTCGGCTTTAGCTGCGACCAACGAAAAATCAAAAGCCCAGGGAAGCCCGATGCTGACCGACACAACAGTTGCGCCTGAAACCGATGACGAAGTGCTCTACTCCGTCATCGTCCCCAACGGTTGAACACGATCTCACGTGAGATGCTGTCGCAGCTCAGCAACCTGTTTCTGAGAGCCGATGCCGATCCCGACGTGCGCGTAATCATCCTGACGGCCACCGGCCGCGCCTTCTGTGCCGGGCTGGACATGGCCAGCGCCACCAAGAGCACCGGCATCGGCTCCGCCAATGACGCCAACAACAGCCGCACCACGCTCGATCTCAAGACTGCGCCTCCGATCGTCATGTTCAACATGGAGAACCCGACAATCTGCGCCATGAATGGCGCCGCTGCCGGCTATGGCATGGACGTGGCGCTGGGCTGCGACATGCGCATCATGGCGGAGAGTGCCAAATTCGCCGCGGCCTTCGTCAAACGCGGCGTGGTGCCTGAATCCGGTGGAACGTGGTTTCTGCCGCGCATGATCGGCTGGGCCAAGGCCGCCGAGCTGATCTTCACCGGCCGCACTTTGTCAGCGCGCGAGAGTCTCGCGATGGGCCTTACCAACGAAGTGGTTGATGATGCCGAGTTGATGACGCGCGCCAATGCCGTGGCTGCCGAGATCGCCGCCAATGCGCCGCTCGCAGTGCAGGCTGCCAAGCGCATGATGCGTTCAGGTCTGTCGGAGAGTTTTGGCGACCACGTCCATCACGTCTTTCTGCAATTGCTGCCACTGTTTCGCACAGCGGATTTCCGCGAAGGCATGGCGTCGTTTCTCGAGAAGCGCCCGGCCAAATTCACCGGCAACTGAACATATCGACGCGGTGTTGTGCGCCGCGTCACGCTTTACTGATTAAGTCAGCTTTCCAACTTCAAGGCTTGGTGCATACTCCCGCATTCGAGCCGCATCACAAAAACCTGCGTAGACGGGTCGATGCGGTTGATCGAACCACAGGGAGGACACTTGACCATGCAGCATGACTGGAAAGTTCTGCGAGTGACTTTGCTCGCCGGCGTTGTCGTAGCGCTTACGTCCACCGCAAGCCACGCGCAGAAGAAATACGATACTGGCGCCACCGATACCGAGATCAAGATCGGCAACATCATGCCGTATAGCGGCCCGGCTTCCTCCTACGCGACGATCGGCAAGACTGAGGCCGCCTATTTCAAGATGATCAACGAGAAGGGCGGCATCAATGGCCGCAAGATCGCCTTCATCAGCTATGACGACGGTTACAGCCCACCGAAGACGGTGGAGCAAGCACGCAAGCTGGTCGAGAATGACGAAGTGCTGTTCATCATGAACCCTCTGGGAACGCCGGGAAACACGGCGATCCAGAAATACATGAACACCAAGAAGGTGCCGCAGCTGTTCGTCTCGACGGGCGCCGCTAAATGGGCCGATCCGAAGAACTTCCCATGGACCATGGGCTGGCAGCCGAGCTACCAGGCCGAGGCACGGATCTACGCGCAATACGTCATGACGAATCATCCCGGCAAGAAAGTCGGCGTGCTCTATGCCAATGACGACTTCGGCAAGGATTACATCATCGGACTGCGTGAGGGCTTCGGCGACAAGGCCAAGGACTACATCGTCTCTGAGGTGCCCTACGAGACGGCGTCACCGACGGTGGATTCACAGATCGTGCAGATCAAGGCAGCAAATCCCGACGTCTTCATCAACATCGCCACGCCGAAATTCGCTGCGCAGGCGATCAAGAAGGTCGGCGAAATGGGCTGGAAGCCGGTCCATATCGTCACCAACGTCTCGGCATCGGTGGGCAGCGTGATGAAGCCCGCGGGCTATGCCAACTCGCAGGACGTGCTTAGCGCGGCCTATATGAAGGATCCCAAGGATCCGACATGGAAGAACGATCCCGGCATGCTGGAATGGTCGGCCTTTATGGACAAGTACTATCCCGAAGGCGACAAGGAAGACGGCGCCACCGTGTTTGGCTACGGCGTGTCGCAGGGCATCGTCCAGGTGCTCAAGCAATGCGGCGATGACCTCACCCGCGAAAACATCATGAAGCAGGCGGCGAGCCTGAACATGGAGATCGGCATCTATCTGCCGGGTACCAAGATCAAGACCAGCCCGACCGACTTCAGCCCGCTGGAGCAGCTTCAGATGCAGCGGTTCAAGGGCGAAAGCTGGGAGCTGTTCGGACCGCTGATGTCCGGTGAGAAGAACTCGTAAGCGATACGCGCCGGCGTCCCCCCTGAGCCGGAGGGGACGCACGCGTGCTGAGCCACGCGCTCTCGTTGCTGGCCCCCTCTCCTCAATCGTGCATACTCGACGCAAGCCGCGGCGATCGACGGTCCATTCAGATGGACCGCATCGCGGAAATACAGAACGTCAGAGGAAACGATGCACAGGACACTGGCTCGCGGGATGTCTCTCGCACTTTCCGCGCTCATGTTCGGCGCGCTGGCCACGCCATCTCACGCGCAGAAGAAATACGATCCCGGCGCCAGCGATACCGAGATCAAGGTCGGCAATATCATGCCCTATAGCGGGCCGGCGTCATCCTATGCCTCGATCGGAAAATCCGAGGCGGCGTATTTCAGGATGCTGAACGATCAGGGCGGTATCAACGGCCGCAAGATCAATTTCATCAGCTATGACGATGCCTACTCGCCGCCGAAGACCGTCGAGCAGGCGCGCAAGCTGGTCGAGAGCGACGAAGTGTTGCTGTTGTTCAATCCGCTGGGCACGGCGACCAATTCCGCGATCCAGAAATACATGAATCTCAAGAAAGTGCCGCATCTCTTCGTATCGTCCGGCGCCTCGAAATGGGCCGATCCAAAGCACTTTCCGTGGACCATGGGCTGGTCGCCCAGCTACCACAATGAGGGGCGCATCTGGGCTGCATGGATCCTGAAGAACCATCCCGATGCGAGGATCGGCGTGCTGTTCCAGAACGACGACATGGGGAAGGACTATTTCAGCGGCGTGCGCGAAGGGCTCGGCGACAAGGCGGACAAGATGATCACGGTGCAGGCGAGCTTCGAGACCAGCTCACCGACAGTGGATTCGCAGATCGTCCAGATCAGGACCGCCAACCCCGACGTGTTCCTGAACATCGCCTCGCCCAAGTTTGCCGCGCAGGCGATCAAGAAGGTGGCCGAGCTGAACTGGAAGCCGGTGCAGATGCTGGTCAACGTATCGCAATCGGTCGGCTCGGTGATCAAGCCCGCAGGCTTCGACAATGCGCAGGGCGTGATCAGCGCGGCCTATATGAAGGATCCCACCGATCCGCAGTGGAAGGACGATCCGACCATCAAGGAATGGCTTGCCTTCATGGACAAGTATTATCCCGACGGCGACAAGAACGACATCTACACGCTGTACGGCTTCGGCATTGCGCGCACGCTGGCGCATATCTTGGAGCGATGCGGCGACACGCTCACCCGGGAGAATGTGATGAAGCAGGCCACCAGCCTCGATTACGAGGTCGGCATCTTCCTGCCCGGCACCCGCGTCAAGACCAGCCCAACCGACTACAGCCCACTGCAGCAGTTGCAGATGATGCGTTTCAAGGGCGAACGCTGGGAACTGTTTGGACCCGTGCTGAGCAGCGAGTAGGACGAGCGCCCTACTTCGCCGCATCCTTGGCAGGCGCTGGCGCATCCTTGGCCGCCGGCGCGTCTTTCGCGGCAGCTGGAGCTGGAGCTTCCTTCGCAGCTGGCGCCGGCTTCTTCTGCGCCGCCTGCAGCTCCTCCACCGTTTTCTGCAGGGCAACGACGGTAGCCTTTAGCGCCTCGACCTGCCGATTGGCCGCATCCAACCGTTGTTGCTGATCAAGCCGCAGCTTTCCCAGCGTCTGCTGCAGGAAATTGACGTTGCTTTGCAGGCAGCTGGTGCGGCGCTCCATGGTCTTTTCGACCGTGCAGATCTCGATTCCCGGCACATCCTGCGCCTGCGCCTTGGCGGCGCCCAAAATGGTCAGCAATGTCGTCGCAAGGACTGTTCGGCCGCGCATCGTTTTCCCCATCATGTCCGTCATGCCGCCAAGACCAAGCGGTGTTGGCGCCCGGCTGTCAACCAGGTGTGATGGGAACGAAGAAGATGTCCGCCCGTTCCTTGGACCGGAGCACCTCATGGCGACGCGTGAACGACGGCTGGCCGAATTCGATGGCCAGGGTGATCCTGAGCCTGATCAGGTGGTGCAAGTGTTGTGCGAGGACCACAGCGGCACCTATCAGCTGCCCTTTCCTTGCCAGTTCGTCGATGGCGAATGGCGCAATGCCGAGACGGGCAGCATGGTCGAGGCACGCGTGGTCGGATGGCGGCTACCACGTACAGCGTGATGGCCGCGTGCCTGTTTTAGGAGACGGGGGTGCACTGCGCCGAGCGGCGCTTACGCGTACAGATAGCCGACAGGCTTGCCCTCGGTCCGCAGGGGACGGATGTCCTTCTGTGTAATGATCTTGGCCGCTAGGCCGTCGATTTCATCGCGCTGGGTCGGCGTCCAGCTTCGAAGCTGCTCCATGCCCTTCAGAAGGCCGAGCCGAAGGACTTGCGTATTTTCGCCCATCCCGATGAGACTGGTCGAATTCTTGCCCGCCGTCACAACATCACCGGCCGCAAGTTCGAACGTCTTCCCAGCACTATCCACGAATTCGGCCGTGCCGCGAATGACGCGATAGATGACAACCTCACCTTTCGTGAAAGACGCGGCATCCACGGCCGCCGAGGAGCTCTTAGGCAAGAGGGACTTGCCATGCGGATCGGTTGCGATGATATGACCGGTGACAAGATGACCGCTCGGAGCCTCGATGCCAATATCGCGCACATAGACGGACGCCGCCGACTTGATGGTGTCATCAGCCAGCAGCTTGAAGAGCGCGTCCAGTGCCAGCGGATCCTGAAGCCAGAAGCCTGCATCGTCCGGGCGATCATGCAGCGCATGGGTCCAGGCCATACGTGGCGTCTCGGCTTCGTTGATCTGATCCGGACCCACGATTGTCGGGTTCGGGAAGGTCGTCGGATCGGTTACGAAGGCTTCGAGAAACTTGCCGGAATAGCCCATGGAGAGAGGATCGGGCACCACCGTCTGCGGCGTCTTCAGGTTCTCCTCGGTGGACAAACCCGACCAGGTGTAAAACAGCTGGCGATGCACTATCGCGCTTTGCAGCATCACCGCCCCGGGGCCTACATTGTAGTAGCGGCCGTCGTAGTCGAAGGTGAACATGCCCGACGTGACCAACACGAGCTGGAAGCCGCCTGGTGGCAGGTGAAGATGGAAGTCGGTAGGGCCGGTGTCTTCGCGATAGATCGGCAGATTGGTCGCGACCTCATGAAGGAGGAAGGTTTCGTTGTTGGCGTGAAAGCCTTCATTCGCGCGGCTATAGAGTGCCTGCGGGCGATAAGTCGCCTCGTATGTCGTGTCTTTGTGCCGATCGATCGCTACGAAATCCCCAGGATTCAGGCGCAGAGGATCGCCGTTCGGGTGCTTAAGCCCAGGCCATTTGAGGTCGATCGCGGCATGTACATTCATGAAGATCCTCCATGTGTCTAAAAAACACCCGGGGACCGAACTGTGATTGGCGTCCAATCGATCGGCAGCCAACGCAATGCGGCTCGCGAGAAATTGTTGCTATGCGAAAATCGCGCCAGCTGGCGTCAAAGGCGTTTTGATACCAATCGCGCTCGTTTAGCAGGTGATCTGGCGGCCAAACCGCGCAAATCCCCAGGCGAGCGCTACAAATTCTGGATACAAGTTGAGCACGCCCTGCCCGATCCGTAAGCCGGCATGGCGTTGCCGAACTATCAATCAGTACTCAACTTCGAGCTCTTCGATATCGGTAGGCTCCTGCCTGGCCGCGGCAATCCATTCCTGCATTTCGGGCAGGTTCATCACCATGCTGGCATAGGCTGATAGCTGCGGATCGAGCTTGACGTCATAGGTCGCGAAGCGCGTCACCACCGGCGCATACATGGCGTCCGCCATGCTGCGGGTGCCGAACAGAAACGGCCCGTCGGACTTCGACAGACACTCGCGCCAGATCGTGCAGATCCGATCGATATCGGCTTGCGCGCGCGACCAGACCTTGAAGTTCGGAAAATGCCCCTTGATGTTGACCGGCAGCGACGCCCGCAATGTCGTGAAGCCGGAATGGATTTCGCCCGAAATCGAACGGCAATGCGCCCGCAGGATGCGGTCCGCCGGCAATAGCATTGCTTCCGGCATGATCTCGTTGAGATATTCGGCGATTGCCAGCGTATCCCAGACCACCGCCCCTTCATGGCGCAGGCAGGGCACCAGGATCGATGAGGACAGCAACAGAATCTCGGCCCTGGCGGAGGCATCGTCCGGCGCCGTAACGACCTCGTCGAACTCAAGGCCTGAGAATTTTGTCAGCAGCCACCCTCGCAATGACCACGACGAGTAATTCTTGCTGCTGATGGTGAGTGTCGCGTTGGCCATGACTTAATCCCCTTACGCCCGAACCCAGACAGCCCGTCAGCCCTCGGGTAACCGGTGCCCCGCTGCCCTTTGCTTGTGCTGCTTTAATTTTGTTCAGCAAACCACGTGCCAGTTTTCCAGACGAATTGACTCTTCTCTGGCTTCAATATTGCATAGCAACGAAGCAGGGATAGCTCCGGATGATGTCAATGATGTATCAGGCCTACCAGAATCACATGGATCTGACAGCACCTTGGCGTACCGGTGCGGCTGCCGCATTGAAGTACCTCAATCTCGTCCCGGCCGGCACGTCCGAGAAGCTGTTCGGCCGCCTCGCGGCAGCACTTGAGCTGATCTCACGCTCCGCCCTCACCTATCATCGGCCCGAATTCGACATCGGCAAGGTAATGGTCGGCAATGACGAGCATGAGGTGACGGAAGAAGTCACCTTCAAGACGCCATTCGGATCGCTGCTACACTTCAAGAAAGAGAATGCACCGGAGCAGCCGCGCATGCTGCTGGTGGCGCCGATGTCCGGCCACTTCGCGACGCTGCTGCGCGGCACCGTGAAGACCCTGCTGCAGGATCATGACGTCTACATTACAGACTGGCACAATCCGCGCGACATACCGCTCAATCAGGGCAAGTTTGGCCTCGACGAATACACCGAGCACCTGATCACATTCATGAATGAGCTCGGCCCGCGTTCGCACATGGTCGCGATTTGCCAACCATCCGTGTCGGCGCTGGCTGCAGCAGCGATCATGTCGGAGGACAATCACCCTGCGCGCCCGGCAAGCCTGACGCTGATGGCGGGCCCGATCGATACGCGCATTCAGCCGACCAAGGTCAACGAGTTCGCCAAGAGCAAATCGTTGAAGTGGTTCGAAGACAACATGATCAATTACGTGCCATTCCAGTGCAAAGGCGCGTTCCGGCAAGTCTATCCCGGCTTCATTCAGTTGACGGCATTCGTCTCGATGAATCTCGAGCGGCACATCAAGTCACATGTCGATCTCGCCGATCATCTGGCCAAGGGCGAGATCGAGAAGGCGGAAGTCATCAAAACGTTCTACGATGAATATTTCGCCGTGATGGATCTGCCAGGAGAGTTCTATATCGACACCATACGCGACGTGTTCCAGGAGCATTTGTTGCCGCAGGGCAGGCTGACCTACAAGGGCCGGACCGTGAACTGCGCCTCGATCAAGCGCATGGGGCTGATGACGGTCGAGGGCGAGAAGGATGATATCTGCTCGATCGGCCAGACTCTAGCAGCCCAGGATCTCTGCACCGGCGTGCGAGCCTATCGCAAAGTCCATCACATGCAGGCCGGTGTTGGTCATTACGGTGTATTCAGTGGACGCCGCTGGAACAACGAGATCTACCCGCTGCTGCGGGATTTTGTTCACGTGAATTCCTGAAACCCTGCGTTGTATACAAATAGTCGGGCGCTTCACCCAAATTGGTGACGCGGATGTCGCAGGAATAACCTACGTCGATACCGGGAATCGTTTAGCGGCCGCGTCAGTAACATGACAGCGGTTTCCTATTACCGCTTCGGCGGACCGTGTATTGACGACTGCACGATTTTCACCGGACATACTTACGCATCAAGGCCGGCCATCGTGCCGGCCTTTTTCGTGGATTTTTCAGGCGTCCCGGTCCGGGATCAATTGAACTCGCGGCTGACCCAGAAGCCGAACCAGGTCCACCTGCCGCTCGACACCGGTTTTCAAGAAGACGGATTTCAGCTGGGTCCGCACGGTGTTCAGGCTGACGCTCTGCATTTTCGAGATGGCGGTGACTGAGTTGCCATCGATCAAAAGGCTGGTGATCCGCGCTTCGGCCGGCGTCAAATCGAACAAAGCCTGCAGAAGCTCCGGACCCGGGCTGCGCTGCTGGGTGATCGGCGTCAGGAGCAGGATAGACACAGCGCCCGCAAAAACATCCAGGCCAGCCAGACGGAGCGGCAACACATGTGCGATCAAGGGTGAGCTGTGCTCAGTCCCAGAAATTGGAATTGAACGGCCCGTCTTCGACAGAGACAAGGGCTTGGCCAGCGCCTCGATAAACATGGCCTGAGCGACCTGCGAGACGAACTGCACCTGATCCTGCGCGCCAGTGCCGACAATCGTCGTGCTGGAACTGAACCCAGGATTGGCCGCGATAACGCGCCCCTCCTGACTGACCGCAGCGGCAGGAAGACCGATCATCTGAAGTGTCGCAACCGCCGTGCGGGCGCGCTCGAAGCCCAGCCGACCGGACAGCACCGCTGCACGGGCCAGATGGGGCCGGAGGCCATCCAGTTGATCCGCTACCGCGCGTTCAATCGGCCCTTTGGGGTAAGCCTTCTCCACCGAAATCACGAGCGTATCACCGGAGGGAGACCGTACCGAGGTACCGGCACACCAGCCGAGGCCCGCCGGCCGGAGAATGTCCCGATAGAAGCTCTCATTGTCGAGTTCTTCCATTGTGAACCGGTCCAGGTCCGTCAGAAACCACGGCTCGTTTTCTGCGATTAGTCTGGCGCTTCGTGGATTCTTGGTCGCGTACGGACTCTTGGTCCAACGATCGATCCGCTCGCGAATCTTCTCAGATGACGTCCACCGCGGAACACCCGGCGCGGACGCGAAAATCATGGCGCCTTCGGCATCTGCCAACTCCGCCAAGCGATCAAACACCTGCGGCCAACGCTCCGGCAAAACTCCCGCTTCATAAATCTCGTCAACGAGCGTTTCAAAATTCACGGATGTATCCAGCAAAACGATTCCCGGCGGCTCGCGTCTCGGTCATCACGGTCAGAAAGCAGCACCCATCATGCAACACCGCAGACACCAGACAATTCTCGAGACCATTCGGAAATCTGCGATCGCTATGCTGATGTGCGCGAAATGCCACTTTCGCCAGCCGCCGTTCAGGAGGCGAATGGTATTCACCGCCTAAATAGACCGGTCTCGCGCTGCTCGCCAGTGTAAAGCGAGAAGTTTTACGCCACAGGCGCTTTTGCTGGTGGCAACTCCCGCGGCAAAATCAATGCGGCCACGATCACCAGTGCCGACAAGGCGGCAAAGGCGTGCAACATCATGATGAAGCCACCCTGCTCGTACAACCATGCGACAAGCCCGACCGAGGCTCCCGCTGCGGTAAAGCCAACGAAATAGCGCACGGCATAAGCGCGCGAGCGCCACTCCTCGCTTGTATACTTGCCGACAATCGCCTCGTTGACGGTGATCTGCCCGAAAAGACCAATGATGATTCCGATCGCGACGACAATCAGCGAGATGTTCGACTGCGACGCTGCGAAATACAGGAACGGCGCGAGCACCAGCGATAACGGAACGCTCACCGCCCTCAGCGAGTGCTTATCGATCAGCTTGCCGATGTTGTACTGGGTGGCCGCGCCGAAGACGTAAACGCAGGCGGCAATGATGCCGAGCAATGCCGGGCTGTCCGTCATGTCGGACAGACGCTCGGCAAACAGTTTTGGCAGCGCGACGGTGATGGCGTTGAAGACGGTGGAAATCGCGACCACCGTGACCAACAGTGCAAGGATCACACGCCACATGTCGGACTTCGCGACGCGCGCTTGCGCCGCGGCCTGTTTGAATCCCGAGCGATCTTCATGTGCGACCTCGCGCATGAAGACAACACCAGCTGCAACAGTGAGGAGGCCGGGAATGATGAAGGCCCAGCGCCAGCCGAGGAACTGACCGAGTACGCCGGTGATCAGTGCGGAAGATGCCACGCCGAAATTACCGAACACGCCGTTAATGCCCATCGCGCTGCCGAGCTTGTCGGCATAGGAGACGATCATCGCCGTGCCGACCGGATGATAGATCGACGCGAATAGGCCAACCGAGAACAGCGCCGCACCAAGCTGCAAAGGCGCCTGCACCAGGCCGACAGCCATCATCGACAGACCGATGCCATAGAAGAAGATCACCATCATGTGGCGACGGCTCCAGCGGTCCCCGAGCCAACCGGTCACCAACGAGCCGGCCCCAAACGCCATGAAGCCCGGCGTCGCATAAGGCAGCAGCTCGGTATAGGTCATATTCATGGCCGGACCCATCACGAGCACCGCTGCCGCAAAGATCAGCATTGCGTAGTGATCGATGAAGTGGGCGACATTAACGAGGGTGATGACCCGGCTGGGGACGTTCATGAATCGATTCCTTGGCAACCTTGGAATGCCGTTATATGAGCTTGCTCTAACGGGATGTTGCCAATGAATGTCGCCGAACCGCCAATCCTGGACTTATCCGAGCGACGGCGCTCTGCGATCGACGGCGTCCACATCCTGGCGACGCGCTACCGCAAGGGTATCCGACTGGACACCCATGCCCATCGCGAGGCGCAACTCGTGTTCGCCGCTGCGGGCACTATGCAGGTCACGACTCCGAAGGGCCGTTGGCTGGTGCCACCGGACCGCGCGGTCTGGGTCCCGGCCCACCTGCCCCACGCCATCGATGTGCTGGCCGACATCGAGATGCGTTCGCTGTATTTCAATGTCGACTGGCTCGCGCGGGATCGACGCAATGGCGATCTCGCAGCGGAGTTCGTGGTTCGCGTGTCGCGCCTGTTGCACGAGTCGATCCTGGCGCTATTCGATGGGCGCGATGACGTCACGCGCAATCAACTATTGATCGAGATTGCCATGCTCGAACTGCATCAGGCAGGCGATCCCGCGACCTTCATGCCGCTGCCGCAAGAGCCGCGCTGCCGACGTGCGGCGGAGATGGTGCTGGCCGATCCCACGCAGACTTACGAGATCGAAACACTGGCGCGCACCGTCGGCACATCCGCACGTACATTATCGCGACTGTTTTCGGCCGAGACGCAACTGAGCTTCAAGAGCTGGTGTCAACGCGCCCGGATCGCAGAGGCGATCGAACGACTGTCGATGAACCGCAACGCGTCGGTGAAGCAGCTCGCTGCCGATCTCGGCTATGCCAGCTTCTCGGCGTTTTCACACGCGTTCCGGCAAGTGACAGGCAAGAGCCCGACAGAGTTTATCGAGGCGAAGTAGCGCCGCTTAACGCGGCACCACCGCAGTCGCCTCGATCTCGACGCGCGCAGCGAGTTCGACCAGCCGCACGACCTGCACCAGCGCCATGGCCGGATAGTGCGCGCCGAAGACTTCGCGATAGGCTTGGCCGAGCGCTTTGAGATTGCCGAGATATTCTTCCATATCGACGACATACCAGGTCAGCCGCACGAGATGCTCGGGCTTCGCGCCACCTTCCGCGAGGATGTCGGAAATGTTCTGCAGTGCCTGACGCACCTGCGATACAAAATCCGGCTTCAGCTTCTCCTCGGCGTCCCAGCCAATTACACCACCGGTCACGACGATGCGGCCATCTGCCGTCATGCCGTTGGCATAGCCTTTGGGCTTCGGCCAGCCACTCGGCTGCAATGCGCGCGAAACGGATGCTGCAACATCGCCCTTTGCGTTTGGCACCACGGTCAATGTCGGGCCCTTTGGTGCATTCACCGGGCAATCCTCCCTGAAAGAAACGTCTTCAAACTTATGCAGCAACGGTCGGTGACGCGCCCGCCGCGGCCTGCTGGCGAAGCGCAAAGCGCTTCAGCTTGCCGGTCTCGGTCTTGGGCAGTTGCGTCACGAATTCGATGGCGCGCGGATATTTGTAAGGCGCGATCTCGCGCTTCACGTGGTTCTGCAACTCGATCGCCAGCGCGTCGCTCCCCGCTCGACCGGGAGCCAGAACGACATAAGCCTTCACGATCATGCCGCGGTCGGCATCGGGGCAACCGACAACGCCGCAATCGACCACGGCTTCATGGGTGAGCAAAGCCGCTTCGACATCGGGGCCAGCGATATTGTAACCCGCCGACACGATCATGTCGTCCGAGCGCGACTGGTACCAGAAGTAGCCATCCTCATCCATCAGGAAGGTGTCGCCGGTGATGTTCCAGCCGTTCTGGACAAATTTGAGTTGACGCGGATCGGCGAGATATTTGCAGCCGGTCGGGCCCTTCACGGCGAGACGGCCTAGCGTGCCGGGTGCCACTTCGTTGCCTTCGTCGTCGATGATCTTGGCGACATAGCCGGGCACGGGCTTGCCGGTCGAGCCCGGGCGAATTTCCTCTTCGATGGCACAGATGAAAATATGCAGCATTTCGGTGCCGCCGATGCCGTCCATCAGCTTGATGCCGGTCGCCTTCAGCCACGCATCATAGGTGCCCTTCGGCAGCGTCTCGCCGGCGGAGACGCATTTGCGCAGCGTCGAGAGATCATACTGGTCAATCTTGCCGAGGATGGCCCGATAGGCGGTTGGCGCAGTGAAGCACACAGTGACCTTGTGCTTGGCAACGGCCAGAGGCAGCTCTTCCGGGCCGGCCTTCTCGAGCACCACGAAGGACGCACCGATATGCAGCGGAAATAGCACGCCGCCAAAGCCGAACGTGAAGGCCAGCGGCGCCGAACCGATGAAGCGATCTTCCGGGCTGGCACGCAACACGTTGCGCGCAAAGCCATCGCACACCGCAAGCATGTCGCGATGGAAATGCATGGTGCCCTTCGGGTCGCCCGTCGTGCCCGAAGTGAAGGCGATCAGGCAGATATCATCCGAAGCCGTATCGACAGCGGTGAATTCCGGGCTCGCCTCGGCGATCATCTTGTCGAGTTCGGCTTCGCCGGTGCCCCAGTAGACCACGCGCTTGAGTTCAGGCGAAACCGCCTTGGCCTTCTCCATCTCGTCGGACAGCTTGCTGTCGCACAGCGCCAGCGAAATCTTCGCCTTCTGCAGCGGATAGGACAGTTCCTTCGCACGCAGCAGCGGCATGGTCGACACGCAGACGCCGCCGGCCTTGATAATCGCGAGATAGGTCGCAACCATCATCGGATTGTTGGCCGAGCGCAGCAGCACGCGACCGCCGGTGACGAGGCCGAGCTTGTTGACGAGCACGTTACAGATCTTGTTCACGAGCTCGTAGAGCTGGCGATAGGTATAGCTCTCGTTCAGGCCGATCATGCACGGCGCATCGCCGCGCCCTTCTGCGACCCAGCGATCGAGAAACGGCACCACGCAATTGATGCGCGGCGGATAGTGAAATTCGGGGCGGGTAAACAGAAACTCCGGCAATTGCTCCGGCGGCGGCATATTGTCCCGCGCAAACGTATCAACATGCGCCGTATAAGGCTTTGTCAGCTGCGTATCAGCGGCCATTGCAATGCTCCCGTCACGTCAGATGCCCGGCAACGTCATCCAAATATCATTTTAGACTTAAAACAGTTTTCCGCAACTGCGGAGTCTTGCGGCACGCCGAAATTTTCGGCGGAGGATGCGAATTTGCGCAGTTTGTTTAGGCAAGTCAGCCTAAAGCGTGGCCAGCGCCTTCAGCCGCAGCACCATGGCGGACTGCGGATCGGCCAGCGGTGCCACGGCGGTAAAATGATTTGCGCCGGGAAGCGCTTCGAAGCGCGCGGGAATATGGACACCCCAGGCGTCGACGATGCTTTGGCTCTGCCGCAAATATTCGACACCCTCGTCGCCACCAACCACCGCATCGAGAGCCCCACGCGAAGGCACCGGCCAGAACAACGGACTGACCTCACGGGCGCCGGCATCGTTCAAATGCAATGCATTGTTGATGGACGTCGGCACCAACGGCGCCAGATCGAACAGCCCAGAGATCGCATAGGCGCCGACAATCAGGTCCTGCGGCAGCGCGGAGTCGAGCGCGCACCAGTCCGTTGCCAGCATGCAGGCCGCGAGATGACCGCCCGCCGAATGGCCCGACACGACGAGCCGCCGGCCGAGCTTCGCCAGTTCGCGGGTCGCCGCACGCATCTGCACGATGATATCACCGACCGAGACGGTCGGGCACAAATCGTAGCTGGGGATCGCCACGCTGATGCCATGGCTATTCAGCCCCCGCGCCAGATGGCTGAAGTAAGAGCTGTCCAGTGCCTGCCAGTAGCCACCGTGAATGAAGACGACAATCGGACCTTTGTCGCCGGCGGGGAAGTAGTCGATCGTGTGCCGTGCGCCTGAGCCATATGGAATGGCACGCATCAGCACGCCGCTGTCGCGATAGGCTTTGGCGTCTTGTGCCCAGCCGGCAATCAGCGCAGAGCTTTCCGGGACTTTTGCGCGATTGTTGTATTCGGCTTCGAGATCGATCACTGCACTCACCGCGTCGCGTTTACGGCGCCTTGCCGTTCGCTGCCTTTTGCGCCGCCTTCTGCGCGGAAGCCTTGGTCTTGGCGAGCAGCCGCATCAGTTCGCGAACATCCTTCGGCGCCAGATCCGTGAAGATTTCGGCGATCCAGGTCTCATGCTCTTCGGCCATCTTGCGGAACTCCGCGCGGCCAAGTTTGGTGAGCCGGATCACCTGCACCCGACGGTCGGTGTCGGAGGTGCGGCGATCGACGTGGCCGGATTCGACAAGACGCTCGACCAGGCCGGTCACATTGCCGTTCGACACCATCATCCGCTTCGAGACATCCGACAGGGTCATACCGTCGGGCACCTTGTCGAGCTGGGCCATCAGATCGAAGCGTGGGAGCGTGACATCGAAGCGTTCGCGCAAGCGGCTGCGGACTTCACCCTCGATCAACGTCGTACAGGTCAGGAGCCGGAGCCACAGGCGCAGCTCATCGCCGTGATCATCGGGAAGTTCGACGGCCTTGGTCTCGGAATCGAGAATCATGATGCAATCTTACCTGCTTGAAGCTCCTGCGGCGGCCGAGAGACCGGCAATCCACAATCTCGTACCGCCCCATACCGATCCTTTGACCTTCAAGGAATTTCCGTCCGACCGCAAGCCAAAACGCCGCAGCGTTGACCCCCGTCGATTTTGAATATTTCTTTAAGGTTCAAATAAATTGGCCTACGGTTTGCATAGCGTATTCGACTGATTTCTGACGCCTGGAAGTCATTTACATTGCTTGCGGCTGCGCCCGTCGTGAGCATAATCTAGGCAAAAGAACAGAATTCTGGGTTGGCACGTTTTTCGGCTGCCTGTCGCGGCCGAGTGGAGGAGAAGTTAATGAAGCAGTCTCTCAAATTGGCCGGTTTGGCCGCCCTGATGATGAGCGTTTCGGCCATCCCGGCCATGGCGCAGGAAAAGATCAAGGTCGGCGTGATCGTGTCGCTGTCGGGCGCCGGTGCCGTGCTCGGCCAGCAGGCGCGCGACGGCTTCAACCTCGCCGTCAAGGATCTCGGCGGCAAGATGGGCGGCAAGGATGTCGAAGTCATCGTCGTCGATGACGAACTCAAGCCCGACGTCGCCGTCACCAAGGTCAAGGGTCTGCTGGAGCGCGACAAGGTCGACTTCGTGGTCGGTCCGATCTTCTCGAACATCCTGGGCGCGATCCACAAGCCGGTCACCGAGAACAAGACCTTCCTGATCTCACCGAATGCCGGTCCGTCCAGCTACGCGGGCAAGGAGTGCAGTCCGTACTTCTATGTGACGTCGTATCAGAATGACCAGATCCACCAAATCCTCGGTAACGTGGCCCAGAAGCGCGGCTACAAGAAGATCTACCTGATGACCCCGAACTATCAGGCCGGCAAGGACTTCGTCGCCGGCGTGAAGATGGACTTCAAGGGCGAGATCCTCGAGGAATCCTTCATCCCGCTCGGCACGCTCGACTTCCAGGCCGAGCTCTCCAAGATCGCATCGATGAAGCCTGATGCCGTGCTCACCTTCATGCCGGGCGGCATGGGCGTGAACCTCGTCAAGCAGTACAAGCAGGCCGGCCTGCTCGACCGCATTCCGTTCCTGTCGACCTTCACCGTCGATGAATCGACGCTGCCGGCTCAGCAGGACGCGGCGATCGGCATGTTCGGTGGCTCAAACTGGGCACCGACCCTCGACACTCCGCAGAACAAGAAGTTCGTGGCAGAATACGAGAAAGCTTATAACAGCGTGCCGGCGACCTACGCCTTCCAGTCCTATGACGCGGCCATGCTGATCAACAGCGCCGTCGTTGCCGTGAAGGGCGACCTCTCGGACAAGGCCAAGGTGGCTGAAGCCATGAAGAAGGCCGACTTCCCGTCGATCCGCGGCGGCTTCAAGTTCAGCAACAACGGTTACCCCGTTCAGGACTTCTTCCTGACCAAGGTTGCCAAGCGCGCTGACGGCAAGTTCCAGACCGAGATCGTCGAGAAGGTGTTCTCGAACTACGGCGATCGCTACGCCAAGGACTGCGCTGCGCAGTAATCGCCCTGGCGATCGCTCATCACCGGGCCGTTGCCGCGAAGGCGGGACGGCCCGGTGTTTTATCGGCCCGTGTTTATCTCAGTATAGAAACCAAGTTATCTGATGACCCTCACGCTTGCCCTCGTCCAGATCCTGAACGGCCTGCAGTTCGGATTGATCCTGTTCCTGATCGCCGCCGGCCTCACGCTGGTGTTCGGCGTCATGGACTTCATCAATCTTGCACATGGCGTGCAATACATGGTCGGCGCCTATCTGGTTGCCGCCTTCACCACCATGACCGGCAGTTTCGTCGCCGGCCTCGCACTGGCGCTACCTGCTGCACTGATTTTCGGGCTCCTGCTGGAGATCCTGATCTTTCGACATTTGTATGATCGCGACCATCTCGATCAGGTGCTCGCGACGTTTGGTGTCATCATCTTCCTCAATCAGGCCGTAAAATACATCTGGGGCGCTGCGCCGCTAAATGTTGCAATTCCTGACGCGCTGTCGGGCGCGATCGAGATCACCGACGGCATGCTCTATCCGGTGTGGCGTCTCGTCATCATCGCCGTCGGTCTTGCTGTCGGCCTCGCGCTCTATCTCGTCGTCAACAAGACCAAGCTTGGCATGCTCGTGCGTGCCGGCGCCAGCAACGCTGCCATGGTCTCCGCGCTGGGCGTCAACATTCGCCTGCTGTTCACCATCGTGTTCGGCGTCGGCGCCATGCTCGCTGGCTTCGCCGGCGCCATGGTTGCACCGATCCTTTCCGTCGAGCCAGGCATGGGCGACAATGTGCTCATTCTTGCTTTCGTGGTGATCGTCATCGGCGGCATCGGCTCGATCCGCGGTGCCTTCATCGCGGCGCTGCTGATCGGTCTCGTCGATACGCTCGGACGTTTCTTCGCGCCCACGCTGCTCAAGCTGCTGCTCGATCCCTCGGCGGCCAGCCAGACCGGCCGCGCCATTGCGCCGATGCTGATCTATATTCTGATGGCTGCGGTGCTGTTCTTCCGGCCATCCGGCCTGTTCCCGTCCAAGCAGTAACGGGAGCAGACCATGAACAATCTCGTCGACCTCGACACCCCCGCTTCGCCTGCCCTCGCAACGCCTCCGCGTGCCAGCCGGGCCTATCTGCTGCCGCTGATCGTGTTTGTGATCTTCGCCCTTGTGCCGCTCTCGGCACTATGGGGATCGCAGAGCTTCATCCTCGCGCTGGTCACGCGCATCATGATCCTGGCGCTCGCCGCCATGTCGCTCGATCTGCTGATCGGCTACGGCGCCATGATCTCGTTCGGCCATGCCGCCTATGTCGGCCTTGGCGCCTACAGCGTCGCGATCCTTGCCAGCCACGGAATCACCGACGGCTTCATCCAGCTTGCGGTGGCGCTCGGTGTCTCGCTCATCTTCGCTCTCTTCACAGGCGCGATCTCGCTGCGGACCAAGGGCGTCTATTTCATCATGATCACGCTGGCTTTTGGCCAGATGCTGTTCTTCCTCGGCACTTCGCTGGCTGCCTATGGCGGTGACGACGGGCTGACGCTGGCATCGCGCAGCATGTTCTTCGGCTCGAAGTTCTTGAAGAACGATGTGGCGATGTATTACGTCGCCTTCGGCGTGCTGCTCGGCGCTTATCTGCTGCTCCGCGCTATCGTCGCGTCCCGCTTCGGTCGGGTGCTGCGCGGCATTCGCGAGAATCCCGTACGTATGGAAGCGATCGGCTTTGCGCCGTATCGTTATCAGCTCACTGCCTACGTCATTGCCGGCATGATTGCCGGCGTGTCGGGCTTTCTGCTTGCCAACCAGACCGAATTCGTCAGCCCGGCCTATACGGCCTGGCAGCGCTCCGGCGACCTGATCTTCGTACTGGTGCTCGGCGGCCTCGGCTCGCTGCATGGCGCAATCATCGGCGCCGCCGTGTTCAGCCTGCTGGCAGATATCCTGTCGCATTACACGGAAAACTGGGCACTGATCTTCGGACCCATCCTCATTCTCGTCGTGCTATACGCCCGCGGCGGCATCACCGGATTGTTCGGGAGCAAATCATGAGTAGCGCTCCGCTTCAGTTGCAGAACATCTGCAAGAACTACGGCGCCCTGCGCGTCACCGACGACGTATCGCTGAACATCGAGGCGGGCGAATTGCACGCCATCATCGGCCCCAACGGCGCCGGCAAGACCACGCTGATCCACCAGATTTCCGGACACGCACAATCGGACTCCGGCCGTATCATATTCGACGGCCAAGACGTGTCGCGGTTACCGATGGCAGAGCGTGCGCGGATGGGCCTGGTGCGCTCGTTCCAGATCACCTCGATCCTGCCGCGCTTCTCCGCACTGGAGAATGTCGCCATCGCCGTTCAGGCACGCAGCGGCTCGAGCTTCAGCTTCTTCGGCAATGCGTCGAAGGAATCAGCGCTGAACGACACCGCCATGGCGCTGCTGTCGCGCTTCGGCCTCGCCGCTCGCGCAAGCGTGCCGGCCGAGCAGATGTCGCATGGCGAGAAACGCCAGCTCGAAATCGCCATTGCACTGGCGGCGCAACCAAAACTGCTGCTGCTCGACGAACCGCTCGCCGGCACCAGCCACGATGAATCACAGCGACTGATCAACACGCTGCAGGAGCTGCGCAAGGAACTTCCCGTCGTGCTGATCGAACACGATATGGACGCCGTCTTCGCACTGGCTGACCGCGTCTCGGTCCTGGTTTACGGCCGCATCATCGCGTCCGGCTCGCCGCAGAGCATCCGCGACAATGCAGAGGTGCGCACCGCCTATCTCGGCGAGGAGGCCGCCTGATGCTTTCAGTTTTAAATCTCCAGGCTGCTTACGGCGCCGCCAAAGTTCTGTTCGATATTTCGTTGAATATCGGCACTGGTGAGGTCGTGACCCTGCTCGGTCGCAACGGCATGGGAAAGACGACCACCATCAACGCCATCATGGGGCTGATTCATCCGACTGGCGGCACCGTCACCTTCGACGACAAACCGATGGCCGGGCTGCCGTCCTATCGCATCGCCCAGGCAGGCATCGGTCTGGTGCCCGAAGGCCGCCAGATATTTCCCACACTGACAGTGGAGGAAAACCTGGTCGCTACCGCCGCCGTGCGGCATCCACCTGCGCGCTGGACGCTGGACAAGATCTACGAGCTGTTTCCGCGCCTCAAGGAGCGTCGCAGCAATCTCGGCACGCAGTTGTCGGGCGGCGAGCAGCAGATGCTGGCCGTTGGCCGCGCGCTGATGACCAACCCGAAGCTGCTCATTCTCGATGAAGCCACCGAAGGCCTTGCACCGCTGATCCGCCTCGAAATCTGGAATTGCCTGAAGAAACTCAAGGCTGAACATCAGTCCATTCTGGTCATCGACAAGAACGTCGATGCGCTCGCCGGCTTTGCCGATCGCCATGTGGTGATCGAAAAAGGCCGCGTCGTGTGGACCGGCACATCCGAGCAACTGAAGAGCGACTCGACCGTGAAGGACCGTTTCCTCCACGTTTGATCAACTGTTTTCGAGTACCACCCGACGCGTCGTAATGCGTGACCCAAGGAAGGACACCCCAATGAAAACCGAGATCGCCGGCATCACGCGTGCCAATGAGGGCATGCAGGGTATCACCTGGAACATCCTCGGCCAGACCTATGTGCCGAAGAACTGCACCGAGGATTCGTTCTCGTGGCACGCCACCTTCCCGCCCGGCACCTTCGTGCCGCCGCACATTCATCCCGACCAGGATGAGTATCTCTACATCCTCGAAGGCAAGCTCGACTTCTTCCTCGGCGGCTCCGAGACTTCGGCCACGCCGGGCGATCTGGTGCGCCTGCAGCGCGGAATTCCGCACGGCATCTTCAACAAGTCCGATCAGAACGCCAAGGTGTTGTTCTGGGTGTCGCCGAGCCGCCGGCTCTATGACCTGTTCTGGGCGATCCACAACATGAAGGAGCAGAAGCCCGAGGACGTGGTGGCGCTCGCCGCCGAATACAACATCCACTTCCTGCCGCCGCCTCCCGGCGCGTAAGAGGCGGCTCTTCGTTCAGGCCACATACCATCATCGACGTCATGGCCGGGCTTGTCCCGGCCATCTACGTCTTAAGCTGCACCCAAAACGTGGATGCCCGGGACAAGCCCGGGCATGACGAAAGCTAAATTCTCGATTTGCAGCGAGCTAGATCAGCCGTTCACCACCGCCAGCCCGGGCTGCGCTGCGAACCCTGCCTTGTGCGCATAGCCCTTCACGATGGCTTCGCGCTGCGCGTAGCTCAACACGTTCTCGACATTGTCGAACCCGTCCGGGGCGATCTGCTCCACGGCATCAATGACGCCTTCCGGACCGCCGCGGCGGTTGGAGCGCACGATCTCGGCCGTCATAGGCAGGCGCTTGCGCTCATAGGCCATCAATGCCTGGCGCGGATGCTCGGCATGAGCCAGCGAGTCGGCCAGCGCGCGCGCATCAAGGATTGCCTGTGAGGCGCCGTTGGAGCCGACCGGATACATCGGGTGCGCGGCGTCGCCGAGCAGCGTGACGCGTCCGCCAGACCAGTATGGCAGGGGATCGCGGTCGCAGCAGGGATATTCCCAGAACTCCGGGGTCGCCGTGATCAGCGCCGGCACATCGATATGAGGCACATTGAAACGCGCCACATGCGGCATCAATTCGTCGCGCTTGCCGGGACGTGACCAGTCCTCGCGGCGCGGAGGCAGCGTGCCACCCTCGCCGGTCTTCACCAGCACGGCCCAGTTGGTCAGCCGATTACCCGCAGTCTCACCTTCGGCAATTGGATAGACCACGACCTTGGCGTGGAGACCGCCAGCGACAATCATCGAATTGCCGGTGAGGAAAGCCGGCCAGTCGCGCGCACCACGCCACAGCATCAGACCGTTCCAGACTGGATGTCCTTCGTTCGGGAACAGCGTGCTCCGAACCTTGGAGTGGATGCCGTCGGCGCCGATCAGGATATCGCCGCGCGCGGTCTCGACATGATTGTTGTTGCGATCGAAGAAATAAGCGGTGACGCCGCCTTCGTCCTGCGTGAAGTGACCGAGTCGGCGACCCGTGTGGATCGCCTCGGCACCGAGGCGCTCTTCCACCGCGCGATGGATCGCGGTCTGCAGACGGCCGCGATGAATCGAGAATTGCGGCACGTCGTGACCGGCGCCGAAACCGCGCTTCTCGCGCCAGACTTCCTGACCGTGGCGGTTGAGATAATGCAATTCATCGGTGCGGATCGCGACGGCATCGAGCCTGTCGAGCAGACCGAGGCCGGCGAGTTCGCGGATCGCATGTGGCAGCGTATTGATGCCAACGCCAAGCTCGCGGATGCTGTCAGCCTGTTCGTAGAGTTCGCAATTGATGCCCCGCGCCCGCAGCATCAAGGCAGTGGTCAGACCGCCGACTCCGCCGCCCACGATGATTGCTCTCATCAGCCCTACTCCACTTTACGCAACGCCCAGAATTTAGCCGCTAAACTCGCATGCCCAATCATTCAGCTGCAAGTGGCTTTGCCGCCTCCGCACGCATCTCGGCGCGGGTCTTCGGCTTAGCCTTAATTTTCAGGTCTTCGAAATCCTGCTTGTCCCTGACGCTGTTGCGGAAAATCTGGTCCTTGCCGGGCATATATTGGGGCGGGCAATAGGCGTCTTTTGCACCATACCAAGCGGCCGCCTTGATGGTGAAGGACGGGTCGGTCAGGTGCGGACGGCCAAGTGCGACGAGGTCCGCACGGCCGGCGGCCAGGATCGTGTTGACCTGATCGGCGGACGTGATGTTGCCGACGCACATGGTGGCGACGCGGGCCTCGTTGCGGACCTGATCCGAGAACGGCGTCTGGAACATGCGGCCGTAGATCGGACGCGACTCCTTGACGGTTTGCCCCGTGGAGATGTCGGCGAGGTCGACACCGGCTTCGGCGAAGGCGCGGGCGATCTGCACCGCATCGTCGCCGGTGTTGCCACCTTCGGCCCAGTCGGTCGCCGAGAAACGAACCGACATCGGCTTGTGCGCCGGCCATGCCGCACGCATGGCCTCGAACACTTCGAGGGGGAAGCGCAGCCGGTTCTCAAGGAAGCCGCCATATTCATCGGTGCGTTTGTTGGTCAGCGGCGACAGGAAGCTCGCCAGCAGATAGCCGTGCGCCGTGTGCATCTCGAGCATGTCGAAGCCACAGCGATCGCCGCGGATCGTAGCGGCCACGAACTCTGCCTTGACGCGGTCCATACCAGCGCGATCGATCTCTGCCGGAACCTGACTATCCGGATAATACGGCAGCGGCGATGCCGACGTGATGTCCCAGGCGCCCTCGGACAATGGCCGGTCCATGCCGTCCCACATCAGCTTGGTTGCGCCCTTGCGGCCGGCATGGCCGAGCTGCAGACAGATCTTGGCCGCGGACGTGTTGTGCACGAAATCGACAATGCGCTTCCACTGCGCTTCCTGCTCGTCGGTCCACAGACCGGCACAGCCGGGCGTGATGCGCGCGTCGCGGCCGACGCAGACCATTTCGGTGAAGACGAGACCGGCACCGCCAATGGCGCGCGAGCCGTAATGCACCAGATGGAAATCGTTCGGCACACCCTCTTCCGCCGAATACATGCACATCGGCGATACTACGGCGCGATTGGCAAGCACCATATCCCGCATCTTGAATGGCTGGAACATCGGCACTTCCGGCTTATCGACATCGACGTCGAAGCCCTGCGCGCGCACCTTCTGCGCAAACGACTTGTCGACTTCCTTGACGAAGTCCGGCGCGCGCAGCGTCAGGTTATCGTAGGTAATCGCCTTGGCGCGGGTCATGACGCCGAAGGCGAACTGCACGGGGTCGAAGTCCCAAAAGCGGTCCACGTGCTCGAACCAGACTAGCGACACGTCCGCTGAATGCTGGATCTTCTCGACCTCCTCGCGGCGACCGTGTTCGTAGTCGTGCAACCCAGCCTCGACAGTGGGCGCCTTCGCCATCGCATCATACAGCGCGATGGCATCTTCCATGGCGAGCTTGGTGCCGGAGCCGATAGAGAAATGCGCTGTCGCCTTGGCATCGCCAAGCAGTACCATGTTGTCCTTGACCCAGCGCTTGTTGCGGATCATCGGGAAGTTGCGCCACATCGAACGGTTGATCAGCAGCTTGTGGTCGCCGAGGAACCACTTGAAGATCTCATGCATCCGATCGGCGGACTCCTGCTCGCCGAGGCCTTCCAGGCCGGCGCGCTTGAAAGTTTCTGGATCGGTCTCGAAGATCCAGGTCGACCGGCCTGCTTCATATTGGTAGGCGTGGGCAATGAACGGACCCCACTCGGTCTCCTGGAACAGGAAGGTGAAGGCATCGAGCGGCTTGGTTGAACCCATCCAGGTGAACTTGTTCGAGCGCAAGTCCACTTCGGGCGCGAAGTGCTCGATATATTTGTTACGGAAGTGGCTGTTGATGCCATCAGCCAGCACGATCAGATCGGCATCGGCGAAACGTGCTTCGTCGGTGATATCGACTTCGAACAGCAGATGGACGCCGAGTTCGCGGGCGCGATCCTGCAGGATCATCAGCAGCGTGCGGCGCGAACAGCCGCAGAAGCCGTTACCGCCGACGCGGTGGACAGTGCCGCGGAAGTGCACGGCGATATCGTCCCAGTAGGCGAATTCCTGGGTGATGCGCTGATAGCTCGGAAGATCGTATTTCTCGAAATTGTCTAGGGTGGCGTCGGAGAACACCACGCCGAAGCCGAAGGTGTCATCGGGACGGTTGCGCTCATAGACCGTGATCTCCGCCTGCGGTCGCTGCTTCTTCAGCAGGATCGCAGAATAGAGACCCGCCGGCCCGCCACCGATAATCGCGATCTTCATGACAGCCTCCGCAGTCGTGCCTGGATGGAGATATTTTAAACCTAAAACAATTCCTGGCAAGCCTGAGAAACCGGCAATTCGCCAGCTTTGATGCACATCAAATTATCAATTTCCACTCCGTCATGCCCGGCCTTGTGCCGGGCATCCACGTCTAAGCCGCAAATAAGAAAGACATAGATGGCCGGGACAAGCCCGGCCATGACGGCGCACTTATCGCCTTTAATTACCCTCAAACTTCGGCTTCTGCTTGTTCGCGAAGGCGTGGAACGCCCGGGCAAAATCCTCGGTGGTCATGCACAGAGCCTGCGCCACGGCCTCAGCTTCGATCGCCTCTTCCACCGACATGGCCCATTCCATCGACAGCATGCGCTTGGTCATGGTGTTGGCATAAGTCGGCCCCTCGGAAATCTGCTTGGCCAGCATCTGGGCCTGCGCCAGCACCTCCGCCGGCGCAACGATGCGGCTGAAGAAGCCCCAGCGCTCGCCTTCCTCGGCCGTCATGAAACGGCCGGTATAAAGCAGCTCGGACGCCCGGGACTGGCCAATGATGCGCGGCAGGATCGCGCACGCACCCATGTCGCAGCCGGCCAGACCTACCTTGTTGAACAGGAATCCGACCTTGGTGCCGGTCGCCGCGAGCCGCAAGTCGGACGCCATCGCCATGATCGCGCCGGCACCGGCGCAGATGCCTTCCACCGCCGCAACGATCGGCTGCGGAGCGGCTCGCATCGCCTTGACCAGATCGCCGGTCATGCGCGTGAAGGCGGTGAGATCCTTGGTGTTCATTTCGATCAGCGGACCGATGATCTCGAACACGTCGCCGCCCGACGAGAAATTGCCGCCCGCGCCGGTGACGACCACGACTTTGACGTCGTCATCCATTGCGCAGGCGCGAAAGAAATCGGTCAGTTCGCGGTAGCTCTGGAAGGTCAGCGGATTCTTGCGCTCCGGCCGGTTCAGCGTCACCGTCGCGATGCCATCTGACACGGCCAGCAGGAAATGCTCAGGCTTGAACTCGGCCAGCGGCAGCGTGACGGGATTGGCGACCTTGTTCTTGACCATGACTGACATATTGGCTCCCAGTAATTTGTTCGGTTCTTGTTGTTGCGGTTCGATCAGACTTCACCACCGGCGACGGCGATGCTCTGTCCGGTGATGGAACTGGCGCCGGCGCCGCACAACCACAACACGGCATCGGCGACTTCGCCGGGCGTCACCAGACGCCCTTGCGGATTGTGCTTCGCCAATTCGGCAACAGCTTGTTCGCGCGTACGGCCAGTCTTGCTCATGATGTTGTCGATACTGCCTTCGAGCAAATCGGTTTCGGTAAAGCCTGGGCACACTGCATTCACAGTGACACCGCTTTTCGCGACCTCCAGTGCCACCGAACGTACCAGACCGATCACGGCGTGCTTCGCAGCGCTATAAGCGCTCACATAACCATAGCCCTTGAGGCCAGCCGTCGAAGCAACCGCAACAATGCGGCCACTCTTGCGCTTGACCATCTCGGGAAGCACGGCCTGCGTTGCATAGACGACGCCCATGAAATTGACGTCCATCATGCGCTGGAACAGCGCTGCATCGGATTTCACGAAGGGCGCGGATTCTGCGGCGCCTGCATTGGCCACGAGAATATCGATCGGCTGGCGCTTCCCAGCATCGGCGATCGCAGCATTCAGCGCAGTCTGATCGGACACATCGGCGGTGATGGCGTAATGCGCGTCGCCGGCCGCGACGACCTCGTTCAGCACGGTGAGATTGCGCCCCATGATGGTCACGGTGGCACCGGCCTGCGCGAGCGAGGCTGCGATGGCACGGCCGATGCCGCGGCCGCCGCCGGTCACCAGAGCGTGGGAGGAGCGAGACAATCCGGACATGCATCACCTTCCGCAGGCTCTCCATGAGCCTGCCTGGATATTATTTTAGACTTCAAGCTTTTGCAAGAAAGCGGCAGGCCATGCTGCTAGCGGCTGCGGCGGAGCGTATCTGACGGGGTCTCGCCGTAACGGGCGCGGTAGAAGCTGGCCATCCGGCTCGGATGGGTAAAGCCAAGATCGAAAGCCATATCAATAACGCGTTCGCCCGGCGCGGCCCGCAGCAGTCGTGCATTCAAATGCGTTAGCCGGATATCGAGCAGCGCATCGGAGATCGACATGCCGAAATGCTTCTGGAAGCCGAGCTGCAGCGAACGTATCCCGATGCCGGCTGCGCGCGCGAGCCGATCGAGATCGAGCGGCTCAGTGGCATGAGCCTCAAGATAGTCCCGTGCCTTTCTCAGCACTGACGGCAGCGGACCAAGGCGCGCGAGCGTGCGATCGATAGTGTCGGTGAGCGTATGTCGCTGACCGGTCAGCAACAGTCCAATCACAGAGTCACGCAGGGTCGCCGCCATCATCGGCGAGATCTGCTGCCCTGGCCCACGATGCTCCGCGAGATCGACGAGGTATTCGATCTGGGAGCGGATCGCCAGACCAAACGGCGTATTGAGGTCGACCTCCGGATCAAACTCGATGATCGCTCCGGATCTCTCCGCAAGCGCCGCCGCGCGCTCCTCGACGAGCCGTCGTTCGACCAGCAGGATCAATTTTGCGCAATCGTCCTGCCAGACCATCTTTGTAGGCATGGTCGGTGACAGCAAGGACGCGGAACGCCCTGCCGACACCTCAATCGTCCGGCCGGCGGTATCGATCCGGGCGCCGCCATGCAGCGGCAGCTGCAGCAGAAAAAAGCGATCGAGACAGCCAGGGTCTATCGATACCGAACCGCCATAGGAGACGTAGTTCACGGAGAATCCCTCGAACGCCGCGCAATTGTGAAGCGCATGAAAATCTGGCCAGGAGCGCTGCAAGGGATCGAGCGCATGCGGGCAGAAGATGCGCCCGATCGAATCGGCAGCCTCGTCGATATCCCTGGTGAAAACGCGAGAGAATGCCGCAAGCCTTGCGGCGCGGGTCGGCTGAGCATTCCTCGATACGGCTGCGTCCAACACCATGGTCCGATCGCCTGCGTTATTTGAAACCTAGACTATCCATGTCGCATCACGCCGCATAGTCGGCGCCGCGCCGCAAATATTGCCGTGCTGCACAACGAATGCGCAGGCCAGCACGTGCGAGAGAGGCGTGTGCAGCGCAGCGTGGCCGCCCCTTCTCTGCACCGGTAATTATTTCGTCGTTTGGATAGCGGATTCGTTCAGCGGCTAGAGACAGACCGGCAGGTCACGCAGCATCCTTGCAGACGTGAAACCCAAGGGAGCAATACCATGGCGGCACTTGAAAAAGGCATCACCCAGAACGGCACGGGATATGGCGGCACCACGTGGAACATCCTCGGGCAGGTCTATTTCCCGAAGGCGGTGACCGACTCCACCTTTGCCTTCGAGACCAACAGCGATCCCGGCCAGTTCGTACCGGTGCATATCCATCCGACGCAGGAAGAGTTTATCCTGGTGCAGGAGGGTATTCTCGACCTCAAGCTCGACGGCCAATGGGTGCGCGCCCATGCCGGCGATCTGGTCCGCCTGCCCCGCGGCATTCCGCATGGCTATTTCAACAAATCGGACAAGCCGGCCCGCGCGCTGTTCTGGGTGTCGCCGACACAGAAACTCGAAGCGCTGTTCAAACAATTGCACAATATGAGCGACATCGAAGCCATCGTGCGGGTCTCTGCCGAGCATGAAGTGAATTTCCTGCCACCAGAAGCCAACGACTAGGCTTCAACAGCCGAACCCATCTTTCACGCTTCGCGGACGTTCCGCGCAGACGCTCGTCTGCGCGCATGAGCCCGCACGCGCGCGATACAGCGCTGCATTCAGACAGGAGACGAGCCATGGTCAAACAGAAGAACGTTTGCGTCATCGGCGCCGGCATCGCCGGCCTTGCCGCCGCCAAATCCTTCACAGCGCAGGGGCACAAGGTGACGGTGCTGGAACGCAGTGGCGATCTCGGCGGCGTCTGGGAGCCAGCCCGCTCATATCCAGAGGTGCAGACCCAGAGTCCCAAGGAACTCTATCGCTTCACCGGCAAACCGATGCCCGCGAGCTATCCGGAATGGCCGAAGGGGCCGCAGGTCCATGCCTATCTCACCGACTATGCACGCGACTATAATCTGATCCCGCTGATGCGTTTCAATATGACCGTGGTGAGCATGAAACGCCGCGACGATAACCTGCCCGGCTGGACACTTGAGACACGCGATGCGGCTGGCAACACCGCGCAGGAAACATTCGATTTCGTCGCGGTCTGTACCGGACAATTCAACGAGCGCAAGGAACTGCATCATCCCGGCGAAGACAAGTTCAAGGCCGCCGGCGGTGTCATCCTGCATTCGGCGGAGCACACGGATTCATCCATCGTCAAAGGCAAAAAGGTCGTCGTGCTCGGCGGCTCGAAATCGGCCACCGACATCGCCGTGCATTCGGTCAATGCCGGCGCCAGCGCCGTTACCTTTGTCTATCGCGAGCCGGTCTGGCGCATTCCCTATTTCATCGGCGGCCTGATCAACTTCAAGCGCATCCTCTATATTCGCGCACAGGAGGAGATGTTTCGGGGCTGGGGCCTGAGTGCGCTCTCCCGGCTCAATCACGCCATTGCCAAACCCTTCATCTGGGCCAACTGGCGCGGACTGGAGGCCATGTTGAAGACCCAGCTGAAGCTGAAGAAGTGCGACATGGTACCGGAAGGCCGCATCGAGGACGGTATCAACTGCTCGGTGCCGATCGCCACGCCGAACTTCTTCCCGATGGTTGCCGACGGCCGCATCAAGGCTATCCGCGGCACCTTCGATCACTACGATGGCAAGACCATCGTGATGTCAGGCGGCCAGCGCGTCGAAGCTGACGTTGCTGTGCTGGCTATTGGTTTCACGCTCGGCGTGCCATTCCTTCCGCAGCAATATCGCGACAAGCTCATCCAGGCTGACGGGCAGTATCGGCTCTATCGCGTGATCGCCAATCCGGATCTGCCGGACCTGGGATTTGTCGGTTTCAATTCCAGCTTCTGCTCGGTGCTGACAGCGGAAATGGCCGCCAACTGGCTGGTGCGCTATGCCGACGGCAAGCTGGCGAAACAGCCAACGCCTGCCGAGATGCATCGGGACATGGACAAGATGCTGCATTTCAAGCGCGTCGAACGCCCCGCAGCCGGCGTCTATGGCGGACTATGCGTGGCGCCTTACCACTTCAAGCATTTCGACGAATTGCTTGACGACATGGGCGCCACCAGCAAACGGCGCGGCGCGCTGGTGGAGAAATTCACACCACCGGATGCCGATGCCTATGCGCGTTTTCTCGCCTCGGCGCCGAACTACAAGGCGGAAGCGGCGGCCGCGTAGCTTCACCCTCCATTGTCGTCCCCGCGAAGGCGGGGACCCATAACCACGGTCAGCGTGTTCCAAACGGCAGAGTTACCTCGACCGCGTTCCGACCAGATCTCCAGCGTGTATGGGTCCCCGCCTTCGCGGGGACGACACATGGATAGATTGGCGACTAACCACTACGCCCCCGTCTGGGCGCTCTTGATCAGCTCGCGACCGATGATGACCTTCTGGACCTCGGTTGCGCCTTCATAGATGCGTAGCGCACGGATCTCTCGATAGAGCTCCTCGACCTTGACACCCGACTGCACGCCGAGACCGCCGAAAATCTGCACAGCACGGTCGATCACTGTCTGTGCCGCTTCGGTCGCAAACATCTTGGCCATGGCGGCTTCGCGTGTGATGCGCGCGGCGCCCTGATCCTTAGTCCAGGCCGAGCGATAGACCAGCAGGGCCGATGCATCGATGGACGTGGCCATCTCCGCGAGTCCCGCTTGCGTCAGCTGAAGATCGCTGAGCGTATGGCCGAACATCTTTCGCGTGACCGAGCGATGCAGCGCCTCGTCGAGCGCGCGTCGTGCGAGGCCGAGCGCGGCTGCACCGACTGTCGAACGGAACACGTCGAGTGTCGCCATCGCGACCTTGAAGCCTTCACCGTCCTTGCCGATGCGGTTCGCCAGAGGCACGCGGCAATCCTCGAATTTCAGCGTCGCCAGCGGATGTGGCGCGATCACGTTGATACGTTCCGCGATCGTGAAGCCCGGCGTGTCCGCATCGACCACAAAGGCGCTGATGCCGCGCGCGCCGGATTCGCCAGTACGCAGGAACACCACATACTGGTCGGCAATGCCGCCATTGGAGATCCAGGTCTTGAGGCCGTTGATGCGGACATGATCCGGACCATCAGGCACCGCCGTCGTCGTCATCGCAGCGACATCCGACCCTGCATCGGGCTCTGACAATGCGAAAGCCGCAATAGCCTCGCCACTGCCAACGCGCGGCAGATAGCGCGACTTCAAGGCCTCCGAGCCGAACAGGCTGATCGGGCCGGTGCCCAGTCCCTGCATCGCAAAGGCAAAGTCTGCGAGACCAGTCTCATAGGCCAGCGTTTCGCGGATCAGACACAGCGAGCGCACGTCGAAGGTTGGAAACATTCCGCCATGGCTCGCCGGCACTGCCGCGCGCAACCATCCGCCGTCACCCAGCGCCTTCACCAGACGCTTGCAGGAGCCATCGACGTCATGATGATCGACCAGACCGGGCAATGTCGTCTTGGCCCAGCGCGACAGGCCCGTGGCCAGCTCGCGATGATGGTCTTCGAAAAACGGCCAGGACAAAAATGACTGATCGGACATGGCTTCCTCCCTGGATGCGTCGGCAATCGACATTGTTTTAAACCTAAAGAAATTTCGGACAAGGGCGATTGCCGGGCACCACACCATTGCCAAGCCTGCGATGCATTATCCCTCGATTGGAGGCGTGACCGGAGAAACCGGCCGTGCCTCCGGATGAGGCAATCCACAACCCTTTAAGTCTAAAACTATCGCTTTTCATATATCTCGGACATGCTAGGATCACCTTGTCCGACAGCACAGGAGGCCTATGCGTGCCAAATTCTGCAGCCCTGACGACGAAGGACGGCCGCTTCGGTTTTGAAGCCAAAGGCTCCCCCACGGCGACACCGCTGGTGTTTCTGCACGGGATCGGCGGCGCCGGCCGCGGCTGGCGCAACCAGCTCGAGGCGTTCGGCGACCGCTACCATGCCATCGGCTGGGACATGCCGGGCTATGGCGGTTCGAAGCAACTTGAGACCCCCAGCATCCCAGCCTTCGCCGAGGCGCTGAAGGACTTTCTCGCGCAGATCGGTGCCGTGAAGCCCGTGCTGGTCGGTCATTCCATCGGCGGCATGATCGTGCAGCGACTGATGGTGGACTATCCACACATCCCCGGCGCCATCGTGCTGGCGCAAACCACTTCCGCCTTCGGCAGCTCCGACGGCGAATGGCAGAAGAACTTCATCGACGCGCGGCTTGGCCCGCTCGACCGCGGCGAGACCATGGTGTCGATGGCACCAAAGCTGGTCGCCGGCCTGATTGGTGACGATCCCGATCCCGCCGGCATTGCGCTGGCGCAGGACTGCATGGCCTCGGTCAAACCCGACACCTATCGCGCCTCGATGAAGGCGATGATCGGCTTCGATCTCCGCAAGAACATCGCGGATATCAAAATACCGACTTTAGTCCTATCCGGATCGAAAGACAACAACGCGCCCGCGAAAACCATGGCCAAGATGGCCACACTCGTGCCGGGCGCGACCTATGTCGAACTTGAAGGCGTCGGGCATCTCGCCAGCTTCGAACGCCCGCGCGAATTCAATGAAGTACTCGCCGACTTCCTCAAAACCAGCCACAACCTTTCGGGGTCATCCTCATGAACAAGCCTGCCAGCAAGCCCGATCTCGACAGCATCGTTCTCGACAAGCCGATGTTCGATCCGAAGGCCTATCGTCTCGACGACGAACAGGCCGGGCTGATCGCCAAGGCGCGCGAGCTGGCGCAGGCTAATTTCGCCGGTCGCGCGGCGAAGTGGGATACCGAGGCCACCTTCCCGCTGGAAAACTACAAGGACCTGCACAAGGCCGGCCTGCTGGGCATCTCGATCCCGAAAGCGAATGGCGGGTCGGGCGCCGGCTATCAGACCTATTCGCTTGCTGCTGCCGAAATCGGCCGCTATTGCGGCGCCACCGCGCTGACCTGGAACATGCATGTCTGCTCGACGCTGTGGTCCGGCCCGCTGGCCGACGACCTCGACATGGATGACCAGATGCGCGCCGAACAGCACCGCCGCCGCGCCGTTCACTACAAGCGCATCGTCGAAGACGGCGCGATCTATTCGCAGCCGTTCTCGGAAGGTGGCGCAGCGGCCGCAGGCGGCGTTGCATTCGGTACCGAAGCCAGGCCCGTCAAAGGTGGCTGGATCGTCAACGGCAAGAAGATCTTCGCGTCGCTGTCGGGCTTCGCAGATTACTACGGCGTGCTGTGCACCGAGGTCGCTGAGGGTGAGAAGGCTTCGCGCCGCAATACGCTGTATCTGGCGATTTCCGCCAAGTCCGAAGGCGTCTCCGTCGTCGGCGACTGGGATCCGCTGGGCATGCGCGGCACCGTTTCGCGCACGCTGATCTTCAAGGACGTGTTCGTGCCGGAAGATGCAGCGCTGATGCCGCGCGGCGTCTACTTCCAGGCCGCGATGCGCTGGCCGCACATGTTCCTGACGCTGTCACCGACGTATGTTGGTCTCGCGCAGGCATCGTACGATTTCACTGTGAAGTATCTCCGCGGCGAAATCCCGGGCATGCCGCCGGTCAAGCGCCGGATGTACCCGACCAAGCAGATCGCCGTGGCACAGATGCAGATCAAGCTCGAGCAGCTCAAGTCGACCTGGTTCCAGGCCGTGACCGAAGCCTGCGCCAATCCGTCAAAGGAGCAGGTGCTGCGCGCCTACGCCGCCCAGTACACCGTGATGGAAGGCGCCAACGAACTCGCGGCGCTGGCGATCCGCACCTGCGGCGGTCAGGCCATGCTGAAGACGCTGCCGCTGGAGCGCATCTATCGCGACAGCCGCTGTGGCGCGCTGATGCTGCCCTGGACCGCCGAACTGTGCCTGGATCGTATCGGCCGAGAAGCACTCTATGAGGCCGGTGAGAAAGACGAGTAATCGTGGATCTCGCCAGCCTCATCGCCCGCAATGCCGCATTCACACCGGACAAGCCCGCGATTCATTTCGAGGGCAAGACACTCAGCTATGCCGCATTCAACGCCCGGATCGAGGCAACCGCGAAAGCGTTGAAGGCAGAATGCGGCGTCGGTCGCGGCGATCGCGTCGCGATCCTGAGCATGAACCGGCCCGATTATCTGGTTCTGCTCTATGCCTGCGCCCGCCTCGGCGCGATCATGGTGCCGCTGAACTGGCGCCTCGCGGTCGCCGAACAATTGTTCATCCTCTCTGACGCCTCCGTGAAGGTGCTGGTGCTGGAAGAAGGCTTTGCGGCGATCCTGCCATCGCTTGCGAAGGACTTGCCGGATACCCGCGTGATCGCGCTCGATTTCGCGCCACCCGCACCCGGCCAGACATTCGACGATCTGCTGTCATGCGCATCCGGTGACGGTCGCAATCCGCATACCAACCTCTCCTGCCCCCTGCTGATCGTCTACACGTCGGGCACCACCGGCCGTCCGAAAGGTGCCGTGCTGCGCCAGGAAGCGCTGCTGTGGAATGGCGTGATGAGCCAGCACATGCACAGCATCACGTCAGACGATCACGTGCTGACCGTGCTGCCATTCTTCCATGTCGGTGGCCTCAACATCCAGACAACGCCTGCGCTGCATCATGGCGCGACCGTCACGATCCATGCGCGCTTCACGCCAGACTCAACATTGGCCGCGCTTGCCCAGGAGCGTCCAACGCTCACCGTCTGGGTACCCGCAATCATTCAAGCGATGAGCGAGCATCCCGGCTGGGCTGCGACCGACGTGTCCTGCCTCAAGGCCGTCTCCACCGGCTCCAGCATCGTGCCACCGCATCTGATCGAGCGTCTGACGGCGCGCGGCATTCCCGTGCTGCAGGTCTATGGCTCGACCGAGACCTGTCCGATCTCGGTCTATACGCGGCTGGGCGGCGACCTGTCGCGTACAGGATCGACGGGTTTGCCTGGCCTGTGCTGCGAGGCCATGATCATCAACGACGGCGGCCATGAACTTCCCGCGAATGCCACCGGCGAGATCGCGGTGCGCGGCCCCAACGTGTTCTACGAATATTGGGGCAACGAGGCCGCGACGCGCGAGGCGCTGCATGACGGCTGGTATCGCACCGGCGATATCGGCACACGCGATGATGACGGATACTTCTGGGTCCACGACCGCAAGAAGAACATGATCATTTCAGGCGGCGAGAACGTCTATCCCGCCGAAGTCGAGCGCGTGCTGCTCGAACATCCCGATGTCGCCGATTGCGGCGTCGTCGGCGTGCCCGATCCGAAATGGCAGGAAGTGCCGGTCGCCTATGTCCTGTTGCGGCCGAATTGCAGCGTAACGGCCGAGGCGCTGAAAGCCCATGTTCTGACGCAGCTCGCGCGCTACAAGCAGCCGCGCGACATCGTATTCGTCACAGATTTGCCGCGCACTGCGCTCGGCAAGGTGCAGCATTTCAAACTGAAGCAGGTTCAGGCGGCAACGCCGAGCGACGGAGAGACCAATTGAAGATCGCAGTATTGGGTGGCGGTAACGGCTCGTTCGCAGCCGCGGGTGATTTCGCACTGCAGGGCCATGACGTCCGCCTGTGGCGGCGCGATGCCGAGGCTGTTGCCGAACACAAGAAGGCCGGCTCGCGTATCAAGGTCAAGAATGCGCAGGGCACGCACGATACGCAGTTGACGCTGGTAACGACGGACATTGCGGAAGCGATCAAGGACGTCGAACTGATCCTGTGCCCTGCGCCTGCCTTCGCACAGCCCGATATCGCCAAGCGGATCGCCCCGCACCTCAAGGACGGCCAGGTCGTCTATCTGCCGCCCGCGACCTTCGGCTCGATGATCTTCGCCAAGGCTGCGCATGATGCCGGCAACAAGGCCAAGGTCGCCTTTGCGGAAACCGGCACACTGCCCTGGCTCGCGCGCAAGCATGGTCCTTTCGAGGTCGCCATCACCATCCGCGCCAAGCGGCTGCCGACCGGCGTATTCCCGCTGCATATGTTGGACTATGCCTGCAAGGTCATCGACAAGGCCTTCCCTGGCGTCATCGAGCCGTGTGGTGACGCACTGTCGGGCGCACTGATGAATGCCGGGCCGATCATCCATCCGCCGCTCATCGTGATGAATGCCGGCCCTCTTGAGCATTTTCCGACCTGGGACATTCACAAGGAAGGCACCCAGCCGGCGATCCGCCGCGTTACCGACCAGCTCGATGCCGAGCGCATCGCGATCCGCGAGGCCTTTGGTTACGACGGGGCGCATTTTCCGCTGGCGGATCACTACGCCAAGGAAGGCGAAGAGTGGATGTATGGCCGCGGCTCGCATGATCGCCTGACCGACTCGGGCGACTGGCGCGAACACATCGTGCTCACCGAACATCGCTACATGCGCGAGGATCTGCGCACCGGCCTGTCGTTCTTCCTGTCCTGCGCCACGCTTGCCGGCATTGAGACGCCGCTGGTCAAGGCGTTCCTCGCCATCGGCGGCGCGATCTGCGGCGAGAACTTCCTGCAAGGCGGCCGCACGCTTGAAAGCCTCGGCTTCGGCGACCTCGATCAGGCCGCGCTGCTGAAGCTGCTGCGCGAAGGGTTCGCTGCATGAGCCCCCGTCCCGCCATCGCCTGTCTCGGCGCCGGTCGCATGGGCCGCGGTATTGCCGTCGCCTTTGCCTATGCGGGCCACAATGTCGCGATCGTCGACTTCAAGGCGCGCGACCTCGACAAGTTCAAGGCGCTCGAAGCCGAGGCGCTTGGCGAGATCCGCAAGACCTTTGCCAGCATGGCGCGTTTCGGTCTGTTGAAAGAGACCGATATCGAAACGCTGGTGTCGCGCGTCAGCGTCGTGCCGGAAACCGGCGCGGGCGCTGCGCTGAGCAATTCGGCGATCATCTTCGAGGGCGTACCTGAGGTGCTCGACCAGAAGCGCGAGGCGCTGGCGCGGGCCTCACAACTCGCAGGCCCAACGCCGATCATCGCCTCGACCACCTCGACCATCCTTGTCGACGACATTTCCAGTGCCGTCGACCATCCCGAGCGTTTTCTCAACGCGCATTGGCTGAACCCCGCCTATCTCGTGCCGCTGGTCGAAGTCTCGCCAGGCGCCAGGACCGATCCGGCGATCACCGCGCGCGTAAAAGAGCTGCTCGAAGGCATCGGCAAAGTGCCGGTCGTCTGCTCCGCCTCGCCCGGCTATATCGTGCCGCGCATCCAGGCGCTGGCGATGAACGAAGCCGCGCGGATGGTCGAGGAAGGCGTTGCCTCGCCGGAAGATCTCGACAAGGCGATCAAATACGGCTTCGGCTTTCGCTTCGCGGTGCTGGGCCTCTTGGAATTCGTCGATTGGGGCGGCGGCGATATTCTGTATTACGCCAGCAAGTACCTGACCGGCGCGCTCAACAACGACCGCTACGCGTCGCCGGAGATCGTCGGCCGCAACATGGCCGAGGGGCGCATTGGCCTCAAGACGGGCGAAGGCTTTCTCAATTATGAGGGGCTCGATGTCGATGCCTATCGCGAGGGACGGCTGTCGGCGTTCGTCGATTTGCTGAAGCACTTCCAGTTGCAGAAGCCGCCGGTGCTCTAAAGCACTCACGCGCAACTTAAACACTGTCATGGCCGGGCTTGTCCCGGCCATCCACGACTTCCTTCGTTTCCAGCCAAAGACGTGGATGCCCGGGACAGGCCCGGGCATGACGAGTTTCAACTATTCGCAGTGAGCTACACTTCCGGGAAGCCCCTCAGCAGATAGCTGCGCAGCCAGTGCAGCAGGCTGTTCAGGATCAGACCGAGCATCGAGATCATGATCAGCGGCACGAACATGTCCACGGTCTGGAATGTGCGCGCAGCCTGCACCAGCATGTGACCGAGGCCGTCGGTCGAGGTAATCATCTCGGCGAGGAATACCACGATGCAGGAGATCACGAGGCCGATGCGGCAGCCGGTGAGAATCGACGGCATTGCGGCCGGCAGCACGACCTTGAACAGGATCTGCCAGCGCGGCGTACCGGCAGCCATCGCCGACCAGATCAGCTTCTGCTCGACCATCGACGCACCGTAATAGGTCGACAGCAGGATCGGGAACAGCGCATCCGCGGTGACCAGCGTGATCTTCGAGGCATGGTCGAAACCGAGGATCAGCAGCAGTGCGGGATACAGCGCGATCTTCGGGATCGGCGCCAGCACGCGCACCAGCGGCTTGACCACGGCATTGACCGCCGGGCTCACCGCTGCAGCAAGACCGATGAACACGCCGACGACCACGGCAATGCCGAAGCCGGCAAAGAGACGGATCAGCGTCGCGGCGATATCGTGCAGGAAGTCGCCGTTGAAGAAGTCCTTCGCGAGCTTTCCAAACACCGCGCCCGGCGGCGGCAACAAGCTCGTCGGCGCGAAGCCGAACGAGATCAGCGATTGCCACAGCGCAATGAACAACACGATCGGCGTGATGCCCAGCAGAACCGAATTGATGCGTTCCTGGTTCATGTTGCGCTCACGTGAAGCTGAGAGGCATGTCGTCACGCGGCTGCGACCAGCGCACCAGCGACAGGCGAAGCTTCTCGAAGGCCGCATCGAAGATGATGCCCATGGCGCCGATGATCAGGATCATCGCGAACACCGTGTCGTATTGCGCCATGTCGAGTGAGTTGAACAGGATGTTGCCGGCGCCGGACTGGCGCGCGATCATCTCGGAGGTGATCATGGTGATCAGCGCCAGCACGAGGCCCGTGCGGCAGCCCGTGAGAATTTCAGGCAGCGCCGCGGGCAACACGATGCGGAGCATGCGCATCGGCGCCGACATGCCCATCGCCGCACCGGACCACAGCATCTTTTCTTCGACGGCCTTGGAGCCCTGGAAAGCGTGATAGATGATCGGCAGGCTGACGCCGAGGAAGATGACGAGGATCTTGGAGACGTCGCCGACGCCCATCCACAGCATGATGATGGGCATCAGCGCCGCTTTTGGCACCGGATAGATGATCATCATCAGCGGATTGAAGAAGGCCGCCACAGCCTTGATGCGCCCCATCAGCAAACCGAGCGGGATCGCAAACATCACCGCGAGCACGAGGCCGATGGCCATGCGACGGATGGAATCGAGAATGTTCAGCAGCGATCCCTTGTCGCCGAGGATCGAGGGAATGGCCTTGATCGATTCCAGTGCCGTTGGGAAGCTTTCGGTATCCAGCCGCAGCGAGGCAATCTGCCAGACACACAGCAACCCGATGCAGGCGAACAATGGCGAAAGTGTCTTGAGCACCCCGCGCATGGTCATCACAGATGGTCCTTGCCGTCGTCGATCATCTTCTCGATATCGACAATGTATTTCTGGAAACGTGCGTCGAGCAGCAGATCGGCGCGCTTGCGCGGCCGCGGCAGATCGATATCGACGATTTCCTTGATGCTGCCCGGCGAGCGCGACATCACGATCACCTTGTCGGAGAGATAGACGGCTTCCTCGACCGAATGCGTCACGAACAGCACGGTCTTGCGCTGCGTATCCCAGATGTCGAGCAGGTCGTTCTGCAGCCGCGTGCGGGTATGCGCATCGAGCGCGCCGAACGGCTCGTCCATCAGCAGCACGGCGGGATCGTAGGCCAGTGTGCGCGCGATCGCGACGCGCTGCTTCATGCCGCCGGAGAGTTCTTTCGGATAGAAATTCTCGTAACCCTTGAGGCCGACCATTTCGAGCAGCTTGCGGCCGCGCGTTTCGGCTTCAGCCTTCTTCATGCCCTGCTGGCGCATGCCATACATGACATTGCCGAGCACGTTCTTCCACGGAAACAGCGCAAATTCCTGAAACACCGGACCGCGATCCGGACCCGGTCCCGTGATCGCCCTGCCCTTCACCTTGGCAACGCCATCGGTGGGCTGCACGAAGCCGCCGACGATATAGAGCAAGGTCGACTTGCCGCAGCCTGAGGGTCCGAGGATCGAGACGAAGGCGCCGTCTTCGATGGTGAGGTTGATATCCGACAGCGCCAGATGGCTTTGCTTGCCGGAGGTCTGGAAACGCTGCGAGACGTGATCGATTTCGATCATGGCTGAAGCGGGTTTGCGGCCGGATAAAGGTTCCGACTCGGCGTGAGCGTCCGAACGTAGCGACACCACCTGCATTCCCGGTCCTTCATTTGCCATGCACGCATTGCAATCACGACGGCCCGACTGTGTCCATCATGCTGACGGACGCAGCGTAGCCGGAAACTGCAATTACTTTAAGCTTCAAATTTATGCGGGCAACGCCTTTTTGCTAGTCAGCGCCTGCCGCGAACAGGGCAGCTTCCCGCAGCAGGGCTTTCGACGCGTTTTCCGCGTTTAGTCGCGGAAATACGGCTCCACAGGGCCCGACAGCTTGATCAGCAGCGGATTGCCGTACCGGTCCTTTGCCGCACCGGCGGGCACCTTCACCCAGCCTTCGCTGACGCAATATTCCTCGACATTGGTCTTCTCGGCGCCCTTGAAGCGAATGCCGACATCGCGCTGCAGCACTTCGGCATTGTAGAATGGGCTTCGCGGATCGGTGGACAGGCGATCTGGCAGATCGGCTGATGCGTTGGTGTTGTCGGTCATAGCAGCGCCTCGATTTTCTCTCGCAGTGATTCAGGTTTGGCGGTCGGCGCAAAACGCTCGACGACCCGTCCGGAACGGTCGATCAGGAATTTGGTAAAATTCCATTTGATTCCCGAACCCAGCAATCCGGACTTTTCAGATTTCAGGTAATTATACAATGGATGCGCCTTTGCGCCATTCACGTCGATCTTCTCAAACAATGGGAAGGTGACGTGGTAATTGGCCTCGCAGAAGCTTTCGATCGCTTTGGCGTCGCCGGGCTCCTGCGCGCCGAACTGATTGCAGGGAAAGCCCAGCACGGAAAATCCGCGCGGCGCAAAATCCTGCTGCAGTTTCTCCAGCCCCGCATATTGCGGCGTGAATCCGCAGGCGCTGGCGGTATTGACGATCAGCAGCACCTTTCCTTCGAACTGCTTCAGCGCGACCGGCTCACCGGACAGTGCATTTGCAGAGAAATCGGAGATGCCGGTCATCGCACTGATCCCTTCTCAGGCCAGAACAGGATCGCAGGGCATCGGCGGCGTGCCGCCGGCCTCGATGGCTTCGCCGGCGAGCAGACACAGATCCTCGCGATAGCGGCCGGCGACCACCTGCACGCCGGTCGGCGCACGGCCGACAAGACCCGTGGCAACGCTCAGCGCCGGCAGGCCCATGAAGGGAATACCAATCTGCGGCATCTGTGCAGCCCAGACGCGGTCGAAGCCTTCCTGGCCCTGCAAATCGAGATTGTCGGGGAACGGCAGTTCGCCGGACATCGGCATCAGCACCACGCTGTAGGTCTGCAGGAACAGCTCCCAGTCGCGCACGAAGGTGGAGCGGCGTACCAGCGCCCGTGACAGGCCGCCATTCTCGAAGTCCTTGAGCTTGTCCTTCTGTCCGCGCAGACAGACGAGTGCTGCGGGATCGCCCTCGCGTTCGGCCGCGTCCAGCATGCCCTGATAGCCGTCGCCGAACCAGAGCTGCGTCTGCAAGGCGGCAGCCTCGCGCAGGGCCGGCGTGTTCTCGACTTCCTCGACGATCCACCCTGCCCGCTCCAGCCGCTTGCCGGCATCGCGCACGGCGGCCTCGACATCGGCTGATATGGCGAGCCCGTCGGGCCGCAGACACATGGCGGCGCGCTTCTCGCGCGTCGGGCCTTCAAGCGGCGCTGGCACCCACCAGGGATCGCGCGCATCGGGCTGCGACATCGCCGCAAGCCCGAGACGGACATCATTGATGGTGCGCGCCAGCGGGCCGGACACCGCGGTGATCTGGCCGGAAATGATGCGCTCGGGCAGCGCCTGATTGTAAGCGGCGATGCGACCGAGCGTCGGACGCAGACCGTGTACGCCGCAGGCATAGGCGGGATAGCGGATCGAGCCCGCGATATCCGTGCCGTGCGCGATGTGACCGATACCGGCGGCGACCGCGCTGCCCGCGCCACCGGACGAGCCGCCCGGCGTCAGCGACGGATCGCGCGGATTCTTGGTGTCGCCATAGAGCTGATTGGTGGTGAACCAGCGATAGGAAAATGCCGGGCAATTGGTGCGGCCGATGATGACGGCGCCGGCCTTCAGCAGATTGTCGATCACCGGGCTGTTGGTCGTCGCGATGATCTCGTTCTGGATCTTCACGCCGTTCGAGGTGGGATAGGTCGCGTAGTCGATATTCACTTTGACGGTGATCGGCACGCCGCCGAGCGGACCGACATCCTCTCCATCAGCGATGGCCGCATCGACCGCATCCGCCCGTGCCAGCGCTTCATTGGGCCGATGGTCGACCACCGCATTGATGGCGGGGTTCACCGCATCGAGCCGCGCGAGCCCTGCAACAGTGGCCTCACGGGCGGACACTTTGCGGGTGCGAATGAGTGCGGAGAGGTCGGTGGCCGACAAACGCCAGAGATCGTTCATAGAATGCTCCATTGCTTGTCGCTTGTTAACGCAGGCGGGCGGAGATTGCCAATCAGACAAACGCTCGCATTCTCGCGGCGCCGAAGCGTCCGAGTTGTGCGCATTCCTTCCCGCCCCCTTGTGAGAGGGCGTGCGGAACGCCGGGTGCCCGTTGCACCCTTGGGCCTGATGCGATGCGGTCTTCCGCATGGATAATGCATCAGGACTTTCGGAGGCGCCGAGCGATTGCCCAGCGTTCCGCCTGCGGTGTTTTTTCGGTTGCTTGCACTTTGCCTCAGCGAACGATCCGATCACCGAATTAAAGTCCCAAGGCGATGGGAAGGGAGCCTCAAGCGAATAGGCCGGACACGTTTTGACTTGGTCGTCCGTCACACTGTCCAGGGTTCTTTCCATCCGAAGGTCGGCCGTCTCCCTGCCAGTGGCAGTGCTGGCGCAGATCCGTCCTGCCCGAAGACAGACGTCACCCCAAACCGCGTGACGCCGCATCTCCAGCGTCCACCGCATCCCACCCCGCGAACGTGACGATCGCGCTCGCCCCTCTCATCGGGGCCGGACGAAGGAGAATATAAACCTTATGGGGATACTGTCAACGGTGAATAGGAAAAAATGTTTGAGGCATTCTCAACTGTCGTCCCCGCGCAGGCGGGGACCCATACACGCTGCGAGAACGGTTGAAGCGAGATCGCCGTAACTCTGCCGTTCTAACCACACTGACCGTGGCTATGGATCCCCGCCTGCGCGGGGATGACAACGGAGAGTGTAGCGTGAACTCCCCTATTTCACCCTTGCGAGGAAATACGCCAGCTCCACGATCTGCGCCTCGGAGATGGACTGCATCACATCGGCCATCGTCGCATCGTAGCCGTGGCGGGAGTTGTCCTTGTATTCGCGCATGGTCTTGGCGAGGTAGTCCTCGCGCTGATTGGCAATGCGCGGGATGTTGTCGCGGCCGGAGAAATCCGCGTTGTGGCAGCTATCGCAGCGGAATTGCGAGGTCAGCGCCTTGGCGGCCTGCATCCGCGCGGGATCCCCGGCTTCGCGCGCGACAGGCTTCGGCAGCGTCGCCAGATAGTCCGAGAACAGGCGCAGATCATCGTCGGTGAGCTCCTTGGCCATGTCGTTCATGGGCTCGGCGACACGAAGCTTCTCGCGAAACATATAGAGCTGGATCAGCGAATAGGCCGGCTGCTGCGCACCGAGCGACGGCGTGTTGTCGGTTTCGGAAACGCCCTTCTCGCCATGGCAGGCAAGGCAGGGCGCGGCGCGCTCGGTGATGGGTTCGGCACTCAGTGACGGCTTGACGATAGCGGATAAACAAAGCGCAGACATGGCAAAGACAGCTAGCAGGCGCATCGGGTTCTTTCTTTATGCCTCTCACTCGTCATTCCGGGGCGCGCTGAAGCGACACCGTCGCGTAGGCGCGAACCCGGAATCTCGACATGGATGAACACTTCTGGATTCCGAGTTCACGCGCGAAGATGCGCGTGCCCCGGAATGACAGTTTGCGGCAGTGAGCGGCGGCGCGACAATGACGGCGCCGCCACGCCCGTTACTTCGCCCCCGCCACCTTCTGCTTGCCATAGGTGATGCGATAGATCGCGCCGTTCCAGTCGTCGGACACCAGCAGCGATCCGTCCTTCATCTGCAGCACATCCACCGGGCGGCCGACATATTTGTTGTCCTCGATGAATCCGGTCAGGAACGGCTCGACGGACTTCACCGTGCCGTCCTTGTTGAGCTTCGCGACAACGACGTCGCCGCCGAGCTTCTGCGTCTTGTTCCAGGAGCCATGACGCGCGATGAAGATCGCGTCCTTATAGGCCGCCGGGAACATCTTGCCGGTGTAGAAGCGCATGCCCAATGCCGCCGTATGCGCACCGAGCAGGCCGACCGGTGCGGTGTAGTCGGCGCAGGACTTGCCCCAGCCGAATTCCGGATCGAGAATATTGCCCTGCAGGCAGTATGGCGCGCCGAAATCTTCACCCGCCTTGGTGACGCGGTTGAGTTCATCCTCCGGCACCGCTTCCGACATCCAGTCGCGGCCGTTGTCGGTAAAGTACATCTGCTTGGTGGTCGGATTCCAGTCGAAGCCGACGGTGTTGCGGACGCCCTTCACATAGATTTCGGCGCCGGTGCCATCGAGATTCATGCGGCGGATCTGGCCATGGGCCTCGTCATGCAGCACATTGTTGCCAGGCTGGCCGACCGGCACATAGAGCTTGTTGTCGGGGCCGATGCCGATGAACTTCCAGCCATGGGCTTCGTCCTTCGGCAGATTGTCGTAGATCATCACCGGCTTCGGCGGATTTTCGAGATTGTCTTCCACCTTGTCGATCTTCGAGATCTTCGACAGTTCGGCGATGTAGAGCGTGCCGTCCTTGAAGGCGAGACCGTTCGGACGATAGAGGCCGGAGGCCAGCACCTTCACCTGGCGCTTGCCGTCATTGTTGATGACCGCATAGACCTTGTCGACAAGACGGGAGCCAACAAACACCGTGCCCTTGTCGCCTTCGCGCATCGAGCGCGCATTGGCCATGCCGGCCGCATAAACCTCGATATTGAAGCCCGCGGGCACTTTCAGTTTGGCAGTCGGCAGCTTGTCGGCAGCGGACGGAATCGGCGGCGGCGCGACGGGCGCGAGCTTGGCTGCGGCAGCGCCATCGGGACGACCGATCAGCGGCGAGCCGGGCGGCAGCGCCGGTGCAGCGGCAACGGCCGGTGCTGCGGGCGCCGGAGCGGCAGCCTGTGGTGCGGCCGGCGCCGGTGCAGGAGCCGCTGCGGGAGCAGCAGGCGCTGCACTTGGCGCGGCTGCAGGAGCCGGTGTTGCAGGTGATGTATCGGACTGCTGGGCAAAGGCGCCGCTTGCAAAGACGCCGATGAACGCACCGGCAAGCAATGCCCGGCGCGCGGACGTGTAAACACTCATGGATCTCTCCCCTTTTTACGGAAGCCTTCTCTGCTCGCAGCACATGAGATGCGCCGCCCCCGAGGCTTTCCGGATCGCACTGTTGGATATTTTTATGTCGCCGCGCAATCAAAACATGGCGCGCGAGCAAGTCTGCACGGATTCCCGCGATCGACTAGAGCCTTTTCGGTTCTGATAGAATCAGAACCGAGGCTCTGGCTTTTTGTATTGACGCGTTTTCTTGACGCGAACCGGTGCCCACTTCGCTCGAAAACGCTCTAATGCCGCGTTGCGGACTCATCGGTGGCATCGAGCAGTGCTTCGGTGAACGGAAATTCAAGCACGATCTCGCCGTCCTTGTCCGTGACTTCCAGCACCGCTTTGAGCAGATCGCTCGGCGTGCCCTCGGAGCGCAGCAATTGCAGGATCATCGACCGCGCCACATCCCAGGCATGATCGGGATCCCGCAGCTCCTCGCCTTCGGGATCGACCACCAGCTCGTCGTTGATGCGTGTGTTGAAGAAATAAAGCGGCATGGCAATTCTCTTGGCACTAGGCTTGGGCGCGGGCGCAGAAGACCTCAGACCACGCGAATATCCCGGAAGATGCGACGGGCTGAGTACGAAACGATGCCTTTCAACCAAAGGCCTTCGCTATCTATGGAACGTTCTCGCCATTGCAATGTTGCAGCGCAATCGATTGTGCACTGCACGCATATTGTACCCCTACCGCTTCAAATTGTGATGACGAAGTTGTTGGCGAACCTTTAAGCAGAGAATAGAGTTATGGTTATGCAGTACCTGACTGCAGAGAAGCGGGAGAGAAATATGGCCTGGAAAGCACCTAAGATCGTCGAAGTTGCAGTCGGCATGGAAATCAACATGTACGCCTGCGCGGCGCGCAAGTAAGACTTGAGCTCAAGCTAAGTTTTGGGGGCGCCTTCGTTGACGACGGGCGCCCCGCGTCTTTTTGCGAGACGCGAATTCGCATAAATTACAAATAGCCGGATTCAGGGCGATCTCATGTTGCGTGTTGTCGTTCTTGGAGCCGCGGCCGGCGGCGGTGTTCCGCAATGGAATTGCGGATGCCGGATTTGTCGTGCCGCGCGCAATGAGCGGCCAGACTTGCAGAGCGGTCAGGCCTCGATCGCGGTGTCGGCCGACAATGCCAACTGGTTTCTGATCAATGCCTCGCCCGACCTGCGACAACAGGTCACCGATACGCCCCAGCTTCATCCCCATCCCGATCATGTCAGACACTCGCCGATCGCAGGCGTGATCCTCACCAATGGCGAGGTCGATGCGGTGGCCGGGCTCTTGTCGATGCGGGAGGGTTCGCCATTTACAATCTATGCGCACACACGTGTGCTGGCGATCCTGAAAGCCAACAGCATCTTCAACGTGCTCTCGGACAAGAACGTGCGCCGCGAAGCCATCGAGATTGATATGTCTTTCGAACCGAAGCTGCAGGACGGCACGTTCTCCGGTCTTGAGGTGCTGCCTTTCGTCGTGCCCGGCAAGAGCGCATGGTATCTGGAAGGACAGGCGCATCCGGCGGGTGAGGATGGCGACGGCGATACGCTGGGTCTGCGGATCGCCGAGAAGGCCACCGGCAAGCATTTCTATTTCATCGCCGCCTGCGCGCGGGTGACGCCCGAACTGAAACAACGCATAGCAGGCGCGCCGCTGGTGTTCTTCGACGGCACCGTCTGGCGCGACGACGAACTCATCGCGGCAGGATTGGGCCAGAAGACCGGCCAGAGCATGGGGCATCTGTCGATGTCCGGCGCGGATGGCGCCATCAGTGAACTGGCCGATGCCGGCATCGCCAGAAAGTTCTTTCTACACATCAACAATTCGAACCCGGCGCTGCTGCATGATTCCACCGAGCGCGCCGCATTGACCACCGCCGGCTGGCAAATCCCCGGCAATGGCATGGAGGTCACGCTGTGAACGCCCCAAGTGCAAGCACGATCGCTGCAAACACGATCGGCGACAACGCCATTTCCGCCTATTCGATTTCGCCAGGGGTGCCGCTGGACAATGCCGCGCAACTCGAAGAGACGCTCCGCCATATCGGCGCGACGCGCTATCACAGCCTGCATCCGTTTCATAAGCTGCTGCATGGCGGCAAGCTCAACAAAGGCCAGGTGCAGGCCTGGGCGCTGAACCGCTACTATTACCAGAGCACGATCCCCATCAAGGACGCCGTGGTGATCTCGCGCTTCCGCGACCGTGCGACACGCGTGGAATGGCGGCACCGCATCGAGGATCACGACGGTGATACCGGCGCAGAAGGCGGTATCGAGCGCTGGCTGAAGCTCACCGAAGGGCTCGGCCTCGACTCAGCCTATGTGGAATCCACCGAGGGCATCCTGCCGGCGACGCGTTTCGCCGTGGAGGCCTATGTGCATTTCGTCCGCGACAGGACACCGCTGGAGGCCATCGCCTCGTCGCTGACGGAACTGTTCGCACCCAACCTGCATGAAGAGCGCATTTCCGGAATGCTGAAGCATTATGACTTCGTCAATCCGGACATCATGAGCTATTTCAGCCGCCGCCTGACCCAGGCGCCGCGCGATGCCGGCTTTGCGCTGGATTACGTCAAACTGCACGCCAACACCCCGACCGAGCGCCGCGCGGTTTGCAATGCACTGATCTTCAAGACCAATGTGTTGTGGGTGCAGCTCGATGCGCTGTATCATGCCTATGTCGATGGCCATGTGCCGCCGGGCGCGTTCGTCCCGGCCAAGTAAGAAGGCAACGATGACGGAGTTGCGCAGCAATCGTCGGATCAGTGTCAGCGAGGCCAGCAAGCCGATCTTGCCGCGCCACGCCAGGCTGAAGTTCGACGAGACGCGCCAGCGCTGGGTGATCCTGGCGCCGGAGCGCGTGCTGGCGCCGGACGATATTGCCGTCGAAATCCTGCAGCTTTGCGATGGCGAACGCAGCGTCGCCGATATCATCGATCTCCTGGTCGCCAAATATGCCGCGCCCCGCGACGATATCGGCACCGATGTCGTGGCCATGCTGCAGGACCTCGCCGACAAGGGCTTTCTCACGCAAGCGCGGGAGAAGACATCATGAGCCCCACCCTCACCGACGCCAGTCCCGTCTTCACCGATCCCGCCGACAGTCTCGCGATCATGGAGCGCACGCGCTCGACTGCGGAGACATTCGGCATTCCCCTCGCCGTGCTGGCCGAACTCACCCATCGCTGCCCGCTGCAATGCCCATATTGCTCCAATCCTGTGGAGCTCGACCGCGGCAGCACCGAGCTGACCACCGACGAATGGAAGAAGGTGCTGTCCGAGCTCGCCGAAATCGGCGTGCTGCAGATCCACTTCTCCGGCGGCGAGCCGACCGCGCGCAAGGACATCGTCGAGCTGGTCCAGCATGCGACGGATGTGGGCCTGTATTCCAATCTCATCACCTCGGCGGTGCTGCTGACGCGCGACAAGCTCTCCGCGCTCGCCGATGCCGGGCTATGCCATGTGCAGATCAGCTTCCAGGGCAATGAGCCCGTGGTGGCCGACCGCGTCGGCGGCTATCGCAATGGCCACGCGAAGAAGCTCGAAGTCGCCAAATGGACGCGCGAACTCGATCTGCCGCTGACGGTGAATGCGGTGATGCACCGGCAGAACCTGCACCAGCTCAGCGATATCATCCAGATGGCTGTCGATCTCGATGCCGACCGGCTGGAAGTCGCCAATGTGCAGTATTACGGCTGGGCGCTGAAGAACCGCGCCGCCTTGATGCCGACCATCGATCAGATCGACGAGACCAGCCGCATTGTCGAGGATGCGCAGCTGCGCCTGAAAGGCATTCTCGATATTGACTATGTGGTGCCGGACTATTACGCGCTGCGGCCGAAGAAGTGCATGGGCGGCTGGGGCCGGCAGTTCTTCAACATCTCTCCGGCCGGCAAGATCCTGCCCTGCCACGCCGCAGAGACCATCACCGGGATGGAATTCGAATCCGTGCGCTCCAATCATTCGATCGCCTGGATCTGGCAGAACTCCGAAGCCTTCAACCGCTATCGCGGCACCGGCTGGATGCCCGAACCGTGCCAGAGCTGCGCATTCAAGGAAATCGACTTCGGCGGCTGCCGTTGCCAGGCCTTCGCGCTGACCGGCGACGCCGGGAATACCGACCCCGCCTGCACGCTGTCGCCTGTTCACGCCGAAATCTTCAAAATGGCCGAGACGGAGTCCACTGAGGGCCGCGACCGCTTCATCTATCGCAACTTCAAAGGCGGCACGCTGGAGCCGGACGCGGACGACGTCCATGGCCGCTGATGTCCCCGCCCTGGCGAGCGCGGACCTGTTCGCGCCGCTGACCTCGGAACATCTCGATGTCGGCGACGGCCACGCAATCCATGTGGAGAGCGTCGGCCGCAGGGATGGCATTCCCGCGGTCTATCTGCATGGCGGCCCCGGCTCCGGCTGCCAGCCCGATCACCGCCGGCTGTTCGACCCGCAGCGCTTTCACACCGTTCTGTTCGATCAGCGCGGCGCCGGCCGCAGCAAGCCGAAAGGCAAGCGCGAGGCGAATACGCTGCCGCATCTGATTGCGGATATGGAAACGATCCGGCAGACATTCGGCTTCGACAAATGGCTCGTGGTCGGCGGCTCCTGGGGCGCAACGCTGGCGCTCGCTTATGCACAGGCACATCCGGATCGCGTGACCGGCATCGTGCTGCGCGCAACGTTTCTCGGCACACGGGAAGAATTACACGATGTCTTCAACGTCATGCTGCCGCGGCACTATCCCGGCCTGCATGGAGATTTTCTGAGCGCCCTTGCCGAAGCCGAGCGCACCGATCCGCTGCCGAACTTCTATCGCCGCATTCTCGATGCTGATCCGGCCGTGCATGTTCCGGCGATCCGCGCCTGGGGCGGCACCGAAGCCATCCTGTCGGAAATCGCGCCGAAGCGCATACGACTCGACCGTGCCGAACTCGGCAACACCACGCGGCCGATGCCGGCCACGCCGGCAATGGAAGCGCATTACTTCAAGCACGACTGCTTCATGCGGCCGCAGCAGCTCATGGAAGACGCCGGCAAACTCACCGGCATTCCCGGCGTCATCATTCAGGGCCGTTACGACTTCCTCTGCCCGCCCGCCACATCGCACGCCCTGGCCAGGCGCTGGACGAATGCCGAGGTGCGCATCGTTGAAGGCGCCGGTCACAGCCTGTATGACCCCGGCATGCGCGATGCGGTCATGAAGGCCATCGCCGATGTGGCGTCGAAATTGAAATAGGACTTCTGGAATGCCGATCAAAGGCACGGGAATGCTGATGACGTCGATGGATATCGACGCCAGCCATGAGCAGGAATTCAACGCGTGGTACGACCGCGAGCATCTTGCCGAGCGCGTCGCCATCGAGGGCTTCAATGAGGCGAGGCGCTATGTGGCCGTGAATGCCAGGCCGAAATATCTCGGCCTGTATTCGACCGCGACATTCGACGTGCTGGACAGCGACGCCTATCGCGCGGCGCTGGCGAACCAGACCAAGTGGTCGCTGACCAATATCGGCCGTTTCCAGAACATGCTGCGTTCGGTGGCGCGGATCACCGTGAGCCGCGGTCAGGGCCGCGGCGCGGCGCTGGGTCTGGTGCGCATCCGGCCACCCGCCGAAGGCGCGGACAAACTGCGCAGCGCCATCGAAGCGCAGCTCGATCCGGGCGATATCAACGGCATAATCTCGATGCATCTGATGGAGAGCGATCCCCGCCTCTCGAAGCCGCTGACCGACGATCCCGCCGCACCCAATCCCGCCGCCCGCGACTGGTATGTGATGATCGACGGCACGGATGTCGAAGCCGTCGCTGCGACCATGAAGGGCCGCTTCACTGCGGCCATTGCAGCGGCAAAGGCAGAGCTGATTTCCGAGGGGACCTACCGGCTGATGTGGGACCTGGCGAAGAGCGATCTTTGACTGGGCGATCTCTGATTGAACGCATAGTACCGCTGACGCGACCAAGGTGAACTGGCCCGCAACGGGCCGCTTCATCTTGAGAGATGCCAATGACCGTCCGTGTGCTGTCCCTTGTGGTTCTCACCGCCGCTCTGATCGTCGGCAGCCCGCTGGCTCGTGCCGAGGACGAGCCGGCCAAGGTCGATGCGGTGAAGGCAGCCGAATTCAACAAGCGCATGTTTGGCGGCCCGCTGGGTCCGAAGCTGACCTATGCCTGCTTCGTCCGGCGTTACGACGCCGAGCATCTGGCACGGCATCCCAAACAGAAGGTCAGCACCATGAAGCTGCTGGTCGTCGCCGGGCATCCGCCTGAAGAAAGCTACACGCCCTACTCGTTTCGGCTCGGATTCAAATATCGCCATCGCAAAGGCGACTGGGATTCCAGCGGCTCCTGCGGCCAGATCCAGGACACCGACAAGGGCCAGGAAGTGAAATTCGCATGTAGTGTCGATTGCGATGGCGGCGGCATTGCGATCGGCCTGGCCAAAGACATCGACGCAACGCTGGTCCGCGTCGAGCGCGTACGCATCTGGCAGAACAGCAAGCCCGATGAAGAACCCGGCACCGACGCGCTCACCGGCGGCGAGGACGACAAGATTTTCCGGCTCGACCGCACGGACCTGAAGGAGTGTGAATCGTTGATCACGGACCGCAAGGAACTCGCGGCGATGCGCAGCAAGTGAGCGTGATTGACGCCAAATCGGAGCGAACCATGAATCGACGCAGCCTATTGTGGACCGCCCTGTCGTCGGCCGGCGCGGGACTATTGGCATCGCGAGCGAATGCCGTGACGGCCGACGAGAAGCCGCCCGCCAGGCTCAAGGTCGTCTACCATCTCGCCGATGCCGACCGGGTAAATTTCGCCCTCGGCAATATCCAGAACCACTTCGATGGCGTCGGCGGCCCCGACAACGTTACCATCGCCCTGGTCGTGCTCGGCCCGGCGCTGAAATCATTCGCGCTGGCCTCGACCAATCCTGACATTACCGCGCGGATCGGTAAATTCGCCAAGGCCGGCCTGCAACTGGCCGCCTGCAGCAACACCATGAAGGCGCAGGACGTGACGCTGGACGGCCTGCTGCCGGGCTTCACGATCGCCGACCGCGGCGGTGTGGTCCGGATCGCGGAGCTGCAGTCGCAGGGGTATCTCTACATTCGTCCGTGAGCCTCTCCCAGCGCATCAAACCGACGCACAAAATTTACACAATCGTCATTTCACGCACCGTTCTGGCCAAACACGGAATTGCGATCCGGCTCCCACGACCAGAATGGAACCGTTCGGCTTGCCATGCGTATGGGTTTGGGGCGATCATTGGAACCGGGCCGCGGACGTTTCGCGCGGCGATCGGCCTTTTGATAATTGTAAGCAGAACAAGGCATCATGAATCCCGTCAAAGCACTCGAATCCCATGGTCAGGCCGTCTGGCTGGACTTCCTCGCCCGCGGCTTCGTCGCCAAAGGCGACCTCAAGAAGCTGATCGACACCGACGCCGTGAAAGGCGTGACGTCGAACCCGGCGATCTTCGAGAAGGCGATCGGAAGTTCGGACGAATATGATGCCCCGATTGCCGAGGCGCTGAAGTCAGGCGACAAGTCGCCTGCCGACCTGTTCGAGCACATTGCCGTCGAGGATATCCAGCACGCCGCCGATGTGCTGAAGCCGGTCTATGACAAGATGAAGGGCGACGATGGCTTTGTCAGCCTCGAAGTCTCGCCCTATCTCGCCAATGACACCAAGGGCACGGTCACCGAGGCCGAGCGCCTGTGGGCAAGCGTCAAGCGCCCGAACCTGATGGTGAAGGTGCCGGCGACGCCGGAGGGCCTGCCCGCGATCCAGCAACTGATCGGCGAAGGCATCAGCATCAATGTGACGCTGCTGTTCGCGCAGAAGACCTATGTCGAGGTCGCCGAAGCCTATCTGAGCGGTCTCGAAAAGTATGTCGCCGTGGGCGGCGATCCCTCGCATGTGGCGAGCGTCGCCTCGTTCTTTGTCAGCCGTATCGACGCACAGGTCGACAAGCAGCTCGACGACAGGATCGCCAAGGCGAATGATCCCTCGGAGAAGGCGCGGCTCAAGGACCTCAAGGGCAAAGTCGCCATCGCCAATGCGAAACTCGCCTATCAGGAATACCTGAAACTGTTCGCCGGCCCGCGCTGGGGAAAACTCAAGGCCAAAGGCGCCAAACCGCAGCGCCTGCTCTGGGCCTCCACCGGCGTGAAGAGCAAGGACTATCGCGACACGCTCTATGTGGAAGAGCTGATCGGCAAGAACACCGTCAACACCGTGCCACCCGCCACGCTGGACGCCTTCCGCGACCACGGCGAAGTGCGCGACAGCCTCGAAGAGAATGTCGAGGACGCGAAGAAGGTGCTGGCTGATCTCGCCAAGACCGGCATTTCGCTGGACAAGATCACCACCGAACTGGTGATCGACGGCGTCAAGCTGTTCGCCGATGCGGCCGACAAGCTGTATGGCGCGGTGGCGCACAAGCGCGCGACGTCGCTGGGTAACGGGATCGGATCGCAGAAGCTGGCACTCGGCGACGGCATCAACAAGAAGGTCGCAACCTCCACCGAAGAGTGGCGCGGTTCGGCGAAGATCCGCCGGCTCTGGCACAAGGACAAATCGGTCTGGACCGGCGCCGATGAAGACAAGTGGCTGGGCTGGCTGAACAGCGCTTCTGCCGAGAAGGCCAAGCTCGCTGATTATGCCGACTTCGCCACATGGGTGAAGGCGCAGGGATTCACCGACGCCGTGGTGCTCGGCATGGGCGGCTCGAGCCTCGGGCCGGAAGTGCTGGCGCAGACTTTTGCGAAGGTCTCGGGCTTCCCGAAATTGCATGTGCTGGATTCGACCGATCCCGCACAGGTGGCGGCCATGGGCAAAGCCGTGAAGATCGCCTCGACGCTGTTCATCGTCTCCAGCAAGTCCGGCGGCACCACCGAGCCGAATGTGATGAAGAACTATTTCTTCGACGAGGTGACCAAGGCGGTCGGCGCCGACAAGGCCGGTTCGCACTTTGTCGCCGTCACCGATCCCGGCTCGTCGCTGGAGAAGGTCGCGAAGACGCAAAAGTTTGCCCGCATCTTCCATGGCGATCCGACCATCGGCGGCCGCTACTCGGTGCTGTCGCCGTTCGGCCTCGTGCCGGCCGCTGCGGCGGGTGTCGATCTTACCAAACTGCTGGATCTGACGCTGTCGATGGTCCGCTCCTGCGGACCCGACGTGCCGCCTGCTGAAAATCCCGGCGTGCAGCTCGGCCTTGCCATGGGCAATGCCGGGCTCGATGGCCGCGACAAGGTCACCATCCTCTCATCGAAGAAAATCGCCGATTTCGGCGCATGGGCCGAACAGCTCATCGCCGAATCCACCGGCAAGGATGGCAAGGGGTTGATTCCGATCGATGGCGAAACGCTTGGCGAGCCCTCCGTCTATGGCACGGATCGGTTCTTCATCGACCTGCGCACATCGGGCGAGGACGACAAGGTACATGACGACAAGCTCGCGGCGCTGGAGAAAGCCGGTCATCCCGTTGCGCGCATCGTGATGCCGTCCATCGACCATCTCGGCCAGGAATTCTTCCGCTTCGAGATCGCGACGGCCGTTGCCGGCTCCATACTCGGCATCAATCCGTTCAACCAGCCGGATGTGGAAGCCGCCAAGATCAAGACACGCGAGCTGACACAAGCGTTCGAGAAGACCGGTTCGCTGCCGCCGGAGACGCCGGTGGTGTCGTCGAAAGAGGCCGATCTCTATACGGACGACAGCAATGCCGAACTGCTGAAGAAGGCCGGCGCCGATGGCGATCTGACCTCGTGGCTAAAGGCGCATTTCCGCCGCGTGACGCCCGGCGACTACGTCGCCCTGCTCGCTTATGTCGAACGCGACGGCGCGCATATCGACACGCTGCAGCAGATGCGGATGGCGGTGCGTGACAAGAAGAAGGTGGCAACCTGCGCCGAATTCGGACCGCGCTTCCTGCATTCCACCGGCCAGGCCTACAAAGGCGGGCCGGATACCGGTGTATTCCTGCAGATCACCGCGGACGATGCCAAGGATCTCGCCATTCCCGATTACCGCGCCTCGTTCGGTGTCATCAAGGCGGCACAGGCGCGTGGTGACTTCGGCGTGCTGACCGATCGCAACCGCCGCGCCTTGCGCGTCCATCTCAAGGGCGATCTCAAGGCCGGACTTGCTGTTCTCGACAAGGCGATTACTGCCGCATTGAACTAAACGACGACCCGCATGGCCCGGACATTGCTTCGGGTCATGCGCAATTAATAAAGGACATCACACAATGCAGCTCGGCATGATCGGTCTCGGCCGAATGGGCGGAAATATTGTCCGCCGCCTGATGAAGAACGGTCACACCGCCGTCGTCTATGACAAGGACGCCAAAGCCGTCAGCGGCCTCGCCTCCGAAGGCGCCACCGGCGGATCGTCGCTGGAAGATTTCGTCAAGAAGCTCGACAAGCCGCGCGCGGTCTGGGTGATGCTGCCCGCCGGCAAGATCACCGAGACCACCATCGATGCGCTGACCAGGCTGCTGGAGCCCGGCGACACCATCATCGATGGCGGCAACACGTTCTGGCAGGACGATGTCCGCCGCGGCCAGGCGCTGAAGGAAAAGGGCCTGTTCTATATCGACGTCGGCACATCCGGCGGCGTCTGGGGCTTTGAGCGCGGCTATTGCATGATGATCGGCGGCGACAAGGAAGTGGTCGACCGTCTCGATCCGATCTTCAAGACACTGGCGCCGGGGATTGGCGACATCCCGCGCACGCCGGGCCGCGATAACAGCGATCCTCGCGTCGAGAACGGTTACATCCATGCGGGCCCGGTCGGCGCCGGGCATTTCGTCAAGATGGTCCATAACGGCATCGAATACGGATTGATGCAGGCCTATGCCGAAGGCTTCGACATCATGAAGAATGCCAATATCGAGGCGCTGCCGGAAGCGCATCGCTTCGATCTCAATTTGCCTGACATCGCCGAAGTCTGGCGCCGCGGCAGCGTGATCCCGTCATGGCTGCTCGACCTCACCTCCATGGCGCTCGCCAAGAACGAGACGCTCGATACCTATTCCGGCTTCGTCGAGGATTCCGGCGAAGGCCGCTGGACGGTGAATGCCGCCATCGACGAGGCTGTCCCCGCCGAGGTTCTGACTGCTGCGCTGTTTGCGCGGTTTCGCTCCCGCAAGGAGCACACATTTGCAGAGAAGATTCTATCCGCGATGCGCGCCGGTTTCGGCGGCCACAAAGAGCCTGATCAGCATCCGGATCCAAAACGGCAGGACGCGCCTGATATCATCAAACCAAAGGCGTAGCCCGCATGACCGAGATACAAGCTCCAGGCCCTGCCAAATCCAAGAAGAAGCCAGATCCTTGCGCATTCGTGATCTTCGGCGTCACCGGCGATCTCGCCCACCGGCTGGTCATCGCGGCGCTGTATAACCTGCAGGCGGCCGATCTTCTGCCGGAGAAATTCTGCGTCGTCGGCATCGCCCGCAAGGACATGACTGGCGCGGAACTCCGCGACGACCTGATGAAGGGCCTGAAGCAATATGCGACGCGCCCGGTTGATGACGCCATCGCGCAGAAGCTGCTCAATTGCGTCACCTGCATCGAGGCCGATCCAAGCGAGCCGGAATCCTTCGATCGCATGCGCGAACAGCTCGACAAACTCGAGGAAGCGCGCGGCACCGGGGGCAATCGCCTGTTCTATCTAGCAACGCCGCCGTCCGCCTTCGCGCCGATCGCGCGCCAGCTCGGCCGCACCGGCATGCTGAAGGAGAACGCCTCTTGGCGTCGCCTCGTGGTCGAGAAGCCGTTCGGCACGGACCTCGAATCCGCGAAGAAGCTGAACAACGAACTGCTCGGTCTGATGAACGAGCAGCAGATCTACCGGATCGATCACTATCTCGGCAAGGAGACGGTGCAGAACATCCTGGTGCTGCGCTTTGCAAATGGCATGTTCGAGCCGATCTGGAATCGCAACCATATCGATCACGTGCAGATTACCGTGGACGAGAAACTCGGCGTCGGCCATCGCGGCTCGTTCTACGACGCCACCGGCGCGCTGCGCGACATGGTACCGAACCATCTGTTTCAATTGCTGTCGCTGGTTGCGATGGAGCCCCCCGCGCGGTTCGAGGCCAATGCGGTTCGCTCCGAGAAGGCCGAAGTGCTCGCCGCCGTCACCACGCAGACCGAAGCCGAAGCACTGCAGAATTCGGTGCGCGCGCAATATGTCGCCGGCCATGTGGGCGATACCGACATCGGCGACTATCTGAAGACCAAGGACGTCAAGGAGGGCAGTACCACCGAGACCTATGCGGCGATGAAGCTGTCGATCGACAACTGGCGCTGGGCCGGCGTTCCCTTCTATCTGCGCACCGGCAAGGCACTCGGTATCAAGCGCACCGAAGTCGCGATCAAGTTCAAGCAGGCCCCCTTCGCCATGTTCCGCGATATGTCGGTGGAAAGTCTCGCCGAGAACTTCCTCGTCATCGCCGTGGAGCCGAACGAAGGCATCTCACTGAAGTTCAATACCAAGGTGCCCGGCCCGGCCGTGGAGATCGACGGCGTCGAGATGAAGTTCCGCTACAAGGACTACTTCCAGGCTGCACCAGCCACGGGTTACGAGACGCTGATCTATGACTGCATGATCGGCGACAACATCCTGTTCCAGCGCGCCGACAGCGTGGAAGCCGGCTGGCGCGCCGTGCAGCCGTTCCTCGATGCATGGAAGAAGGCCGGCAAGGATGGGTTGAAGACCTACAACGCCGGCAGCGAAGGTCCCGAAGAAGCCAACGACCTGCTCAAGCGCGACGGTCGTAGCTGGCGCGTGCTGAGCTGACGCGATGACAGCGCCCAATCGCCATATCGTCGTGGTCGAGGATGCGGTGGCTCTCGCCGAGGCCGCAGCCGAACGTCTCGTCGAGCGCATCGAGGCCAATCCCGGCCGCATCGCCATCTGCATGACCGGCGGATCGAGCCCCAAGCGGCTCTATGAACTTCTCGCCACCGAACCCTATCGCAGCGAAATCCCCTGGGATCGCGTGCACTGGTTCATTGGCGACGACCGCTTCGTGCCGTCAGGCGATCCCAACAACAATATGACAATGGCGCGCACTGCGTTTCTGGATGCATGCGCACCGCTCGCGAATGTGCACCCGATCAAGACCGATGCGGCGGGTCCGGATGAAGCCGCCGCGCTCTATATGCGCGAACTGCAGTCTTTCTACGGCACCGACAAGCTCGATAAAGCCAAACCGCTGTTCGATCTGGTGTTGCTCGGCGTCGGCCCCGACGGCCACGTGGCGTCGTTATTTCCAAGCTATCCCGCCATCGAGGTGACAGATCGCTGGGTGGTCGGCGTGCCCGAAGCGCATGTGAAGCCGTTCGTGCCGCGCGTCAGCCTGACGCTGCCGGCGCTGGCCTCATGCCGCGAGATGCTGTTCCTGATGAGCGGCGAGGACAAGTGCGCGATCCTGACGCGCGTGCTGAAGGGCGAGGATCTGCCAGCCAATCGCGCGCGGTCGGATGGCGAAACCGTGTGGCTGTGCGACAAGGCCGCGCTGCCGGACGACGCGCGTGGCTGACACCGCGTCCAAGACTCTGGCACCCAAGGCTCTGGTGGTGATGGGCGTCTCCAGCTCGGGCAAGAGCACGATCGCGAAGACGCTTGCTGAACGCCTCGGCTGGCGCTTCGCCGATGGCGACGATTTTCACCCGAAGGCGAATATCGAGAAGCAGCGCGCGGGCCAGCCGCTCACCGACGACGATCGCTGGCCCTGGCTGCAGAGCATTGCCGACGAGATCGACCGCGTCACCGCGTCCGGCGAGAGAATCGTGGTTGCCTGTTCTGCGCTCAAGCGCGCCTATCGTGATCTGCTGTTGCACGGCCGCGACGACATTCGCATCGTCTATCTCGACGGCTCCAGGGAGCTGATCGCCAAGCGCATGGCGGCGCGAAAGAATCATTTCATGCCGCCGACGCTGCTCGACAGCCAGTTCAAGACGCTGGAAGTCCCCGGCCCAGACGAACGCCCGATGACAGTATCCATCGACGACGATGTCGACGGCATCGTCTCCGCCATCATCAAACAACTGCCGACCTGAAGGATCAGACCATGACCAAGATCGCTCTCGTGGTGTCCGATGTCGACGGCACGCTTGTCACCCACGACAAACGCCTCACCGACACGGCCAAGGCGGCCGTGAAGAAACTGGAAGACGCCGGCATCGGCTTCACCATCACGTCGAGCCGCCCGCCCGTCGGCATGCGCTTCCTGGTGAAGCCGCTCGGGATCACGCTGCCGATCGGCCCGTTCAACGGCAGCTCCATGGTGGACGGTGACCTCAAGCCGATCGTGCAGCACCTGATCCCGGAGGCCGCCACCAAGCGCGCCATCGAAGTGCTGGAAGACCACGGCGTCGATATCTGGCTTTTCACCAATGACGAATGGGTGATCAAACGCGACGACGGCAAATATGTGCCGCATGAACGCGACACCATCCAGCATGAGGCCGTGATGGTGGATGACTTCTCGCCCTATCTCGCCAAGGCCTGCAAGATCGTCGGTGCGAGCGCCGACTTCCCGCTGCTGGAACGCTGCGAGGGCGTCATGCAGAAGGCGCTGGGCGATACGGCTGTCGCGGTACGCTCGCAGAACTATTATCTCGACATCACGCCGCCCAATCAGAACAAGGGCACCTTCGTGCAGGCAATGGCGCAGCGGCTAGGCATCTCCCTTGAGGCCATCGCCACCATTGGCGACATGCGCAACGACCTTCCGATGTTCAAGGTGTCGGGCATGTCGATTGCCATGGGCAATGCGAGCGACGACGTGAAATCGCAGGCAACGGATGTGACGACGTCGAATGAGGAGGAAGGCTTTGCGGGGGCGGTAGAGATGATTTTGAAGCGGAATGCGGGCGGCTGAAGCGTACTCCGTGGACCCCCTCCCCTTGCGGGGAGGGCTGGGGTGGGGGTAGCCACACGGTACGGCGCTTGTGGCTACCCCCACCCGACCGGCCTTCGGCCGGCCACCCTCCCCGCTTAGCGAAGCTTCGCTTCGCGCGGGGGAGGGACAAGAAAGTCCTACTTCGCCCGCTCCACCTTCTTCTCATGCGGACGCTTGGCGCTTGCCAGATTATGCGCCACGGCGATCAACGCGATATGGGTCAGCGCCTGCGGGAAGTTGCCGGTCTGGCGTTTGACGCCGCTGTCATATTCTTCCGCCAGCAGGCCGACATCATTGGCGATCGCAACGACGCGATTGAACAGTTCTTCCGCCTTGGCGATCTCGCCCATCTTGATATAGGCCTCGGCCAGCCACAGGCTGCAGGCGAGGAACGCGCCCTCGGCGGGCTGCACCTCGCCGGTGACCGCGCGCGGATCGTGGCGCAGCACGAAGCCGTCACGTATCAGATATTTCTCGACCGCCGCGATCGTGCCCTTCACGCGAGGATCGTCGGCCGGAAGAAAACCCAGAGCCGGCAGCAACAGGATGGCGCCGTCGAGCACGTCCGAGCCATAGGATTCCACGAAGGTGTTTTCGCGGGGATCGAACCCCTTCTCGCAGACGTCGCGGTGAATCTCCTTGCGCAGCTCCTTCCATTTGTCGACGGGGCCTTTGAGATTAAAGGTCTCGGCGCTCTTGATGGCGCGGTCGAACGCAACCCAGCAGCCGACTTTCGAGAGCACATAGTGCTTGCCGGGGCCGCGGAGCTCCCAGATGCCGTGATCGGGCTTGTTCCAGACCGAGGCGAGATGTTCGAGAATCGCGCATTCGACCGCCCAGGTGTCGCCATCGAGTTCTAGTTTGGCGACGCGGGTCTGATGGAAGGCATCGATCAGTTCGCCATAGACGTCGAGCTGCAATTGCGCATGCGCGGCATTGCCGACGCGCACCGGCAGCGCGCCGCCATAGCCGGGCAACCAGTCGGCCTCCCATTCGAGCAGGCGGCGCTGGCCCATGATGCCGTACATGATCTGCATCTCGGCCGGTGCGCCGGCGACGGCGCGCAGCAGCCAGCGATGCCAGGCGCGCGCCTCATCCGTGTAGCCGCTGTTCATCAGCACCAGCAGCGTGAGGGTCGCATCGCGCAGCCAGCAGAAGCGATAGTCCCAGTTTCTGGAGCCGCCGAGCTTTTCAGGCAGCGACGTGGTCGGCGCCGCGACGATGCCGCCGGACGGCGCATAGATCAGCGCCTTCAGCGTGATCAGCGAGCGCATCACGAGATCGCGGTGCTCGCCTTTGTAGGTGCAGCGGCTGCTCCATTCCTTCCAGAATTCCTCGGTGTCCTTCAGCGCCTCGTCGACATTGATCGGCGCAGGCACTTTGAGATGCGACGGTCCGTAGGTCAGCACAAACGGGATATTGTCGCCCTGTTTGACTTCGAATTTCGCGACGGTCGTGAGGTTCTCGCCATGGGTCTCGACCGGCGTATGCAGCACGGTCATGTCGGGCCCGCAAATCGCCAGCACTCCGCCATCCTTGTCGCGCTTCACCCACGGGATAGCCGCGCCGAATCCGAAGCGAATAATCAGCTCCATCCGGACCGTCACCGTGCCGCGATCGCCGCGGACGATGCGCACCACATCAGAGGCGGCGCCGCGCGGCGGCATGAAGTCGATCAGCGTGATGGCGCCGTCGTCGGTCTCCAGCGTGGTTTCCAAAATGAGCGAGTCGCCGCGATAGCGCCGTTTGCACGCCTTGATCGGAGCGTCGGGCGTGATTTGCCAGCGACCGTGATCCTTGGTGCCGAGCAGCGCGGTGAAGCATGCGTCAGAATCGAAGGCCGGCCAGCACAGCCAGTCGATCGATCCGTTGCGGTTGACGAGAGCGGCGGTCTCACAATCGCCGATCAGCGCGTAATCTTCGATATTGCTGTACAATGTCTTTCCGCCACCTGACAAAATTTACGTCAATGCGGACGAACTCCTGTCCGCGGTTGCAATGTGCAGCGCGTCACGATCGATCGACGTGGCCATCGTCTCCACCGTGGCCGGCAGCCGCTGCCGCCAGTTCGGATGCTCATTGATGGTGCCGGGAATATTCGGCTGATCGATCACACCCAACAGGTCTTCCAACGCGACGGCCAGCAAACGGGTCCGCGTGCGCGCGAGAAAGTGAGCGACGGCGTAGAAGTCTTCGGTATTGATACCCTGCGTCCGCAGCGCTTCGCCGAGCATCTGCAGCGCGTAACGCCGGGCATCGTCGCTCTCGCCGGGATCTATGCCCAGCGAGCGCTTCAGCTGCAGATCGTGCAGGCTGCGCCAGCCGGCATAGGTCGGCAGATCGTGGGTATTGAAGGTCACCAGCGCATTCGGTGCGTAATAGTCGATACCGCGGAAGGCATAGCGTTCATCACGCTCGAACATCATCACCAGATACGACCAGATGCCCCAGGACGCGAGATGATCGCGGAAGCCGTCCGGCACGGTACCGAGATCCTCGCCGATCACCACGCAGCGATTGGCGACGCTCTCCTGCGCCGTCACGGCCAGCAGGGCTTCCAGCGGCATCTTCACATAGGCGCCGTTATCAGCGTCGTAGCCGTGCGGCACGACGTAAAGGCGATTGAGGCCGAGCACGTGATCGAGCCTGATAGCACCGGCATAGCGCATCGAGGCACGCAGCATGTCCTTGAACGGTGCGAAGCCCTGTACTTCCAGCCCCGCGGCATTGAAGCCCGCGAGACCCCAGTTCTGCCCGGCGGGCTGCAGCGCATCAGGCGGCGCACCCACGGAGAGATGACGCGAGATCGCGATCTGCTCGTTCCAGGCATCGAAGCCGCCGGACTGCACGCCGACGGCGACGTCCAGATAGAGGCCGACGGGCATGCCAAGCTTCGTCGTCAGATCGAAACACGCCTTGAGCTGCAGGTCGGCATTCCACTGCACATATTCGATATAAGCGACTTCCTTGCCGTCCGGCCCGGCGCGGAAAGCTTCGCAGGTCGCGTCATCGGGCAACAGCCATTCCGACGGCCAGTCCCACCATGCGGTCTGGTGCTGATGGCGCAGTACTTCGAAACAGGCAAAGCGCGTCAGCAGTGGCGCGCGTTCGGCGCGGAAGGCGGCAAAGGCTTTCTGACGCTCGGAAGTCGGATCGGCACAAAATGTCTCAAAGGCGGCAAGCATCGCTGCCGACTTCGTCGCAGCGATATCGACATAATCGACGAACTTGCTGGCGCGCAGATCGGCAAGCCTGTTGCCGCTGTCACCTGCGGCATATTCGGGCAGCGCCTCGACATCGATATAGAGCGGATTGAGAAACAGCCGGCTGTTCGGCGAATAAGGGCTGCATTCGGCAGGCCGGTCATCGAACAGCGCATGCAGTGGATTAAGGCCGACACCGCCGGCGCCGAAACTGGCGGCCAGTCTGATCAGGCCCTGCAGATCGGTGAAGTCGCCGATCCCCCAGTTGCGCTCCGAGCGCACACCATAGAGCTGCACGGCGACAATCCACGAGCGATCGAAGGTGCCGGGAAATGCCTTGGATGGTGCCACGATGAAGGGCGCTTCGTCCGGGAAGTTCCTGGCGTCGACCAGTCTGAGCTTGTGCACGCCGACCGGCAGGTCGCGCGGCCAGGTGATCTCGCGCCCCCCCGTCGTTCCCTCGGCGATAACCTTAACTCCGTCGAGAATTTTCCAGCTCAGGGGAAACGTGGCAGCCTCATTGAGGACCGTGCGGGCGCCCTCGCCGGCCCGGACCACGACCGGGCTCTCGACGAAACGATGCGGCGTGCGCACCGGCATGGCGTCCAGAATGAGCTTAAGGGCGGCTTCGCCCGTGGTGTGCCACTGACCCTGACCGTCGTGAAAACCGGTCTGGATTCCGAGTTCGGCAGCTTTGGTGAAAAGATCCATTCGGCACGCTGTTTGCAGAGCAACAATCGAAAGTTGCTGGGAAATTTCTGAATTTGCGGAAGAGGATAGCCGATTTCAACGCATCGATCTAAGCTGAGTTCCATGGGGAACCAAACCCCTGTCACGGGGCTTTGTATATGATCGCACCGTCTCTTTTTGAAAAATCGAACAGGGACGACACCTCATGATGGCATCACCGTGAACAGAACATCCCAAATCGTGGACACCGCCGGTATCGGCGGGGCTTTCCATATCGAAAACATCTATCCGATCATCGACGCTGGCCGCTTCCCGGTCAAACGCATCGTGGGCGAACCCGTCTCTGTCTATGCCGACCTGTATCGCGATGGTCACGAGATCATCGCCGCTGCCATCGTCTGGCGCCGTGAGCAGGACCGCGAGTGGAATCGGGTCCCGATGACGCTGGAGGTCAACGACCGCTGGGGCGGCTCGTTCATTCCCGATGGCATCGGACGCTATGTGTATGCCATCGAGGCCTGGACCGACGAATTCGCGACCTGGCGCCACGGCTTCGAACTGAAGCTGAAGGCCGGACAGGACGTCACGCTGGATGCGCTGGAAGGCGCCGGCCTGATGACCAAGGCGCAGAATGGCGGACCCGAGGCTTCGGCGCTCATCGTCAAGCAATGTGAGAATTTTCTGCAGACCGGCGACAATGAGCCGCTGTTGTCACCCGAGCTGCGCACCGCCATGGCCGAAGCGCAATTGCGCCCGGACCTGACGCGCTCGCCTTTGCTGCCGCTGATGATCGACCGTGAACGTGCCCGCAACGGCGCGTGGTACGAGATGGTGCCGCGCAGCCAGAGCACGGTGCCCGGCCAGCATGGCACGTTCCGCGACTGCATTGCCCGCCTGACCGACGTGCAGGCCATGGGCTTCGACGTGCTGTATTTCACGCCGATCCACCCGATCGGCAAGACCAACCGCAAGGGCAAGAACAACTCGCTGACCTCCGAGCCCGGCGATGTCGGCAGCCCCTATGCCATTGGCGGGGCCGAGGGCGGCCATGATGCGCTTCATCCCGAACTCGGCACCATGGAGGATTTCCATGCGCTGATCGCTGCGTGCAAAGAGCACGACCTGGAAGTCGCTATCGACGTCGCCGTGCAATGCTCGCCGGATCATCCGTGGGTCAAGGAGCATCCGGACTGGTTCAAGCGCCGGCCAGACGGTTCGATGAAATACGCGGAGAACCCGCCGAAGAAATACGAAGACATCCATAATCCCGACTTCGATTGCGAGGATGCGGGATCGCTGTGGAACGCGCTCCGCGACATGCTGCTGTTCTGGTGCGATCAGGGCGTGAAGATCTTCCGCATCGATAATCCACACACCAAGCCGCTGCGGTTCTGGGAATGGGCGATCCATGAGGTGCAACTGAAGCATCCCGACGCGCTGTTTCTGGCGGAGGCCTTTACGCGTCCGAAGCTGATGAAGGGCCTCGCCAAGCTCGGCTTCTCGCAGAGCTACACCTATTTCACCTGGCGCACCGCGAAGTGGGAGATCGAGCAATATCTCAACGAGCTATGCGGCTATCCCGAGCGCGAATTCTATCGCCCGAACTTCTTCGTCAACACGCCGGACATCCTGCCCTATCACCTGCAATCCGGCGAAGCCTGGATGTTCAAGGCGCGGGTGGCGCTGGCGGCCGCACTGTCGTCGACCTACGGCATCTATAACGGTTTCGAACTGCTCGAACATGAGCCGATCCCGGGCAAGGAAGAATATCTGAACTCCGAGAAATACGAGATCAGGACCCGTGACTGGAACGCGCCGGGCAATATCAAACCCTATATAACCGCGCTGAACCACGCGCGCCGCGCCAACTCGGCGCTGCAGCAGACGTCAAACCTGCGCTTCATGCCGGTCGACAACGACAACATCATCGGCTTCGTGAAGCAGTCAGTCGACGGCACCAATACGGTCGCCGGCGCCATCGCGCTGTCGCGCGATCCCTATGAATTCTGGCTGCCGATCGACACGCAAGTCACGGTCGATGGCGAGAAGCGCAACGTCGCCGCCGTCGAAAACATCATCACCGGCGAGCGCTACGGCGTCGAATGGGGCGGCATCCGCCTGCGTCTCGACCCCCAGCGCGATCCCGCCGTCTTCTTCCGTTGCCTCGCCTGAAAGCGTCACCAATGAACGTCATGACCGAAATCGACGCGAAAACGAAACAGCGCGCAGAGGAGATCGACAAGCTCTGGTACAAGGACGCCATCATCTATCAGCTGCATGTGAAGACCTTCGCTGACAGCAACCATGACGGCATCGGCGACTTTATCGGTCTGACCGAGAAGCTGGATTACCTGCAGGACCTCGGCGTCACCACCATCTGGCTGATGCCGTTCTATCCGTCGCCTGGCCGCGACGACGGCTACGACATCGCCGACTATGGTTCGATCCATCCCGACTTCGGCACGATGAAGGACTTCAAGCGCTTCATCCACGAAGCCAAGCGCCGCGGCTTGCGCGTGATTACCGAACTCGTCATCAACCACACGTCGGACCAACATGACTGGTTCAAACGCGCCCGCCGCAGCCCGGCAGGCTCATCCGCCCGCAACTGGTATGTCTGGAGCGATACCGACCAGAAATATCAGAGCACCCGGATCATCTTCACCGATACCGAAAAGTCGAACTGGACCTGGGATCCGGAAGCCAAAGCCTATTACTGGCATCGCTTCTTCTCGCATCAGCCGGATCTGAATTTCGACAATCCGCGCGTCGTCTCCGCCGTGGTGCAGGTGATGAAACGCTGGCTTGATGCCGGCGTCGATGGCTTCCGTCTGGACGCGATCCCCTATCTTGTCGAGCGCGACGGCACCAATAACGAGAACCTGCCGGAGACGCACAAGGTCATCAAACATCTGCGCGCCGAGCTCGACGCCTATGCGCCGGGCAAGCTGCTGCTCGCCGAGGCCAATCAATGGCCGGAGGACGTGCAGGAATATTTCGGCAACAGCGACGAATGCCACATGGCCTATCACTTCCCGCTGATGCCGCGCATCTATATGGCGCTGGCGCAGGAAGACCGCTTCCCGATCACCGATATCATGCGGCAGACGCCAGACATCCCCGGCGACTGCCAGTGGGCGATGTTCCTGCGCAATCACGACGAGCTGACGCTGGAAATGGTCACCGACGTCGAGCGCGACTATCTGTGGTCGACCTATGCGAACGATCCGCGCGCCCGCATTAATGTCGGCATTCGCCGTCGCCTGGCGCCCTTGATGGACAACGATCGCCGCAAGATCGAGCTGCTTGATTCACTGCTGCTGTCCTTCCCCGGCACGCCGATCATCTATTACGGCGACGAGATCGGCATGGGCGACAATATCTATCTCGGTGACCGCAACGGCGTGCGCACACCGATGCAGTGGGCACCGGACCGCAATGGCGGCTTCTCGCGCGCCGATCCTGCGCGGCTCTATGCACCGCCGATCATGGATCCAATCTACGGCTACGAGTCGGTGAACGTGGAGGCGCAGTCGCGCAGCCTGTCGTCGCTGCTGTCGGCGACCAAGCGGCTCATTGCTGTCAGGAAATCGACGCTGGCTTTCGGCCGCGGCACCATGACCTTCATCCGCCCCGACAACCGCTCTGTTCTCGCTTATGTGCGCCAGCTCGGCGACGAAGCGATTCTCTGCGTCGCCAACCTGTCGCGCGCTGCGCAGGCCACCGAACTCGATCTGTCGCCATGGAAAGAACGCGTGCCGCTGGAAATGCTCGGCCGCACCAAATTCCCGCCGATCGGCGATCTGCCTTACATGATCACGCTGGCGCCTTACGGCTTCTACTGGTTCCAGCTGCAGCTCCGCGATGTCTCCGAACATTCGCAGCCGCCGGTGGTGCCGGAATTCGAAACGCTGGTGGTGCCGCTTGGTTCGACCTGGATGACTCTCGCCCGTACGCGCGGCGTGTTCGAGCGCGACGTGCTGCCTTCCTTCCTGGCACGCAGCCGCTGGTATCCGGAGCGACAGCCAAAGGCGATCCAGCCCGTACTCACCGGCGCGATCCCGTTCTGCGAGATCGGCGACAACCGTCCATGGCTGGTGTTTTTTCAGACCACGCAGCGCAATGTGGCGACGCGCTATCTGCTGCCCATGCAGATCGAGTGGACCCGCTTCGACCGTGAACGTTATAATCCGAAGGCCTTTGCCGCCGTCCGCCAGGGCGCACGCGAAGGTACCCTGCTCGACGTCGCCACCGACCACATCTTCATTGCGCTGCTGCTGCACAATCTGCGCACGTCGCTGACGGTCGAGGAAGAAGGCAATCGCCTGGAGTTCCGGCCGACCACGAAGCTTGCCGAAAAACCTGCTGCCTCGCTCGAGAATATCCGTGCGGTGGAGACCGAGCAGTCCAACAGCACCGCTCTGGTCGATAACGACTATGTGGTGAAGATCTATCGCAAGCTGCAGGCCGGCATCAATCCGGAGATCGAGGTCAGCCGTTTCCTGACCGACATCGCCGGCTTCACCAACACGCCGGCTCTGCTTGGCAGCGTCGAACTGGTCGAGGGTGATCAACGCAGCGCCGTCGCCATCGTGCATGCCTTTGTGCAGAATCAGGGCGATGCCTGGACGGTGACATCGGCCTATCTCGACCGTTTCGCCGATGAGCAGCGCCTGCTGGCGGTGGATGACCACGCCCCGCACAGTGAAGAGCAGGTGCCGTATCTGCTCTATATGTCGCAGACCGGCCGCCGCGTCGCCGAGATGCAGATGGCGCTGGCCAGCCGCGACGACATCCCGGATTTCAAGCCGGAGCCGACATCGCCTGACGATATCAGGCTCTGGATCAATGAAATCGTCACGCGTGCGGAGCCGGTATTTAGTGCGCTCGCCCAACGTCGCAATGCTGCAAAGGATTCGGATCGCGCGCTGATCGATCAGGTGCTGGAGCTGCGCCACGGCTTGCGGGGGTGGCTGACCGAGCTGCTGCCGGAGAATATCGACGGACTGAAGATCCGCCATCACGGAGATTTCCATCTCGGCCAGATGCTGATCGTCAAGGATGATATCTTCATCATCGACTTCGAGGGTGAACCGCGCAGGCCGATCGATGAGCGCCGCCGCAAGGCGCCCGCTGCACGTGATATCGCCGGGCTCATTCGCTCGATCGATTATTCGGCAACGGCAGCGCTGGAACGCGCGCTCAAGGTCACTTCGGACGACACCGGCAAGCTGGCTGCGGCACTGGACGCCTGGCGGGAACGTGCCACCACGGCTTTCGTTGACGCCTATCGCGAGACCATGACTGATGCGCGGCTGTGGCCGGCAGACGCGGGGGCCACCAAGGAAATGCTGAACTTCTTCCTTCTGGAGAAGGCGCTTTATGAAATCGAATACGAACTCGCGCATCGGCCAGATTGGCTGCGGGTGCCACTGACTGGCATTCTGCGCATTCTGAACCAGTATTCTGAGGAAGCCGTATGACCAATTTGCCCGCCGAGGCTTACGCAATCGTCGAAGGCCGCCACTCCGATCCATTTCACTATCTCGGCCCCCACAAGGAAGCCGACAAGACAGTCGTGCGTGCTTTCCTGCCCGAAGCCGTGAAGGTCGATGCCATTGATGATCACGGTGCGACAACCGCGTTGGAGCGCGTGCATGACGCCGGGCTGTTCGTCGGCGCGCTGGCCAATGGCTCGACCAAATATCAGTTGCGTGCGCGCTATGGCGACAGATCCGTCGATCTTGAGGACCCCTATCGTTTTCCGCCAATCCTGACTGAATTCGATCTCTATCTGCTCGGTGAAGGTACCCATCAGCGGCTCTATGACAAGCTCGGAGCCCATCCGATGGTGCTCGAAGGCGTCAGCGGCGTTGGCTTCGTCGTGCTTGCACCCAATGCAAAGCGTGTCAGCGTGGTCGGCGATTTCAATTTCTGGGACGTGCGGCGTCATCCCATGCGCGTGCGCGGCGCCGGCTACTGGGAGCTGTTCATCCCGGGCGCGACGCCCGGCGATCACTACAAGTTCGACATCATCGGCCCGCATGGACAGTTGACGCAGAAATCCGACCCGATGGCCTTCGCCGCCGAACTGCGGCCCTCCACGGCGTCCATCGTGCTGGACGAAACCAGGATCCCGCATCCACGCCCTGCCCCGGATCACATCAATGCGCTGAACAAGCCGATGTCGATCTATGAGGTGCATCTGGGCTCGTGGCGCCGCAAGGGTGACAATGAATGGCTGACCTATCGCGACCTCGCGGAGACGCTGCCGCGCTATGCTCGCGATCTCGGATTCACCCATGTGGAATTCCTGCCCGTTAACGAGCATCCGTTCGACGGCTCCTGGGGCTATCAGCCGACCGGCATGTATGCGCCGACCAGCCGCTTCGGTACGCCGGCAGAATTCGCATTGCTGATCGACGCCTGTCACGCCGAGGGGCTCGGCGTGCTGCTCGACTGGGTGCCCGGGCACTTCCCCGACGATCCGCACGGCCTCGGCAATTTCGATGGCACCGCCCTTTACGAACATGCCAACCCGCTGCAGGGCCGGCACATGGACTGGGGCACGCTGATCTACAATTACGGACGAACGGAAGTCGTGAACTTCCTCGTATCCAATGCGCTGTTCTGGCTCGAGCGCTACAATGTGGATGGCCTCCGCGTCGATGCCGTCGCCTCGATGCTGTATCTCGATTACAGCCGCGAAGCCGGCGCCTGGATTCCGAACAAATATGGTGGCCGCGAGAATATCGAGGCCGTCAGCTTCCTGCGCCGCTTCAACACCGAAGTGTTCGCAAAATTCCCGAATGCGACCACTGCAGCGGAGGAATCCACGGCATGGCCGCAAGTATCGCGTCCCGTCGAATTCGGCGGGCTGGGCTTCGGCTACAAGTGGAACATGGGCTGGATGCATGACACGCTGAATTACATCAGCAAGGATCCGATCTATCGCCGCTTCCAGCACGGCGACATTCTGTTCGGGCTGCAATACGCCTTCTCGGAAAATTTCGTGTTGCCGCTATCGCATGACGAAGTCGTGCACGGCAAAAAATCGATCCTTGGCCGCATGCCCGGCGACGACTGGCAACGGTTCGCCAATCTGCGTGCGTATTACGCCTTCATGTTCGGACATCCCGGCAAGAAGCTGATGTTCATGGGCTGCGAATTTGCCCAGGAGCGTGAATGGAATCACGACACGTCGCTGGACTGGCACCTGCTGGGGCAGGACAAGCATGCCGGAATTCATTCGCTGATCCGCGATCTCAACGAGCTGTATCGCAACCAGCCGGCACTGCATGAACTCGATTGCGATCCCGCCGGCTTCGAATGGATGATCACCGACGATGCCGGCAACAACGTGTTTGCGTGGCTGCGCAAGGGCGCCAACCCGCGCACGCAATGCCTCGTGGTCGTGAACTTCTCGCCGAATGTCTATCATGATTACCGCGTGCGCGTGCCATTCACCGGCACCTGGCGCGAGGTGCTGAATTCCGACGCCGCGCATTACGGTGGCAGCAATGTCGGCAATTCAGGCGAAGTCATTGCCAAGGGGCTCGTCCCCGAACTCAGTCTGACCCTTCCACCGCTGGCCGCACTCTTTCTCGTACCGGAATTCTAGAGCATGAGATTATCCGCCGGCACGCCCTCCCGCCTCGGCGCAAGCTGGGACGGACGGGGGACCAACTTTGCCTTGTTCTCTGCGAACGCCACCAAGGTCGAACTGTGCCTGTTCGACAGCCAGGGGCGGCGCGAGCTCGAGCGCATCGAACTGCCGGAATATAACGAGCACATCTTTCACGGCTATCTCAACGATGTCTCGCCGGGACAGCTCTATGGCTATCGCGTGCACGGCCCCTATGAGCCGGAGCATGGGCATCGCTTCAATGCGCACAAGCTGCTGCTCGACCCCTATGCCAAGAAACTGGCGGGGCGTCTCGTCTGGAGCGATGCACATTTCGGCTATCGCACCGGCTCGTCGCGCGAGGATCTGTCCTTCGACCGCCGCGACAATGCGCGCGGCATGCCGAAGGCTGTGGTGGTCGACGAAACCTTCAACTGGGGCCGCAAGGAAGCGCGCCCAAGCGTGCCGTGGGAAGACACCATCATCTATGAGGCCCATGTCAAAGGCCTGACGCAGACCCGCAAGGACGTGCCGCCAGGGCTGCGCGGCACCTATCGCGGCCTGTCGTCGCCGTCGATGATCGAGCATCTCAAACGGCTTGGCGTCACCACCATCGAGCTGCTGCCGGTGCACAGCTTTGTCGATGACCGCCGGCTGGTGGAAATGAAGCTGGTGAATTACTGGGGTTACAACACCCTCTCATTCTTCGCCCCGGAAGCGCGCTACGGCACCGACAATCCGCTCGATGCCTTCCGCACGACGGTCGCGCGGCTCCATGACGCGGGCATCGAGGTGATGCTCGACGTGGTCTATAACCACACCGCCGAAGGCAATCATCTCGGCCCGACGCTGTCCTATCGCGGTATCGATAACGCCTCCTATTACTGGTTGATGCCAGATAATCCACGCTTCTATGACGACTTCACAGGCTGTGGCAGCTCGGTGAACCTTACGCATCCGCGCGTGTTGCAGATGGTGATGGATTCACTGCGCTACTGGGTTGAGGTGTGTCACGTGGACGGCTTCCGCTTCGACCTTGCAACCACGCTGGCACGCGGACCGAACGGCTTCGATCGCAATAGCGGCTTCCTCACCGCGATCCGGCAGGACCCTGTTCTCGCGAACGTCAAAATGGTCGCCGAGCCCTGGGATCTCGGCATGGGCGGCTACCAGGTCGGCGCGTTCCCGTCGCAATGGTCGGAATGGAACGACAAATATCGCAGCGCCATGCGCCGCTACTGGAGCGGCGAAGGCTCACTGATTGGCGAAGTGTCCAGCCGCATGACCGGCTCGTCTGATGTGTTCAATCATGACGGACGCAAGCAACGCGCCGGGATCAACCATGTCACCGTGCATGACGGTTTCCCGCTGGCCGACCTCTTTGCCTATAACGAGAAGCACAACGAGGCCAATGGCGAGGACAATCGCGATGGCTCCTCGGATAACCTCAGCAACAATTTCGGCGTCGAAGGCCCGACCGACGATCCCGAGCTGCTGGCGCTGCGTCGACAGCTGCGCAAGAACCAGCTTGCCTGTCTGTTTCTCGCGCAGGGCGTGCCGCTGCTGCTGGCTGGCGACGAGGTCGGCAATACGCAGGGCGGCAACAACAATGCCTATTGCCAGGACAACGAGATCGGCTGGGTGACCTGGGACAATCTCGGCGACAAGGACGAGGACCTGACCGACTTCATCGGTCATATGGCCCAGCTCCGCAGCCGTTTTCCGCAAATCACGACCCAGCGCTGGCTCGACGGCCGCCGCGCCGACGGCAGCTATGGCGTGCTGTGGCTGACCCCCTCGGCCGACGAGATGACCGAGACCGACTGGGCGTTTCCCGACGGGCGCTTTCTCTCTTATGTACTCAGCGCTTCCGGTGAAAACACCAACCCGATTTTCATCGTGCTGAATGCGGCGCCCGAGGGCATTCCGTTCAAGCTGCCGAAGATGCTGGAATACAAGAACTGGCGGCAGGTGTTGAACACCGCTGACGAAAAGCTCTCCATCGCTATCCTGCCTCCCGGTAGCGACATCGATGCGCCGCCGCGCTCGGTGCTTGCCTTTGCGGGGACGCCGGCATGAGCGCTCATTCGTTCGGACCCCGGCTGACTGAGAAAGGCGCGATCTTCCGCCTCTGGGCACCGGCTGCGCAACGCGTCGACGTGGTGCTTGGCGATCAATCCCATCCCTTGAAGCCCGGCGATGACGGCTGGTTCACCGCGGAGGTCGCAGGTGTCGAGACTGGCGACACCTATCGCTTCAGGATTGACGACAAGACCGACGTGCCCGACCCCGGCTCACGCTTCCAGCCGGATGATATCAATGGCCCGTCGCAAGTCATCGATCACGGGACATATGCGTGGCGCGCAGCGGACTGGCGTGGGCGGCCGTGGGAAGAAACCGTGCTGCTAGAAACCCATGTCGGCACCCACACGCCGGAAGGCACCTATCGCGCCATGATCGACAGGCTCGATCATCTCGTCGCCACCGGAATCACCGCGCTTGAGCTGATGCCGCTCGCGGATTTCGCCGGCAAGCGCAATTGGGGCTATGACGGCGTATTGTGGTACGCGCCGGATGCGATGTTCGGCCGCCCCGAGGACCTGAAGGCCTTGATCGACGAAGCGCATCTGCGCGGGCTGATGGTGTTTCTCGACGTCGTCTACAATCACTTCGGACCGGAAGGGAATTATCTCGGCCTCTATGCGCCGAATTTCTTCGGCGGTGCCGATACGCCATGGGGCTCGGCGATCGACTATCGTCTGCCGCAGGTCCGCGCTTATGCCATCGAGAACGCCGTGGCATGGCTGCGCGATTATCGCTTCGATGGGCTCAGACTCGACGCCGTTCATGCCATAGTCGAACAGGGCGAGATCCCGATGCTGCATGAGCTGAGCCGCGAAGTCGGCAAGCTCGTCGCCGATACCGGCCGGCACATCCATCTCGTTCTGGAAAACGACGACAACCGTGCCACCCTGCTCGATCCCGCCACCAACCCGCCGTGCGGCCAATATCGCGCACAGTGGAACGACGACTATCATCACGCCTGGCACGTGCTTCTGACCGGCGAAGATAACGGCTATTACAGCGACTACGCGCAAAAGCCGCTCGATCACATCGTGCAAGCGCTGGGCTCCGGATTCGCCTATCAGGGACAACCCTCAGCGCATCGCGCAGGCGCTGAACGCGGCGAACCATCAGGCGAACTCGCACCGGCGGCCTTCGTGAATTTCCTGCAGAACCACGACCAGATTGGCAACCGCGCGCTTGGCGATCGGCTGGAGACTTTGGCCAAACCCGAGGCCATCGAAGCTGCACTGGCCATCACATTGCTGGCGCCGATGGTGCCGATGCTGTTTCAGGGCGAGGAATGGGGCTCGAAAGTGCCGTTCCCGTTTTTCTGCGATTTCGAAGGCGATCTCGCCGATGCCGTGCGCAATGGCCGCAAGAAGGAATTCGCCAGCGCCTACGAAAAGTATGGCGACGAGATCCCCGATCCGCTGGACGAGAGCTCCTTCCGCTCGGCCTTCATCGATTGGGACAATCGCGAAACGACGGCGGGCAAGAGACGGCTGACGCTGGTTCGCGAGCTGCTCGCGCTGCGCAAGCAGCACATCGTGCCACGCCTCGCCGGCGCACGCTTCGGCAAGGCAGAGGCTGATGACAATGGATTGCTGACCGCGTTCTGGAAGATGGGCGACGGCAGCCGGCTGCATCTTGCGGCCAATCTATCCGGCACAGCGGTGACCGCGACACCGCCGACCGGCGGCACGACGATTTGGGGCAACACCAGCACCGGCGTGGGGACGCCGTGGTCCGTCATATGGCGGATCGGAGACACATAATGGCCCCTGCGATTCCCGTCGCGACCTACCGTATTCAACTCACCAAGGATTTCGATTTCGATGCCGCCGCGGGCATCGTGCCCTATCTGAAAGCGCTCGGCATCACCCATCTCTATGCCTCGCCCTTCATGAAATCACGCGCGGGCTCGACTCATGGCTATGACATTGTCGATCACACCAAGCTCAATCCAGAGCTGGGCGGCGACGAAGGTTTCGAGCGCCTGAGTGCCGCGCTGAAGGCCAACGATATCGGCCTGATCCTCGACTTCGTGCCCAATCATGTGGGCGTGCATTTCGCTGACAATCCGTGGTGGCTCGACGTGCTGGAATGGGGACAGACCTCGCCGCACGCCGTCTCCTTCGACATCGATTGGGACACCCTTCCCTATCGCGCACGCGGCGGCTTGCTGCTGCCGATCATCGGCAGCTCATATGGCCAGGCGCTGGACAATGGCGAGATCGAGCTGAAATACGACGCCGAGGAAGGCAGCTTCTCGGCCTGGTATTTCGAACATCGGCTGCCGATCGCACCGGAGCGCTACAGCGAGATGCTGCGCACCATCGTCAAGGAAGCCGATGCCGGCAACACGCCAGCCGGCCGGGCAATGCTGACACTGGCGGCCAAGCACAAGGGCCTCCGCCATCCCAACCGGCGGGAAGCGCCGGCTTTCAAGCAGCAGCTGGTGTCGATCGACGGCGCTGCCGAGGTTATCACGCGCGGCCTCGACGCCTATCGCGCCGGGCCGGATCGGGCCGCCCAGATTCAAGCCATGCACATGTTGCTGGAGCGCCAGCACTACAAGCTCGGTCAGTGGCGCCTGGCATCGAGCGAGATCAACTACCGCCGCTTCTTCGACGTCAATACGCTGGCTGGTCTGCGTATCGAGGACGCCGATACGTTCGAGGCGATCCATTCGCTCGTCAAACGGCTGATTGCCGAAGACAAGCTGCAGGGGTTGCGGCTGGACCACATCGACGGCCTTCACGATCCCTCGCAATATTTCCAACGGCTGCGCCGGCTGATCCGCGAGGCGCATGGCAACGGTACCAAACCATTCTATGTCGTGGTCGAGAAGATTCTCGGCGAGCACGAGAAGCTGGTGCCCTTCGCCGGTGTGCATGGCACCACCGGCTATGAATGGCTCAATGTGATCACGCAGGTGCTGGTCGAAGAAAAAGGCCTGGAACCACTGGGCGAAACCTGGCGACAGGTAAGCAATGTCTCACCGAAATTCGAACCGCAACTGGTGGAAGCCAAGCGCCGCGTGCTCGATACGCTGCTACTCAGCGAATTCACCGTGCTGACGCGTCTGCTGGCACGGATCGCCAACGGACATTATTCGACACGCGACTTCTCCGCCGACACGCTGCGTCAGGCTTTCGAACTCTACGTGCTGCATTTCCCGGTCTATCGCACCTATCTCTCCGCCGCCGGCCCATCGGCCCTCGATCGGCAACTGATCGCCACGACCATCGAGAAGGCTCGCGCCGAGTGGTTCGGCGCCGATGAAGGCTTGTTTGACTTCCTGCGCGACGCTCTGACGCTGGACCTGCTGAAGCCCGGCCGCCCCGCGCATAGCAAGCCGCGGGTACGACGCTTTGCATTGAAGGTGCAGCAGTTCACCGGGCCGACGATGGCGAAGTCGCTCGAAGATACCGCCTTCTATCGCTATCATCGCCTGCTGGCGTTCAACGAAGTTGGCGGCGAACCGGCAGCGGAAGCGATACCTGTCGCCACGTTCCACGAGATAATGATCACACGCGCGCTCGAGCGGCCGCATGGCATGACCTCGACCGCCACCCACGATACCAAGCGCGGCGAGGATGCCCGCGCGCGTTTGCTGGCGCTGGCCGAAATGCCCGGTGAATGGGCCAGTGCGGTCGGTCGCTGGAAGTTGCTGAACGCGCCGCATCTGGTTGTTGACGGCGAGATGCGCGCGCCCTCCGCAGCGTTCGAGTATATGTTGTACCAGGCGCTTATCGGCGCCTGGCCGCTCGGCGGGCGGGACAATTCCTTCCTCGAGCGGATGCAGGCCTATGCGCTGAAGGCGGCGCGCGAGGGCAAGCAGGAAACGAGTTGGCTCAACCCGAACGACGCCTATGAGAAGGGTCTGCGCACGTTTCTGGAGCGCATTCTCGACCCGGCCCAGTCGCCGGAATTTCTTGCAGCGCTTGAGACCTTTGCCAAACGCACATCGCTGATCGGCGCATTGAATTCACTCAGCCAGATCACGCTGAAAGCGACCATTCCCGGCATGCCAGACTTCTATCAGGGCACCGAATTCTGGGATTTCTCGCTGGTCGATCCCGATAACCGCCGCCCGGTGGATTTCGCCGAACGCGCGAAAGTGCTGGAGGCACTGCAGCAACCGGATTGGGCGGCGCTGGCGCAACACTGGGATGATGGCCACCTCAAGCTCGCCTGGACGCGCGAGCTGTTGAAACACCGCACCGAGATGGCAGCCGTCTTCACCGATGGCGATTACGAACCACTTGAAGTGACCGGACCTCATGCCACGCACATCATCGCCTTCGCGCGGCGGCATCAGCGCGACGCGGCAATCGTCGTGATCCCGCGCGTCTTTTTCGAAGCGACGCAGGGCGGGCGGCATTGGCCGGAGCCGACGGCGTTCGACGCAACCGTGATCGCGCCCGGCTACCTCGTTGAAGGTTCTCCGCCGAAGAATGGCACGAGCGAGCTTTCCGTTGCCAAACTCTTCAGGCAGATTCCGATGGCGATCGTGAAGGCACATGCTGCGCCGAAACGCATTCGTTCGACGCGTTTGCGATAGCACACACGACAAGGCCGCCCGGGATCGATGGCCGGACGGCCTGGCGGATGTCGTGCCGACTCGCGAAAGGTCGGTTCCCTTCCTCCGCGTGCTCAAAGCTTTTCATCAAATTGTTTGCGAGTGGTTTACGATCAAACTCGCGTGCGCCGCACTATCGCGCGATATTTTTATGCTGCACAGCAACAGATATTAAAGATGCGAGAGATTTTCTGCACGCCGCAACGCCGCTTCAATTCTTTTTCGTGAGCAGCAGATTTCCGCGCGATTTGATCGCTACCTGCGCCACCTCGGCGAAACGCTGCAGCAGCCAGGGCAGCACCACTTCGACGGTGACATGATCCTCGGCCACATCGACATGACCGGACGCCGCCTGGCCCAGGGCATGGACGCGGAAGATCATCCGGTCGCCGTCCCAGCGCTCCTCGTCAACTTTCAACATTGGTACATTAGTTGCTGCGCGTGTCAGTCCTGTCTTGAGCCGGCGCGCAGCTTCCTCGCGGCCGAGGCTGTGAGGGATAGAGACGACGAGCGGTGCAGACATCAAGGCATCCTTTGTTAGTTCATATGTAGGCGCGAATTCGTCCAGCGGTAGTCGCAATGAAGGTTTCAACCCTGGAACCTTGCGGGCGCCTGCGCGTTTTTACCGCATGAAGGCAGCCGGCTCGTCCGTCTGCCAGGCTGAGGAGACATTCATGTCCATTGGTACGATTATTCTGATCATCCTGATTATCGCCTTGCTCGGTGGTTTCAGCGGTATCGGCGGCGGTCCGTTCTACGGCACCGGCTATTACGGCGGCGGCGGCCTTGGCCTCATCGTGGTAATTCTGCTGATCCTCCTGCTGCTTGGTAAGCTGTAAGAGCGGATATTGATTTCAAGGCGCGCGGTCCGGAAGGATCGCGCGCTTTTCCATACGCGTACGCTCTCACCGTCATCACCCGCGAAAGCGAGTAATGACAGTGAGAGTCATTTCATTTTTCCGATCCCAGCCTTGATCGACGACGCAGCATCCTCGTAACCCGTCCACGCCTTGCTCTTCGCCAGCAGCGCCGGGACGCTGCGCACAGTGAAATTCTTCGGATCCAAATCTTTACGCAGCTGCGCCCATGTCAGCGGCATCGACACCGTGGCCCCCTTTCGCGCCCGCGGCGACAGCACCGAGACCGCGGTCGACATCCGGTCGTTGCGCAGATAATCGAGGAAAATCTTTCCACCACGCAGCTTCTTCGACATGTTGAGCAGATAGCGCTCGGGGTCGTCACTGGCCATCTGCTGGCATACGGCCTGCGCAAACGTCTTCGCCGTCTTCCAGTCAACCTTGTCCTTCGCGCCGTGCAGCAGCGGTGCCACCACATGCAGGCCCTTGCCGCCGGTCGTCTTGCAGAAACTCTCCATGCCGAGACCCGAGAGCCGTTCGCGCATCTCGCGTGCCGCATCCATGACGGCAATGAACTCCACATCAGGCGCCGGATCGAGATCGAACACCAGACGCCCCGGTGTATCCGGCGCGTCCGGCGCGCAATTCCAGGGATGCAGTTCGAGCCCGCCGATCTGCGCGACAGCTGCTAGACCCTCGATGCGGTCGATCTGCAGGTAAGGCTTGCGGTCGCCGGAGACTTTCACGAGTTCGAGCAGGTTCGATGTCCCCGGCATTGCGTGGCGTTGGAAGAACTGCTGCCCGTCGATGCCATCGGGCGCGCGCACGATCGAACATGGGCGCCCCTTGAGATAGTCCATCATCCAGTCGCCGACGGCTTCGAAATAGGCCGCGAGATCGCGTTTGGTGACCGGCTCGCCATCGCCAGCATCCGGCCATAGCTCCTTGTCAGGCTTGGAGATCGCCACGCCCATCACGACCGCGGAGCCCGCTGCCGCCCTTGCTGGCACGGCTTTCTTTGTGGAGGTTTTCGCTGCCTGCTTCATACTGCCCTTCGGCTTCGGTTCGGCGAGCGCGGTCTTCTTCGGAGTTTCAGCCTCGACCTCATCGGCCGGCTTGTCCTGCCGCAGCCCCTTGAACGACGCCTGACGCACCATGCCGGCGCTGGTGAAGCCAGCAAACTCGATCTCGGCCACCAGTTCGGGCTTGAGCCAGTGCACGTCCCGGCCACCCGGCGGCGTCTCCTTGCCGCCGAACGGGCTGGTCTTTGCCGCCGCTTTCTTCAATGCCGGCATGATACGCGTGACCTTGTCCTGGCCGAAGCCGGTACCAACGATCCCGACATAAGCGAGATGGTCGCCTCTGTTGACGCCGACCATCAGCGAGCGGAATTTTCCCACATTGCTCTTCCATGCACCGATCACGACCTCATGGCCCGCGCGGCATTTCGCCTTGGTCCAGTTTTGCGAGCGGCCCGACAGATAGGGCTCCGACAATTTCTTGGAGACGATGCCTTCCAGCGACAGTTTGCAGGCCGACTGCAGGATGGCGTCACCACCGCTCTCGAAATGATCGACATAGCGAATCAGATTTTCCTTGCGACGACCGCGGGCTTTGTCGAGTAGCGCCTTCAATCTCTCCTTGCGATCGCCGAGCGGCAGCTTCCGCAGATCTTCACCTTCGGCGAACAGAAGGTCGAACGCGAAAAAAATGAGGGTATCGGTCTCGCCATCCGACAGCGCCGCCTGCAGCGCCGCGAAGTCCGGGGCACCATTGGCATCGAGGCCGACAATTTCGCCATCGATGATCGCGTCCGGCATGCCGGTGGCTTCTTTGGCGATGGCCTGAAATTTGTCGGTCCAGTCGAGCCCCTTGCGTGTCTTCAGCGTGGCCTCATCGTCTTCGACGCGGAGTTGCACGCGGTAACCGTCGAACTTGATCTCATGCACCCAGCCATTCTCGGAGGGCGGCCGCTCCACGATGGTGCAAAGTTGAGGTGCGACGAAGCCGGGCATCTTTGCGACCTTGACCGGCTTCGCCGATGGTTTGGCCGCTTTCTTTGTCACGACTTTCTTCGCTTCAGTCTTTTGTGCAGCTTGGCCAACATCAGCCTTGGTCTTGCCGACCTTGCTGGCGCGCGCATCGGCAGCACTGCCCTCGCTGGAATCCCAGATAGCATCGGGTTTGATCTTCGCCGTCCTGGCGATCATGAACGGTTTTGGCGCCTTCCCTTTTCCTGACGCGATGACGCTCATGGTCCGGCCGGACGCAACTGACTTGTCGTTGTCGAGGACAGTGTTGGCCTTGCCCTCCTTCACGAACTCATCGCGATGCTTGATCAGCAGCCAGTTGGTCCGCTTGCCGCCATTGCGGTCATGCTTCATGCGCACCAGCACGAAGCCACCATGCAGCTTCTCGCCATCCAGCGTGAATTTCAGATCGCCCTTCTTGAGGCCCTTGTCCGGGTCGTCGCTCTCCCAATAGCCGCGGTCCCAGAGCTGCACGGTGCCGCCGCCATATTGTCCCTTGGGAATTGTGCCTTCGAAATCGCCGTAATCGAGCGGATGGTCCTCGACCTCGACAGCAAGGCGCTTGTCGGCGGGGTCCATCGATGGCCCGCGCGTGACGGCCCAGGACTTGAACACCCCGTCCATCTCCAGCCGCAGATCGTAATGCAGCCGCGTGGCATCGTGTTTCTGGATCACAAAACGGCGACGCTTCGCCGGCGCGACCACGATCTGCCCGGAGGGCTCCTTCGTCTGCGCGAAATCGCGTTTCCGGCGATAAATCGATAGCTGCTTGTCGGCCAAGGCAAACCTCACTCAACGCGTCATAAGCCGCAGGATCCGGCCCGGAACCAAAACCGGGAACTACCGTTGAAGTTCCTGGAAATCCACGCCAGCGCAATGCTTTGCGGCCTGCGTGCTTCATTTTTGTCGATCGAGTTGGAGGACGAGTATGGCCCCGCCCCGCGCCTATTGGAAAGGCTCTCTCAAGCTGTCGCTCGTCACCTGCCCGGTGGTGCTGTATCCGGCCGCGACCACGATCGAGAAAACCAAATTCCACATGATCAACCGTGAGACCGGCAATCGGCTGAAACAGCAGATGGTGGATGCCGAGACCGGCGACGTCGTGGAGAAAGAGCAGAAGGGCCGCGGCTATGAGATCAGCAAGGGCGAATATGTCGAGATCGAGAAGGAAGAGCTCGAAGCCGTGCAGATCGAAAGCAATCACACCATCGATATCGATAATTTCGTGCCGCGCGACGAGATCGACCGGCGCTATCTGAACAACCCCTATTACATCGCGCCCGACGGCAAAGCCGGCGCCGATGCATTCGCCGTGATCCGCGATGCCATGAAGGACAAGGACCGCGTGGCGCTGGCGCGCATCGTGCTCACCAATCGGGAGCACATCATCGCCATCGAGCCGCTCGGCAAGGGCCTGCTCGGCACCACGCTGCGCTTCCCCTATGAAGTGCGCGACGAGGAGGACTATTTCGACGATATCAAGTCGCCGAAGATCTCTAAGGACATGATCGACCTTGCGGTGCATATCCTCGACAGCAAGGCTGCGCATTTCGATCCCAGCAAGTTCAAGGATGAATATGAGACCGCGCTGAAGACGCTGGTGAAGCGCAAGGCCGCGGGCAAGCCGGTGAAGGTCGTCGAGAAGGAGGAGAAGCCGGACAACGTCATCAACCTGATGGATGCGCTGAAGGCGAGCCTCAAGGGTGGCAAGGGCAAGTCGACCAAACGCGCTTCGTCGTCACGACCACATGTGGCGCGCAAGCGTCCGGCCAAGAAGGCCGCGCGGTCATCAGCGCGGCACCGCAAGGCAAGCTGAGCGCATGAAGGTTTTGGGAATAATCATAGGCATCGCGTTGACGTCGACCGTGGCAGCGCAGGCGCAGCAGCTGCAGACACGGGAATGCAACGCCTCGAATATCGCCTTCGTCGCCGAAGCCATCGCCAAGATGGCCGATGGCAAGCAAAAGAAGACCGCCTCCGACGAGATCGGCCTGGCCAGCGAAGCAATGGCGGAGGGCAAGGACGATGAATGCAAGGACCACCTGCTGAAGGCGACACTACAGACAAAGTGAGGCGATGCCACTTGGGTCGAAACTGTCATGGCCAGGCTTTCCCGGCCATCTACGTCTTTTCTCCCGCCAAGACGTGGATGCCCGGGACAAACCCGGGCATGACGAAGATTGGTTCATATTCGTCGATCAACGTACATCGGCGGAGCCTCAGGCCTTCGTCGACTTTCGGGATTTTTTGGCCGCTTTCTTTTTCCCCGCCGTCTTCTTGCTGGCTTTCTTCACCGTCTTTTTCTTCGGTGCCTTCGGCACTTTCTTGCCCTCGGCGCGAGCCTCGGACAGGCCGATGGCAATCGCCTGCTTCTTGCTGGTCACCTTCTTGCCCGAGCCCCCGCTTCGCAATGTGCCGGCCTTGCGCTTCTCCATGGCCCGCGCGACCTTTGCGGCGGCCTTCTTGGAATATTTCGCCATTCCATGCTCCCTGTGATCGAAACGATCAATCGCCATCGCGAATGATGGTTCCGCGTGGGTGATGTGCGAACGAACGCACTTATGAAATCCCTATAACGCGGCACCGCCGCTCATCTCGTTTTCAAACGGGCGGCCGATCATCTTGCAGCCATTCGCTCAAGCGAATGAACTGGAGACTGCAAGTGATCACCATCGAACCTCCCTCGTGTAGCTCATCCCTCGTTTTTATAGGCAAGAATGGCCGCGGCCAGTGGGTCGCGCAGGAACAAAACGGTCTATTCGGCGGGTTGTTCGTCAGCCGCGCGAATGCCGTGCGTTATGCTCTGTTCGAGAACGGCCATCGCCCCGAAGCTATCATTGAGACGGCGGGCCTCATCGAACTCGATATGAACGCCCTGCCTTTCACGGCAGCAACCTCTGTCGAACGGTTACAACAACGGCGCGTCGCCTGAGCTTCCCGCCATGTCCACAGTTGCTCTTCGGGCTCATGCCCTCCCGCAAGCTCATGCCTCCCATCGCGCCAACGACTGGCTGCACGGCATCGTCGCTGACGTGCCGACACCGTTTGACACGCATGGCGCGCTTGATCTCGTCACTTTCGCGCGGTTGTGCGAGCGTCAGGTCTGCGCCGGCGCCAGCGCCATCGTCATCGGCGAGAGCGCTGGCGAAGCCAACACGCTCACCTCGAACGAGCGCGCCACGCTGATCCGGACTGCCGCCGGCATCGCCCGCGGGCGCATCCACATCATTGCCGGCGCGGGATCGAACTGCACCAGCCGCGCCATTGAATCGACGCGGCTGGCATGGGCCGCCGGCGCCGATGCCGTCATGTCGGTCGTGCCGTATTACAACCGCCCGACGGCAAGTGGCATCGCAGCGCATTTCCGTGCGATCCTGGAGGCGACATTGCTGCCGGTCATTGTGCATGACGCACCGTCGCGTTGTGCTCGTGCGCTGACCGACGACACGCTCATCGGTCTCGCCGCCTCGCCACGATTGATAGGCCTGCGCGACGACACCGGCGACGCCGGGCGACTGGCGCGATTGCGGTCGCTGCTGCCAGTGGGTTTCCGGATGCTGACGGGACAGGACACCGCAGCCCTGCCTTATCTGCTGCTCGGCGGCGACGGCGTTGTCTCCGCGATGGCCAATGTGGCGCCGCAGCTCTGCCGCGGCATGTATTACGCGGCCCGCCAGGGATGCCCGCGCTATGCGACGACCATCTCCGACATGCTGGCGCCGCTCGCCACAGCCCTGCCGCCGGAGCGGGTCACATCGGCAGTGAAATATGCATTGACCTTGCGGGGCCTGGGGAGTGCCGTCGTGCGCCTGCCGCTGACCGAGCTGACAGATGCCGAGCAGCAGCAGGTACACACGGCGATGGACGCGATCTGGGCACAACCCGACGACGCGCCGCCCCTGCGCCGCGCCCGCTAGGCTTGCGGGCGCTCGTTCTTCTCACGACATTTCGGGCCGGGTCCGCGCATATAATGCGCGGCCGGCCGATAGACAGCAGGTCCAATGACGAAACGCCATAGCCGGGCGAGAATGCCCGGCATGATGGTCGCATAGGAGGCGATACGCGCGAACAGCGCTGCAGAACGGTCTTCCCTCATGGCACGCTCCGGCGATCCGGAAGCACCGGCGTATCGGCGGCGCGCACACGGACGCGCGCCAGTTCACGCCGCGCGCGGCGCATCTTGTCGGCCACCAAAGCCATATGGATGGCGGCGAAGAAGCCCTTGATGTGGTTACGCGTCAGCCTGATGGCTACGCAGAGCCGCTTCCATTGGATATCACTGGAGTGATGGACGATCGGCGGCTGATTGCGGCTGATGAGGTAGCTGCGGTAGGCGCTGTCGGCCGAGAAATCGTGCAGCTGGGTATCGCGATTGTAGAACATCGTCATGGTCGTTGTCCGTCTTCTCAAATCCCTGGCGCATGAGCGCGTCGGGATGCCTGGAAGATGCGGACAACGACATATGAAATCGAGACGAGCGGCCGCGCTCGTTCATAAGCGCGGCATAAAGATCACGAGGCTGGAAGTGTCGGAAATACCAGCGCTCGCTCAGCTCTTGGCCATGCAGTCTTCGATGTAGAACCAGCGGTCGTCGCCGGCGAGGCCCTTGACCTTGACATCCTTGCGGCAGGCCTTGAGCTTGCCCTTGTTGGCGCTCCACTTCGCTTTCATGTCCTTCAGACTCTGCTTGTTCAGCTTCATCTTTGCGGGCGCAGGAGTTGCCGGCGTCGCAGGCGCCTGCGCCGAAGCAACGCCCATTGAAGTCACAACGAACAGTGCGGCCACGAGGCCCGTAGTGATGCGTGTCATCGTTATCCCCGAATGTGCTTGTTTTGAAGATCGTTCGTCAGATGTGAAACGGGACCGGAAGCTTTCGCTGCCGGTCCCGCGCAGGTTTTACTGGAAGATACGCGCGGCGCTCTGCAGCGTCAGCCAGACGCCCCAGCACAGCGGGACACCGACAAAGGCCCAGAAGGCAATGGCTGCGCCGTCGAAACCGCCCTTGCCAATGCCATAGGAGCCTCCACCGGCCGACGCCGCCTCGGCGCCCTTGGCCTGCAACTTCGCGACTTCCTCCGGCTTCATGAACCAATGCGGCGCCAGCGGCTTCACCAGCATGTTGCAGATCAGGCCGAGCACCAGCATGCCGGCGAGGATGTACATCGTGAAGTCATAGACCTGCGCCCGCGGCACGCCGGCGGCGATCTGGAATTCACGGATGTAGTTCACCACCACCGGACCGACGATGCCCGCAGTCGCCCAGGCCGTCAGCAACCGGCCGTGGATCGCACCCACGAACTGGGTGCCGAAGATATCGGCGAGATAGGCCGGGATGGTCGCGAAGCCGCCGCCATACATCGAGAGGATGATGCCGAAGGCCAGCACGAACAGGACCTTGCTGCCCATTGCCGCGAAGGTCGGCACCAGTGCATAGAGCACGATGCCGAGAATAAAGAACGTGTAGTAGGTGTTCTTGCGGCCGAGCTTGTCCGACAAAGACGCCCAGAAGAAGCGGCCGCCGATGTTGAACAGCGAGATCAGACCCGCGAAGCCGGCTGCGATGCCGGCAATCGCAGTCTTCTGCGCTGCCGAGAGTTGGCTGAAGGAGAGGTCGGGCGCGCCGATCAGCTTGCCGGCGAAGATTTCCTGCAGCATCGGCGATGCCATGCCGATGACGCCGATGCCGGCGGACACATTCAAGCAAAGCACGCCCCAGATCAGCCAGAACTGCTTGGTCTTGTGCGCATTGTCGAGATGCACGTGACCGGTGGTGATCATCGCATTCGCGGTCGCTGGCGGCGTCCAGCCTTCCGGCTTCCAGTTCGGTGGCGTGATGCGATAAGAGAACGCGCCAATGGTCATGAACACGAAGTAGATGACGCCCATGGCCAGGAAGGTTTGCCAGACACCAACATCGGTCGGGGTCTTGAAATAGTTCATCAAGAGGTTGGCGAGCGGCGAGCCGATCATCGCGCCGCCGCCAAAGCCCATGATGGCCATGCCCGTCGCCATGCCGCGACGATCCGGGAACCACTTCACCAACGTCGATACCGGCGAGATGTAGCCAAGGCCGAGACCGATGCCGCCGATCACGCCAGAGCCGATCCACAGCAGCCAGAGCTGATGCGTGTAGACGCCGATCGAACCGAGCACGAGACCGCCGCACCAGCACATCGCCGACACGAAGCCGGCCTTGCGCGGACCGACCCGCTCGAGCCAGCCGCCCCAGATGGCGGCGGAGACGCCGAGCAGCACGAAGAACAGCGTGTACATCCAGCCGAGGCTGGCGACCTTCCAGTTGCACGTTGTGGTGAAGAGCTCGGTGGCGAGGCTCATGCCGTCGCACACTTCCTTCGACGCGGGTGTCGTGATCGCCTGCGACAGTGGCAGCCAGAACACGCTGAAGCCGTAGGCCATGCCGATACAGAGATGGATACAAAGTGCGGCCGGTGGAACCAGCCACCGATTGAAACCTGCCGTCGCAATGATGCGTTCGCGTTCCAGCAATCCTGGCTTGGTGCCAGACAGTGTTCCGGCGTTGCCCACACTTGTCATGAAAGTTCTCCCCTGCAGCCGACCCTTCTGAGCCGGTCTGCGATTTGAAAAAGTCGCTTCGTCAATTCCCCTACGGCGCGCGGACAAGGATTCACGCGCACTCGCACTTTAGAACAGGGCCAGAAGCGACTGCGGGAGTCGATAGTCCAAAGGTATCAGGAGCGAAAATTTCTCAATGATTTCCACTGCATCGCAGCAATTCAATCGCGATTTGCAATCGCAGCATTTCGTTTTTCGATGAAGAAGATCATCACATCGCCGCTGCGTTCAGAGGTCTCGATCTGATCACCGCTCTGCTGGATCAACGCAGGGATGTCGATCACTGCGAGGGGGTCCGTGCAGTGGACTTCGAGCCGGTCGCCGACCGACAGTGCCTTCATCGCCTTGCGCGTCATCAGCGCCGGCAATGGGCATTTCAATCCGGTCAGGTCGAGCTTGGTCACGGGCATCGCGCAGTTCCACTTGGTGCAACTGCGTTATATCGGGCCAGCGCCAAATGTCATATGCAGCGGTATGGCGATGGCGAACACATATCCGGCCACTCTGGGCGCGCTTCTCGCGGGCGGTCTGGCTCGCCGGATGGGCGGCGGCGACAAGCCGATGCGCGAGATTGGCGGCACGACGATCCTGGCCCGCGTGATCGCGCGCGTCGCACCGCAATGCGACGGACTGGTGCTGAACGCCAACGGGGATCCCGCGCGATTTGCGTCCTTCGGACTGCCCGTGATTGCCGACGACGTCGCGGATTTTCCCGGCCCCCTCGCCGGCATCCTTGCGGGTCTGGAATGGACGGCCGCCAACCGGCCGGACGTCACATGGATGCTCAGCGTCGCCGGCGACTGCCCGTTCCTGCCGCGCGATCTTGTTACCCGTTTGCATCACGCCCGCATCGCGGAGAATGCGCAGCTTGCTGTTGCCTCGTCCGCAAGACAGTCGCACCCCGTCATCGGCTTGTGGGACGTCTCCCTGCGCCGTGAGTTACGGCACGCGCTCGTCAATGACGATATCCGCAAGGTCGGACGCTGGACGGCACGCTATCGTCTCGCCACCGTGGAATGGCCAGCCGATCCCGTCGATCCATTCTTCAATGCCAATACGATGGATGACATCGCGGAAGCCGAGCGGCTTGCATTGCTCGACGACCGGGGCTGACCTAAGCTCACTTCCATCACGCGGCCGAAGTGTCGCGACATATGGGAGAAACTTCATGCGCGGTACTTCGCTGTCCGTGATATCTGGTCTTGCCTTCGCTCTCCTCGCATCAACCGCCTCGGCGCAAATCTCCGACGACGTCGTCAAGATCGGCGTGCTCACCGACATGAACGGCCCGGCCTCGACGCCCTCCGGCCAGGGTTCGGTGACGGCCGCACAGATGGCCGTCGATGATTTCGGCGGCACCGTACTCGGCAAGCCGATCAGCATCATCATCGGCGATCATCAGTTGAAGCCCGATGTCGGCGCATCGCTTGCGCGGCGCTGGTACGATGTCGATCAGGTCGATCTCATCGTCGACGTGCCGGTGTCTGCCGTCGGTCTCGCTGTGCAGAACGTCGCCAACGACCGCAAGCGCCTATTCATCACCCATTCGACGGGCGCTGCGGACTTCCACGGCAAGTTCTGCTCGCCCTATACGATGCAATGGGTATTCGACACCCGCGCGCTCGCCGTCGGCACCGCGCAGGAAGTGGTGAAGCGCGGCGGCGACAGCTGGTTCTTCATCACCGACGATTTCGCCTTCGGCCATGCGCTGGAGCGCGATGCATCTGCCGTCGTCACCAAGACCGGCGGAAAGGTGATCGGCTCGGTGCGTCCGCCCTTCGGCGCGTCGGACCTCTCGTCCTTCGTGCTGCAGGCGCAGGCCTCGAAGGCCAAGATCATCGGCATCGCCGGTGGGCCGCCGAACAACATCAACGAGATCAAGACCGCCGGCGAATTCGGCGTGTTCAAGGGCGGCCAGCAGATGGCCGCGCTGCTGGCGCTGATCACCGACATCGACTCGCTGGGGCTACAGACCGCACAGGGCCTGCTGCTGACCACCGCCTTTTACTGGGACATGGACGACAAGACCCGCGCCTGGTCGAAGCGTTTCTTCGAGAAGACCAAGCGCATGCCCACCATGTGGCAGGCCGGTGTCTATTCGTCGACCATGGTCTATCTCAACGCCATCAAGGAGGCCGGCACAGACGAACCGCTGAAGGTCGCCGCCAAGATGCGCGAGAAGCCGATCGAGGATTTCTTCGCGCGCAATGGCAAACTGCGCGAGGACGGCTTGATGGTGCATGACCTGATGCTGGTGCAGGTCAAGTCGCCTGAGGAGTCGAAATATCCGTGGGACTACTACAAGATCCTCGCGAAGATTTCCGGAGAGGAAGCATTTGGACCGCCTGATCCGGCTTGTGTGTTGGGGAAGAAGTAGACGATCAACTACTTCGCCACCCCGATCTCCTTGAAATACTTCAGCACACCCGGATGGATCAGCGCCACATCAGGCGCTGACGCCACCGTGTTACTAGCCGTCGTCTCCTTCGCCTGTGCGAGTCGTGCGCCCAGCGTAGCTTCGGCGCCGTGCAGCGTCTTCGCCAGCCGATAGGCGACATCATCCGGCAGCGTTTCGCTCGCCAGGATGTAGCTCCACGAGCCCACCGATGCGATCGGCGCCGGCTGGTTCGGATAGCTGTTCGCTTCGACCAGCATCGACTTGAGGAAAGCGTGCTTGGCACGAATCTGCGCGATCTCCGCCGCATCGGGCGCAATGAAGCGGGCGCCGCCGGGGCTTTCGCTCATCGCCTTGAAGCCGGGCCAGCCCAGGCCTGCACCCCATAATGCGGCCACGCGGCCGTCCTGCAGCATCGCCGGACCGTCGCCCGCGCGGTCGAGATAGACCGCCTGAAAATCCTTGTCCTGATCGAGGCCGAGTCCGTCCAGCACATAGCGCGACAGGAACACGAGGCCGGAGCCTTTCGCACCGAAGGCGATCGGCTTGCCGACAAGATCGCGGATCGTCTTGTAGGGACTGTCGGCACGCACCACGAACATGCCGGGGTTGGAATACAGCGCCGTAATGATCTTCAGCTTCGTCGGCGCCCGGCCGATGCCCTTGAACGCTTCATAAGCAGGTTCACCGGCCACCAGCGCAAGATCGAGCTGGCCGGCTTCGAGCAACGGGATGTTCTCGGTCGACCCTTTGGTGTTGCGCGTCGCCAGCGTCAGCGACGGATCGGCCTTGTTCATGACCTCGGCAAAGGCATCGCCATAGAGCGGGAAACCGCCGCCGGGCGTCGCCGTACCGAGACTCAAGCTGAGAGGGGTGGTGGTCGGCATCGGTTTGGCTCCCTCCAGCGCAATGGCCGTTGTGACAGTCAGGAATGCTGCGCAAACAAGCGGCATCATTTTCATGGGGTACCTCGACGTCGTTCGGCCTGCATCGTTCGACCAAGCTTGTAGGCAAAATCCGAATTCTATGAAAGCATGGAGGTAACGGGCGGCAAGCCCGATCGAACGACGTCGCGCATCAATGCCGCGACTTTCATCTCTGGGAGGGATTATGATCGCTTTTCTGCGTGCTGCTGTGCTGTGTTTCGTCGGCTTTGCCAGCCTTGCCACGGCGACCCTTCCCGCCTCTGCCGCCGGCTATCCCGATCGCCCCGTGCGCTGGCTAATCGGCTTCGCCGCCGGCGGCCCTGTCGATATCGTGGCGCGCATCATGGCGCAGTGGCTGTCGGATCATTTCGGCCAGCAATTCGTCGTCGAGAACCGCGCAGGCTCCGGTGGCAACCTCGCCGCTGCCGCCGCCGTGACCTCGGCACCGGATGGCTACACGCTGTTGTTCGTCGCGCCGAACAACGCAATCTCGGCCTCGCTCTACAAGAAGCTGCCTTACGATTTCATCCGCGACACCGTGCCGGTCGCCAGCATCATGCAGCTCACCAATATGCTGGTGGTGTCGAATGGCATGCCCGTGAAAACGGTCCAGGAGTTCATCGACTATTGCAAGGCCAATCCCGGCAAGATCTCCTATGCGTCATCGGGCAATGGCACCTCGGTGCATATGTCAGCCGAATTGTTCAAGGCGATGACCAAATGCGACATGATCCACGTGCCCTATCGCGGCTCGGCGATCGCCTTTCCTGACATCATCTCCAACAAGGTGCAGTTGATCTTCGACAACCTGCCCACGGCGCTCGAACAGTCGCGGGGCGGCACCGTCCGCGCGCTCGGCGTCACCTCGCCGCAACGCTGGCCCATCGTGCCGGACGTCCCGGCCATTGCCGAGACGGTGCCAGGCTTCGAGTCCATCGGCTTCTACGGCATTTCCGCGCCGAAGGGCACGCCGCCCGAGGTGATTGCCACCCTCAACAAGGCTGTGGGCGAAGCGCTGAAGGATCCGAAGCTGATCGCACGGCTCGCCGAGACCGGCGGCGTGCCGAAGCCGATGACGCCTGAGGAATTCGGCAAGCTGGTTGCCGCCGAAACCGAGAAGTGGCGCAAGGTGGTGGAATTCGCCGGCGTGTCAGTCGACTGAGCCAAGGTCGGTTGATCCCGGGGCGACTGAGCTAGACACTCACGGCGACCATGGCGGGCAGCAGCTCCGAGCTGCTGACCGCCCCGGCGACCAGATAGGCGAAGCCCAGCAAAGCCAGGAAGCCGAGGAAGAACAGCGCAAAGAGGATGATCGAGAGCTTCTTGGCGAAAGCCGAGATGTTGGTGAGGCCGAGGCCGCCGGCAATCAGGGAAATGATCAGACAGATGACAGCCCAGCGAAACACCCGCGCCTCCCAACGTTGAAATTGCGCAGACAAACGCCACCGCCCGGCCAAAGTTCCGCCCCCGGGAACGCGGCATTGCCCACAGGCGATGGCCGATATAAGGAATGCCTGCACCGCCGTCCCCGGTTCTCACGCCCGCTGGACGCCGGCGGGGCCTGTAGCTCAATGGTTAGAGCCGACCGCTCATAACGGTCTGGTTGCAGGTTCGAGTCCTGCCGGGCCCACCAATGATTTCAGTGGGATAGCGTCCCTTCGCCAAGACGCTATTTCTCGCGGCCAATCATTCGGTACGCGATCCTCTGTGCTATCTGCGTTCGTTCTTTCGAGTCCAAGGATACATGTACTTTGGACACGCACGCTTGTTCAGGCGCATCATCGTCTGCCACAACTAGCTTTAGAACGCCGTGGGGGACCGTATGCGCGCCTTTTTTAGCAATGCCTTTTTTGTTGCGCTCGCAACAATTGAGCTTTGGTGGCCCAAGGTTTGGGGACGCACTAAGTGGCTGCTCGACGGGATTGGTCTCGCGAAACTGCCTGATGACCTCAGTGAAATATTCGGGGGCAAGGGCATGAGCACGCTGGGCTGGTTGCTGCTCGCCATAGCTGTAGTGGGACTATATGTGAGCAATCAACAATTCTGGCACGACCTAGTAGGTAGAAGTTCGGACATAGCCTCTGAAAAGGAAAGAAAATCTGGAATCGTGATAACTTTCAGCCGCGCTATTTTTGGCGCGCTCAAAACTAGGATTGCTTGGGTGCTTCCCATTCACGTCATAACTATTGGTATCGCAATCGTGCTTGCGGGCGTGATTTGGCAATACATGCGACCGCAAGAGCCGCGGCAAGTAGTGGCGACACATCTAAATCTAGGTCCGGAGCAAAACCTAGATAAAAAAAGCGGAGCTGTGCCGCTGCCTCAAAATCAAACGGAGGCGCGGAAGGCAGAGGTGCCTCCTCAGCGCCCTCTAACCCCTTACGAGGCGGAACTCAAACTTAGACCGATCGATCGAAGTTTAAAAATTCTCTCGATTGAAATGCAGGACTTGATCGAAAAATACCCGCCGCTCCAAAGTTGGTGGAACGCGATCAAGGACCCTACTAACAATCCTGATTTTGGTGATCGACTGTTAGCGTTCAGAGATCAGTTCAAGATCGTATGTTTGAGTCTAGACAAACTGAGAAACGATATTCCCGAGTACCAAGATATCGTCCGGTTCATTTCTCAACCGAACTATGAAAGTACGTTGAAAGATATCGAAGCGTACATGATCATGTTTATGTACGTTCAAAACTCGATCAAACTAGACGCCCCAGGTGACGCTTTAAAGGCGTTCTTAGACCCGCGCATGTCGGATTTCACGGCGTCAATGCAAAGGTGGATCACATGGCGAAACGAAACCAAGGAACATCTGCTGTCGCTCCGGCGGCAGATTTCGTCATAAAAACGCAACCAGCGAGCAAGCTTCGATCATTTGGCGCAAGCAATGGTCACTGCCCTCCGAAAATGTATAGTCAACGCTTTTTAAAGGCCACCACCTGTCCCAGTCACCGCGGCAGCACTTGCTTTGCTGGCTCCGGCGGATCGTCTGGAAAGAACCGTTTCCACCGACAAATCGAATAGCCGTGCAGATAGTCCACCATCGCTCAGTGTCGGTCGCCTCGCTCCAGGGCATCGGATCCGGCTCTGAGCCATCTTCATCGTCGGTACGCGGGATGGGTATAGGGATCGCCGGACTGGTCCACATAATGCCGCCAGGAACACTCAGCCTGGCGTACTCGCAGTCATCCGGTTCGGTGCATTCGTTGACGATGATGATCAGTTGAAGGATGTTGTCGGCCGAGAAGACCCCGACGAGATCGCGGGTCTCAATTATTCTAACGAGATAGGTTGGCATGCCATCTTACCGGCCCCGGTAAGGTCTCCCGAAACTTCATGATAACATGAGGGATCGCGCGGGTCACCTCGGCGAAGATGGTAGGATGGAGTATGTTAGCAATCATCTACGCCGGAGCTCTTTTGACAATCCTCCTCTGGTTCTCATTGCCGGCCTACATTGCACAGCCTCCGCACTCACGAATAGCACCACCTCGATCAAGACGAAAAAACCCGGACTACGCCGGGTTTTCAGTTTGGTCTTCTGGAAACTAGATAAAGCTTAGTAAGCCCAGTTGCCGAGCTTATAGTTCACGCCAACACGAACGATGTGGTCCTTAAACTCCGAGTTCGAGACCTGGCTCAAGCCAGCAGCACCGGCAACCTGAACAAAATTGGAGGTGCCTTGTGTGCCGAGGTCCATATAAAGATACTCGGCCTTGGCCGTCCAATTGCTATTCCAAAGACGGGTTTCGATGCCGCCGCCGACCGTCCAACCACCCTTCACGCTTTTAACAGATGATCCAGCGATAAAGGGAACGCCGTTCTCTGGGATGCTGCTGAAGTTGCGCTGTTCGGTTTCACCGTAAGCATAGCCGCCAGTGACGTAGAGAAGCGTGTCAGGCGTCGCGGTCCAACCAAGGCGTCCGCGGACCGTTCCGAACCAATTCAGGCGTGTCTCAGCTGAAATGGTTGCTGCTGGTGGGCCAAAGAAGGCACCGGAAATAACCGAGCTACCTTTTTGATCGGCTGCCTGAATGTCGGCCTCGATGCCAAACAGCCAATTCGGCGCAAACATCTTGTTCCAACCAATCTGGCCGCCGCCGATGACGCCGTCAGCTGTGAGCCTATCCGACGAAGCCAAAACAGATAACGGAGGCGTAAACGGAGCGACGAGCGAGTTGGTCGACGGCGATCGGCTGATGCCATAACCGACGTTGCCGCCAATATAAAATCCTGACCAGTCCCACATCGGAGCCATGGCGGGCGCCTTGGTGTATGGGCGTGCTGCCATATCAGCGGCAGAGGCCGACACCGTGCCAAGTGCGATAAGTGTGGCCGCAGCCAAAATGCTCTTCATAAGTTCACTCCCAAGATAAAAACTAAAAATCCAGTGATGGAACCGTGGAGGAGTCTGGGGATGTTGGCTGTAGCGGGGCAGCAACACACAGCTTGTTGGTCCGCCAATTACGTCAGTGGACCGTCATTTCAGCGTTATTAATTCTCGCGCGGGCTGCTGTCGGTTAAAATTGGGAGCCGAGCAACTTCTGCCGGTCCAGCAGTACAGTCGCGGCGGCTGTTACGCGGCTAGCCTGGACGGTCGATAATTTCGCGATCCTAGGAGAACGATGACGCCCTCCCCGTCATCGGGTAAAATGGCGGGATGCCGGAACGTTACGATCTGCAAGCCGTTCGTTCATCCATGGCGGCAAGGTGCGGCCACAAGGATGTGTCCGATGCCAGCCGATCAAGAAACAGCCGTCGCCCCTCACGAAACTCCACAGACCGATCACACTCCTGCCCCAGCCAAAATGCTGACAATCGGCCTCGTCGTTTGGCTCCTCGTAGGCGGGTTAGCAGTGTTAGGCGCGTATGCCTTCCTCCTTCGAGGTTGATGAAGCCGCACCTGGACCGATGGCCCTATGACCTCAATCCTTAGATGGCTCACGGAAGCCGACGCAAAGACTATGCGGCTTTGCGTAAAAATACTGCGCGTCCCCGGTGATAGCGCCGACCATCTCGTCGATTGCCTTTTGCAATGCGCGAGCAGCAATCGAGTGCGGGTTCGGTATCCACCAAGCGCTCGGGATTCTCTTTCCCCAAGAACGGCTCGCGTTGACTGGCTGCGAAGTCTACATAACGAGGTCATCTTCGGTGGACAGTATGGAGAGGACAAACCCGCTGGCGTTCACAAGAACCAGCGTCTGCGTCTCTCTCCGGAAAAAACTAGCGCGAATAACAGCGGATTCTCGGTGTCTTGCGAAATCGAGTCGTTCTCAAAGCGAAAAACGGGGGTATCGAGTCGTTCTTAAAGTCAAAACCGAGTCGTTTTCAAAATGCGGGATCGTGGAATCTCAACGAGATAGCCGAGTCGTTCTCAAAGTGGCCACACAGACTGTTGGTATCGGTTCACGAAGCGCTGAATTTCGACCGCCAACGAAACGGTGCGTGTTCTGTCCCCGGAATCCGCGCCTGTCCTCGCCGCAATTATGGGGGCTGCTTTCCTTGCTGTTGTGGCCTGGACAGTTCTGCGACAACACAGACTGCCTATCGGCGCGACTGTTCAAGACATGGTCGATGCCCAACGGCGCAAGAAGTCCTGACGCCAGTGGAACCGGCTCGTGGCCCCGCGGTCATGTAATAAGAATGGTTAGACTATGAGCAGCATGGCGGAACGCATTGCGGCCAAGCAAGGTGGGGCAAGGTCTCAGTGCTCGTTGACCGCAGCGCCGAGCTTGATCAGGCTCAGCGAGCGGTTGGCGGTCTCGCGCAGGCGGCAGTAGCTCGCACTGCCCCGGTACATGCCGGGCTCGACTTTGTCGAAGACCGCGCAGAAGCGATCACGCGACGCGGCGAAAGTTTTCTCCGAGTCCTGGACCGCCTTGATCACGTCGGCGAACCCGCCGGCCTGAACCTTCTTTAGCGTCTCATTGGTTTTCTGCGTCCAAATGGCGAGTTCGCGCGCCGCGCAGGCTTTCCATTTGGCGACATCGTCATTCACGCCCTCCGCCTTTTTGATGCAGGGGTCGGCGACGAGCCCGACACACGCGCCGCCGAAACCGCCGGTTTCCTCCGCGATCTTCAGGCAAGCATCGATCACTTTAACGTCGGCGGGCGCGGTGCCCTGGGCGAAAGCCATCGATGCGAGCGCGAGGCTTGCGGCGAGCATCGCGGCGGAAAGTTTGAGCTTCATGGAGATCTCCGTTCGCGACTTTGGTCTTCGAAGGACCAGCGTTGGTTCACCTGAATGTGGAATATGACGGTGGCCTCGATTAAATCACGCGCCGGCGCGCCGTCGGCAACGCTGGGTTCATGCGACTTAGAAGTTGAACAAAATCCCCTCCAAGACAGACCAAGGTAGCATGAAGCGCTTTCTGATTTTCGCGGCTCTCTTCCCGCCTCTCGGGATGCTTGTTTTCAACGCCCCTGACGTGGTCTCGAAAGGCATTCCATCGAGCGTAGATCTGTTGGCATGGCTGATTGCGTCGTATCCGATTGCGATTATCCCGGCGTTGTTGATGGCGGGGGTGGACCGGGCACTATCGAAAAAGCCTCTCCACGTTTTGAAAACGACGGCCGTGGGAGGTCTGATGTCCGCGTCAGTCCTGATCTTTCTCTGGAGTGGGTTCGCGGAGTTTTGGTCAGTTGTGATGGCCATTCTTTTAGGAGCAGTTCCAGCCGCGGTGTGTTCTTGGCTGTCAGATAAATCAATAAGAAGCGTAAATGCATGAGCGGCCTGGAGTCACGACCAATCCCAGTGACGCTCTATTCAAAGATTGATGAGCGCCCAATCCCATGCAGTTTTTCTTCTATGAAATTGTCGCCCGCGTTGTTTCAGCTTATTTGTGTTTCGATACCTACCGCACACTTCGCCGCGGGCTTACCGACGGGACATTCGTGCCCTTCGAACCCGATGGGGTGAACTGGATTTTGGACTCGTTTAGGGACCGAGCTGCACTGACCGTTCATCGCGACGCCACTCCAACGCGGTTTTGGGTATCCATCGGCCTGGAAGTGCTGCTTCTCCTCGCCTGTCTCTACGTCGCTATATTTGGCTGGTCGCAGACAGGCGCCTGATGAGCCGCTGCATCTCCGCGCACACGACCAATGAAAAATTGCGCAACCACAACGCGTTCCATGCCGTATGACATAGCCTCGATCAAATGCTGAAATTTACAACCAGGGCCTAGCCGATCTATTTTGAGCGGCCGGCGGCATTTCCGCTGGACATCAAGTAACTGCCCCAAGCGATGCCCGCGCTTGGGGCTTTTTTCCGCATCGACTAAAGTGGCCGGCATGAAAGCAGACAGTCGGCTAGCAGTGTTTTGTCTCGTGTGCTTCGCTATCCTGATAGCGGGCATCATGGTGGAGAAATACTGGGATTGCCGCCTCGGGACGAAGCTCTCCCAAAACGCGTGCCTGTTTGGGCCACGGTGACAGCGAAGCTACAATCGAAGAGGCGGCCTTAGCCATAGGCCAGCGCTGCATCGTTGATTGCCCTGTTCCAGCCTCGCCCCTGGTTCTGCAAACGCATCTCAGATTCACCAAGCGCATCCAGAACGATGATTGCGCGTTTGATCACAGCCTTCAGGGCTGCATGAAATTTAGGTACGGACGGTGCACTCATTTATATCACCTGCAAAACATATCGACTTGAGCAGAGCATGGGCCGGGCTAGGCTTGATTTCGCAACGACGCGCTCAGACCCGGACCATCATGCCTAAGAAGCCAATTCCCGCCGACGAGCTGATCTGGCTCTTTCACGAGAAGCTTGCAGGAACGGCCGTGCCCAGCGCCACGATTGCAATTGTCCCCGGTGGTAATAATTGGACGGCGCTGACTAACGCTGCCGACTGTCGGCGTCACCCTGAACTTGCGACCACCGTGGCGCGCATCCAAAAGCAGCTTCGCTCCCGGTACAGCCTGAAATCGGTTTGATCTGCCTTTGTGAGCAGGAACTAAGCTGGCAACTGCCTGTTCTATGGTCTCACCGACCAAGGCGGCATTTTGACCAATACGAACGGGTTTGACCGACAGAGCGCCCAAACGGGCGACGAACGAAGCCTCATCAAAGGCCGTTACTGTCGATCGATCTTGAAGGTCGCCGCGATCAGCACCGACCATGAAGCCCGCATTCTGCTTAACGGCCTGGCCACCGAGCAACCGACGCCGCACGCGTCTGCTGCGATGACCGACGCCGAACGAGCCGCCTTGGCCGCGATCCGCGAGCTTGCCGGTCATCAGCACGCCAGAAGCGCGCCCGAAGGCTCCAGCGAGTGGATGCGTGCCGCGCGAGCAATCCAGTTGTGGCTGAACGTTCAAGATCAATAGACATCGTGCGCGCGTCATGCGGGGAAATGACAGTATGGCCTAATCAAGCGCCAGACCGGTGCTACTTGCGTGCACTGGCGTGATCCCGCCTGCCCTCTCGACAACAATAATATTGAAGGGCAAATTCTCCCTAGGGCGAGGGCCACGATGTCTGCTATTGGGGCAAACTGAGAAAGGACGTTCGGGCGGCCAAGCGGCGCGCGCCTACGGCGCCGCTCAGCTCACGGCGCTTCGCCGACCAAGTCGTTGATCGCGCGAATGTCGGCTCGTTAGGATTTAGCGGACATGTACATTGCGCGCTCGTACGGACGCGAATGACTCCATCCGGATATCGCAAGCTTGCGAAGCACAGCCAAGTCTCGCGCTTTGGCCGGACAGAACACGCTTATCGCGACAGTCCGAGTACCGCCCGCGGCAGAATTACACGTCAAAACGCGCTATGATACTTAGCCTGCAACCTGGGAGGCGGCCGACATCAGCTCTCGGGGGGTCGGAGCTCCAAACATGCGACGGCCATCCTCGGGAACTTCGGTAAAGCTCCAGCGCACGATACCCTCCCGATCAAGCAGGAATTGGCCAAAGAGTTGGCCATGGCCAGTTGCCTTCATGTGCTCGTCGGCCTCGGTCATTTCGTAGCCGTCCTTATTGTTAAGGAGATCAGCCGCGGCCATTGGATTCATCGGCTCGGGCAGCTCGCCCGGCATGTCTATCCGCATGGTCATAACAGCGTCCATCCCTATCTTGTGCGGCCACTCGCTTTCACTCTCCGTAAACTCGAGATTGGGCAAGCCAAACGCGCGGTGCGAAACGCGCTCGGGGTCGGACGCGGCGAGCAGATTGGGCAACGGATGATAACGGAAATAGAGCCGCGCACGCTCGATTGGCGTGTTGACCACCACCAGACTCTCGACGCCTTTCTCGCGCAGGGCTGGGTCAAGTTGCGCTTGGGTCGCGAGATGGCGCCGGCAGAACGGGCAATGCAGGCCTCGGAATAAGCCGACCAATACTGGGCTGTGGCCGCGAAAGTCATCAAGCGCGATCTTGCCGTCGCGTGTGATCGCATCCAGCACAATGTTCGGTGCGCGGTCGCCCGGGTGGAGTGGCCCATCGACATGATGTTCGGACATGGTCAACCTCCTTCGGTTTGCTAATCAAGAAATGGCAGTACGATCAGAGCTTCAGGATCAAGCCCGTGGAGGGCGCAAACATCGTGCGCCAAAGCGAAATACCGCTCGGCCTCAGGCATGTCGCCTCGATCGAGGTTCAGCGTTGCAAGACCATCATAACATGGAAAGAGCTGCTGTGGCTCGCCCGTTTCGCGCGCCACCTCAATTGCCTCATTGTAGCAGCGGGCCGCAAGTTCCGGTTGGCCATGGCATTGATGAATTTGTCCGAGCACAATCAATGGAACAGCGAGATGCTCGCGCTGATCGAGTGCACGGTCGAGTTCGATGGCCTTTTCGGCAGCCGGCACGCCTTCGTCGGCACATCTGTCCGTGAAAGTGCAACAGGCGACAGCGAGATTGGCAAGAAGACGCGCCTGAAAGCCGAGATCTCCGATACGGCGCGCGACATCAAGGCCGCGCCGGCATACCTCCATGGCTTGAGCCGGATCGACCATCGTGTAGAGCACACTAAGATTCGTGTAACCGCGACAGGCTGCGCTGAGGAGGCCAGCGGCTTCGGCGACTGCGACGCTACGCTCCACCTCGCGTACGGCCTCCCGGCTTCGGCCCAGCCGCGCCAGTGCACCCCCTTTGGTATTGAGCGCCTCTGCGGTAGCGCGAGCCGCCTCAAGCCCGGCTTGTATATTTACGTCCGGCGGCACGGATTGAGCGTAACGCAGCGCATCGTCTGCCCATCTCGCAGCCGCGGCGTGATCGCCCGTGCGAAACGCGAGGTGGCCGCGCTCTTGCAAGAGATGCGCCCACTCGATCGGCGCATCCGTTCCCTCAAGCAGCGCAGCCGCCTCGGCGTAATGCGCCTCCGCCTTGGTTCGTTTGCCAGCGTCCCACATCAATCGACCAAGCTTGCGAAGTATCCGCGCTGCGGCGGCGCGGTCCCCGGCCGCGCGGTGGGCCCCCAATGCCGTCTGGTAATGTTCGTCGGCCGTGTCACGCCGGCCTGCCGCTCCACACAGGTCGGCAATTCGTTCGTACAGCACAAGCCGTTCCGGTCCTTGATCGCCAGAGGTCAACAAGACGGCGAGTGCCTGCTGATAGAGGCGGATGGCGTCATCGTTGGCGTAGATCGCGCGCGCTCGATCACCTGCTGCGCTCAGGTAATATGCGCCCTTCGGCTTGCTCGCACTGAGGCTGAAATGATGTCCCAGCAGCGTAAGGTCTTCGAGCCGCTCGGGATCATCCCCGCACACCCGCTCCAGGGCAGTACCGATCCGCCTATGCATCTCAATACGCCGTTGCAGAAGGAGGTTTTGGTAGATTACATCCTGAAGCAGAGTTTGCGTGAAACGATAGGATTGCAGCGAAATCGAGCTCGCCCCCGCGATCTCCTCGACGATCTCGGCGTCGCACAGCAGCTCAAGCCCTGCCTCTACTTTTACCGGGTCGGTTGCCGTGGCACCGAGAAGAGCAGCATCAAAGCGCGGGCCGATGACCGCTGCCTCCTGAGCCAACCGACGCACGTCGTGTGGCAGTCGGTCCACTCGCGCGAGCAACAAGGCCTGAATGCTCGCCGGGATGTCAGCGGCCGCTTCATCGGACTTGATCTGCCAATGCGAGCCGTCACGCGCTAAAACGCCAGCTTCGATAAGACCGCGTATGATTTCTTCAACGAACAGCGGATTACCGCTCGCGCGTTCAAGAATTCGATTGAATAGATTTCCGGAATATCCATTCCAACCGTGACCGAAGAACGCCGCGAGCAGCTTTTTTCCGTCAGCGACGCAAAGGGGTGCCAGCCGGAGTGTTGTATGGCTAATTCGACTTGACTCGAGCGGATCCATTTCAAGCGTCGGTCGGTGTGTGAACAATAGCATCAGCCGCCTGCGCTCCAGCCGATCCATCACGAACCGCAGTACCTCAAGCGACACGGCGTCCGCCCAGTGCAGGTCCTCGACAATAATCAGGAGGGGCGATATGGCCAGACGCCGTTCGAAGACTGTGCGGATCGCGAAAAAAATCTGTCGCCGGAGCTGTTCCGGCTCAACATGCTGCAAAGCGGCATCGGGGTCGCCGAGACCAAGAACATAGAAATAGAGGGGCATCAGCGGCTCGATTTCTTCGGTCGCCAGGCCAAGTTCCGACAGCGCTTCGGCCAGCTTGGCCTGCGCCTCTGCCACCGAAGCCTTGTGCGCGATGCCGTAAGCACTGCGCAGCACCGCGGCGAGGGTACCGTAGGATTGCTCACCCAAGGGCGAGCAAACGGCCCGTCGGATCGCCACGCTCGCGAAGCGGTCATCATCGCGAGCGCGGGTAACGAACTCATTCATCAGGCGCGTTTTTCCGATGCCGGCTTCGCCGACCAGCCGCACCAGTTGAGCAGCTCCGCCACACGCCAGTTTAAGGCACCCCATCATACGGGCGATCTCTGCGTCGCGTCCGATCAGCGGCGCGCTAAGGCCCAGTATTTCGAGTCCTCGTGCCGCACGCGGTGTGTCGAGAGGTCCCCTGAGACGATGTACCAGGACGCTGCCAACCTTGCCGCGAAGCGCAACGTCGCCAAGTGATTCATACGAGAATGCATGCCGCGTGAGGCGGTAGGTGAGCGGCCCCACCAGCACTTCGCCCGGGGCTGCCATCGATTGCAATCGCTGAGCGGTATTCACCGTGTCACCGGTCACTGAATAGGATTTGGCAGCGCCCGCACCAAGTCCCCCCGCAACCACGTGCCCGGTGTTGATACCGATATGGAGCACGAGCGGCGAACCTGCGTATGCCTTCAAACGTTCTCCCAGGTGCGCCGTTCGCTTGATCATGTCGAGGGCCGCGCGGAGCGCCCGCTCAGGGTCGTCTTCGTGCGCGGCCGGCGCACCAAACAGTGCGAGCAGCGCATCGCCGATGAATTTGTCCACGAAGCCGCCAAAATTTTGCACCGCTGCCGTTAATTCCTCAAACAATTCGTTCTGAAGAGTCTGCATGACTTCCGGGTCGAGCCGCTCGCTCATCGTGGTAAAGCCACTGAGATCCGCAAACAGCACGGTCACGGTGCGGCGGTTCGCTTCGGTATCGACCTTGTGGGGTGTTCGCCGAGATGCTCGCTCGATCTCGACAACCGGGCTCGGCGTGAGCGCTGGTCGATCGGGCCCTACCGGAATCGTCGGTGATGACGCCTCCCGTCGGTCGCCGGCATTAGAGGCGTCATCGACGTGGGCGCCACATTTCGGGCAATACGTAAAATCGGGTGCGCATACATAGCCGCAACTGGGGCACGAGTTCGGCTGCTTTGCACCGCACTTCGGGCAGAAAGCAAAGCCGCTCTGAACCTCGAAACCGCAACGAGAGCAGGTCATGGATCAAGACCTCTCGGGAGTCGCGATGGCGCGATCTGATCTTGGACCTCACCGAATGGGCCCTAGATCCTTGGTAAGAATGGCCTCACAGCGTCGGAAGAGCAAGCGGGGGTTCTAGTATGGACGACGAGGATCATAGCGCTGAACTTCGGCCACCAGATCCGCCAATGAAACGGTGCGTGTTCTGACCCGGGGAATCCCCCACCTTCGTTCTTCGCTCAATCACCCAACGAGACATCGACCATGTCGTTATGCATGATCGTCTGAAGGCCGCGATTGTCCCACTTGATGACGACACAGCTCCAGGTGTTCTCAGTAACGGTGCCGGCGTCGCCTACGTCGTTCTTCCAATGGACGCGATCGCCGATTTTCAGTTTTCTCGATTGATCGCCGGTCATGGACACAGCCTTTTCAGTGCATGTTAATCGAGAGAACAGCCGGATATCGGATTGCCCGCCCAGGCAGCGCCAGCCGTGATGGAGATCAAAGCCGGAGCCACAAGATGGCAGTGCCGTGGGGCGACGAGCGGCACCGTCACGTTCAAGATACGTGTCAGTGTGAGAATGGGTCCAGCAAATCGTCAAGCCCGCTTCTTAAACGGCGCCACATGGTCACTTCTCACCCGCTGAGAAGGTGATGTCGAATTGCAACGGCCCTCGCTGTTCCGCTCGCTGGAACCGAGATGCCGCTTCGTTAATCGGGGTCTGTATGTTTTGTTTAGTACGCCGGAGGGGGTTTTAAGTACCAATCGATTTTGGAATGCTCCGGCAGCCGCCGTGCGAAAATGCCGGCGGTTTTTTATTGCGAACGAGATTTTCAAACAGGCTACTGTGAACGCTGAACCGACCGCGCGTTCGGTTCGACGCGGTCCGTCCGCATGCATGAGCAAGATCGTCCAGGCGAAAAAAGCCACCCACTGAGGCGGCCCTATTTTGCGAACACGAGCGTCGCGACTATCGCAACGGGGATTAGCCCCAACACGATGACGAACACACTAAAGATGCGGTCGAATGCAGAGGACGCGCTTAGGCGCGACGCCTTGCGGGCGATCTATCGGCAGCTCTGCAAGGGTGGCGTATTGGTGTGCAACATCCAACGGAATGCAACCTCACCGATCGGGGTGGTCAGTCGTATCCTGAACTGGGCGTATCCAAGAAGCCCCGAAACACCCTGACTTTGGATCAATTTTCGAGAGTGCTGTCGGATCAGGGATTGAGGTAATTGTGAGCACGTATTCCCGGGTTTTCTCGCGGTCGCGAAAGGCGTAGCGCATCTGGCCCGCCCCATTTATGAGTTCCCGCCAAGGAGCGATGTGTCTTCGCAGCTATCGCTGCCCCGCTGACGAGATCCTCACGCTGTAAAGAGGCTGCTCGCTGGCGTCCAACACTTCAAGCCGCCATTCGTCTCCCGGGCGAAAGCCTCCGTTAAAACCCTTCATGAGCTCGCTACAGGTCATGGTAGCTTCCTCCCAAGCAGCTTCATCGCTTTCGAGCTCAAGGCTGATTGCCGCCATCCGTATTCGGTTGGGCTCAATGATGTTGAACGAATACAACGGCATCCGATTCTCCCCGGCCACCCAGTTATATCAGGTCGCACATCGATAAGTCGTAATTACGACATATAAATTTTCAGCACCTTCTGCGACTTGGCGACTTCCTTGTCCATGAATGTCGTAATCCGGACGGAAGACATGGGTTGATCCGTCTAAAGTGACGGAAGCGGAGGCGGTTCTCGGACGCCGGTATGATGACCCCGCGCCTACGGCCCAGACCGACCGGGCGGGATAGCAAGTGTCCAGAAATCCGCTCGACAACAAATTGCTGGCGAGTCTGCCACGTTTGGACTTCGACGCACTGATTCAGCGCTCAGCAGTGATCGAATTATCGCAAGGAACAATCGTCTGTGAAGCAGGCGATGAAGCGTCCGAAATTCTTTTCCCAATTTCTGGCATGATTTCACTAGTCGTGGTCATGAAGAGCGGCAAAGCCATTGAGACCGCAACAGTCGGTAAAGAAGGCGTCGTGTCTGCAATGGCGGGGCTAGGCATCTATGTATCTCAGGTGAGAGCAGTTGTTCAGATCTCCGGGTCCGCCTTAAGAGTGCATGCAGCACCATTCCGCAAACTTGTCGCAGCGTCGCCGTCTATTGGTGATCTTTGCATTCGCTACAATGAGACACTTTTAGCACAAGCGCGCATCACCACCGCATGCAACGCACTCCATGCCGTTGAAGCGCGCTTTTGTCGCTGGTTGCTTCAGACCGGCGACAGGGCCGGCCCCGAGAAGATCACGCTTACGCAAGAGTTCTTGTCGGAGATTCTTGGTGTACGGCGCACTTCAGTTACCGATGTTGCAAGACGGATTTCTGAAGCCGGCATTATAACCTACTCGCGGGGAGTCATTACGGTTCTAGATCGCAAGCGGCTCAAGGAATTGTCGTGCGAATGTTATGAGACGATGCGAGAGCAGGCACCGACGTAAGGCCAGATCATCTCCACAAAGTGATGCGCTCAGGATCGGCCTTCTGGAGCTCAACTGGGTGGTGGGCTTGGGCTCCGGGCCTGCGTCACCCGAGACCGTCCTTCGGAAGTGGTGCCCCCTGACGCCATACTGGCTGGCGATGCAGGTTTCCTCATGCCGACGTTGATCGAAATCGCCCAGTCGATAAACTTCTGGGCAGATGCCAGCGATGTGAAAATGCACATAGCAAAGCGCACGCTCAGAGCAGGCAGACCATTGAGGTTCCTTGCGTCGTGATGCGAATTATCGATGAAAAGCTTGATACCCGGAAGCATCGCTTGGCTCGGCGCTAGAGCGACCTACGCGCTGTAGTTTTTGATACTTTTGTATCAGGGAACTACACTTATCTTTACAACGTTGGATCAGTGCGACCGTAGCTCTGCTGAATGGCGGAGTGGATAGTGGCGGATTGAAACCGAGGACGTCGATGGTTCTGACAAAGCCCCAACGAGAAGCGATCGCAACGGCTGCACGATTGAGATCCATGTCTCGAAGGTGCAAAAAATTTGCTAAGTTTGTCGGATATCGGTCAGTATCAGATCGGCTGAATGCGTTGGCGATGAAATACCAGGAACAAGCTTGGGCAGTTGAGGAACGCGCTGGATTGCACTCGAACGGGAGCGATCCTGTCGGGCCCCTGTGATGATAAATTCCAAGCCCCCTTGCGCTATTTGATCAGAGACGAGATATCTTGCGTGCCGTCGGGGCAGTAGACCGAGGGGCCGCTTGGGATATTTCCGTTGCCGATCGGCTAGCCGGCCTGGGGCTAGATCCCCACCCAGCGCCGAGCCGTCTATTTAAGTGTGAGCACCGGGAGGGCTTCGGATGAAGCGCACCGTCGCTTCCGTATAACCATACGCTAGCGCAGAATCGTTGATCGCCTGGCTCCAGATTTTATCCTGACTTTAAAATCGTATCTCCGATTCGCCAAACTCAATCCAGGACGATGATCGCGCTTGATCACGGCCTTCAGAGCGGCGTGCAGTTGCTATGGGTCGTGCCGCCACCCATTGCGTATTGCTGGCTCTGTGGCACGATAAAGCGAATTTCAGCAGTCGGTTTGTGTGCAAATGATCTTTGAACCAATTCGATTGATGCCTGAGGCGCCCGGGCAAACCCCGGCGAAGAACCGCACGATCTTTTCTCTCCTGGCGGCGATCAGATGGGTCCAGCGTTACGTTGACAGCGAAGCCAAGACAACGCCGCGGTGGACGAAGCTGATCGCTGTTCTGAATGACGCGACCGTCGGGACAATTGAGCCACCCGACGTTCGAGCCGCGCTCCATGTCGCTTTAATGGCTGAAGGATGGGCGATGCCGGACGAGCTTGAGCAACCAGATATATTCACGTCTGGCCGAGCGGATTTCCCGTAACACGAGCCGGATCGCAGATCCATCGATCGCGCTGCCACCTTCAAGTGGACGCCGACATCTGCCATAGTGCAGGCCTCACTGCTCGGAGAACGCTCATGTTGTTCCCTGTCGGTAGTCGATCGCTCGCAGCAATTCTCGCGCTGACATTTTGCAGCAGCGCGAGCGCCGGCGATGTGCTCTTCGAAAATGTTCAAATCTTCGACGGAAGAAGCGCCACTCTTTCCGCTCCGTCACATGTGCTGGTCAAGGGCAACGTCATCGAGCGTATTTCTACGGCACCGATAGCAGCGGCAGACGCTCAGCGTGTCGCAGGAAGCGGGCATACGCTGATGCCCGGCCTGATCGACAATCATTGGCATGCGATGTTGATACGAGTGACGCCGGCACAGGCTTTCGGTGACGTCGGCTACAACAATCTGCTGGCTGGCAACGAAGCGACTGACACTCTGATGCGCGGCTTCACCACCGTTCGCGATGTTGGCGGGCCGGTGTTCGGCCTCAAGCGTGCCATCGACGAGGGCATCGTCAAGGGCCCGCGCATCTATCCGTCCGGCGCCATGATCACTATCACGAGCGGGCATGGGGATTTCCGGCAACTGACCGATCTGCCACGCACGATCGGCGGCATGCTCACGCGCATGGAGCAGGTCGGTGGCGCTATAGTTGCGGACAGCCCTGACGAGGTGCGCGTGCGCGCGCGCGAACAACTCATGCAGGGCGCCTCCCAGGTCAAGTTGACGGCGGGCGGCGGCGTGTCGTCCCCCTTCAGTCCGGTCGACGTAACCACTTTCACCGAAGCCGAATTACGCGCCGCCGTTGAAGCGGCCGAGAATTGGGGCACATATGTCGCCGCGCACGCCTTTACTCCGGCCGCGATCCAGAGAGCCGTCGCCGCTGGCGTGAAGTGCATCGAACACGGCATGCTGATGGATGAGGCGACCGCCAGGTTGCTGGCCGAGAAGGACATCTGGTTGAGCTTGCAGCCCCTCCCCGAGGATCTGAGGCTTGGCTTTCCGGAGGGGTCAGTCCAGCGGGCCAAGGCGGATGAGGTCTGGCCCGGCATAGCCAGGTCTTACGAGTTTGCCAGGAAGTACAAGATCAAGACGGCGTGGGGCACCGACGTGCTGTTCTCGCGCGCGCTGGCGCAGCAACAGGGCGCAATTCTGGCCTCGCTCACACGCTGGTACACCCCCGCCGAAGCGCTGGTCATGGCGACATCGACAAATGCCGAACTGCTGGCGCTGTCCGGCAAGCGCAATCCCTATCCCGGCAAGCTCGGCGTCGTGGAACAGGGCGCGCTCGCGGATTTACTGCTTGTCGACGGCAATCCGCTGGACAACATCAACCTGATTGCCGATCCCGCGAATAATTTCAAAATCATCATGAAGGACGGCGTCATCTACAAGAATACTTTGAGCAAGTGAGCCTATGCGCAGCCTCCTCTTTCTTGTCGTCATAGTGATCGGCCTCGCATCGCCTGTCCGTGCTGCGGACCATGTCGCGGCGGCGCAGAAGATCATCCGCTCCCAGGCCGATGCGCTGGTGCGCGACGACGCTGTAACTGCCTATGGGTTCGCAGCGCCCGACATCCAGAGCATTTTCACCGATCCCGACAGTTTCATGGACATGGTGCGCAACGCCTATGCGCCCATCTATCGCCATCGCAGCTTCGAATTCACCGAGAGCAATATGTCCAGTGGCATCATCGAGCAGAAAGTCCATATCGTCGATACCGATGGCGTGCCGTGGGATGCGCTTTATACGGTGGAGCCGCAACCTGATGGCAGCCTGAAGATCAGCGGCTGCATGTTGCTGAAGGTCGGCCAGGCTGTGTGACACCTCACAGCGGCATTCACATTCGCACCTCACATCATCTATAATAGGTCCTGCACGTCTCTCGTCCTACGGTTGCTTCCCGGGTGAATCTGTTGCGGTACCTGTCCCTCAGCACACTGTCTCCCATTGTTCTGGGCAGCCTGTTGGCGTGCGGGGTGTCGACCATCGCGATGGCCGACGTGCGTCGCCTGTCCCTGATGCCCGATCCGCGTGGTGAATTCATCCGGCTCTGTGCGCCCTTCATGGTGTCGCGCTATGCGCATCCCGAGGCGATCTGCGACTGCGTCCGCACCGCGCTGATCAACGAGATCGGCGATCGCGATATTCTCGACGCGATCCTGTACGGGGTCACCGAGCGCGGCGTCCCCACGCTGAACGAGAACTGGCTGCCGCCGGACAAACGAACCTTGATCCCGCGGACCATGACGGCGATTGCCGAGCCGACGCTTGATTGCATGTTCGGTAACGGCCCGGTCAAACGCGCGCTCGAAAACGTACCGATCGATGGACTTCCGGCGATGCCGCCAGTGCAGGATCTGACGCCTTAAGCGACAGACGCGCCCGGCGCGAAAGCCGTGCGGCGACGCGCGCGCAACATCAGCGCCGTGATGATAGTGACGTTGAGCGCATTCCAGGCGAGGCCGTTCATGAACGCTGCCGCGTAGGAGCCCGTGGCGTCGAAGATGACGCCGGACATCCAGCCACCAAGTGACATGCCACCCACCGTACCCAGGATAACGATGCCGACACGCGTAGCCGCCTGCGAGGCCGGCATCGCCTCGCGGATGATAATGGCATAGGCCGGCACCAGACCGCCCTGGAACAGGCCAAACATCGCCGAGATAATGTAGAGCGAAGCCAGACTGTCGAAGAACAGATAGAACAGCAGCGCAAAGCCCTGCAGCAACGAGCCAATCAACAGTGTGCGAATGCCGCCAATACGATCGGCGAGGAAGCCCGAGCCGACACGGCTGACGATGCCGCAGGCCAGCATCAGCGACAGCATCTCGGCGCCGCGTGTCACGCCGTAGCCGAGATCCCCGCAATAAGCGACGATGTGGACTTGCGGCATCGCCATGGCGACACAGCAGCCAATGCCAGCCACGAAGAGAAGCGTCGTCAGCGTGTTGTTGCTGAGCTGGAGATCGACCTTCGGCGGCGGCGCGTTGACGTGACTGCGTCGTGTGGCCGTGCCCATCTGCACACGCAGAACCGCGAGCATCAGCAGCATCAGGACGGTCGTAACGACCCCGACACTGATATGCGTCGAGCGCCAGCCGAAAGTCAGAATGCCCCAGCTGACAATGGGCGGCCAGAGCGTGCCGCCAATATAGCTGCCGGTTGCAGCGACAGTCACCGCGATGCCGCGCCGGCGCTCGAACCAGTGCGACGCCTCCGCCATCAGCGGTCCGAAGGTTGCCGACGACCCTGCCCCTATTACCACGTGAATAAGATTGAACTGCCAGAGCGCCGTGGACTGCGACGCGAAAAGATAGCCGGCGCCCATCAGCACCGTCGCAAGCGCGATCGTGGCCACGATGCCAAACCGGTCCGTGAGCCTGCCGGCGACCACGCCGCCGAGGCCGAAGCCGACCATGGTCAGGGTAAAGGCCAGCGACGCCGCGCCGCGGCTGGCCGCGAAATCGGCCTGCACGGCCGGGAGCGCCACCACCACCGACCACATGCCGACTGACCCCAGCGAGCCGATGATCAAGGCAAGCGACAGCCGGATCCAGGCCTGACGGGAATCAGGCAGGAACGGCGTCGAATCTGAGGTGGGGGTCGCGATGGTCACGGCGGCAACATCCTCGGCGTATGCCCGCAGGTCAAGCGATCTGCCGAAGGATTAGGCATGCAGAAGCAGCGCAACAGACCCGTTCGGCCAAAACTAGCTCCGGGCTGGTGGCAAAGCCGCGCAGTAACGTCTCGTTAACCCTTTGCTAACCATACACACGGCAAAAATTGCCGAGTGGAGTCGCGTCTCGTCAGCCGACCGGGGGAATGCCCGTGGATGCCAGTGCGGTGCCTCACTTGCGGATCGGCGGCCCTTCGGCCGCTGCGCAGACGTTCGGCAGTCGCGAACGACATTCGCGCGGGGAAGCGGCATCGATGACGGATTTGATCGCGGGTCAGGGTCTGGGCGCACCCAAGAGCGGCGGTTTCGACTTCGCCAGCATCAGGACGAACGTCTTGCGCGGCGATATCGGCCTGGCATTTGGCGTTCTGATCATCCTTGTCGTCCTGATCATGCCGCTGCCAGCCATCGTGATGGATCTGTTCCTCGCGATCTCCATCACCATGTCGGTGCTGATCCTGATGACGGCGCTGTTCACCCAGACGCCGCTGGAATTCTCGTCATTCCCGACCGTGCTGCTGATCTCGACCATGTTGCGGCTGTCGCTGAACCTGGCCTCGACCCGCCTGATCCTGTCCCATGGCCACGAAGGCACCGCCGCGGCCGGCCACGTCATCGAGGCGTTCGGCAATTTCGTGATGGGTGGCAACTTCGTCATCGGCATCGTCGTGTTCGCGATCCTGGTGATCGTGAACTTCATCGTCATCACCAAGGGTTCGGGCCGTATCGCCGAAGTCGCGGCACGCTTCCAGTTGGACTCGATGCCCGGCAAGCAGATGGCGATCGACGCCGATCTGTCGGCCGGCCTGATCGACGAGGCCACCGCCAAATCGCGCCGCAAGGACCTTGAAGACGAAAGTGGCTTCTTCGGCGCCATGGACGGTGCTTCCAAGTTCGTCCGCGGCGATGCCATTGCCGGCCTGCTCATCACCGCCATCAATGTGATCGGCGGGATCATCATCGGTGTCGCGCAGCAAGGCCTGTCGTTCTCGGAAGCCGGCCGCACCTATACGCTGCTGACCGTCGGTGACGGCCTGGTCACCCAGGTTCCGGCGCTGATCGTCTCCACCGCCGCAGGCCTGCTCGTCTCGAAGGCCGGCATTACCGGCGCCGCCGACAAGACGCTGATCAAGCAATTCTCCGGCTATCCGCAGGCGCTGGGCATGTCGGCCGGCGTCATGCTGACGCTGGCGCTGCTACCGGGCATTCCGATGCTGCCGTTCCTCGCACTCGGCGGCGGCGCAGCCTACCTCGCCGTCACCGCTAACAAGCGCAACAAGGTTGCACGTGCCGAGGTCGCGCATCAGGCTGCAGCGCCCGCCGCCGCCGCAGCAGCACAAGCCGCCGCCGCGGACGAGCCGATTTCCGCATCGCTGAAGATCGACGATCTCAAGATCGAACTCGGCTACGCGCTGCTGCCGCTGGTCAACGGCCCGGACGGCACCGATCGCCTGACCGAGCAGATCAAGGCGCTGCGCAAGTCGCTCGCCGTCGAAATGGGTTTCGTGATGCCGTCGGTCCGAATTCTGGACAACGTGCAGCTCGAAGCCAACACCTACATCATCAAGATCAAGGAAGTGGACGCCGGCACCGGCCGCATCTGGCCGAACCAGTTCATGGTCATGGATCCCGGCGGCAATCAGGTCAATGTCCCGGGCATTCACACCACCGAGCCGACCTTCGGCCTGCCCGCCACCTGGGTCGATGCCGGCCTGAAGGAAGAAGCCTCGCTCAAGGGCTACACCGTGGTCGATGCCGCCACGGTGCTGTCGACGCATCTGACAGAGCTGCTGAAGGGCAATATGTCGGATCTCTTGTCCTACGGCGAAGTGCAGAAGCTGTTGAAGGACCTGCCGAAGGAACAAGGCGAACTGGTCAAGGATATCGTCCCGTCGCTCATCACCGTGTCGGGCATCCAGCGCGTGCTGCAATTGCTGCTCACCGAACGTATTTCGGTGCGCGATCTCTCGACCATCCTCGAAGGCATTGCCGACGCCCTCGCCTTCTCGCGCAACCCGTCGACCATCGTCGAGCATGTACGTGCGCGCCTCGCGCGACAGATCTGCGCGCAGAACACGTCCTACAACGGATACCTGCCGCTGATCGCACTGTCGGCGCAGTGGGAGCAGGCCTTCGCGGAATCGATCATCGGCACCGGCGAAGAACGCAGTCTCGCGATGCAGCCATCGAAGCTGTCGGAGTTCATGACCACCGTGCGCGATCGTTTCGAACAGGCCGCGCGCGAAGGCGAAGCGCCGGTGCTGGTCACCTCGGCCTCGATCCGGCCGTTCGTGCGCTCGCTGGTGGAACGGTTCCGTGCGCAAACCACCGTGCTGTCCCAGGCGGAAATCCACCCCCGCGCGCGCCTGAAGACCGTCGGAAGCGTCTGATTCGGCGGCAAGAGGCTAGCAACCTTGCCCGAAACCGATGTAAATTCGTCACAGACAAGAGATTTGCCAGAATGTCGCAGCCCGAGGCCATTTCGGGGCGATGGTGCAAATCATACTCAACGCCCTGATAATAAATAATAATTCGTGAATTTCAGGACCAGGCCGGGTGCTTCAATCGCGCCAGATCACGTCTTATCACTGCTTTGTGATCGACTATTTGGAACGGAACGGCCCAACACCACGTTTCCTATGCGTGATGAGTTGAACCTGCCGACGCGGACACGACACAAACGGTCGTAGGCAGAGTAAGACGGCAGGGAGCGTTTCCAATGAACCACTCGATTTACAGCGCGGATCGCATGACCCACCTCAAGGTGGTGATCGTTGCTCTGGTCGCCGGTATCTTCGTGGCAGGCTTCGGAATCTCGGCCCGCATGAATGCTGACGAAGGCTACAGCCAGACCGCCAGCGCTCGCGTGATCAAAGCAGGCCAGCCGGTTGCTGTCACCAATTCGAATGCCAGCATGGTCCGCTAAGGAATTCAAGAATTCGCGTGGCGATGTCCCCCAAGGTCGTCAGGTGAATACATGAAGCTCCACTTCCCCCCGAGTGGACTTCTGAATGGAAAACGCCCGCTCCCCACGGGCGTTTTTCTTTTGTGGGGTGCTTTGTTTGCGACGTCATCTGCACCACGATCACGGCGTAACGGATCGGTAAAGCGCCTTCGCGAAAGCCACCCTACGACCTCCCTGAATTTGAATGTCAAACAGCACTGCCCTTCGGACATGCGACATCGCCCCTGTTATTTGCGGCGCGGGAGCGCCGTCGTGTTTCGCATTCCCGCCCCCTTGTGAGAGGGCGTGCGGAACGCCGGGTGCCCGTTGCACCCTTGGGCCTGATGCAGAATGCGGTCTTCCGCAATTGTGAGTGCATCAGGAATTTCGGAGGCGCAGGGCAAGTGCCCAGCGTTCCGCCTGCGGTGTTTTTTCGGTTGCCTGCACATCTGCCATGGCGAACGGTCCCATCACCAAAATTAATGTCCCAGGGCGGAGGGACAGGGTAGCCGCAAAGCACTTGGCCGAACGCGTTTCGAGTTGGTCGTCCGTCACACTGTCCAGAGGGTCTTTCCATCCCAAGGTCGGCCGTCTCCTTGCCAGTGGCAGTGCTGGCGCAGATCCGTCCTGCCCGAAGACAGACGTCACCCCCAAACCGCGTGACGCCGCATCTCCGGCGTCCACCGCATCCCACCCCGCGAACGTGACGATCGCGATCGCCCCTCTCGGTGGGGCAGGACGAAGGGGAATATAAACCTTATAGGGATGCTGTCAATGAGGGATAGGAAAAAATGTTTGGGTGCGCCAAACTGTCATTCCGGGGCGCGGCCGGCTCTTGCCGGACGCGACCCCGGATCTCAGCATGGGAGTCTTCAACCGCACCAAACACTCCGGGATTCCGGGCTCGCATTGCAGCGGCTGCGCCGCTTTCATGCGCCCCGGAATGACGAGTCCCTTCACCGTGCCGGCGGCACCGTTTCGATCAGCTTGCCGGTGAACACGATCGGGCCCGTGGCTGCACCGGTCGGCGAACCGCCTTCCGGCTCGACGGTCACGGCAAAAGTCGCCTGATTGACGACGTCGGGATCATAGGCAGCGAGTGCGGCACGCGATGTGAAGTCGTTGCTGCCGATCACGCCGAGCGAGCGCGGGCGCTGCAGCTTGTCGGACACAATCCAGAGCTCGTAGCTTTTGCCGGCCTGCGGTTCAGCCCCAACCTTGCGCACTGTAAAGTTTTTGGTCGCCGCATCGACAGTGAGGATGAATGCGGGCGACGCAGCGTCGGTCTGCAGCAAGGCGACGTATTGCGCCTGAGCTGGTGCGGGCGGCGCGAGCGGCGCTGGCGCCTGCACCACCTGTTGCGCTGCCTTCGGGCGTAAACCTGCCGGCAGCAATTCGGGGCGATAGGCCTGCACGGCAATCAGCGCAACAAGCATGGCGGCAATCGCGGTCATGCCTGTGGCGACACCGCGCCAGCGTTTTGCCTGGACCGAGAAATCAATCACGTTCGAACGATCGAGCGTCGAACGATCGATCGCCGGCTGCTCAGCAACAACCGCCGCTGCAGCGACCGGCTGCGGCGCTTCCGGATGCACGATCGCTTCTTGCGTACCGGCCAGACCGATCGCAACGCGGATTTTCTCCCAGACTTCAGGACGCGGCTCGACAAGGCCGACCATCTGATTCAGAACGCCGAGCTTGCGCTCCCACGCCTCGACCACAGCGGCAAAATCCTTGTCAACGGACATCATGGTCTCGACCTGCACGCGCTCTTCGGCACTGAGCGTGCCAAGCGCATATTCCGCGGCAAGCGCGATATGGTCTTCGCTATAGGCCATCATGTCAGTCCCAGACACTCCCGGATGTCCATCATACTACGGCGCAGCCACGTCTTCACTGTATTGACCGGCGCTTCGAACTTCGTCGCGAGTTGTTCGCGGCTCCAACCATTGTAGTAAGCAAGCAGCACCAGTTTCTGCCGGTCCGGCTCAAGCCGGCCCACGCACTCCAACAAGCGCTTCAATTCTTCGGTCATTTCCTGTCGCGCGAGCGGGTCAGGTGTATCGGCTGCCACTTCCATTGCAGCCGGCTCTTCCTCGATAGACGTTTCGCTTCTCTTGCGAACGACATCGATAGCGCGGTTACGAGCGATCGACGCCATCCACGTGATCGGCGAGGCAACACCGGGATTGAATTGCCCGGCGCTGTTCCAGATCTTGACATAGGCCTCCTGGATGACTTCCTCGGCGAGATCCTGTCTGCGCAAGATACGGATCACGACGCCAAAGAGTTTCGCGCGCGTCGCTGCGTAGAGTCGCTCGAAGGCGGCTTCATCCCCTTTGGCAACTGCGGCAAGAAGCCAGACCAGCTCAGCCGGCGTCAGCATTACGTCTCCCCAACCTCAATATACCTTTCGCCTTACGGAGGTGCCGCCCGGCGGTATTCCCTGTCGTAACATAGATTATAGCAAGCGGGCCATGTCGCTGTTTATGCTGTGGATAGACCACAAACAGCAAACCCGGACCTCACGGCCCGGGCTTGATGACTTCAATCTTTGAGGCTCGTTGGCCCGCCGCTTCTGCGGATCAGGCCACTGCGCCGATGCGGGCACGCATCAGGCCGATGCTGTCGAGGTCGGCCTGTTCGCGTGCGTTCTCTTCGTCGCGCGCGCGGGCCTGATCGCGCTCATCGAGCAGTTCGACCTTCTTGAGTTCTTCGAACGCTTCGGTGAGCAGTGCCTTCGCGTCTTCGAGCTGCACGCGCAGCTCATCGGCTGAGCGCGTCAGATTCTCGCGACGTTGAATCGCAGCCTTGGCGTAGGTCGGATAGGCAAAGTGAGTGGGATCCTGAATACCGGCGCGATCCTGTTCGGTCTGGATCTCGCGCTCGAGATCGACCGACATGCGCTGGAAATCCGCAATCATGCCTTCGATCTGATTGACCCGTCGGCGCTTCTCATCGACCTGGAACTTTTTCAGGCGGATCAGTGTGTCACGTGACTTCATCGACTCATACTCCCCAGAAGTCCCAGTCTCAACGCGGGACACAACCGGCCGACCGCAAGGGGCAGGCCGGCCGAAACTCGTCTCTGAGGGTCATGATGGCCTGACAAAGTTAGCGTTCCGTTTCCAAACTACCAACGATCTGTTGCAGTTGCTGATAACCTTGGGCCAGTCCGCAGACTTCGTCCTTCCGTTGCCGCAGGAATGCCTCGAGCGGCTCATGCAGCCGGATCGCCTCGTCCACTTCCGGACTGGAACCGGCGCGATAGGCGCCGAGCCGGATCAGCTCCTCCATATCGGAATAGGTCGCCATGATCTGCCGGGCCCGCGTGATCGTCGGCAAATAGGCTGGATCGCAGGACCGCGGCATGGTTCGCGACACCGACTTCAGGATATTGATAGCAGGATAGCGGCCGCGCTCGGCGATACCGCGTTGCATCACGATATGGCCATCGAGAATGCCGCGCACGGCGTCAGCAACGGGTTCGTTGTGATCGTCGCCGTCGACCAGCACCGTGAAGATACCGGTGATCGAGCCTTCGTCGGTGCCCGGCCCTGCCCGCTCCAGCAGCTTCGGCAGTTCGGTGAACACCGTCGGCGTATAGCCTTTAGCGGTCGGCGGCTCGCCGACGGACAGACCGATCTCACGCTGCGCCATGGCGAAACGCGTAACCGAGTCCATCATGCACATGACGTCCTTGCCCTCATCGCGGAAGAACTCCGAGATCGACAGCGTCAGATAGGCCGCTTGCCGCCGCATCAGTGCAGGCTCGTCCGAAGTCGCCACGACCACGACGGCGCGTGCGAGACCTTCTTCGCCCAAGTCCTCCTGCAAGAACTCCTGCACTTCACGGCCACGTTCGCCGATCAGGCCGATGACCGAGACGTCGGCATCGACATTACGTGCCAGCATCGACAACAAGACCGACTTGCCGACGCCGGAGCCCGCAAAGATGCCCATGCGCTGGCCGCGGCAGCAGGTCAGGAAGGTATTGAGCGAGCGCACCCCGAGATCGAGCGGCGCGCCGACGCGTTTGCGAGAATGGGCGGGCGGCGGAGACGCGCGATACGGCATTGGTGCCGGCCCCTGCAGCAACGGCCCCTTGCCGTCGATCGGCTCGCCCATGGCGTTCACGACGCGGCCGAGCCAGGCAATCGAGGGCCGCACCTGGCTGGCAGCATTGGCAATCACCGCCCGGCAGCCGCGACGTACGCCTTCCAGTCCGGCGAAGGGCATCACCACGGCGTTGTCGCCACTGAAACCGATCACCTCGGCGGGGATGGAACGGCTTGTCCCGGTCTCGATGGTAATTCGGGCACCGACCGACATCGCGTGGATCGGCCCGGCCACCTCAACCATTAACCCGCGAACACCGACCACCCGGCCGTAAATATTGACGCCATCGAGGTCAGTAATCTGTTCCGCAAGGGCTTTCATTGCAAAACCCTTAAGTTTCGCTTCATTGCCGGCTCGGCCTTAACCCCGTGTTTACCCGCATCGTTAATCATTACGTCACTGTCTTGGATGACTGAGAGCATTCGCGCCATCAGAATGAAGGGGCGAGTCGGTGGAGTCGGTTAAGTCCGGCTCTTAATGTGGAGCTTGAACGGGTACGGGTACAAAAAGAGTCTTTGCTGCAACATCTTATGGCGATTCGACAAAAATTGCACGATTAGAGCTTGCGCTGAAGAATCAGGTTTTGTTAACCATATCCAGTCAGGATCCGAATCAGTTGTTCGTAGGCGTTTTTTGGTGCCGCAAGTATGGCGGCCGACCTGACGCCCGGAGCGGCGACTAAAGGGGACTGGCATGCGCGTTTTGCTAATTGAAGATGATAGCGCCGTTGCGCAGTCGATTGAGCTGATGCTCAAATCCGAGAGTTTCAACGTCTATACGACGGATCTCGGAGAAGAGGGCGTCGATCTCGGCAAGCTCTACGACTACGATATTATCCTGCTCGATCTCAATCTGCCGGACATGTCCGGTTACGATGTGCTCAAGCAGCTGCGGGTGTCCAAGATCAAGACCCCGATCCTCATTCTCTCGGGCCTCGCCGGCATCGAGGACAAGGTCAAGGGTCTCGGCGTCGGCGCCGACGACTACATGACCAAGCCTTTCCACAAGGACGAGCTGGTTGCCCGCATTCATGCGATCGTGCGCCGCTCCAAGGGCCACGCCCAGTCGGTCATCCAGACCGGCGACCTGGTGGTCAATCTCGATACCAAGACGGTGGAAGTCGGCGGTCAGCGCGTCCATCTGACGGGCAAGGAATACCAGATGCTGGAGCTGCTCTCGCTCCGCAAGGGCACCACCCTCACCAAGGAAATGTTCCTCAACCACCTCTATGGTGGCATGGACGAGCCCGAACTGAAAATCATCGACGTTTTCATCTGCAAGCTGCGCAAGAAGCTGGCGAATGCTTCCGAAGGCCGCAACTTCATCGAAACCGTCTGGGGCCGTGGCTATGTGCTCCGCGAGCCGCACGAAGAAGAGATCCGCATCCCGGCTTGAGTTTCAAGCTGGCTTGAGCGTCACTCCCCGAAAGTTCTCACGAAACCCCGCCGAAAGGCGGGGTTTTTGTTTGCGTGGATGAACTCTCCCATTGCTCGCTGAGACGAATACAATAAGCGGTATCGAGCGATGTCGCTTGAAGCGCATTCGGGGGCGGAATGGTTCTGCAATCTCTGGTCGGGCTGCCAGCCTTTCTCGTTTACTTCTGCACCGGCATCGTCGCCGTGATGCTCTATCTGTTCGTCTATCTGCGCGTGACTGCACATGACGAGTTCGCGCTGATCCGCAAGGACTGCGCGCCGGCAGCGATCGCGCTGGGGCTCAGCCTGCTCGGCTTTGTGCTGCCGGTGGCTAGCGCCATCGTCCACTCCGCCAATGTGATCGACTGCCTGATCTGGGCGATCATCGCACTGATCGTGCAGATCGCCGTCTATTTCATCTTGCGCATTCCGGTGCCGCAATTGTCGGATCGCATCGCCAATGGCGAGATGGCCCCGGCCCTCTGGCTCGGCCTCGCCTCCCTTGCCGCCGGCGTGCTCAACGCTGCCTCCATGGTGTATTCGCCATGACAAGCGAGCCCGCAAAGAACTTCGGCAAGCGCCAGCCCGTGCAGCCAATGCATGAGGAGGCCCCGTCGCGCAAACGCTCCAACCATGTGGCGCTGCTGCTGATGGGGACGATGGCCCTGGGCGGCGGCGCCTATGCGCTGATGCCGAGCGAACATTGCGACCCGAACCGCGCGGCCATCGCCGGCCAGCAGCAGGAGTGTCAGCAGCGCAGTTCGTCGTCATCCTCCGGCGGCCATGGCTATTCAGGGGGCAGCAGTTCCTCGGGACGCAGCAACTTCGCCAGCACCGGATCGTCATCCGGCAGCGGATATGACAGCTCGTCATCCAGCAGCAGCCACGTAACCCACGGTGGCTTCGGCTCCTTCGCCTCGCATTTCTCCGGCGGCGGCTAGTTTCTCATGCAACGCATCGCATGTTCCGAGCGTGACGATTGGCAGGCCACCGCCGCCGCGACGGGCTTCGTGTTTCATACCGAAGCCGGCGACCGCTATTGGGATGAGCGCGCCTACTACGCTTTCACGCTGGATGAGATCGAGCGTCAGATCGAAGCCCCGACTGCCGAACTCAACGCGATGTGCCGCGAGCTGGTCAGCCGCGCGGTCAAGGATGAGCGCTATCTGCGGCTGCTGAAGGTTCCGCAGGCTTACTGGACCTTCATCGCCGCAAGCTGGCAACGGAGCGATCCCAGTCTCTACGGCCGTTTCGATTTCCAGTTCGACGGCAAAGGCCCGGCAAAGCTGCTCGAATACAATGCGGACACGCCGACCTCGCTGTTCGAAGCCGCGGTGTTTCAATGGACATGGCTCGAACAGGCGATCGAGCGCCAGATCATTCCGAAACGCGCCGACCAGTATAATTCACTGCATGAGCGACTGATCGAAGCCTGGCGCAAGATCGGCGCGGGCAAGCCGCTGCATCTCGCAGCCGCCATGGACAATGCCGAAGACCGCGGCACCGTGCAGTACCTCGCCGATGTCGCACAACAAGGCGGGCTCGCACCAACACTGATCGACATCAAAGAGATCGGCTATGCCGACACCGGGCACTTCGTCGATCTCGAGGACCAGCCGATCGACCTGATGTTCAAACTCTATCCGTGGGAATGGATGTTCCGCGAGGCATTCGGCGGCCGTCTGAAAGGCGCATCGACGCGCTGGATCGAGCCACCGTGGAAAGCCATTCTGTCCAACAAGGGCATCCTGCCGCTGCTATGGGCGATGTTTCCGAACCACCCGAACCTGCTGCCCGCGTATTTCGACGATGATGCTGCAGCCGCTGAGCTCGGCACATCCTATGTGCGCAAGCCGCTCTATTCGCGCGAAGGCGCCAATGTCACGCTGGTGAGCGGCGGCGGCGCCATCGATGCGCAGCCCGGTCCCTATGGCGAAGAAGGTTTCATCCGGCAGACGCTAATGCCGCTGCCGAACTTTGCGGATCAGTATCCGGTGCTGGGCAGCTGGCTGGTCGAAGACGTGCCATGCGGGCTCTCGATCCGCGAGGATGAGAATCCGATCACCGGCAACATGTCACGCTTCATTCCGCACGCGATCCTGTGACGGAGCTTAGCGCGCCGGCGCAGCAGCAGCCTTCAGACCCACAGGCGTCATGCTCGGCACGATCGACGGTGCGGCACGGACGACGTTCGGACGGTACAGGCCACGCTTGTCGGCATGCGGCTTGAACGCGTCGGTCAGACCGACAACGGTCTCTGCGGCGCCCAGCGCCAGGAAGCCATCGGGCTCCGTGCACTTGGCCAGACGACCAAAGATCTGCGTCTTCATCTCCTGATCGAAATAGATCAGCACGTTGCGGCAGAAGATGATGTCGAACTTGCCCATGCTGGAGAAGTCCTGAAGCAGATTGAGCGGCTTGTACTGGATCATCGACCGGATCTCCGGATTGATCTGCCACATTTCGCCGGTCTGCTTGAAGTATTTGACCAGCAGCTGGATCGGCAATCCGCGCTGGACTTCGAACTGAGTGTAGATGCCCGACTTCGACTTCTCGAGCACCTGCTGCGAGATGTCGGTACCGATAATCTCGATCCGCCATCCGGCGAGCTGGGCGCTCATTTCCTTGATCGTCATCGCGATCGAATACGGCTCCTGACCGGTCGACGCCGCCGCACACCAGATCCGCAGGCTCTTGCGGGCCGCGCGCGCCTGGATCATCTCCGGCAGCACGACATCGCGCAGATGGTCGAACGGGACCTTATCGCGGAAGAAGAAGGTTTCGTTGGTGGTCATCGCTTCGACCACGTCGGACGCGAGCGTGGCTGCGCCGTTCTTGATCTTCTGCACCAGCTCTTCAAGACCCGACAGGTTGGCCTTGCGTGCGAGCGGCATCAACCGGCTTTCGACCAGATACTGCTTGTCAGCAGACAGATCGAGACCCGAACGCTCCTTCAGAAACTTGCGCAGGAAATCATAGTCTGCCGGTGTCATGACCGATCTCCCGAGAAAAGACGAACCACTTTCGAACCGATCTGATTGAGCGGCAGGATAGCCGAGCAGATGCCCGCATTGGCGGCAGCGCCGGGCATACCCCACACCACGCTCGATGCTTCGTCCTGCGCGATGACGTTGCCGCCGGCGGCAACGATATCCTTGCCGCCGCGCATGCCGTCCGAGCCCATGCCTGTCAACACGACGGCGAGAATGGCGCCGTGCCAGACGTCGATGGCAGACGTGAACAGCGGATCGACAGCAGGCTTGCAGAAGTTCACCGGCGGACCGTCATCGAGCGCGATGGCGATGTTGGCGCCCTGCTTGACTGCGCGCATATGCTTGCCGCCCGGCGCGAGATAGATCTGACCGGCCTTGACGAGTTCACCATCGACACCTTCGCGAGCCGGACGCTTGCTGGCCCGGGCGAGATGTTCGGCGAGAATGGTCGTGAAGGTCGGCGGCATGTGCTGCGTGATCAGAACAGGCACCTTGTCGATCACGGCGCCGATTTCGGCAACCAGCGTCATCAGGGCCTGCGGCCCGCCCGTGGACGAACCGATCAGCAGCGCGCGTGGCATCGTGGCGCTGAAGGGACGCTTCACGAGCTGCGCCTGCGCGGCGACGGATGACACGGACTTGAAAGACGGCGCAGCGTCGCGCGCCGCGGGAGCCGGCACGATGGACGGCGTCGTCGCTGACTTCAGGCGCCGAACCTTCGCGCCAAGATGACGGATCTTCTGCAGCAGGTCATGCTTGAAGACGTCGGCAGCGGAAATTTCCCGGGTGCTCTCCGGTTTCGGAATGTAATCGGCGGCGCCGAGCGACATCGCCTTGAAGCTGATCTCCGCGTTGCGGCGGGTCAGCGTCGACGCCATGATGATGATGAGGTTGCGCTTTTTCGCCAGCAGCTGCGGCAGCGCCGAAATGCCGTCGAGCTCCGGCATTTCGATATCGAGAATGGCAACGTCGGGATTGATACGTTCGATCTGGTTGACAGCATCGAGACCGGTGCGAAGTGAGGCCGCGACCGACATATCCGGCTCGGCTTCGATCCAGCGCGAAATCAGGCCGCGAATGACGACAGAGTCGTCCACCACCATGACTCGCAGTGGTTCATACCGCGAATCGACGACAGGAGGACTTATCACATCAACACTCATGAACTCACCGGACGCAACACAACGCGACAAATGCACTGACAAAACAAATGCACAAACAAAAAGGCAGGCGCCGGAAGTGGAATACGCAATTCCGGCGTGAAAGTTAGATCAGGCCAACTTCCTGAAACTTCGCCGACACGATTTCCTTGTCGAACGGTTTCATGATGTATTCGTTCGCGCCGGCATGCAGAGCGCGCGCGATGTGGGCCACGTCGTTCTCGGTCGTGCAGAACACGACCTTCGGAACATCGCCGCCAGGCATGCGGCGCAGGTTACGCAGGAATTCGTAACCATCCATCACCGGCATGTTCCAATCAAGCAAAACAGCGTCCGGCAAGTTCTGCTTGCAGATTTCGAGCGCTTTCTCGCCGTCTTCAGCTTCGGTGATCTCGAAATCGAGACCTTCGAGAATCCGACGGGCGACCTTACGGATGACACTGGAGTCATCGACAACCAGACATGTCTTCATGTGAGCCTCATTTCCACCGCGGACAAAATTGTCCAAGTGCTGGTCTTAGGCGGCCAGCTTGTCGGGCGAGATTTCAAGAATACGATCGACGTCGAGCACAACCATCAGCTGGCCATCGAGACGATGGACACCATCGGCCATCTTGGCCATCCGGGGATCCAGATTGACCGGATTCACTTCACGGCTCTCATCGGCGAGCTTCAGGACTTCGCCGATCGAGTCGATCAGCAAGCCGTAGGATTCACCGCGGAGATCAACGCCCACCGCCATCGGCGGCTTGCCGTCTTCGTTCTTCGGCAGGCCGAGACGCGAGCGCATGTCGATCGCGGTCACAATTCGACCGCGCAGATTAAGCACACCGGCGACATCGCTGGAGGACAGCGGCACGCGGGTCAGGCGCTCCGGCATGAACACGTCCTGGACGCGCGAGATCGGCATGCCGAACAGCTGTCCACCGATCATGGTGGTCACGTATTCGGTGATTGCACCGTCGGCGATCGGAGCCTTGGTCGTCGTGGTGGCAGTAGTGGTGGTGGTCATTGCGATTTCCCTCACGCAGCCTGACGAACTTCAGTGGTCTGTTCTTTGAGCGCCGCGATCAGGCCGGGGCGATCGAACTTGGCGACGTAGTCATGGAAGCCTGCGAGGCGACCGCGCTCGATGGCAGCCGGAGAGATCATCGCCGAGAGAGCGATGATCGGTGTGTGGCTGAGTTTCTGATCCGCACGGATGGTCTCGGCGAATTCGAAGCCGTTCATGTCCGGCATTTCGATGTCGGTGAGGATCACGTCGACCTCCTGCCCCGAGCGCAGGAATGACAAGCCTTCCTGGGCGTTGGTGGCGACGCGCACCTTGTAGCCGGCAGCCTTGAGCACGGGCGAGAGCATGTTGCGGAAGAAGGCGGAGTCGTCGACCAGCAGCACCGATTGGGCGGTTGCCGAGACACGCATTTCCTTACGCGAGAACCAATCGGCGAAAGCCATCGGCAGGAAGTGACCGACGTCGATCACTTCGGTCGCGAGACCCTTGATGACAGCCGAGCCGAGGATCCCCTCGCGACCGCTGGCCACTTCGATATGCAGGCGCTCTTCGACGATATCGACGATTTCGTCGACGACGAGACCCATCGAGCGGCCGTCGTCTGCAAAAACGAGGATCGGCTGGGTACCCGACGTACGGACGGTCACGCCTTCCATCTGCACCAGCGGCATCAGCTGATCGCGGTACTGGACCATGTAGCGGCCGTTCGACAGCTCGACCTTGTCAACACCCACTTCTTCCAGACGCGTGACGAGACCGAGCGGCACGGCCTTCGGTTGTGCCGAGCCGGCGCGGAACACGAGCAACGATGTCAGCTGTTCTGCATTCATCGCGCGCATTGCGGCGTTCTCGTCGGCGATCTCGTGAGCGTTGGATGCCAGAGCACCAAGCTCCTGCGCGATGCCGTTCGGATCGACGATCATGATCACCGCGCCATCGCCCAGGATGGTGTTGCCGGAGAACATACCGATGTGACGGAGCTTGGTGGACATCGGCTTGACGACGATTTCTTCGGTGTGGAAGACGCCATCGACGACGATGCCGAAGGTCTGGTTGCCCACCTGGGTCACGACGATGAAGCCGTTCTCCGGATCGGCCGACGAGCCGTCATCGATCTGCAGCAGCTTCTTCAGATGCATCAGCGGCAGCAGCTTGTTGCGCAGACGGAGCACCGGGGTGTCCTTGATGCGCTCGATGCGATGTTCGGAATTGGCGCGCGCACGCACCAGTTCGACGACCGCGAGCTGCGGGATCGCGAAGCGATCACCACCGGCTTCGACGATCAGCGCGGACACGATGGCCAGCGTGAGCGGGATCTTGATGGTGACGCTGGAACCCTCGCCGGCCACCGACTTGATGTCGATGGTGCCGCCGATCTGATCGATATTGGTGCGCACCACGTCCATGCCGACGCCGCGGCCGGAGACGCTGGTAATTGCAGCAGCAGTCGAGAAGCCCGGCGCGAAGATGAACTTGTGGATCTGGGCTTCCGACATCTTCTCGATATCGGCTTCGGTGGCCAGACCGTTCGAGATCGCCTTCGCCTTGATCCGCTCGGTGTTGAGGCCACGGCCGTTGTCGGCGATACAGATCAGAATGTGGCCGCCTTCATGATAGGCGGACAGACGGATCGTGCCCTGCTCCGGCTTGCCTTCGGCAGCGCGCTCGGCCGGCGTTTCGAGGCCGTGATCCGCCGAGTTGCGCACCATGTGGGTGAGCGGATCCTTGATCAGGTCGAGCACCTGGCGATCGAGTTCGGTATCGGCGCCGTGCATCTCGAGTTCGATCTGCTTACCGAGTTCGCCGGCCAGATCGCGCACGATACGCGGCAGCTTCTGCCAGGCATTGCCGATCGGCTGCATGCGGGTCTTCATGACGCCGTCCTGCAGTTCGGCCGTCACGGTGGACAGGCGCTGCAGCGGCACCTTGAATTCGGTGTCTTCGTGACGACGGCTGATTTCCAGCAGCTGGTTGCGGGTCAGCACCAGCTCGGAGACCATGGTCATCAGATGTTCGAGCGTGTCGACGTTCACGCGGATCGACTGGTTCGCGACCTTGTCGGCTTCTGGCTGGTCGACCTCGACTGCAGTCTTCTTGGCGGCAGGCTTCGGAGCAGCAGCCTTCGGCGCGGCGGGCTTTTCAGCAACCGGAGCCGGCGGCGCGACGGGCGCTGCAGGCGCTGCAGCTGCTACGGGCGGTGCCACTTCGATGGCGGTTTCCTGGAAGGCGCGCTCAAGCTCTTCGAGCGAGACTTCGCCTGGGCGCAATTCACGCTCCAAGGTCGGAACGACCAACGGGGCCGACTCGGCCACGACAGGCGCTTCCGGTGCGATCGGAGGAGCAGATTCCGTCATCGATTCCATGCCTTTTTCGACCATGTGATGCAGTTCGCCAATCAGATCCTCGTCGACGCCTTCAGGCTCCGCTTCCGTGGCTTCGAGCTGACCGAGGATTTCCTTGATGCGATCGATCGTGGTCAGGATGAGCGTAACCGCTTCTCCGGTGACCGGCATTCCATCGCGGAATTTGCCCATCAATGTCTCGGCGGCGTGGGCCAGGGCTTCGAGACGGGGCAGTCCGAGAAATCCGCACGTGCCCTTGATGGTGTGAACCAGGCGAAAAATATTATCGAGAATTTTCGCGTTATTCGGGTCCTGTTCGAAACGGACCAGCTGATTGTCAACCGTATCCAGGCTCTCGTTGGTTTCCGTCAAAAACTCGCGGAGAAGATCATCCATGAAAATAGGCCTTCACACTCCAGGCTCGCGACTTTCGCTACGCCTTTCGAAGTCTGGCTACTTTCCCCGCAAAGCGTTTAATATTAGTTGAGCATTCCCAAAAACAATGAATGCGACATTTAGCTATATGCACGCACGCGTACGAGCCCGCCAAACGGCGGACTCGTAAAGAGTTCATTAAGAGTTGAATGAGTTTGCGATCAGATCGCGGTGACGACAATGGCGTCGCCTTCGGGCACCAAGGTCACCTTGAGGCCGCAAGCCTGCGCCAGGAGCCGCGTGTAGTAAGGCTGCACGGCATGGGCATCGATGCTGCCAACTTGTTCCGAGGCCAGCATATCGACGATGGCCTGCGGCAGGCGTGCGTTGAGGCCTGCAGCGGTGATCTTGAAACCCTGCGGCTCACCTTCGCCGATGCCATCGATCTTGAGCACGCCGCCGCGCGGGATCGTCTGCTGCGCGATGACCAGCATGTTGAGCAGCAGCTTGACCTTGTTCTTCGGCAGCAGAAGCCGCGGCAGATTCCATTCGATCTTGGTCTTGGCGTCTTCAAGATGACCGCGCGACATGGTCTGCGCGTCGCCGAGATCGATCTGCGCGCCGGCCGAGCCGGCGGCGCCGAAGGCGAGCCGGCAGAATTGCAGGCGGGCCGATGCGGTCTTGGCGCTCTTCCGGATCAGATCGAGCGCGAATTCCTTGTCTTCCGGCTTGGGATTGTCGTCGAGCACTTCGAGCCCGTTGACGATGGCGCCCACGGGGCTGATCAGGTCGTGGCAGACCCGCGAACAGAGCAATGCCGCGAGTTCAAGGGCATCGGGGGCCGGACCTGGCGTGGGAGTGTCGGACATGAAATGCGCTCCTGGGGCCACACAGAATGAACGGCGAATCAAGCATTTGCTTTACGGTTAGATACACCGCAGATGGTGGCGCGACCACAACAAGGCTGGCACAGTCCACCGGTGCAACGCCCACGCGTAGAAATGAACGGGGATGACATGCAGGGGATGAAGGCTAGTCGATGACGGATGATTCGCGACCTCGCATGGATGCCGCGCGGGCTGCCACCCTGATGGAGCCGCTGACCGAGCTCGCCGCACAGGCCGGCGCCGCCATCCTCAAGGTCAACCGCAATGTCATGACGGTCGACGGCAAGGCCGACGGCTCGCCCGTGACCGAAGCCGATCTCGCAGCCGACCATGTGATCGGCGAAGGACTGGCCCGGCTGTTTCCGGGAATCCCGTCGCTGTCCGAAGAGCGCCTGCATCTCGCCACGCCCCCCTATGCCGGCACCCTGTTCCTGATCGACCCGCTCGACGGCACCAAGGAATTCGTCGCCGGCCGCCAGGAGTTCACCGTCAACATCGCCCTGATCGTCGATGGCACTCCGCTACTGGGTATTGTCGGTGCCCCAGCCCTCGGGCTGATCTGGCGCGGGCTGGTCGGCCGCGGCGCCGAACGTGTCGAACTCGCACCAGACCTGTCCATCCGCAAGGTCACACCGATCCAGACCCGCGCGGCGCCCGCTCCGGGCGCGGCATGGACCGCTGCGGTCAGCCGGTCCCATGGCGACCAGCGAACCGAGGCTTTCATCGCCAGCCGCCCCGGTGCTGTCAGACAGGAGTTCGGCTCGGCGCTGAAATTCTGCCGCGTGGCCGAGGGCCAGGCCGACATCTATCCGCGGTTGGCGCCGACCTGTGAGTGGGATGTGGCCGCGGGCCATGCCGTGGTGGTGGCTGCAGGCGGCAAGGTGACGGACACCTTTGGCAAGGCGGTTCGCTTCGGCGGCGACCGGAAAGACTTCATCGTGCCGGAATTCATCGCCTGGGGTGACCCCACCGTGAGCGCGCGCGGCTGAACCCGCATTATTTCGCCAGGATATCCTGCACACCCGGCCAGCGCTTGCGCGCGCCGGGCAGATATTTGGCCGGTGCCGCAGCAAAGGCGTCGCGGGTTTCCTCCCGGCCAAACAGGTAAAGGCGTTCGCCCGTAATGAGCCACAAACGCGGATTGCCGGCGAAGGCGACCCCGCGGGCGACGTCGACGGGATCATAGCCACCGAATTGCGGACCGTAGATGTCCGGATGCGCGGCGAAGGAGGCGCGGTTGCCCTCATTGCGGAAGCGCCAGACGGTGCCCTCTTCCGACATTTCGAAGTCCGGCTGCCCGAGCGTCGGGCGGCCTTCGGTGAAATAGGCCACCGGATCGAAACCGCTGATTGCGAGACCCGTATATCGGTCAGTGACCACGCGTTCGCTGGTCGCAGCCTGCGCGCCCGCCGGGAAGAGAGCGGCCGCCAGCAGCAGAATCAAGGCAATTCCACGGCTCCAGCCTGACAATTCCCGCCGTTGTGCCGTCATAGTTGATACCGATAGTATAGGGAGTCGGGGACAATGATTGCAGAGTTAAACCGTGCTTCTCAGCATCCGGTTAAAGCCGCGGTCGCAAATTTGAAATACCAGGGGTTCTTTTCATGACCTTCGCATCACGCCTGGCAGCGGTCGCGCTAGCCACGTTCACGCTCGCCTTCTCGCCGGCTTCTGCGCAGCAACCACCGCGCGGCCAAGCCGCACCGGACACCTATCGGTCCGAAGAACTCATGACGGCCGGCCATCGGTTTTTCGGCAACGTCTCACGCGGCCTCGCTTCGGTGATCGAAAAGGCCGTCAGCCAATGGGGCCTGCCGAACGGCTATATTCTGGGCGAAGAAGGCAGCGGCGCAATCGTGGCAGGCCTGCGTTACGGAGAAGGCACGCTCTATACGAAGAATGCCGGCGATCTGCGCGTCTACTGGCAAGGTCCCTCGGTCGGCTTCGACTGGGGCGGCGACGGCGCCCGCACCATGACGCTGGTCTATAACCTGCCGGCCACCCAGGCGATCTATCAGCGCTTCGCCGGTATCGACGGCTCCGCCTACATCATCGGCGGCTTCGGCATGACGGCACTGACTGCCAACAACGTCGTGCTGGTGCCGATCCGTTCGGGTCTCGGCCTGCGGCTCGGCGCCAATATCGGGTATCTCAAATATACCCCCAGCGCGACCTGGAACCCATTCTAACCTCTTCGATCGGAGCGGCGCGCGATCAAGCGCTTCTGAACGGGCGAATAAAGGTTAACGAGGCGTTACGCTGTCTTTGCCGGCGGTGCCATGGCATGCTAACCGCTGCATTTTGAGAGCGTGGGAGCATTCGTCATGGTTGAACCGATCATGTATCTGGCGATCGGTTTTCTGATCTCGATGCTCTGCGGCCTGATGATCATGCCGCTGGTGCATAACCGCGCCGTCCGCCTCACCACCCGCCGGCTCGAAGCCGCGACGCCACTGTCGATGGCGGAAATCCAGGCCGACAAGGACCAGCTGCGCGCGGAATTCGCGATGGCGGCACGGCGGCTGGAAATGAGCGTCGACCAGCTCAAGAACAAGACCACCAGCCAGCTCGCCGAACTCGGCAAGAAGTCCGACGCCATCAACCGCATGAAGCTTGAGCTCGGCGAAAAGAACGCCACGATCTTCGCGCTGGAAGCCCGTGAAGCCGCCGTGAAGGAAAAGCTCGGCCTCACCGAGGCCGACTTCACCAGCAAGACGGAAGCGTTGCGCGCCGCCGAACAGGCTTTGAGCGACAAGCAGAGCGAACTCGCCAAGCTGAACCACGACCTCTCGGACCGCTCCATGGTGGCCGACACCCGCCAGGTCGAGCTCATCGCCGTGCGCGCGCAGGTCGAGGAATTGAAGGGCCGCGTCGGCGATGCCGAAAAGGAATTCGCCAATACGCAGCACCGACTGGAGCTGCAGCGCGGCGAGTCCGACACCGCAACGCGCGAACTCACCGAGGCGCGCGCCCGCGTCGAGAATCTCAGCCAGCGCGTGACTGATCTCGATCAGCAGCTCACCATTCAGGTGCGCGAAGCCGAACAGCTCGGCGCCCGCGTCACCGATCTCGAGAGCCAGCTCTCGACCCAGAGCAAGATCCTCGCCGAGCGCGATTTCGAGAACAGCCAGTTGCGCCAGGCCAATGAAGCCGCCGAACAGATCGCGCGCGACCTGCGCGTCGAACTCGCCGCCATGAACGGCGCCAAGGGATCCCCTGTTCTCGAGAAACTGCGCGCCGAGAAGGCCGCCGTGGAGACCGAGCTCGCCGCCGCCCGCGAGGAGCGCGCCAAGCTGCAGCGCGACCTCAACGGCGTCCATCAGCAGGCCGAGAGCGCATGGGCCACCGAGCGCATGGAAAACGCGCTGCTCCGCGAACGCATCAACGACATCGCCGCCGAAGTGGCCAAAATGGCCATGACGCTGGAAGGGCCGAATTCGCCCATCGAGGCGATCCTGGCCGCCGCACCGGCGCCCGCGGCCCAGCCGCGACCGGCCAATGACGCAGGTTTCCCCCCAACAGCACCCTCGCCGACCGGATCCGGGCGCTGCAGTCCCATGCCTCCCGCGCCACGCAGCCGGGCTAAATCGCGGGCCAGGAACCCGGATAGGCCGCCCGGCCAGATGCGGAGACTTATTGTGACGACTTGCGGCAGGGTTTGCTTGACACCCCCGCCCCCTATTCCCTAAATCGCGCCACTGACGTCAGTCCCCGCCGGGCCATTACCGCCCGGCCTTTTGGTCTGTACGACATCCCGGGCGCATAGCTCAGCGGGAGAGCGTTCCCTTCACACGGGAGAGGTCCAAGGTTCGATCCCTTGTGCGCCCACCATCCATCCCTTTGTTCCTTACGATTTCGGATAGCCATCCTGCCACGGGGTTGGCCTGGGGACCGGCATGGGACAGAGGGCGCCGGACGAAACCGCCATTCCGCTCATCAAGCGAACTCACAACGAGTATCACCGTATCGGCGTGAATATCTGGGAAGCTAAATACGGGAACCATTAATTCACCTGGCCAAGACCAGACGCCGGTTAGGCCTGCCGCCGTTCGAATAGTGCCCTCATTTTACAGCGCTTTTTGGTGGGCCCCCTATAGACAGGCGTCGAAGAAAATATACTTGCACCTACGCGGCTTTCTGTAATTCAGGCCTAGAGTAGATTTTGTCGAGTCGTAGATTGTGCTTGGCGATCGGTGATCTTGAAGCCGAGCTTTTTCTTCGGTTACAAGAAAGCTAAACGCTAAGGTAAGATCGCTGGATATCGTCGTTGTGCGCCAGATCCTGCATCGACCCTTCATACACGATCTGACCTTTCTCGAGCACGTAAGCCCGGTCCGATACCAGGCGGGCAAAATGAAAGTTCTGCTCAGACAGCAGGATGCTTGCTCCGCGTGCCTTGAGCGCGAGGATCATATGCGCCATCTGCTCGACGATCACCGGCGCGACACCTTCCGACGGTTCGTCGAGCAGGACCAGTAGCGGATTTCCCATCAACGTACGGGCCACCGTGAGCATCTGCTGTTCACCCCCGCTCATCTGGCCGCCGCGCCGGTCCTGCATGCGGCCGAGATTGGGGAAGAGCTCGTAAAGCGCGCCGGGCGTCCAGTTGAGTGCGGCACTTCCATCCGCCCACTGCCGCGGCGCCTGCCTGCCGGTTTCGAGATTCTCGGTCACCGTCAAATCAGGAAAGATACGCCGATCCTCGGGCACGAACCCAAGCCCCATGCGCGCCACTTGGAAAGGCGCCTTGCCGCCGATGTCCTGCCCCAGGAAATTGATCCGCCCCTCGCTCCGCGACAGCAGGCCCATGATGGCCTTGAGCGTAGTGGATTTGCCGGCGCCGTTGCGCCCCATCAGCGATATGACTTCGCCACGGCGCACGTTGAGCGCAACGTCGAACAGGATGTGAGCTGCACCATACCAGGCGTTCAGACGAGAGACGTCGAGCAGGATCGGATTCACGAATGCAGTCATGCGGGTATCCTTGCCGCGACGGCCAGTTCCGGCGGATGTTCGAAAGTCAGGCCGTTGCCGAAATAGACTTCCTTGACCTTGGGATGACTGCGGATTTCGTCTGCGTCCCCTTCCGCAATCAATTTGCCGCGGGCGAGCACGATGATGCGGTCGGCATGGGCGAAGACGACATCCATGCTGTGCTCGGTGAACAGCACGGCCATGCCGCGCTCGATCACCAGCCGCTTGGTCAAAGCCATCAATTCGTTGCGTTCGCGTGGCGCCATCCCGGCGGTCGGCTCGTCCATCAGCAGCAGCCTGGGATTGTTCGCCAGGGCCATGGCGAGCTCGACGCGCTTGATGTCGCCATAAGCCAGTTCGCTGCAAGCTCGGTCAGCCTGCGCGTCCATGCCGACCTGCGCAAGCAGCATCAGCGCCTCATCGCGATAACGGCTTGCGGCGGGACGCCACAGCGAAAAGATCTGCTGCTGATGGGACATCACCGCCATTTGCACGTTCTCGACGACCGTGAAGGATGCGAATGTGGCCGCGATCTGGAACGTGCGTCCGACGCCGAGGCGCCAGATCGCGCGCGGCTTCATCCCGACCAGCTCTTGCTCGGCCAAGCGGACGGATCCGCCCGAGGCACGCAGCTGGCCGTTGACCATATTGAAGGTGGTGGATTTGCCTGCACCGTTCGGGCCGATCAACGCCAGCAATTCACCAGGATGAAGATCGAAGGTGATTCCATCGACGGCACATACGCCGCCGAACGTCATATAGAGATCGCGGACCTCAAGCAGCGCGCCACTCATGTCAGCTTCTCCTGTCGGACAACGCCCACGGCAGGTCGATATTGCTGCCACAGACTTTCGATCTGGCGCGAGATACCAGCCAGTCCCTCCGGGAAGGCGAGCACCAGAAACAGAATAATGCCACCGAACAAGGCCCGCCAGTAATCCGTGGCGCGCATCACCCAGTCCTGCAGCACGCCGAACACCGCAGCGCCGATCACGGGGCCCGTGAGTGACTGAATGCCGCCCAAGAGAACCATGACGAGCCCGTCGACCGATTTGCTGACCGAAATCACATCCGGCGAGACACTGCCCTTGGAGAAGATGTAGAGCGTGCCGGCCAATCCGCCGAACACGCCGGCGATCGTGAAGGCCAGCCACTGCACGAGCTTCACATCGATACCGATGGCCTCGGCACGCAGCGACGAATCCCGCCCGGCCCTCATCGCATAACCGAACGGCGCAAACACAAACCGCCGCAGCGCGTAGGCCGAGAGCCCGACCAATACGAGCGTGAGGTAGTAGTAGCGCGTTCCGCTCAGCCAATCCGCCGGCCAGACGCCCACCATGCCATTGGAGCCACCGGTGACCGCATCCCACTGGAACACGACTGACCAGACGATCTGCGAGAAGGCGAGCGTCAGCATCGCGAGATAGACGCCCGACAGCCGCACGCAGAACCAGCCGAACAGCAGGGCGCCAAGACCGGCCACCAGGGGAGCGACCAGCATCGCGAGCGGCATGGGCATGAATGCCAGTTTGACCAGGATGGCAGCGCCGTAGGCGCCAAGGCCGTAATAGGCGGAATGCCCGAACGAATGCATGCCGCCCGGTCCCATCATGAAATGCAAACTGACCGCGAACAGCGCCGCGACCAGAATGTCCTGACCGAGCACCGCAGCATAAGGCAGCGATTGATCGAGCATAGGCAACATCGCCATCAGCAGGAAAACGCCGATGACCGTCATGCGAAACCAGTTGGAAGCCGCCTTCAATGGTGCTTCAACCGGCGCCGAGTTACGACTGGTCGCTTGCGGCCGTCCCAACAGCCCCCACGGCCGGATCACAAGGACCACCGCCATGATCAGGAATTCGACCACCAGCGTGAGCTTGGAGAACGAGATCTCGATCCCCGCGAGATGAACCGTACCGATGCCGATACAAATCGCCTTCACTTCGGCGATCAGGAGCGACGCCAGAAAGGCACCAGGAATCGAGCCCATGCCGCCTACCACGACGACGACAAACGCATCACCGATCGTCGAGATATCGACGGTGAGGCTCGCCGGCTGACGCGGAAGCTGGACCGCTCCGCCGAGTCCCGCCAGCATGCAACCGAGTGCAAACACGCCGGTGAACAGCCACGCCTGATTGACGCCGAGGGCGCCCAGCATCTCGCGGTCGTGGGTTGCCGCCCGCACCATGACGCCCCAGCGCGTCTTGGTCAGCAGCATCCAGAGCAGGCCGAAAATCGCGGGACCGATCACGATCAGGAACAGATTGTAGCTTGGATAGGCACGACCGAAGAGCTGGATAGCGCCCTCCAGTCCTGGTGCACGACGACCGAGCAAATCCTCCGGCCCCCAGATCCATAGTGCGGCATCATTAAAGACGAGCACCAGCGCGAATGTCGCCAGCAGCTGAAACAGCTCGGGCGCCTTGTAGATCCGACGCAGCAGCAGAATTTCCACCAGCGCGCCGAGCAGTCCGACAGCCAATGCTGCGAGCACCAGCGCGCCCCAAAAGCCGACAGCTCGCCAAGGCCCCACGCCGATCCGTTCGACCAATGAATAGCTCACATACATGCCAAGCATGAAGAACGAGCCGTGGGCAAAATTGACAATCCGGGTGACGCCGAAAATCAGCGACAGGCCGGTCGCTACCAGGAACAGGGACGACGCCCCCGCCAAGCCGTTCAACAATTGAGCCAAGAAGGCGGACAGATCCATGGCAGTCTCGCTCGGAACAGATGTGACGCTCAAACGCGACCGGGCGCCCTCGATAGGAGGACGCCCGGCATCAGGTTAGTCAGCTGGACGCAGCTTGCGCACTTCGTCGTCCGACGGCAGCAATTTGTCGCCCGGGGCGTAGTGATAGTCGACCATCACGCCCTTGCCGTCCTCGACGGCGAGCTTGCCGACATAGAGGCCCCAGGTCGCCTGGTGATCGATCTTGCGGAAGCTGGTCTTGCCGTCCGGCGTATCGAAATTGAGCCCTTCGAACGCTGCGACGAGCGAATCGCTGTCGGTCTTTCCGCCGGATGCCGCGACACCGGCCTCGATGGCCTTGATCGTGGAATAGCCGATGATCGAACCGAACCGCAGATTCTCCTTGCCGTACTTCTTCTGATACTCGGTCAGGAATTCCTGATGGGCTGGCGTCTTGATGCTGTACCAGGGATAACCGGTCACCATCCAGTTCTTGGGGATCTCATCGCGCAGCGGTTCGAGATATTCGGGCTGACCGGTGATGATGCTGAACACCGGCATCTGGTCACCGAGATATCCACGCGTGTTGCCCTCGCGGATGAACTGGGCGAGATCGGAACCGAACAATGCGTTGAACGTGGCCTCGGGCTTGGCGTCGGAGAGCGCCTGGATCACGCTTCCGGCATCGATCTTGTTGAACGGCGGCGCTTGTTCCGCGACGAACTCGACGTCCGGCTGCTTCTCCTTCATCAACCTCTTGAAGGCCGATGCAGCCGACGTCCCGAATTCATAGTTCGGATAGATCAGTGCCCAGCGCTTCTTCTTCAATTTCACCGCTTCGTCGACCAGCGAAGAAACCAGCATATAGGTCGAGGAGTCGAGGCGGAATGTGTACTTGTTGCCGACGGCCCAGACGATGTTATCGCTCAGCGCCTCGGTGATCAGCATGAAGCGTTTCTTCTGCTTCGCATAGTCGGTCAATGCCGTACCGATATGGGCGTAGAAGGCGCCGGCCAGGATGTCGACCTTTTCGCGGGTGACCAGATCTTCTGCCTGGCGGATCGCTTCGCCCGGATTGGCATTGTCATCGCGGGTAATGAGCTCGAGCTTGCGCCCGGCCACACCGCCCTTGGCGTTGATCTGATCAATGGCGAGCATCATGCCCTTCTTGTAGCCGTCGGTGAAGACCGGCTGGGACTTGTAACTGTTGATCTCGCCAATCTTGATGGTGTCTTCGGCCCTGGCCGGAACCGAGGCTCCAATGGCAATCGTCGCCAGGCCAGACAGTAGGACGTGTCTAAAACTCACTTGCTTGGTCATGACTTACCTTCTCCGGTGGGTGATGCGATCGTGAAACGCTTGTGGTTGCTTGGAACGACGTGGTGGCGGCTCCAGACGATCGACCGTGCCGAACAGGCAAATGCAGATCTGGAGCATACCGTGTGACTGGGCGCAGCTCAGGAAGCAGCGCTCAGGGCCGGGGATTTGCCGAAGCGATCACGGCAGGTGCGGGCGTCGTATTGGTAGACCCACTCAGCCTTGATCCCGACTGCGTTGGGGTTCTTCGCCTGCTCAAGCTTGAATGCGAGGTCACGCGCTTTCGATTCTTCGGGCGAAGACAAATGATATGTGCGGCCACGTTCGCGCGCTTCGAGCTGGACACGGGTAGTGCGCGGACGGCGCTCAGCCTCGTAGGCATCGAGCGCCGCGCCGAGATCGCCCGGGCCGAAATGGCTCAGTGCCTGCGCGAGAACATAGCCGTCTTCGACTGCCATGGCTGCTCCCTGCGACAGGAAAGGCAGCATCGGATGCGCGGCGTCGCCGAGCAGCGTGGCATTGCCGCGCGACCAGCGTTGCATCGGATCGCGATCGAACAGCCCCCACTTGTAGATCTGGTCGGGATTGGTGAGCTCGAACAGACGGATCAGGTTGTCGTTCCAGCCAGCGAATCCATCGAGCAGTTCCTGCCGGCTGCTCTTGATGGTCCAGGACTCCTCGACCCAATCGTGATTCTCATTGACGGCAACGATGTTCACCATCGCACCACCCTTGACGTAATAGGTCACCACGTGCCCCTTCGGTCCCATCCAGAAGGCAGACGTCGGCGTGACGAAAGGCAGTGGAAACTGTTCGACCGGAACAAGGGCACGCCAGCACATGTGCCCGGTGTAGCTGGCCGGTTCCTGACCCCAGAGCGCGGCGCGGACAGCCGAACGAACGCCATCGGCGCCGACCACCAGATCGGCCGCATATTCGCTGCCGTCGTCGAAGCAGGCGATCGTGCGCCCGGCCTGCTGACGCAGCCCAGTGCAGGACACACCGAACGTGATGCGCTCAGGAGCGATATCTTTCGCCAGCATGGTGTGCAGGTCGGCGCGATGAACGTGGTAGAATTCGGCCCCGAACACACGAGGACATACTTCACGGAGCGGCGTACGAAACAGCTCTTCGCCGCTCTGCCAATTCCATCCCACCATGGCCTCTGGCAGGAAGCCTGCCGCCGCCAGATCCGGTCCCAGCCCAAGCGCTTCAAGCACCTTCACGGCGTTGGGCGTCATCTGCACGCCGGCACCCACTTCGCTCAAGGCCGAGGCGCGTTCGAACATGTGATAATCGATGCCGAGCCGATCCAGACTGCGGGCAAGTGCCGCGCCGCCGATACCGCCGCCAATGATGGCTACTTGGAAATCATGTTTCATGTTGTCTCCGATCACAGAACGTCACGTGAATTAAAGGTCCAGCTCGAGTGTGGTCAGCCCGCGCGAGCAGCAGGCCATCATCGTGCTGGAAGACGCTCTCGCCGCGGGCGCAATCACTTGGTCGCGATGATCGACGCGCCCCGAGAGAACGCGGACTTCGCAAGCACCGCAGACGCCTTCCTCGCATGAGTAGGAAAGATCGATGCCGGCGGCGAGGCAGGCGCTGAGCACAGTCTCCTGTGCCCCGACATCGAGCGTGCGCCCCGAGCGCGCCAGACGAACGGTGAAGCTGCCCGTGGGGCCCGTATCCACCGGCGCCACGGCAAAACGCTCGCGATGCACGAGGTCGATCGAACGCCGCTCGGTCAGTTCGTCGAAGGCATCGATCATGCGCGTCGGCCCGCAACAATAGAGCGGCGCCTCCATCGGCGTATCCGCAAGAACATCCGCGAGACGTGGCGCTGGTCCACTGGTGTGATGAATCCGCACGCTACCGTCGGCGACGGCGGCAAGCTCGGCATGAAACAGGGTCGCTTCGGGGCTGCGCGTCCAATAGTGCAGCTGTACCGGCTGACCATCGGCGACAAGCTTGCGATACATCGAGACGATCGGCGTGATGCCGATGCCGCCAGCGAACAGGTAACGTGTCGTCTCGTTGGTAGCACCGAGCGGGAAATGATTGCGCGGGATCGAACTCTGATAGATCTCCCCTGCGACCGACTGCCGATGCCAGGCGCGCGAGCCCCCTCTTCCGTCGGCCGCCTCCTGCACCGCGATCTCGTAGCAGTCCGAAGCTGGCTGTGGCCAAAGCAGCGAATATTGCCGCACCAGTCCGGGCGCTACCTCGAGATCGAGGTGAGCGCCGGGCTCGAAAGCCGGCAGCGTCGCGCCGTCGGACGAAGCGAGCCGGTAGAGATTGATCCCCGGCGCTCCGTATCGCACTTCGACTAGCCGCAACCTCAAACCGAGGTCAGATGACGCCATAGGTGATGCCCTTGGCGCGCAGCCAGCTCCGATAGCGTTGCCCCATCAGATCCGTTCGGTGATGCAACTCGTAGCGCAGCTCCGTTGGAATACGCTCCGGTCGCTGCGACTCGACGATCTCGCGATCCTGATTGAAGACCACGTCCGCCCGATCACGCACGACTTTCGGATCGGGATGCGGATTCACGTTCATCGCTGCGCAAACGCGCGCGATAGTCGTCTTCTCATCGACCGGTTGGCAAACGAAGAAGGTGGCGAAGATATCGGACTTGTCGGAAACGATATTGCCGGACTTGTCCGCCTGCTGGGTTCGCTTCGAGAAGTAGGCCACCAGCGGACGGAACGTGTGGTAGGTGTAGAACGCCATCAGCGGAATGCCGCGTGCATCGCCCCACGGCTGAAACACCTTTATTTCCGACGAGCAGAGGCCGGTATCGACCTCATGCACGTCATAGGGCTCAAGCCGATCCGGATTGTCCATGACGCCGTTCAGGCCGGCATGGACGAACGGGAAGTGGCTGGCATCGATGAAGTTTTCGATCGAGCGAAAGCCATTGGCCGCATACATATAGGGGCCGCTATGGACCTTCAGAAAGCTCGGATCATCCCATTGCGGGAACACCGGTATGTCGGCCGTCGGCTCGCCGAGACACACCCACACGAAGCCATAGCGTTCGACTGCCTGATAGGGGAAAGCGCGCGCCTTTTTCATCGGCGTCTCGTCGGGAGCAGCAGGCATGAGGGTGCAGCGACCGCCGCCGTCATACTCCCAGCCGTGATAGGGGCAAACAACGCGATCGTTCTTGATCCAGCCTCTCGACAGCCGGGCGCCGCGATGAATGCAGAGGTCTTCCCAGACATGGATGTCGCCGTTTGCCGAGCGCCAGACGATCAAGTCGCGCTCGAGCAGGCGAACGGGATGGATTTTGTCGGAGGCGAAATCGGAGGAATAGCCGACGACATGCCAGTCGTTGAGCAAAACCGGATCCTGACAGCCATCCTGCGCGGTGATCGGCCGCTGGGCCGATAAAGTCGTGACGGACATTGATGCTCCTCAAGATTGGCCGCAGCTAGTTACATTAATTAGCCGGCCATATAATTGTTTGGTTGGCCGGCTATATAATTTCTGGTAGCAATCCTCATGCCATCCCATGAAACGGCGGGAAACGGCATCGGCATCGACGCCTCAGGGGTCCACAATGCTATCTTTTCTATCTTCGCCCCATCGGCTGCACCGTTTTTGTGCGCCTTCGTGCTCGAATTGCTGCCACGGCATCGGATTCATGAGGAGGCCAGCATGAACCGCGTGTCCGGCCGGCGAGGCGTCTTGTCCGCTGAGCCACCGATCAAACGTCCTGGGCGGCCCGAAGGCGGCAAGGGAGCGATGCGCGAGGGCATAATGGATGCCGCCGAGGTGGTGTTCGCCAATCAGGGATATGCGGGCACCACGCTACGGGAGATTTCCGTGCTCGCCGGAGTGACACAGGCGCTGATCACTTACTACTTCGGCTCGAAGTTCGACCTCTTCAGCGAAACATTTCTTCGACGTGCGACGCCGATCGCAGATGCGCGGATCGAAAGCTTGGCGAGATTGCAGACCGATGGAAAGGCAACGGACGTCGTCGCCATCGTCGAAGCCTTCCTTCGGCCGGTCCTGGACCTCCGTGCGACCGAGCAAGGGCCCGCCTTCTTGCGGCTCCACGCCAGGCTGCATACCGAACCACCCAACCTCTCTTACGAGCTGCGCAAGACGGCTTATGACGAGTCCACGCATCTCTATATCGATGCGCTGCACAAGGCGTTGCCGCATCTTTCACGGCTCGACGTGCATTGGCGGATGACGCTCATGATCGGCACTTATCTTTACGCTCTATCCGATACGAACCGCATGGAGGACATGGTGCCCGAGTCGTACGATCCGAAAGACGGCTCCAGATTGATGGCCGAGACTGTCGCCTTCATCACCGGCGGCATGTGCCGCGAGCCGACGAAGGCTGTTGGTGTCCATAAAAGGAAGGCTGCGAGAAGCCGAGTTCAGATTTAAACGAGAGGAAGAGTGATGGATCACGCCAGCTTCACTGAAATCTGCCTGCATCAGCTCAAGATGTCCGGGGTTCGCGAAGGCGAGCGCCTCGTCGTTCTGACTCAGGGTAGCGATCGCCTGTCATATGCCGACGCTTTCATGGCCGCGGGCCAGCGTCTCGGCGCCAGGATGTATCACATGCGCCTTCCCGCGCCGATGCCGACCGCGGGCTGGAACGTCGGCGTGACCGGCCTGGCCGCCCTGCCCGATGCAGTCGAAGCGCTGAAGAATTGCGACATGCTGATCGACTGCATTTTCCTGCTGTTCTCCCCCGAGCAGTTTGCGATCCAGGCCGCCGGCACTCGCATCCTCACCGCAGTCGAGCCGCCTGCGTTGCTTGCCCGAATGCTTCCCTATCCGGAATTGCGCGAGAAGGTCGAAATCGCCGCCGGCCTTCTCGACAAGGCAAAGGTCATGCGAATCACGTCGCCACACGGCACCGACGTGACCTACAAGCTCAACACCTACGATACGATTGCAGAATATGCCTGCAATGACACACCCGGTCGCTGGGACCATTGGCCATCAGGCTTCGTCTTCACCGGTGGAGACGACGATGGCGTCGACGGCCAGATCGTCGTGGCGACTGGCGATATCCTGCTGCCGCAGAACATCATGGTGCGCGAACCGATCACCTACACGATCGAGAAGGGGTGGGTCACCGACATCCGCGGCGGCCTCGAGGCGGAGATCGTCAAAGCCTATATGGCTTCGTTCAACGACAAGCGCGGTTTCGGCATGAGCCACGTCGGCTGGGGCATGAACCCGCAGGCCAGATGGCACAACTTCGTACCGGGCGAATTTACCGGCGGAATGGGAATGGAGCCGCGCAGCTTCTACGGGAACGTCATGTTCTCGACGGGCCCGAACAGCGAACTGGGCGGCCCCAACGATACCGCCTGCCACCTGGACATTCCGATGCGCAATTGCTCGTTGTTGCTCGACGACGAACCCGTCGTGATCAATGGTGACGTGGTCGTGAAGGAGATCCAAATGAGCCGTTAAGCGATCGCGGGCCCCTGTGCGACGCACGCCGTGACTGCTGCGCAAAGGCAGCGCTTGCACTGTACGGCGCGCACGCAATTCCGAAGAACGCTGGTGCCTTTCGCGGCCAGCAGTGGGTAAATACGCGAGGGAACGTACTTCTCTATTCTGTAATGAGCGCTGGGAGCACCGCTAGTAAGTAGTGGCATATCCTTTGCTTGCACTCGTTGGATGCTTCAACCTCCAACCGAATGGAACGCGACATGCGCTCGCCAAACTGGTCATCGTGGAAGCTTAATGTTTCACGGGTGCTTGAATGGTCCTACGGCCATCTTATCGCGGCCGAATATGACGCGAGCCATCCTCAATCCGAAGGCGGCGCGCGAAACACGTATCAAGCGATTTGGTCGCCTGAGAATGGGTCCTCTGCTTCCCCTTCCCATCGCGAAAACGACTAGAGCCGCGGGCCACCAAGTCGAATTGACGGCGGCTCCCCCCCGGACGCGTTCGCGTGACCATTCTCGCCTCAGACGTGCGAACCTGATCACCCAAGTGGTAGACTGCTCCTGTCACATGATCCCGTAGCGATGGGCCTCTCCCGATGCAATCGCGACCGCATCAACTTCGTGCGAAGCACTCTCGGCCCGCCGGCTAGCACGCCCGTGATGTTGAACGAAGCACCGGTAGTCGCCACTAGTAACATCACAGCCGTCGTTAATTTGTCGACGGGCTTGCATGAGCTCAGTTCTAATAAAAACGCAGCCGGTTTCGACACCGACTGCGCTTGCGCAACGTGGATGGCGAGATAGCGGGTGGTTGCCCGGTGGCCTCCCAAGGACGCGCACGCATAGATCGCCCCAGACTACTTCTGTCTTCAAGACAATCTCTGTGCAGATCGTCGCTGCTGCACACGAGATTTGGATGCACGCATGTAGAGTTCGAAGCGCTGCCTCATCTAACATGATCTGGGCCAAGCTAAGATTGAGGACGATACGCCTGGATGGCGGCTTTGCGCCACTAGGGGGCAGTAATAAAGTTTTCCGGCACGATGCTTAGAAACGAAAGTCATCGATTGCGTATTGTCCTGCTCACCGCAATAACCGCAAACGCCCTTTCAACTCCGACACACTTCGAGGTCGTTCCGATGCAGTTGCGCTACAGAGTTGGAACGTGTCAGCTCAATTGGCCTGCACGCCGGAATTCTTCACGATCGGCGTCCATTTGTTCACCTCGCTTGCGACAAAGGCCTTGAATGCCGCTGGCGTCGATCCTTGAACGACGAAACCCTGCGCTGCGAAAAAATCCTTGATGTCGGGAGATTGCATGGCCTTGATCACCTCCGCGCCCAGCTTTTCGACGATGTCGGGCGGCGTGCCGGCCGGAGCAAACAAGCCCTGCCATGACGACGCCTCGAAACCCGGAAGTCCCGCTTCATCCAGGGTCGGCACGTCTGGCAGCAGGGGAAGCCTCGTCTTCGAGGTAACGGCAAGTGCGCGCACCTTTCCCGCCTGGATCTGCGGCATCAGCACCAATACGTCACCGAATGCGGACTGGATCTGACCGCTCATGAGGTCGGTGAGCATGGCCGCGCTGCCGCGGTAAGGAATGTGCACCATCGAGGCGCCGGTAACCTGCTTGTACATCTCGCCGGTGAGATGCATCGAGGTGCCGTTGCCGGGCGAGCCGAAACTCAGCGCGTCCGGTTTCGACTTGGCCAGAGCGAGAAACTCGGCCGCCGTAGTCGCCTTGACGTCGGGGTTGACGGCGAGCACGAGCGGCGCGCTCACCATGATCGACAATGGCGCGAAATCCTTGACCACGTCGTAGGGCAGTTTGGGGTACAGGGGCTGTGCGATGGCGTTGCTGCCAGTCACACCCGCCAGCAGGGTGTAGCCGTCGGGTGCAGATTTGGCCACGAAGTCGGCCCCGATAGTGCCGCCGGCACCGGGGCGATTATCGACCACGACCGGCTGGCCCCAGCCGGCGGCGAATTTTTCTCCGAGACGCCGCGCAAGCACGTCGGTGCTGCCGCCGGACGCGAAGGGCACAACGATATGAATCGGCTTGTTCGGGTAAGTTGCTTGCGCATAACCCGACGCAGGCAGAAACACCGCGAGACTGGCCAACGCCAGCGTCGTGCGGAGCGACATCGGGAAGCGGATCATGGATAACTCCTTGCAAGTGTGTCGGCGGATCCAACTGGAGCGAGAGATCCCCAGCCACCACCGCCAGCGGTTTCGATGATCAGCACATCGCCTGCGGACCACGCGATGCGGGCGCGCGCTGGCAAGAACTCCACCGCTCCGCCCACACGCAAAACCCGGGCCACCGAATTTGCGCCGGCGTCGCCGCCTTGCACACCGCGGGCGCGGCCGACATGGCGTTCTCCGCGATAGGCAATCCAGCCCTCACCTTCGAGCAGACGATAGGCGCGTCTGACGCCGTCACCGCCGCATTGCATGCCGGCGCCCCCGCTACCGCGGCGGATCTCGTAGCATTCCACGCGCAGCGGCGCTTCGGTCTCGATCACCTCCAACGGCGTATTACGGGCATTGCCGACGTCGGTGGAAACGCCGGCGCGGCCAGACGCGTTGACGCTGGCGCCGGCGCCGCTCGCGATGATCTCGGTGAACATCCAGCGTTGCCCGTCCATCCGCGTGCCGCTGAGCGCGAGGACAGTGGCCACACCGGCGTGTGGCGCCACGCCCGTCCCGCTTGCCGACTGCGACCAGGCACCGAGGATCGCGTTGCAGGCCAGCTTTACGGTTGCCGTGCGCGCATTGACTGCCGCCGGCAACATCGGATTGACCAGGCTGCCGGGCGGAAGCTTCAGCGTCAGCGGCGCCAGGCAGCCCGCATTGTTGGGAGCATCAGGCGCCAGCGTGCGCATGAAGAACAAGGCTGCAGACAGCATGGCCGCCGGCGATGCGTTCAGCGGTCCACGGACCTGCGGCGCGCTGCCGTCGAAGTCGATGACCAGCGCATCGCCCTGCTTGCGCAATGTCACGGCAATGGTGACCGGTGCGGTGTCGATGTCGCTGCCGTCGAGCTGGTCGCGCCAGCTCCACGCGCCATCGGGCGCAGCTCGGAGGGCCGCCCTTGTCATGCGTTCGGTCTGCGCAAGCAAGGCATCGCAGACCTCCATGAAACGAGGTCCGGTGTGTCGCACGATCTGCTTCACTTCACGCGCGCCCTGTGTCAGCGCAATCCATTGCGCCGCGAGGTCACCGCGCAAATTATCCGGCATGCGCGAATTGGCCACCAGGATGGCGTCAATGTCGGGCTGCACACCGTCGGCGCTGCGCCAGCGCACCGGAGGAATGCGCAAGCCTTCCTGGTAGACTTCATTGGCGTCAGGCGGGATGGAGCCGGCGGCCATGCCGCCCACATCCTGATGGTGCAGATTGGCGGCAGCCAAGGCAATCACCTCGCCACCCTGGAAGATCGGATGCACCAGCGCGAGATCGGGCAAATGCGTGCCGCCGGACCAGGGATCGTTAAGCAGATAGGCGTCGCCCTCAGACATCGCGGCCAGCGGGAAACGCGCGAGCACACCGGCCACGGCCGGAATCAGCGATCCCAGCAACAGCGGCAGCGAGCGGGCCTGAGCCAGCATGCGTCCGTCCGGCAGAAACAGCGCCGCGGCGCAGTCGCCGCTCTCGCGGGCTATGGACGATACGGCAGCGCGCGTCATGCCGGCCTGCATGCGATCGGCCGTGCCCTGCAGCGCCAGTCGCAGCGGCTCCATGCGCAGAGCGATCTCCAGATCGTGTGCTGGTGCGTGCGCGGGCGGCATCAGGCCTTCGCCTCCAGCGCCAGTGTTTGGTCCGGCATGAGCCACCAGGACCAGCCTGCGGGCACCCATACGGTGGTCATCGACGCGAATAGGGCATGCGGCCCCTCGCCCTGCGGCGGCAGCGGATCCCAGAGGCCATCGCTCGCCGCCAACTGGACAGCGGCCTCCTCCGGATCGGCCAGCATGCCAAGCGCCGCGATCACGCTGGCATGCGGCATCACCAGCACACGACGGATGCCGGCGCTCTCGGCCACTTCGGCCGCATGTTGCGCGCCGCCGCCGCCGATGGCGACGAGCACCGCGTGAGCGGGATCGAGGTTGCGCTGGAAGGCGTGGGTCTTGAGCGCCTCTGCCATTTCGGCCGCGGCCGCGCTCACGACGGCCTCCGCCGTTCGAGATACAGACAGACCGAGCGCGGCGGCGATGTCGCCGAGCGCGGTCTCGGCCGCCGCGCGGTCCAGCACGATCCCGCCTGCCAATCGCGGCGGCAAACGATCCAGCACGCACAGCGCATCGCTGAGTGTCGGTAAGTCACCGCCCAGACCGAAGGCGGCTGGCCCCGGCCAGGCGCCTTGCGAGCGCGGCCCCAGCCGCAATGCGCCGCCCGGCAGCACCGACACCAAGCTGCCGCCGCCGATGCCGATGGAGGTGATGTCCACGCAGCGCTGGCGGATTGGCAAGCTGCCACATTCCAGCGCATCGGTGAATGTCGGCCTACCCTCCAGGAGCAGACTGATGTCGGCGCTGGTGCCTCCCACATCCATGACGATCGCGGGTCCGGACGCGCATGTGCTGATGCTGGCGGCCACACCCTGCAGCGCCGCGCAGGGACCGGACATCGCGAGGCCGATCGGCTGTTCCGCGAGTTCGCGCCAAGGCGCGGTGCCGCCGGACGATCGCATTACGCGCGGTGTCGGCAGGCCGCGCGCCGTCAACGCGTCAGCCAATGCATGCAGGTAATCTCCCGCCAGCGGCCTGGCATAGGCGTCAAGCGCTGTCGTCAGCCATCGCTCGAACTCCCGCGGTTGCGGATCGACCTCGCAGGACAGTGAAACATACAGGTCCGGCAGACGCGCATGCAGCGCGGTGCGCACGGCACGTTCGTGGTCCGGATTGAGGTGCGAGAACAACAGGCCAACCGCCACGGCGCGCACCCCGGCGGCGCTCACCGCATCGGCGATCGCATCCAGCGCCGACAGGCCAAGCGGTTCGACCTCGCGCCCGGCGGCATCGATCCGTCCGGAGATTTCGAAACGGAGCGGCCCCGGAAACAGTTTTGCGTCGGGCAAGGCTGGCGCGATGACGGGCTCGTACAGCTCCTTGCGATCCTGCCGCGCCAGTACAGGCACATCGCGCATGCCGCGCGTGAGCACAAGGGCGACCGGCGGCTCGTTCAATTCCAGCAGCAGGTTGGTGATGACGGTCGAGCCGTGCACGACCCGTCCGACATCGCCTGCCCCGATGCCCGCCTGCGCGCGCAACAGATCGAGCGCCTCGACGACCGTCTCCGCCAGCGGGCCCCCGGCGCGCGGATGTTTGAGTGAGGCGATCTGTCCGTCGTGTCGCAAGGCCACTGCATCGATGAACGTGCCACCCATGTCCGCCGCAAGCGACCAGGACGGGCTCAACGGAATCGCTCCGGCGAAAACGGCGTGAGATCCACCTGCGTCGGGCGTCCCGCCACCAGATGCGCGATCTCGCGGCCGGTTGCCGCGCCCATGCACATGCCCATATGGCCGTGGCCGAAGGCGAGCCACGCGTTATCGACCGCACGGACCGGACCAATCACGGGCAGACTATCGGGATGACAGGGACGATGACCCATCCAGCGCGTGTAGGACGACGTGTCGAGGTGCGGGAACAGCTGCTGCCCCTGACGTAACAGCGCATCGGCGCGCGCCATGTTGGGCGCGGCTTTCAGGCCGGCGAATTCCACCGTGCCGGCCAGCCGAAGGCCCATGGCCATCGGGTTGACCATCAGATTGTGCTCCACCGCCATCACGGTGTGGCGCAAAGTCAGGTTCGAACTCTGCACGGTGACGTGGTAACCGCGCTGTGTCTCCAGCATCACCGGGCTGTCGAGCGATGCGGCCAACGCGCCCGACCATGCACCGGCCGCCACCACCACGCCATCCGCCGCCAGCGGCTCGCCGCGTTCCAGCCGCACGGCCGTGACGCGCTTGCCCTCACGCTCGAAGCCGCGAACGCGGTCGCGGACGTGGCGCGCGCCGTCCGTGATGCAGCGATTGTAAAGTACCTTGACGAGGGCAGACGGGTCGGACGTGGAGCCGTTCTCGGGCGCCAGGATGCCGAAGCGGAAGCGTCCCTTGAGGTCTGGCTCGAGAGTTTCGAGCTCATCCTGATCGACGTCCTGCATCTTGACGCCCAACGATCGCCGCAGGTTCATGCCCCATGACCACTGCGTTGCGGTCTCCCGCGACGAAAAGACGTAGAGGCAACCGCTGCGCCGCACGAGCTCCTGCGCATCGGCATGGGTGAGCAGCGGATCGTAGCAATCGAAGATTGGCTCCAGCAGTGTACGCAACGCGGTGGCGATACGCGTCACCTCTTCGCGCGACGAATGATGCAGCAAGCGCAGGAGCCACGGTGCCACCCGCGGCGCATAGGCCCAGCGCACCGTCAGCGGCCCCAATGGATCCAACAGCCAGCGCGGAACCTTCTTCCACATGCCCGGCATACCCACCGGCAGGCAGGCGCTGGGCGATAGCGAGCCCGCATTGCCGAACGAGCAGGCTTCGCCCGCCTCCAGCGGATCGACGAACGTCACCGCATGTCCGTCGCGCTGCAGCCATGCGGCCGTGCAGGCGCCAACGATTCCAGTCCCTATGACGACAATGTGCATGGGGACGAATTCTGGAAAATAACTCCCCCATCACACAAGCGAATTCTTCTAATACTCTCATCAGGCTTTCTGATACCCAAACCACGCCAGCGGGAGACTCCTATGCGGCCCGACGTTCTCTCCAATCTCAGCCTGCGCCAGATGCGGGCCTTCGCCGCGGTCGCGCGGGCCGGCAGCTTCACGACGGCCGCGCGGCAGATCAACCTGACGCAATCGGCCGTCAGCATGCTGGTCCAGCAGCTCGAGGAGACCCTCCACCTGAAGCTCTTTGACCGTGGCCCGGTCGTGCTGCTAACCGCCGCCGGCCAGCAATTGCTCCCTTTTGCGCGTCGCATCCTGGATGACGTTCAGCAGATCGCCGAGGGCGCTTCGGACCTTCGCCTGCTTCGTACCGGTCTGCTACGCGTGGCCGCGCCGCAGATGCTGGCATGTACATGGGTGGCGGCGGCGCTGGGCGAATTCGAACAGGCTCATCCCGACGTCGGCCTGCGCGTGACCGACGCGATGGCGGATGAGGTGGTGAGCATCGTGCGCCGGGGCGAGGCGGAACTGGGTGTCGGCCCCGAGCGCGCCACCGGCGACGATGTCACCAGCACGTTCCTGATGGATGTGCCGATCCGTCTGGTCTGCGCGGCGCGCAATCCGCTGGGGCGCCAACAGGCAGTCTCCTGGAAAAAACTGCGCGACGCGCGCTGGGTGATTTACTCCAGCGAGTTCAATCGGCATCTGGAACGCCTGCTGCACGAGCACGATCGCTCACTGTCGATGCAGACCGCCGTCGAGGTCCAATATCTCACCACCGCACTGGCGCTGGTGGGTGTTGGCACCGGCCTTGCCGCCGTTCCGGACTACGGGCAAATCTTCGCTGCGAATTTCGACGTGCGCTTCATCAAGCTCCGCGCCCCGGAAATCAACCGTCGCTACTACATCTACCAGCGACGCGGTCTCGTGCTCTCACCGCCTGCGGAAGCCTTCGTCAAGCTGCTGCGCCAGCGCGCGGCATGCAACGATGGATGAGGCTAGGCGAACGGATTTACCGGGTGTCCGAGACAACAGCTGCTCGCAATGACGAAGTATGAGGAATCCGCAAAACACACTGTCACTCTCCACGTAGGCGGGAATCCAGCACGTCGCAGCTTCTTGAGCAAACCATAGCTATTTCGGATTACTAGATCGCTCGGTCAGCTCAACGCCCAAAGGCGCATCACGTGATGATGCGCCTCAGTGAGAACTTAGAGATCCACCTGCTCCGACATGGCCAATGCGTCATCTATCTCAATTCCGAGGTAACGTACGGTGCTCTCAAGCTTGGTGTGACCTAGGAGCAGTTGAACCGCGCGAAGATTTCCGGTTTTCTTGTAGATCTCAGACACCTTCGTTCGGCGTAGCGAATGGGTTCCATAGCGTCTTCGATCTAGTCCAAGGCTGACTACCCATCGATCAACGATCCGCCCATATTGTCGGGTAGACAGATGAGGTTTAGCCAACTTACGGCTGGGGAACAGGAAGTCTGACGAAAGCAACTTCCGCGAAGCAATCCACTTCTCAAGACTGCTCTTTGTCTGCTCCGATACCTCAAAATGGACCGGGCTCCCCGTTTTCTTTTGAATAACCGTTGCCCGACTCCGCAATAAGCCGGAGATCATCAAGTCTCGAACTCTTATGCATGTCAGATCGCACGCGCGGAGCTTACTGTCGATTGCGAGATAAAGAGGGCAAGCTCTCGGAGGTTGGAGGCAACTTCCAATCTCGTTCTCATCCCCCAAACCTCTCTCGGTTTGAGCGGAAGTTTCTGGCCAACAATTTGACCTTTGTTCCAGACAGGCATGGAGTCGGCTCCGATGCCAACCCGTCCCTCCACGTCGCTCCCTACGAGCGACGAACGAATAGAAACTTACCCCAAATGACGGCTTTGCGCGGTGAGTTCAACCGATCGCTGCAACACATTCGGCAAACCTCTCAGCCGGCGTCTGATAAAGCAAGGTTTTCCGTGGTCGCTCATTGAGCTGCCTTGCAATGGCGCTGAGCCTGGCTTGGCTGTGCAAGGAGAGATCGGTGCCCCGCGGCAGATATTGGCGCAGCAACCTGTTGGTGTTCTCGTTTGATCCGCGCTGCCATGGGGAGCGAGGGTCACAAAAATAGATATCGACGTCGGCGGCCAATGCCAGTCGCTGATGGTCGGCGAGCTCCTTACCTCTGTCCCAAGTCAGGGACCTGTAAAGTTCGCTGGGCAACCGCCGCGATTGCTTGATCAACGCCGAGACAACGCTTTCGGTATCTTTGTTCGCGACTTTAATCAGCATCACATAGCGCGAATGCCGTTCAACAAGCGTTGCGATATAGCTATTCCTCGATCCACCGATCAGATCGCCTTCCCAATGGCCAGGGACCGCACGATCATCGACGGAAGGCGGTCGTTCACTGATGGATACGGCGTTCTTGATCTGGCCGAGCCCGTTCCGTTTCATGCTCGCATGCCTGGAGCGACGAACCGTACGCTTTGCTCTCAGGTGCTCAAGAAGCTCCTTTTTCAGGACGCCGCGCGCCTGGATGAACAGGCTGCGATAGATCGTCTCGTGTGACACCTGCTTTTCGGGCTCCGCCGGGTGCGTCCGCTTCAGCCAGCCGGCAATCTGTTCCGGCGACCAGTGCCTCCCCAACAAGGTCGATACTGTCCGCCTCAAGAACGGACGACAAGCCAGCTTGCAGAGCTTGGGTCGCCGCGATCGATCCCAGGCGGCCTGATCGGACCGGGCTGCCCGATAGCGATCCGCCCCACCATTGCGTCGGACTTCACGGCTGATGGTTGAAGCCGATCGTCCCAAATGACGTGCGATCGACCGCAAGGAGCGGCACATGCTGAGCCAACGAGAAATCTCCTCCCGTTCAGACAGACTAAGCGCTCGCTTGGCACGGCACCGATCCGGCGGCCGGATACCGCCAGTCGGCGATATGATCGAGAATACCAATGAGGAATCGCGGTCAAACCGGCGTCCGATCGAACTCATCGGTTCGCCTGCTTGCCAACGATCCCAGATCTCGGATCGTTGCGCCGCCGAGTAGTTAATGCGTTGTCGCCGGTTCATGTCCGCACTCCATCTTTGCTACAAGATTAGAGTGTTGCACCGACCAATTGAGCCCACTGGATTTAGCGGACGTCGCGTATGCAGAACACCCCAACGGGAATCTGAACGAAGTGATGACGATAGGCACGCTAGTGTGCGGTCGGCTGTTCTCGATCCGGTTCGACGTCCGAGGAGTTTCGAAGCAATATGGCTCAGGGGCCGGCGACTGACATTTCGTCCTTTGCCAGATGGGGTATGCAGCCCCTGCTCAAATATATCGTTGCTTAAACTGGCTGCTAATTCACCGTTGCCAAATACAAACTGGAATCGAAATAGTCCGTGGCCGGCGTCGCCGTTGTGACGCCAGCTTCCACCACGAAGAAATCGCTGACTTGCTGCAGCCATTTTGTAACCGTGCCGTCGGCATAAAGCCGTTTCCACTCCCGTGACGAGAACATCTTTTGCGCCTTAAGCGCCTCTGCTATGTCGGCAATCGAGGCGTTCTGATAGTGCCGCTGGTGAAGAGACTCCGCTGCGGCCTTGGGATTCCGCAACATGTGGTCGTTGGCGGTCGCCCAGCCTCGGATGATCCGCTGCAAGACGTCCTTGTGCGCGGCATAATACTCGTGCCGCGCGACCCAGCCGCCAACCACTGCCGACTGCGGATAGAAGGCGGACGCATCCACCAGCTTGATGGCATCCGGGAGCTTGTCGCGGACGCTGAGGTTAAACGGCACCCACAACGCAACGGCAGGCACCTCTCCGGCAATGAACGCGCCCACGGCTTGCGACATGTTGCTGTTGACCACTTGAACGTCGGCGAGGCCAAGGCCGTTAGCGCGCAAGGCGCGGTCCAGAAAGATATGCGCCGTGGTCCTCGTCGTTGTCGCGATGCGCTTGCCACGGAGATCGGCGAAGGATTTGACCCCGCGGTCCGGGCGAACCCAGAGCTGTGCAGTGGCGATCTCGATATCGTTGATCAGAAAGCCGCGGCCAGCACCGAGCGCGAGATAGTTCGAAATCACTCCGCCCGCCGACAGCACATCCACCTCTCCCCGCGCCATGGCCTCGAACGCTTCCGGCCCGGTATTGCACTCGACAAGCTCGAAATCGATACCCTGTTTGTCGAACGAGCCCAGATCGAGGCCGGTGAAGATCTGGCCGTCGACGGCGACGACATGGAGGTATCCCAGCCGAACGCGTGTTCGCGCTTGCGCGACCGCAGGAGCGGCAAAGGCGGCGCCTGCCGCAAGCCCACCGGCCAGGATCTGACGCCTGTTGAAAGGACGGAGCACGCGCGTCATTGCATCGCTCCGCTCGCAACGCGGCGCGGCGCTTGTAATTCCACGCGAATCCGTTCCGCATGGTATTGCGCAACACCATCGTCGGGATACTGGGCAAGAAAGTCGGTGACCCCCACGAGGGCCACGGCCGACTTATCCTGCCGGATCGCGGCATAGACGATTTCCCAGCGCTGGCAGAAGGCATGCTCCGAAGCTCCATCCGCCTCGCAACGCAGTTCAAAGATCCGCACGTCCTCCGCAAAGCCCTTCGGCTTGATCTCGTCGATGCTGCGGAAAGAAAAGCGTCCTTCGACGCGCTCCTTCACGGCGGCGCTGACCAGCACCTGTGTCCCATAATTTTTGTTGAGCCCTTCCAGACGCGCGGCGAGGTTAACGGTCGCGCCGAGCGCAGTGTAATTCATGCGGTCGGAGGAACCGACATTGCCGACGACCGCATCGCCTGCATGCAGACCAAAGCGGGTGCCATAGGCGGGCCACCCGGCGCCGCGGAACTGTTCGTTCAGCTCGCCATTGCGTTTCACACAGGCGAGCACGGCCTCGCAGGCATGGACGACGTGGTGGGGATCATCGTCTGGCGCGTTCCAGAACGCCATCACGGCATCGCCAATGAATTTATCGATCGTGCCGTGATATTTCATGATAACCTCGGACAGCGCCGCGAAATAGCGCGACGTGAAGATCATGACTTCCGACGGATCGGCCTTTTCCGTCTTGGCCGTGAAATCGGCGACATCGGTGAAGAGCACGGTGACTTCCCGCCGCGTTCCCCCGAGCTCGATCGACGCTCCGGACTCGATGAGCTGCCGCACGATTGGCCTTGGCACAAAACTGGCGAAGTTTCGTATGACAGTCCGCGTCGCAAAGACCGAGCGGCCGAGCTCGTTGATCTCATCGATGACGGAATGCAGGCGCGGGCGATCCGCGAGCCTGAAATGCTGAATCTCGTCGGTTTGTTGGGCGAGGCTGCGCAGCGACCGCGCGAGCATGGAGCCAAGCCAGATCGCCAGTGGCAGCATTCCGAGCACAAAACCGAGAGCCAGCGCAAACAAGCCGCGCCGCTCCGAAATGATCTTTGCGAAAAATTCGTCGAGTGGCGCGATCACAGCGAGCTTGATACCGGCATTGCCCGCGGTCTCGATACCGTGAAAGGCGGCGACATAGGTTCGTCCGGCATCGTCCGCAAAAAACTGCTGAGACGCACCGCCCTTTCGCCACGTCTCAACCGCCTGCGAAAGACCGGGCAGCCTGATCGCACTCATTGACGGCAGCTCGTTGCCGCGCTCGGGAATTTCCTCCATCAGCCGGCTCATCTCGGGATGCGCAACGATCCGCGCCGAATCATTGAATAGAAAGGCAACCCCGGAGTCGCCGAGCCTTTGCTCGTCCAGCATTATCTCAAGGCGATTGAGCAGGAGATCGGCGGCCACTACGCCGCGGCGGCCCTCCTTCAGCGCTGTGCGCAAAGTATAACCGGGCTGGCCGGTCGCAAAGAACACATACGGCCCGGTCAGCAGTGTTTTCTCATCCTTGAAGGCCTCGACGTACCAGGGCCGCTGACGAGGATCATAGGTCGTGGGGCCCTTGGTTTCGGCAACCTGGATCAGGTTATCCGATAGGAAGATAGTGGCGGGCGATGGCGATGCGTTGCCGGTGCGTGAAATGATGACCACGCGGAAGGCGGCATCCTCATCCACGCCGAGGCCTGCACGGAAAGCCGGCTTGGCGCGGTCGATCACATCCATTTCAAGAAATGAGCCGTCCTCATAGCCGACATAGAGATTGAATATCTGCGGGTTGTTGCGCAGCATCGAGGCCATCAGACTGTAGAGTCGCGAATTGTCTTCGATCTCCGCCGACTGGATCGACGGAAGGCCGGCGAGAATTTCGAGGCTGTCGCGCACGTTGCGGAATTTGGAATCGATCCGGTCGGCGCCGAGCTGCGCCACCTTGTCGATAAAGGTACTTGCCGCCGTCTGCGTGATCAGCGACACACGGCTGAAGCTGAAATAGACCAGCGTCAATCCGACAAACAGTACCACCGCCACGAACAGCGTGACGATGGATGTACGAAACCCGATACGAAGTGGGCGCCGCTCTGCTGAACGCTTGGTAGTCATCTCAGGACTCAAAACGGATTGACATAATTCAGGATCGCAATCTGTCTCAACAGCACCTTGCGAATGATATGCGTTGCCTTGACGTGGTCGGTGAAGATCGCGGCTTCACCGGCACTTCCTGCCGGCAACTGCGCCGCAATCCCGGCGTCATCGAGCTTCACGCGGGCGACGAACGGCGCGGATTGCACCGCTTTCGGCATCACGGCAATACCCGACGTCTGGGTCTGCCCTGTGGCGACAGCTTGCAGGATACTTTCCACCCGCCCCGTATAGATCTTGCCCGGGAGAAACTTGAACGTGACCTCGACCGGCTGGCCACTTCGCAGATATCGCGCATCGTTCTGTGCGATTTCGACGCCGACAATCGTATCCGACGTATCGATGAAAGCCATCACCGGTGACAGAGGGAGATTTGCCACCCGCGCACCCTTACGCAGCGCGACGTTGGTCACATAGCCATCGGCCGGTGCGCGCACGATGGTCTTGTCCAGATTCCACCGCGCGCTGTCGCGCTGTGCAGTCAGCTGATCGACCTCCGATTGCCGCTGCTCAACATCGAAGCCGCGGCCGGAATCGCGCTCGAAGAGCTGCGTCATCTGGGCAAGACGCATATCCGATAGTTTGAGCTGCGCTTCGATCCCCCTGACCTGGGCCTCAAAGGGCACCGGATCGATCCTGAAAAGCACATCACCTGCCTTGAGCGGGGTATTGGCCGCGACCGGAACATCGATCACCTCACCGGCGACGTCCGGGACGATGGAGACCGAGTGACGAACCACCAACGCAGGCCCCTGCGGCGCGCCCCATCCCATCGGAATGAACAGCAACAGGCTCAAAAGCAGAAGGACAATGAAAGGAGAGCATTTCCAGAAGAGGTTGAAACGAACAATACCAGTTCGCACAAGAACGAACAGCAGAACCAGATAAACCGCCATGATCGCGATCATCATGATTGCTGCTCCCTCTTGCTGGAGACAGGGACATCGACGTAAGCCCAGATGAGCGCGACCGGCCAGAGCGCGAAGCCGCAGATCAGGGTCACCCAGCCCGCGACCGTCACTGCCTCCGCCTGCCGATGACCGCGGGTTTTCGCGATGTGCCCGGGCAGCCAGCCGGCGATACAGAACACCGCGACCGCGCAAGCCATGAGTATGATCAGGACAATCCAGGCGAAGATGTCGAATCCGCTCATCTAGGCCTCCTTAATTGACCGCTTGCGCCTCCGGGAATTTCCATTTCCCGCTGAGGATTTCGGCGCGCGGACGATAGAGTCGCACGGTGTAGTTCCAGCCCTTCATGATCGGCAAGCAATTCGGGATTTTTCCGTCACAGCCGCCGAAATGGATGCTCACCGAACCATCGGCATTCTTTTTTGAAGTAAGGTTGTTGAGCGAATAGGCGTTGTACGGGTTTTTCTCGTAGTAGCCGGCGGCATTGTAGAGACTGACGGACCAGAACGCATCGACCGGCACGTCCTTGACGTTGAGCTTGTAGATTGTGTTGCCGTCATTCTTCGATGGCGAGAAGCTGAGATAGGTCGCGTCCTTATCGGGATTGCCTCCCCAGCCCGCGGACGTCCCGATCAAATGCCTGATAGGATCGACCTGCCCTTTGGTGCCGAAGGCATGCGAGAAGCCGCCTGCATATTTCGCCAGCACCAGAAGCGCGTCGTGGATATCTTTCCGGGCGGCCTGATCCCAATTCGGCAGATCGAGCTTCCCTTCACCTTTCTGGCTTGCCTTGATCGCGTCTTGCAGATCGTGAACCTGCTTGAGGTCCTCGGGATTGTTTGGATCGACGAGCGTACGGACGCCAGCCACGGCGTAACCGCGTGCCCACATTCTCCTTTGTCAATTTGTGCGATCCGGCACCATAATAAACGGCCGGAACATAATGGTCCTCGTTAATAATTTGCAGCGACATAAAGCGCTTGCCCGCGTTCGGCATCGTGACGGTCACAGGCCCCGCGTCGAGGTCGAACACGGCGAACGAATAGAGCGTGTCGCGATTAAGGCGAATGACCGTTTGATTATCGATGCTCGCCGGCTCACGGTTATGCTTGAACTTTCCCAAACTTCCTTCTTTGAGAAGATTACCGATATAGGCGTCGGACTCGGCACGGGCAAAGTTATCCAGCGTGACAGGCACGGTGACGCCCGCTGGTGATTGAGCCTGCGCGGCAACGACTGCGGCGCACACCAATCCTGAAACAAAAAGAGTAATAAGTGTCTTCATGACGAAAATTCCTTTCGTGTTCAGTTCACAGCCTGCAATAGCGAAGTCGCTTGTAATTACCGTCCTCTCTCACATCACCGCTTGACCAACGGCGGCGGGTAATAGGTGCCGTTCGCCACGCCTTCTGTCGGGCGATAGAACCGGAATGTGAGGCGGTACTTCTGCCCTTTCGGCGTCGGCAGCCAGTTGCCGTCGGGCGCATCGGCAGGCTTCTGATCGGCAAAATAGAGCGTCAGCGAACCGTCAGCGCCGTATTGCAGCTTCGACTGGTTGTTGATCAGAAACCGGTTGATTGGATTCGGCAGCACGCGGAAACGGTGACCGTCCACGGCGATCACCGACCAGAAGAACGTCGCATACTGAGCCGGCAGCCCATCCTTCGGAAAGGTCAGTGTATAGACGTTGTCACCGCTGATCTCGGCTCCGGCCTGATCGAGGCTTCCTCGATAGTAGAGAACTTCCGGCTTGATATTGGCCCAGATGCCGCCGTTGTTGACCAACGTTCGCGCCAGATAATCGAGGCCATATTCTCCAACAACACCGGGACGTGCCCAGCCGTTCTGCACCGTGCCGTGGCCGATGATGGCCCCGGCCTTACCCAAGTCGGCGAATGCACGGATACGGATCACCTGATCCACGCGCGCGCGTTCGGCAGGGTCCTTGATGGCCTTGGCGATGGCGCGAGCCTTCTGGCCCAACGCTTCCAGCCCGACGCTGAGATCAACCTCGCTGTCGAGTGCAATATCGGCTGCCTCGAAAGCTTCGACGCCCGGCAATGTCTCAAGCTCGAATATCGGCGTCTTGGGAATGTCCGGAAGTTTCGGCGCGCCTGTTGCCTGGAACTTGAACTGATGTTGCAAGGCGATTGCCGCCTCCGGATCGGAGCCAAGCTCGACCCGGGCAAGCACGCGAGAATATTTCACCGGCAGATCGATGCGCGTCGCTCCCGCAGGGATCGCAACGTTCGCGCCCCTGAGGCACATGGCAAACTCCCCGAACGGCCGCTTGGGAAAGAGGCGCTCATTGATGTTGGCTATTGTCTCGCCCCAGCCATTGAGGAAGTGGACCGTGTAGTAGCGTCCCTCGACCTTCGGCAGGCTGACGATGGTGCAACTGCTGTCGTCGACAGCGACCCAGGCTTCGGAGTAGGCAACATCAAGATTGGGGTTGGGCCAATCCACGGCGCCGGGCTTGCGATGCACCAGCTCGTTCCATTTAAACCCTTCCTGGAAATCAAGTTGCTGCTGACGCGTGACCAACAGCCGGCCGAGAAGATAGATATACGCGTCACTGATATCCTGGTCCGTGATGCGGGCGGGTTGCGGTTGGGCGTTCGCCGCCCATGCCGTCGTCAAAAGCAGAGCGAATGCTGCGCAAACAAATCTGTTCATGACCCACTCCCATCCATGCCTATAAAAACCGTCACGGCTCGAAGGCAAAGACCTTCTTCCAGTCCTGCTTCATATCCACGACGGTCCAGCCATTTGCCTTCGCCTCGTCCCACGCCTTGTCGAGCTGTCCGATCTTCGACGGCCGGTCATAGGCATATTCGCGTGCCGCATCGGTGTGGTGCACGATGCCGGCAAAGCGGGGGCCACCTCCCGCCATGGTCCATTGCAGCATCTGATGGTCGCCATCGGAATTTCCGAAGGCGAGGATCGGACGGCGGCCGATGATCATGTTGATCCCGGCAGGTTTCCCCGGCCCATCGTCGATGAACTGCACCTTCGCCGTCTTCAGCAGCGATGGCCTGCCCGCGGCGTCGAGCTGATATTTCGTGACACCGCTTGAGCCGACCACCTGCTCGGGCGGAACGCCATAGGCCTTTTCGGCCCACACCCGCATGAACTCGACGCCGCCGCCGGACACGATGAATGTCTTGAAGCCATTGGCGCGAAGATAGGCCAGCAGCTCGACCATCGGCTGATAGATGAGCTCGTTATACGGGCGGTTGAAGCGTGGATGTTTTGCCGTTGCCAGCCAATCGGACACGGATTTTGCAAATTCATCCGTGGTCATCCCGCTATGCGCTGTGGCTGCCAGCGTCAGCAGGCCCTTCTCGCCCTGCTCCGCCAGCGCCTTTCTGTCGCCGGAGAGAAACGCCCTGAACGGCTGCTGCTGCTTCCACTCGGGATGCTGCGCCGCCATGGCCTTGACGCGGTCAAGCGCAAAGGCGGCCTGGAAATAGATCGGTTGCTCGCACCACAGGGTGCCATCATTGTCGAACACAGCGATGCGTTCGGCGGGTGACACAAAATCTGCACCGCCCTGCGTGATAACTTTTGCGACGAAATCCATAATGGATTTCTTGACCGCGCCGTCGTTCCATGAAGGCAGCGGATCGCCTTGTGCAAGAGCGTGCTGGCTCAGGAACGCGCAAAGCGAACTGGCGACAAGCGAAGCCAGAATGCAGCGACGGAAGAAACGATCAATTTTTCCGGTCATCGATAGACCTCACTCGATCGAAAGCCTCGAAAAGTGAGGGGCCGGCTGGCACGATGCCAGCACGCCCCCTCTGTCTCCGCATCTACTTCTCGAGGCCGCGGGCCCTGAACGACTGGTCGATCGCCTTGTTGACCTCCTTGCGCGCGCCCTCGACATTAAAGCTCGCGGGACGCTGACTGGGCGGATATTCCGCGAATGTCTGCAGGAAGGCCGCGGCCTTCAATTGCCCCTTGACCATGAGGTAATCGTTCTTCGTGAGCCAGTCATAGTATTGATCCGATACCACGTCCGCGCGCTCATAAGGATCCATCCGAAGATTGTAGAGCTTCGGCACCCGCAAGGTCGTGAAGGGATTCGCCCAGACCACGAAGCCGCCCGGCATACGCTGCTCGGAAAAAACCACCTTCCAATCGTCATAACGCATCGCGACGAGGTCGCCGTCGTCGTTGAAGTAATAAAACTCGTTACGCGCGCTCTTGGGCGATTTCCCTGTCAGGTAATCGAGCTGGTTGAAGCCATCGAGGTAGTTCTTGAAGGTGGTGGGATTGCCAGCCGGCTGCCATCCCTTGAGCAGCCGGTCCTTGACGTCGGTGTCGCCGGCGGCCGCGAGCAGTGTCGGGAACCAATCCAGACCGGAGACTATCCCGGTGGAAATCTCACCGGCCTTGATTTTCCCAGGCCAGCGAACCATCGCCGGGACGCGGAACGCACCTTCCCAGTTGGTATCTTTTTCGCTGCGAAACGGCGTCGTAGCAGCATCGGGCCACGACCATTGATTAGGGCCATTATCGGTCGTGTAGATGACGATGGTATTGTCGGCGATGCCGAGATCGTCGATGGCCTTCAGGAGTTTTCCGACATCGCCGTCATGTTCGACCATGCCGTCAGCGTACTCATTCCCGACCATTCCGCTCTGTCCACGCATCGAATCGCGCACATGTGTGAAGGCATGCATTCGTGTTGCATTCATCCAGGTGAAGAACGGCTTGTTGGCCTTCACTTGTCGCGTCATGAAATCGACTGCGGCATCCGACGTCTCGTCGTCGATCGTTTCCATCCGCTTCCGGGTCAGCGGCCCTGTATCCTCGATCTTGCCATCGGCATAGCTGCGGATCACGCCGCGTGGATGATATGCCTTGAGGAAAGCCGGATCGTCTTTTGGCCAATAAGGTTGCTCCGGCTCCTCCTCGGCATTGAGATGATACAAGTTGCCGAAGAACTCATCGAAACCGTGATTGGTCGGGAGGTATTCATCGCGGTCGCCGAGGTGATTCTTGCCAAATTGTCCCGTCGCATAACCCAGCGGCTTGAGCGCCTGGGCAATCGTGATATCCCCCTTCTGGAGGCCAACAGGAGCACCGGGTGCGCCGACCTTGGAGAGGCCGGTACGGAGGCAGGATTGCCCCGTGATGAAGGTCGACCGGCCCGCCGTGCAGCTGTTCTCCGCATAGTAATCGGTGAACATCATGCCTTCCCTGGCAAGGCGATCGATATTCGGCGTCTTGTAGCCCACCACTCCGAACGAATAAGCACTGATGTTGGTCTGGCCTACGTCGTCACCGAAGATGACGAGGATGTTCGGCTTGCGTCCGGACGGCGTGGCGGGTGCTGGCGCCGGTCCTGGTGTCGGCGCAGCCTTTTGCGTCTGGGCCTCTGCGGCCGTCGTCATCGCCGCCATGGCCACCAGCGCCGATGAGCCCAGCAAAATATTCCGGCGGCTGAGAGCGCGATTGTCGGCTTCGTTCGATGGCGCTTCGGCTTTGTCCTGGTCTTTCGCACTGCTCGTCATTGCACTCTCCGTTCTTCCCAAAGAAGTTGAAGGTCATTGCGTAGCGAGTTTCCTTGTCACACAGCGGAATCCGACATGGCTGGTCGACGTGTCGATCGGTTCGGCGTGGCGCGCGGCCGGCCGATAGCGGCGACAATAATTTGGCGCGCAGAGGTGCGATCCGCCTTTGAGCACCTTGCGTGGAATTCTGATGGTCGGCTGGCAGGTGTCGTAACTTTGATCTTCGCGGCCGCCGCGCGGATTTTCAGGAATGCAGCACGCCTTCGGCGCGTCGGCTTCGTGTTTCGGTGAGTACCAATCGCTAGTCCATTCCCAGACGTTGCCGATCATGTCGTGAACGCCATACCCGTTCGGCGGAAAAGCCGTCACAGGCGACGTGCGCTCAAAGCCATCCTGACCAAGATTCTCCCGCGGGAATTCGCCCTGCCAGGTATTGGCCATATGCGCACCGCCCGGCGTGAACTCGTCGCCCCATGCGAACTCCGCGCCATCGAGGCCGCCGCGCGCGGCAAACTCCCATTCTGCTTCGGTCGGCAACTCCTTGCCGGCCCATGTTGCGTAAGCGAGCGCATCCGAATACGAAACGTGCACGACAGGATGATTGTCGTGCACGTTGATATTGGTCTTGGGTCCGTAAGGATGGCGCCAGTCGGCGCCTTTCATGAAGGACCACCACTCGGCCCAATTGCGCAGATCGACCGGCTGACGCGGCGGGGTGAACACCAGCGAACCCGCATAGAGCATGTGAGGCAGTGCGCCGGGATAGTCCTTCGGATCTGGCGGAACCTCGGCGAGCGTCACATGCCCCGTGGCTTTGATGAACAGCTTGAACTGCCGGTTGGTGACAGGCGTTTGGTCGATCCAGAAGCCATCAACGGTCACGCGGTGACTTGGTGCTTCCTCGGGATAATGATGATCCGATCCCATGCGGAAGGTCCCGCCCGGAATCCACATCATGCCGTCCATTCGCAGATCGTCAGCTGAATGATCGCTTCGCTCGATGCTAGCTTGCAACATCGTCATGGCATTCCCATCAACCATCGACTATTGGCAAACGTCCCAGAATCCCTGTCTCTGGCTTGGGTCCGTGTAGTACCAACAATAGCCGGGTGCTGGCGGGGACACCGCCCACGCGGCCGCCGTCGCTGCTGTCACGAAACCGATGGCAGCACCTGCCGCGATCGCACCGCCGGGCGGCCACCTGTACCACCCGGGGCGCACCCAGCGACCAGTCCGAACGGCCGGGCGAACGACCGTTGATCGGCGCACAACAGCACCCGCCGCGCGGCCCGACGACGGCTCGGCCTCTGTGCACAACCACGACCGGGACAACCACTGACGTGTCGTTGACTTGTAGTTTGTGCAATGCGCCATGACCGGGCATGGCGGCGGTCGCTGGCGCAAGTTGAACCACGACGAAGAGTTCCGCCACGAAGAAAATCGCAGCATTCCGGCGAAGCCTTGAATCGTCGAAGGTCATGGTGTCTGTCCCTTCTTGTTTCAACGCAAAGAAATTTTAGCAAAAAACAAACCCTGTCCGCGTCAACGCTGCTCACTTGATGGCCAGCGAGGAGCACACTATGCGCAGGATCTGAAATTGGGATGTGCAGTTTGTGCCAAAGTTCTCGATCGTGCCGTCAAGGATTAAGGGGACACTCGTCACGGCTCGCAATTTTGCTAAAAGTCAGCACGAGTTTTCACGCCAGACTTTGGAGGTTGTTGTTCCACAGAAATTCCGTTTAGATTGCAATCGGCCATATGCGCGGTCGCACGCAGATTCCTTTGGGCGGAGGTATGATGCGATATAGTTCTCGTATGATTTTTGGCTTCGGTACGATGCTGCTTGTTGCTGCTGCCGCCGAGAATGCAAAAGCGGCAGAAGGCGCGGTCGGTGTCTATCTGCTCGGTGCTCGCGGCCCGATGGCCGGCTTTACACCGCCCCCGGGATTATACTTCCAGGACGACACGTATTTTTATGACGGCAAGATCGGCGGTGGGCGAACGCTCCCGTTCGGAGGCTTGCTGGTTGCGAACGTTAGCGCCACGACCTGGATGAATCTTCCAACCACGATCTGGGTGACGCCCGCGAAAATATTCGGCGGCGATCTGGCTTTCTCCGCCACCGTGCCGACATTTGGCGAACCGCGGGTGAACGCGGGCCTGCTGGTGAATTCACCGCGCCTGGGGCCGATCGGCGCGAACGTTAGTGACTCAGAGCTTAATGTCAGCGACTTCCTCGTAAGCTCTTTTGTCGGATGGCATTCGGGAAATTTCCACTGGCAGCTTGGCGTGAGCGGAATCATCCCTTCCGGAAGCTACGTTGTGGGCCAGTTGTCCAATGCGTCGCTGAATAGGCCCGGGGTAGATATCTACGGCGCGCTGACATGGCTCGACCCGACAATCGGTGTTGATTTATCCATGGCGATGGGCGCCACGTTCAATCAAACCAACCGGGCGACGGACTACAAGACCGGCGACGAGTTCCATCTGGAATGGGCCGCCTCGAAGTACATCACCAAGGAATTCACTGTCGGCCTCGTAGGCTATTACTATCAGCAATTCACCGGTGACAGCGGCAGCGGCGCGAGACTTGGATCGTTCGAGGGCCGTGTCATCGCGCTCGGCGGAACTGTCGGATATACATTTGAAGTTGGGAAGTTGCCGATTTCTACGCGCATCAAAGTCTATCGTGAGTTTGATGCGCAAAATCGCATGGAGGGCACATCGGGTTTTTTCACCGTCTCGCTGCCCCTGGCCGCCGATTCCTCGGTGAAGCCGATGTCATCAGCGATCAAGGCCAAGTTCTAGGCGGGTCTTGGGTGCTTCACCCTGTTGCTGTCCTATTGAAAGGGACGACACGATGAGTGAGCTTTCGGTGACAACCGCCCGCGTGAATGACTTCGAGGGTTTTCGCGAAGCAGTTCACGGCTCCCACGTGGACGTGATGCAACTTGAGCGGGGCAAGCTACGTGGTTCTCTGACCCACGTCGGAATTGGGGATTTCTCTCTCAGCATTGGATCATTCTCAGCCGGAATTCGAACGCAGCGAACGTCGAATGAGCAAAAGCTCATCATCGGAATGCTGCTGGGATCCAGCAATCGTGTAACGCACTGGTCGTACGACATGCAGCCCGGCGACGTTCTGGTTATTCCGCCGAGCATCGACCATGACGGCAGGTTTTTTGGCGCCTCCTCTTACGCCGCCATTCGTCTGGATTTGACGGACGTCGCCAGCATCTTCGGCGGCGCAACAGATTTGGCCGATCCCGCGACATGGAGTGTAAAGAACCACTACACGGCCGATCCACGCATCGGCGCAATTGCGATTTATAGATTGCGCAAGATCGCTTCGCGCCTCGCGGATTCGACTGGCGACTTTCCTGATCAGTCGGCCGATTTCTGGAGACGGTCAATCACGGATGCCATGATGGCAACTGTCCTGCATTCACTGCCGTCGGACACCGCGAGGCTACACACATCCGCCACCGCGCTGGTCCGGAACGTCGAACATTACATCGATACGGCGGGCACGAGGCCAGTCCATATCTCGGAGATTTGCACCGAGTTCGCCGTATCTCGTCGAAGCCTTCATCGAGCATTTGACGAGGTTCTGGGTATGGGACCGGTGACGTTCCTGCGCCACAAGCGCTTGTGCAACATTCATTCCATCCTGCGCGAACGCGATCCGACGCAAACCACAGTGGCCAAAGTCGCAATCGAACATGGATTCATCGAATTGGGGCGTTTCGCCTATTACTACCACACGCTTTTCGGAGAGCATCCGTCGAAGACGCTCGGCGCTCGTCGCACTACGCGATCACTCGCCGTTGCATGATATTACCAGCTTTGATGCGCTCCATAAGTTCGAGAGTTTTCTTCACAACAGTATCGGCAGCGTAGAGCAACCGCGTCCGCGCTCTGAACATGGCGAGACGTCATCGATTCTCCGCTATGACCTTTTGCGTTCCTATCGCAGGCTCCGAAAAACCAGGAATGTTCGCCGCGAGGCTCAAGCTGTTCGCTTATGGGTTAAAGCTCACACCAAGGCCTTGCTGGAGTCTCCATCGCTAGCGATGCCGGCGCGCAATGTCCCAGCCTCCGCTTTGCGCCGAGAGCCGCCCTCAGGTCACCTCTAGTCCTTTAGGCCGTATGACCTGACCCGGCCAATTTGCGGGGCACGGGCTCAAGTCGAAGCCCAAATTTCCCCGCGGGAAGAAATGTGCGGCCGCGCGCCAACTTGGAGGAAGCGCGCGACCGCGGCGCCGCGAGAGCTACGACAGCCTCGTGGCGGACTACTTGCGGCGAACCGCTATCGTGTTTTGGGGCGAAGCCGGATTCGCTACCCAATGATCGCTTTGACCTCCAGATATTCTTCGAAGCCGAAAACCCCGAACTCGCGCCCATTGCCGGACTGCTTGTATCCTCCGAACGGAAGGCTGCGGTCGAATGCAGCGCCGTTGAGGTAAACACGTCCCGCGCGGATGCGATTGGCGACGGTGCGCGCTCGGTTGCGATCACGCGATTGCACGAAGCCCGCCAGTCCGAACGGCGTATCATTGGCAATCTCGATGGCCTCGTCCTCGCTATCATAGCTCATGATGGACAGCACAGGACCGAACACCTCCTCGCGCGCAATTCTCATTTGCGACGTCACGTCGCCGAACACGGTAGGGCGAACGTAGTATCCGCGATTGAGCCCCGCCGGCCGACCCGTTCCGCCCGCTACCAGGGTCGCGCCCTCGTCGATGCCGGACTGGATCAGGTCTTGCACTTTCTGGAATTGTGACTGGCTCACCAAAGGCCCCATGGTGGACGCCGGATCGAGCGGATCGCCGAGGCGGATGCTGCCGACGGCTTCACTTGCCGCGGCGAAGGTTGCGTCGCGCTGTGCGCGCGGAATCAGCATGCGCGTGGGCGACTGGCAGTTCTGGCCAGCATTTGTGTAGCAGGCGTGAACGCCCTGTATCACGGCAGCTTTCAGATCGGCATCCGGAAGGATGATATTGGCGGACTTTCCGCCCAGTTCCTGCGCGACACGCTTGACCGTATCCGCCGCCAGCTTCGCCACCCGAACACCGGCCGTCGTCGATCCGGTGAATGACACCATGTCGATCTCGGGATGGCCGGCGATTGCCTCGCCCACCGTCGGACCATCGCCGTTCACCACATTGAACACACCTGCTGGAATGCCGGCGTCGTGCACGATCTCGGCGAACAGCATGGAGCTCAACGGTGCGATCTCACTCGGCTTGAGAATGACCGTGCAGCCGGCGGCCAGTGCTGGCGCGACCTTCGAAGCCACCTGGTTCAACGGCCAGTTCCACGGCGTGATCAGGCCGCAGACGCCGATCGGCTCACGGCGAACGACCCCGCCTCCCATCGGTTCTTCAAACCTGTAGTCCGCAAGCACGCGCGCAGCTTCCTCGAAATGAAACAGCGCAACGGTCGCTTGGCGTTCTGTCGCAAAGGTGATCGGCGATCCCATTTCCAACGTCATCATCCGCGCCAGTTCCGGCAGACGTGCCCTGAAGCCCTCAATGATCTTCTGAAGATAGACGAGGCGGTCTTTCACGCTCACGTCGGAGTATGTCGCGAAGGCACGGCGGGCCGCTTGCGCGGCCCGGTCCACATCCTGGCAGGAGCCCAGGCTGATCCGCGCGAAGGCCTCCTCCGTCGCAGGATTGAAAACTTCAAGAGTTGACGGTGTGACGGGATCCACCCAGGCGCCGTCGATATAGAACTTCAGCTTGTCCATCTTCTCCATCCGTAGCGCCTACATAGCAATTGTGTTTGGAGCTCGCGGCCCCGCCGTCGCTATCTCGCCGCAACTCCCGCCGCCGAGTGCTTTAGAGGTGCCTGCCCTCGTCCACGGGCACGACGATCCCCGTCGAGCTCGTCAGGCTGACGATGCAGGCCATCACCGCTCTTGCGACATCATCGGGCGTCGTGATGCGGGCAAGCGGGAGTTTTTCGGCGACCCGCTGCAACTGTTCCCGCGTCCGGCCGGCGACGAAATCCGTATCCACGCCGGCCGGCGAAATGGAAAACACCCGGATTTTGGGTGCGAGCACTTTCGCGAGCGCGATCGTCAACGCGTCGACGCCCGCCTTGGCGGAGAGATAAGCGAGGCTGCTTCCCAGCCCGGTGCGGGCGGCAATGGACGAAATGTTCACAATGGCAGCGCCGCTGCCGCGTTCCAGCAACGGACGGAAAGCGCGCACCATGGCGAAAGGCCCCCGCAGGTTGACGGTCACGGTCCGGTCGAAGATCTCGTCGGTCAGTGCGTCAAGATCTTGGGCGGGTACTGGCGTCGTGGCGCCTCCACAATTGACCAGCACATCGAGCCGGCCATACGCCTTCGCAACCCGCGCCGCCGCTTCGGCGATGGAGGATGGATCGTCGATCGCGATGCACATAGCGAGATGCCCGGTGCCCTGCAGCCCGCTTACGACATCTTCTGCCAGTTCCTTGCGGCTCTTGTAGCCGACCACGACAGCCGATCCGCTGGCCGCGAGGCGTGCCGCTGTCGCCTTGCCGATCCCGCTGCTGCCGCCTGTGACGAGCGCCACTGTGGGAGTCGATAGCGCGGGAACATCGATGTGGATCACGTCAGTCACTTCATCACTCCCGATCGTCAGGCGGCGTGCCTGCACTCAGCGCAAGCAGGACAACGTTACACTGCGCCATGCCGGCCTCGTTCTTGCTACATTGCAATTTTTGCCGCCTCGATCACCGGCCGCCACTTGGCGAGCTCGGCCGCGACGAATGCCTTGAGATCGCCGGGTGATCCGCCGACGCCCAGCAATGCATTCTGCCCGAGAATAGCCTTCCCCTTTTCACTCTGGAGAAAGCTGTTCACGATGCTGTTCAACTTGGTGACGATCTCCGGCGACGTCCCGGTCGGCGCGACCATGGCGTACCACGCTGATGCCTCGAAGCCCTTGAAGCCCGTCTCCTGCACCGTCGGCACGGCCGGCAGTTGCGCGGCCCGCTGGCTGGTCGTGACGGCAAGCGCCTGAACTTTTCCCGAAGTGACCAGCGGCACATAGGTCGGCATGAAGTCGATGACGATGTCGATCTGACCGCCGAGCAAATCCGTCATCAGCGGTGATGTGCCGCGATACGGCACGTTGGTCATCTTGACGCCGACGGACCTCTGCACCAGTTCCGACGTGATGTGCCCGAGTGTGCCATTGCCGGGATGTCCCACATTGACCTTGTCAGGGTTCTGTTTCGCATAAGTAATCAACTCTTCGAATGTCTTCGCTGGAAAGTCGGCGCGCGCCGTTACAATGAGCGGGGACTTGGCGACGAGAACGACCGGCGTGAAATCCTTTTCGGAATCATAGGCCAGCCCCTTATACATCAGCTTGTTGAGCGCAATCGGCGCAGGCGTGCCGAACAGGAGCGTGTAGCCGTCAGCGCTCGCCTTGGCCACGGCCGCACCACCAATGCTGCCGCCTGCGCCCGCACGATTGTCGACAATGAACTGCTTGCCGAGCGCCTCACTCAGCGCCTGACCAACGGCGCGCGCGAGCGTGTCGACGGCGGATCCCGCCGGAAACGGCACGATCATGGTGACCATCCGCTCCGGCCATCCTTGCGCGACAGCACTATGGATGGGCGTCAGGGCGAACACGAGACCGCATAGGCCAGCTAACAATGCACGCATGTTTCCTCCGATTTATACAGAGCGGGCTGTGCCCGCTTGTTCGGCGCCGTCTTCCGCAGCGCTTTCCCTGTTCGATGTCCTACAATCAAACCGCTATCGAAGTTGCGGAATGTGCCGCCGTTCCGCTGTACGGCACGGCTTGCTCACGCGCTTGCGTGAACAGCCCCCCCGGCACATCTGCCGGGGGCTCTTGTTTTCACACCGACCCGGTGGTCGATCAGGCTCAGAACGACCGCAGGATCTGAACCGCGCCGTTGTAGAGGTTCTGATCGCGTATGGCGTAAGATGTGCCGGCAGGCTTGCCGACGACGTTGCCGGTGTAGGTGCCACCCAGGCTCTGATCCAGGCGGCTGTAGATGAATTCCGCCGAGAGCGTCAGATTTTGAACGGGCGTCCAGGCTGTTCTCGTGCCGACCTGCGTGGTGGCAAAGTCGAAGTTGTTGGTGGTCCCGGACAGAACGCCGGCGGACGAAGCCGCTGCCGAGGACGAACTGGTGCCGAAGCCCCGCGTGGTCGAGGCGAATGCCCCTGCTAGCAGAGCATTGCCCGCATCACCGTAGGAGATGTGGCTGTAGTTGGCGAACAGCGAGGTGCGCCACGCCGGGTTCCAGTAATGCTCGAAGAAGCCGCTGACTTCCCAGGCCGAGCTCTGCACGATCTGGCCGCCAGGTGCATAGACGCCATCGAGAACGTAGCCGAAGCCGACCGTGTTGCCATCGAACTTGGCGAACCGGCCGCCGCCCAGCGTATCGACGGTGCCCGCGAAGACGTATTTCGCGGCGCCCTTGGCGTAGGAGGCTTCCAGCTTGAGGCTGTCGCCCGCGCCAGTTGGCAGGTTCTTGAACTCGACAGCGCCGCTTACGGCGAAGCCGTAGGCATCGTCAGGGTGGCCGGAGGGTTCATTGGTGTAGTATTGAGCCGTCGCCTGATGAAGGGCTGCAGCGAAATGCAGCGTGCCCCATGCCTGATCTAGGCGGAGGTTGCCGACGACATCCGGCATATGGTTGCCGCCGGCGGCATTGCCGAGGAACGTGTTCGACGACGAGCCATAGAATGCACCGGTGAACTGCGAGGCACCGGGCGCCACGATGAACGTGTTCACGTTCCACAGGCCGGCATTGCGATAGGGCGACGCGTTCTCGAGCGAGATGGTGCCGGAGACGCCGTTGCCGAAGGAGGCCGTGTAGGCCAGCTGCGGGATACCCGTCGCGTTGTTCGAGCCCGCGAAGAAACCGGAGGCAATGGTCGGCTTGGCGAGCGCCCATTGCGGGTCGAACTGCGAGACGGCCTTACCGAAGGTGAAACCTCCGAACTGGATGAACGCGAAGTCTACCTCGACGAAGCCGCCGGCGATGCTTTCACGTCCCTGCGCGAAGTCGAAATGAATGTTGGAGAATGTGCGAAGCAGACCATATTCGGTCGCCGTGCGCGTATCGGTGGTCAACGTCAGGCGCGGCTTCGTATTGAAGTAATCTTTTGTGTAGAGATTGTTGCCGCCAGCGCCACCGAACCAGTACGGCACGTCATAGTTGCTCGCGGCGTTGAACGCGGTATCGATGCGAAGTGCACCGCCGATCTTGATGCAGGTGTCGGTGCCCGGAATGTAATAGAAGCCCGCGCCGTAAAGCGAGCAGATCTTCACATATTCGACCGCCTTGGCCTTCACCGGCAGATCGGCTGCGTGTGCACCGCCGATCGCGAGAATCCCTGCCGCCGAGCCGAGAACAAGAGTCTTGATAGTCGTCGTCATTATAGCCCTCCGAATTGCCTTCGTTTCCTCAGTGAAATTTTACTTGGCCGCCCATCGCCGGCTCGCGCTCATTGTACGCGAGGGCGTAACGATGTTTTGATATAAGATATTGATGGAGAGATCGGCCTGTCAACGACGGCAGCGAATTTCGGGCTAATGATGAACGGAGTGTGTCATTCGCGTTGCATTGACGCACAAATGAAGGGTGCCGTTTCGTCATCGCGAACAACTATCGAAACGCATGCGCGCAGCGCGTCGAGAACTATGATCGCAAGCCCGCCAATAGAGCTCGTATCACCTCGCTGCGGCGTTGCCGGCGATCACTATTGTGAGTCGCTCCGCAAAATGCAGCGCGTGCCGCGGCGCGCAGGCGTCGTGATATCATCGGGTATGCAAGGCGCGCGTCCGACATGGTCGGCGTATGAATGTCGCCGTTATTGTCGAGCCTGCGTCATTTGGTCCCGCAGCGGATGCGAACCGCTGTTCGACGCCCCGTGTCAGCTCACCCCGCCATCGGCGATGATCGTGCGCCCGGTAAGCCATTTCGCCTCCGGCGATGCCAGAAACAGCGCGACACCGGCAATGTCATCGGTTTGCCCGATGCGCCCGAGCGGCGTCATCGCCGCGATCCCCGCGCCGCGCTCGGCCAGTATCTGCGTCGTCATGTCGGTCTCGATCACACCAGGCGCGATCGCGTTGACTGTGATCCCGCGCGGGCCGAATTCCTTGGCGAGCGCATGTGACAGGGCGGCAACCGCCGCCTTAGAGGCCGCATAGATCGAGGTGGTCGGGATTGGCCGGGTAGCAAGCGCGGAGGAGAAATTGATGATCCGTCCTCCCGGCGCGGTCAGATGCGGGAGTGCCGCCTGAATGACCGCGATCGTGCCGAGGACATTGGTATCGAAGGTGACGCGAAACAGTTCGGAGTCGACCGCCTCGAACGGTCGATATTCCGCGATACCGGCGCAATTCACCAGAATGTCGAGATGCCCGAACCGCGCAATGGCCTGCGCGACCATCGCCCTCGCATCGTCCGGATTGGAAATGTCACCGGTAACGCCGATGCCTTGCGCTCCCAACGCGGCGATATCACCGAGTACCGCATCCGCCGCCGCGGATTCATTGCGGTAGCCGATCGCCACGCGACTGCCCGCGCTGGCAAAACGCCGTGCGATCGCAGCTCCCATGCCGCGCGAGCCGCCCGTGACCAGTACGACCTTGCCGCTCAACGAATCCCGGTCGGTCCGCCCTTGATTGCTGATGCTCATGACCTGCCTTTTGCGGTGGGAGTGACTGCTGCGGTGCTGGCGTGCGACGCCATGTCTTCGACGGCCTGCTGCAGTCGCTTGCTCCATTGCAGCAGATACACTTCGCGGCCGTCGGCATCGACACGCGGTGCTGCGTAAGCGACGAACGGTTCAAGAGCTGTCATGCCGAGATACTCGATCATCAGGCGCTGCGCTGGCCACAGCACGGTCCGGATGTCGCCATAAGCGTCGCCAGCCGAGAACCGTTGCCGAGTGCCGCCGGTGCTGAGGCACAGCAGCCCGTACTTGTCGGGAAAGAAACCGCTGGCAAAGCGGCGACCATCGGCATAGGCGAAGCCATAAGCGAGAACGCGATCGAACCAGCCTTTCAGAATGGCCGGCATGCCGCCCCACCAGATCGGGTAGAGCCAGACAACGAGATCGGCGTCGCGAAAGCGCTGCTGCTCACGCGCGAGGTCGGTCGCAAAACCGCCCGTGCCGTACGCATGGGCCTGTTCGGTCTGGTAGTGAAACCGCTCCGCATCCGCCACTGCATTGAAATCGTGCCGCCCGGCAACCGGGTCGAATTGCTCGGCATACAGATCAGATACCACCACGGTGTGGCCGGCCTGACGCAGCGCCGCGACACCGGCATCCTTCAGGGCGCCAGTGAACGACGTCGGCTCGGGATGTGCGTAGACCATCAAGACATTCATCGCGATACTCTCACCGGCATTTGCCTCGGATCAGGCGCTCTTCGCCCTGCCGGCGAACAATCCGCTCGGGAAGAACAGGAGGACGATGAGTAGCACTGTCAGCGCCACGATGTTCTTGAAACCCGCGCCGAAGAACACGATGGCGCCGGACTGGATGACACCGAGAAAGATGCCGCCGACCAGCGCCGCCGGCGCGCTCCCGAAACCACCGATGATCGCCGCGATGAAACCATTGATGCCGAACGGACCGCCGACGCTGTAGGCCGTATATTGCGTCGGCGTGATGAGAATGCCGGCGGCGGCGCCCAGCGCGGCGCTGAGTGCAAAGGAGACAATCAACATGCGCTCGACGGGAATGCCCAGCAGCGCCGCCGCCTCGCGATTCTGCGAACAGGCTCGCAACGCCCGCCCCATCCGCGTGCGGTTGAAGAACTGCGTCAGTGCGAACACCATCAAGGCACCGCATCCGAGCACCCAGAACAGCTGATAGCCGATCGCGATCGGCCCGATCTTTAGCGGCCCGCCGGAGGTGAATTCCGGATAGGTCCGCGGCTGATCGCCCAGAGTGAGAATGACGACCTGTTCGATCAGAAGCTGGATGGCCAGCGTCGCAAGAATGATCGCGAACAACGGCGCCTTGCGACGCCACATCGGATTGATGATGGCGATCTGAACGAGAACGCCGATGCCCGCGACCAGGATCGTGGACAGTACCGCCGAAACATAGATCGGCAGGCCGAATTGCGTCAGCAGCGTATGTGCGAACATGCCGCCGAGCATGACGAACACGCCCTGCGCGAAATTGACGATGCCGCTGGCATTGTAGATGACGCAAAATCCGATCGCGACCAGTCCGTAGATCAGTCCGATACCGACGCCGTTGACGAGGCTCTGGACGAGTTCGACTGCGCTAGGCATGTGCTGCCTCCTCTACGCCGAGATAAGCGGCAATGACTTCGGGATGAACCTTGATTTCGTCCGGCGTGCCTTCGGCAATCTTCCGGCCGAAATCGAGCACAGCGATCCGGTGTGCGATTCGCGTAACCAGACCGACGTCGTGCTCGATCAACAGCACCGTGGTGCCCTGGCGGTTGATCTTCTGGATGATATGCGCGAGCCCATCGGTCTCCTGCGTATTGAGACCGGCGGCCGGCTCGTCGAGCAGCAGAAGTCGCGGCCTGGATGCCAACGCGCGCGCGACCTCGAGCAGACGTTGCTGGCCATAGGGCAGCAACTCGGCATCGAGATCAGCGTGCGCGCCAAGCCCGACGAAATCGAGCAATTCGCGCGCCCGTTCGTGAACCTCGGCTTCCTGCCTGCGAAACCAGGACGGTCGCAGCAGCGCCGCGGCGACGCCGCCTCGGGTGGCGAGGTGGCAGCCGACCTCGACGTTCTCGGCGACGGACATGCCCTTGAACAATTGCACGAGCTGAAACGTCCGGATCAGCCCCATAGCGGCGATCTGATCCTGGCGCATGCGCGTGGTGTCGCGGCCATCGAAGGCGATGCTTCCCGAGGTCGAATTGAGGAAGCCGGAAATCATGCTGAAGAACGTGGTCTTGCCCGCGCCGTTCGGACCAATCACTGCAAAGAGACTGCCCTGGGGCACTTCGAGATCGATCTCGTTATTCGCGAGCAGCCCGCCAAAACGCTTGGTCAGACCCTTGACCTTGAGGAGAGCCATCGTCACGCCTCCCCTTTGTCTTTGCGCGGGCGAAACAGTCCGCCGAGCGCAGAGAGGCCTTTGGGCGCATAGATCAGCATCAACAGCAACACCAGCGCATAGGCGATGTCCTGGAAGCGGCCGGTGCTGCGGAAGATTTCCGGCAACAGAGACGCAACGATGGCGCCGACAACCGGACCGATCAGCGTGCCGACGCCGCCGACATAGAGCATCGTGAAGGTCACAATGACCATCTGCGGACCGAACACTTCGGGACTGATGAAGCCGACCGTATGTGCAAACAACGATCCGGCGGCCGAGGCGTACAATCCGGCGATGACAAAGGCGATCAGCTTGAAGCGCGAAATGCGAATGCCGAGCGCAGCGGCGCCGTTCTCGCTTCCTGAAATGGCGCGCAGTCCGCGGCCGAAACGGGAATCGCGCAGACGCTGCGATATCCAGAAGCCGACCAGCAGCAGCCCGCCGAGACTGAGCAGCTTCAGCCGTTCATCCTCGATGGTCAGGCTGCCGATGCCGAGCGGTGGAATGCCGGCATAGCCCATATAGCCCTGGGTCAGGCTGGTCCACTGGACCGAGATGTCATAGGTAATGAGGCCCAGCGCGAAGGTCGCCATCGCGAGATAGTGGCCGCGCAGGCGCAGCGTCGGGTAACCGATCACGAGCGCGGCTATTCCCGCAACGCCCATCGAGGCGATAAGGGCGAGCGCAGGCTCCCAATTGTACTGCACGCAGAGAATGGCGCTGCCGTAGCCGCCGATACAGGCAAAGGCGTTCTGACCAAAGGATGCCTGGCCCGTATAGCCCATGAAGAAATTCAATCCGAGGCAAAAGATGCCGTAGATCATCGCGAGCTGCATCACCGTCAACAGGTAGCCGCCATAAACAAGGACGGCGACGAACAGCAGCGCTCCTGCCCCGAGCAGGCCGAGGGAGAAACGTTCCAGACGTGCAGCCGGCTTAGGTGAAGTAATAGCGAGCGAGGTCATGATGCGATTCAATCTCCTGTGTCGGCAACTCGGCCCGAACGCTTCCAGAGGCAAGAATGTAAACACGCTGGGCGAGCTTGAGCGCCAGCGGCGCTTTCTGCTCGACCAGCAAGATGCCGAGACCCTCCTTGTTGAGAGCGCCGAGCGTCGACAGAATTTCGGAGGCGACGCGCGGCGCCAAGCCAAGCGACGGCTCGTCGAGAATGAGCAGCTTCGGATCAGCCATCAATGCGCGGCCGACGGCCAGCATCTGCTGCTCGCCGCCGGACATGGACGAGGCGGTCTGGTCGATGCGTTCGCGCAGCCGCGGAAATAGGGAGAACACCTTCTCCAGCTGCCGCTCGCTGTGGGCCTGCGGTCCGGACAGTTTGTAGGCGCCGAGTTGCAGGTTCTCCCGCACGCTCATGTCGCCGAACAAACCACGCCCTTCCTGCACCATGATGATGCCGAGTCCAGCAAGTTCATGGGTGCGCAGATGGGTGACGTCCTGCCCGTTGAAGATAATCTGGCCGGTGCTGGCGATCAGCCTCGTGATGGCGCGAAGCAAGGTGGTCTTGCCCGCACCATTCGGCCCCAGAATGGTGACGAACTCGCCCGGCGCCACGTGAAGTGCCGTCGACCGCAGCGCTTCGATATGACCGTAGCGCGCCGTCAGATCGCGCACCGCGATCAGTGGGGTGATGTCCGCCATCGCCGTCATTTCTTGAGAACCAGAACGCCGTCCTTTACCGAGGCGATTACATAGGGATTTCTGGTGATGCCGATATGATTCTCGGCGCTGAAGTCGTAGGAGGCGCCTGCACCGTCGTAATGGCCGAGTTTCTCGAAGGCGTCACGCACGGCCGTCCCGTCGGTCGAGTTCGCCTTCTTCATGGCGGCGGCCATCATCATGATGGAGTCCCAGGCACGCGAGGCCTGCGCGTTGTCGGACTTGCCGAACTTGGCTTTCATCGCCTTGACGAACGGCTCGGCGGCCGCGCGTGCGGCGGGGTCCGTGACGACGCTGATGTCATCCGCCGCCACCTGGATGAGCGGCGACGGAACCAGATACTGGTCGCCAAGCACCTTGCCAGCCGAAAGCAGGATATCGAGCTCATTGATGCTGCCCAGCATCAGCATCTTGGTCAGGCCGAGGCTGCGGATGTTGTTGGCGACGGTGACCACCGCATTGCCCTGCCCCAGCATGATGATCGCGCCGGCGCCGGCCGCATTGATGCGCCCGATCTGGACGCTGAAGTCGGCGTCATCCTGCTGGTAGGACTCGTTGGCCACGACAGTCAGTCCGAATTCCTCGGCACCCTTTTCCGCCAGACCGCGCATCAGCAGGCTGTAGGGGCTCGGATCGGAGAGGATTCCGACCTTACGGATATCGGTCTTGTCCTTGAGATACTGGTAGCGCGCATCCACCTCGAATTTGGGTGGGGGCAGGAACTGGAAGGCCCACTTCTGCTCATCGGGCTGGCGCGGCAGAATGGAGCAAAGGAACATCGGCAGCTTGGCTCTGGAGACGAAGCTCGCGGCGGCAAAGTTTCCGGCCGAAATGCAGCCACTGTCGAAGGCAGCGACCTTGTCGTCTGTCATCATCTTGCGATAGACGACCACTGCCTGCTGCGGCGTCGACTTGTTGTCCTCGATCACCAGTTCAAGCTTCTTACCGAGGACACCGCCCTGCGCATTGACCGCCTCAACGGCGATCTGCATCCCATCGCGCCAGTGACCGTCGGTCGCCGACCCGTAGCCCGTCAAACCCAGCGACGATCCGATCTTGATCGTCTGCTGCGCAGACGCCGGCAGTGCCAGCGTGAGCGCGAACAGCGTGGCGACAATTGGCGCCTTCCGTAACCTCATGTTTCCGTCCCCTGTCTGTTTTTCTCAGCTTGAACGCTGATTGCAGATTGATTGGTCTAGCGCATGCTCATCCGACCTTGTCCCGGACATCGCGGAGGCCGGCGGTTGCCGCCTGACGCAGAAAGCCCTGGTCCGAGGAGAGCACGAACACGCTGGCGCCGAGCGAATTCAGCCAGGCGGCCTCGCTCGCATTGCCGACATAGACGCTGATCGGCTTATTGGCCTTGCGTGCGGCCTCCGAGATGCGCTCGACTGCGCGCAACACGTCGGGCGGATCTTTCGATTCATCGCCGAAGGCGGCGGTTAGGTCGCCGCGCCCAATGAACAGGGAGTCGACACCCTCGACGGCAGCGATCGCGTCGATCTCGTCCAGCGCCACCGGATCCTCGATCTGGGCCACGAACACCATCCGGGCATCCGCATCCGCAATGTGTCGCCACATCGGTATGCCGGAATAGCGGCCTGCGCGCGTACTGGTCGCAAAGCCGCGGCTACCGCCGCGATAACGCAACATCGCGGCCACCTCGCGCGCATAGGCCGCGCTCTTGACATGAGGGACTAGGACCCCGGTCGCGCCGCAATCGAGCACCGAGAGAATGGCTTCCGGTCCGGGCACCCGAACCAGCGCCGGCGTGTCGGTTGCCCGCGCGGCCATCAGTGCGATATCACTGCTGGTGCGGTCGAACGGCCCGTGCTCCTGATCGATCACGACGAAATCATAGCCGATGTCGCCGAGGATTTCGGTGCCGTGACCGGTCGGCGTCTTCAGAAACGTGCCGACAAGTTTCTCGCCACCGAGCATGCGCTGCCGAAATGTGGAAGCAGTTGTCATCTTTGATAATCCTGTTGCCGTTGTGGGGTGGGCTGCCGGTTACGGCATCGGATATTCATCGGCGTTCAGGATCCAGCCGGGCTTCTGCGAGAAGTCGAGCCGCGGCGGACAGAAGATGTCGACGAGCTGGTTGAAGTCACTTCCGCAGGCCTCGGTGGTGTGAATCGAGGGAGGCGGAATGACGGCGATGGACGGCGTCTTGCACAGTTCGTGATCGTCCGTGCGCCAGTTCTTCTTGTTGATCGTCCAGGGCCAGCGCAGGTGGTGAATGAACTCCCCCTCCACCGCGAGCGAACACTGCTCGAAGTCGTCGTGATGGTGCGGCGACAGTTTGCTGGGATCGCGGGGGCCGTTATAGCCGTCGAGATAGTTCACCATGATGGTGGTGCATCGCCAGATGCGACCGAAGCGTCCCGGCTCCGGCGGTACGTCGAGGCTGTAGACACGCAGACGAAAGCCGTCTTTCGGCGCGGGCCACGGCTCCAGCGGTGCGACGTAAGGCTTAGCCGTGGCATAGGAAGCCGCATTGGCGCATTTCGCCGCGAGATCCTCCGACCGCGTGGTGAAGATGCGAACGATCTTGCCGGCCTCAATGATCTTGATGCTGGACCGTCCAGGCGGCACAAATGCTAGGGACCGGCCATTGACGCGCTGCGTACCGTCCGCCGTGGTGATCTCCACGACCACCTTGGGATCGGATAGCAGGACGGCATATTCGTCCGGCTGCTCTTCGCGCGCCAATACGCCGCCCGCCTTTCCTTCCGTATGCACGAGTAAGAAGTTCTGACCGCGCCCATACCAGCTCTTGCCTGACGGTCCATCCTCCTGCGGCGGCTCGTCATAGAAGCGGAGATATTCCGCCTGGCCGAAAGGGCCTGCAGGCGCTGCATTTGCAGTTGCAGGTGCAGGTGCAAGCTTAGCTCTCGGGTCGGTGGCGTCGTACATGTGGGGATCTCCCTTGATGTCAATTCTGGGAGCCGGCATTTCACGATGCGCCGGCCTGAGATTGTGCCTTGTCCGGAAAGCTAACTAGCCCGCGCCGTGGCTACGTCCGCTTCGATGCCGAGCGCGCGCGCGGTGTTGCCGGAGACCATCTTGCGGATCTGATCGTCGTCGTAACCGAGATCCATGCAGAGCCTGATGCCGCGGCGGAAGCCATCGAGCGGGCTGAAGGTTCCGGTCTGACCGAGGTCGGAGCACAGCATCGTCTGCTCCACACCCGCAGCTTCGATCTGGTCGCGCAGATCCTCGGCCTCACGGCTCTTGAACTTGCAGCCGTCGAGGAACATGCAGAGCGAGTGTTCGACGAAGGCGCCCATCGCTGCGATTCCTTTGACGTCGTTCAACGACGCATCAACGATGTCCTCCGGATGAGTGAACACCAGGCGCTTGACGCCCCGACGCTGCGCCTCTTCGAAGATCACCCAGGTCTCGCTGACATGCAGGTGGCCGCTGGCCAGCACCATGTCGTTGCGCGCGACGATGTCGATAATTTCCTTCATGTCGTCGCGCACCGACTTGTCGTCGTTCAGAACGGGAATGGCAGTGACCGGTCGCATCCGATCGGTGGATGCGGGATGAACCCAATTGGCCGATGCCTGCCATCGCAGATGGTTTGCGGCGGCCAGCGTGGGAAGCCAGACGATCCTGCCGCCCAGCGCAGCGGTGTGTTCGACCGCATAGGGGTTGAGACCACCCACCACATTATTGAGCACGATGCTGGAATAGATCTTCGTCTTCAGCTCAGGAAAATGCTGCCTGATCAACTCGGCCGTCATGACGCCGCTGTAGTCGTGATCCTTGGTGACGACCGCAGCGAAACCCGCCTGGGACGCCTGCCGAAGCAGCGTGACGTGATCGATGCCACGCGGCGCGATGGACGGTCCACTATGCACATGCGGATCAATCGCCCCTTTTAGCAACGCGTCGATGCGCGCCTCGACGTTGGGGTCAGTTATCTCTGTCATTCCCTCACCGCATTTTATCCCGCCGGCCTTGAAGGCCGTCGATTTCGCTGATGTTCGCGAGAGCGGAACATCGTTTCATTTAAAGATAGTGGTCGGCGCACGGTCGTGTCAATAGTTTTGGGGCATATCCCCGCGATGCTCCACGCATCAATCACATTGCACTTGCATTCCAGTTCGCTACGTTGTTCAGCACAGGCGAACACGAAGTTGAGAAACGATGAGCGATTCAGCATCAACCGGCGTCCACTCCGTGCAACTGGCCATCGACGTACTGGAAGCCGTTGCATTCTCGGACGATGAACTGGGCGTGACGCAGATCGCCGACCGTCTGGGCATGACGAAGGGATCGGTGCATCGGCATCTGCAGACGCTGGTCGACCGCGGCTATCTCACACAGAACTCCAGCACCTCGCGCTACAGCATCGGGCCGAAGGGCCGGTTGCTCGCCCGACATGCGCCGGATGCGGATCTGATCCAGCTCGCGGAAGGACCGATGCGGCAGTTGCGTGATGCGCTTGGTCATTTCGTCGTGCTCTCCGAGATGACGCCGCGCGGCGCGTTGATCCTGCACAAGCTGTCGGGCACCGCGGCGATTGAACTTGGCGTTCGGCCGGGCAGCGAATTGACCTTCCATGCGTCGGCGCAAGGAAAGGTCCTGCTCGCTTTTGCTCCCAGCCCCATGAGGGCGCGCGTCCTCGCGCAGCCCCTGCAGCGCTTCACCGACAAGACCATCGTATCCGTCCGCAAGCTCGAGCAGGAATATCTGGATATCGTGCGTCTTGGATTTGCCTCGGCACCCGAGCAAAGCCTGATCGGGATGAATGCGGTGGCCGCGCCAATCTTCGACGCACAGGATGCCTGCATCGCTTCGATCGCCATCGTGGCATCGATCCAGGTCCTGCCGGAGAAAACACGGCCGTCCGACGTCGCCCAGCTCATCGAGGCGGCACGCCAGATCTCGCACAAGCTCGGGCACGGACGCGGCGCTCATCAACCACCGCCCGTCAAGCGCAGCGCGCGGACGGCGCGCCCGCGTTAAAGCTGATCCGCAATGTATTTTCTCCAGTTGTCGGTGCGCAGCGGCATGTCGGCGAATGTTTTGCGCTGGTCTGCAGCCCTGCCGATCAGTTCGGCAGCGGTCATGCGCTTGCCGCGAAGGTAAGCGTCGAATTCATCCAGCGCAGATGACAGCACGGCAGCGCCGCGCAGCATCACCGCCGATGCCATCTCCACCGCGCTGGCGCCGGCGAGCATCATGCGCGCCACATCGAGACCCGTGCGTGCGCCGTTGGTCGCGATCAGAGGCTTGTCGCCGCCAAGCTGTTGCCGCGACACAGCCAGCCAGTGACAGGTAAGCGGCAGATTCCAGTAGCCACCGACGCCAAGCGTCGTTCCCAGAAACGGCTGCATCGTCTCGACATCCGGTATGAATCCGAGCAGCCGCCCGGCCATCACCACTGTTTCGCCGCCTGCGCGAAATGCAGCATCTGCCAGCTCCGGCACGCGCTCACTCTGCCCGGTGATCTTGACCCATAGCGGGATGCCGATCGCCTCCCGTACCGCGGACACGATCATGGAGACCCGCTCGGGATCGAGTTCGGTGGACACCACTCCTTTCGCCTGACTTGCATAGGGTGTGCCGATATTCAGTTCGAGGACGCGCACGCCGGCCTGCTCGACCTGCCTGGCCATCTCGACCGTCCGCGCGACATCCGCAACGATCAGGCTCGCGACCGCATAGGCGTCAACCAGTCTGGCCTCGCGATCGAGCCCGGCCGTCTGATCGAGCCACGCATCGAAGCTCTGCGGCGTCAGGCCGGAGCGACAGGCGATGAATGCCGTGTCAGGTGCATTCGACGTCCACGCCATTTCGCGCCACTCGCTGTCGAGCAACATATACTCCGCCCGCTGCAGCTGATCACGACCACGCTCGGATTCGTTGACGGACTTGACCACCACCGCGCCGACCCCGGCGCGCAGCGCGCGCCGGACACCTTCAGGGTCGATATGCTGCTCGGCTGATCCCGCTATCAGCGGATTCTTGAGGACCGTCCGACCGACGGTCACATTAAGACGCGTCATCCCGTCAGTCCTCTCAGTGTTCCGCAAGGCGGGTGGGAAGGCCGATGATCTCGCGCGCCTCGCGTGGCGACGCGATCGCTCCGCCGAGTTCCTCGACGATGCGACAGGCTTTCTCCACCATGGCCGCGTTCGATGGCGCGAGCTGTCCGCGCGATAGATAGACGGCGTCTTCCAGACCGACACGAACGTGTCCGCCGCACAGATAGGATTGCGCGACATTGTGGAATGACGTCTTGCCGATGCCGATTGCGGTGAACTGGGCATCCGGCGGCAACATGTTGCGGGCGTAGATGACCGTCTCGGGACTTGGCTGGAAACCATAGCGAACACCCATGACGAACGAGCAGAGTACGGGTCCGTCGAGTGTGTTGTCCCTCAGCAGATCATTCATCAGCGCGATATCGCCGGAATCGAATAGCTCGATCTCCGGCTTGACCCCGGCTTCGCGGATCACCTTCGCCATCCGCCTGACATTGCCGGGCGTATTGATGACGACTTCCCTGCCCGAATTCATGGTGTTGAGATCGAGGGTACAGATATCCGGGCGAAGCGCGGCGATGTGCTCGACACGTTTTTCAGGCGCGATCAACGTCGTTCCCGCCGCTGCGACTCGCGGCTGGTCTGTAGATGGAACGAAACGGCCGCCGGGCCCCGTAGTGATGTTGAGGATCAACTGGGTGTTTTTCGCGCGTATCCGTTCAACGACATCCCGGTAATAGGCGAGCTCCATCGAAGGCTTCCCGGTGAAGGGGTCCCTTACATGGATATGCACGATCGCGGCGCCGGCCTCGGCCGCCCCGAGACAGGCCTCAGCGATCTCCGCCGGCGTGATCGGCAGATGCGGTGTCTGTTCCGGCGTGGTCAGATTGCCGGTGACGGCACAAGTGATGAAGACCTTTTGACGCGGCGCCTGCATCGCCCATGCTCCTGTTCGTTCTGCGGCCGTCGACATGACGGCCGATCTCATTTCAATTTATGCGGTGATGCTTTTTGGCAGCGCCGTACCGTTAAGACGGCAGACGCTCCGGCGATCCCATTTCCTCTGCGAGCGCGTTCAACGTCGCGGACAATGCGCGTGGAATAGTGATCCGGCCGCCATCGCTCTGGCGCTTCGTCCAACTGCGTTCACCTGGCGTACGTGGCGGCACCTGCGCGCGCGACCCGCGAATTTTCGCGAGCTCGGCGGACGCTTCATTGCGAAAATCTTTGGCCGGCCGGAAGTGTTCGATATCGATTGCCAGAAACAGCAGCGAGCACAAAAACGGCTTCGCGAGATCGCCATAGAGCGGCGCAACCTCGTCACCGCCCGGCCCCTGTGACAGCAGGCTGCACATCAGATTGATCGCCAGCGACAGGCCGAAGCCCTTCGCGCCGCCCGACGGCAACAACATGCCGTCGATCGCGGCCTTGGCATCCGTCGTGGGCTCACCGTTGCGGTCGACAGCCCATGTCGGCGGAAGCGGCTTCCCTTCGCGCTCATAGACGCGGATCTTGCCGAGCGCCGCTTCACTCAGCGCCATGTCCAGCACAAACTCCGGCCCTTCGGATACCGGAAGCGCGATCGAAAGCGGATTGTTGCCGACCAGTTTCTCAAGACCGCCGGGCACCGGCATCATTGGCTTGGTGTTGCACATGGCGATGCCGATGCAATCCCGCGCACTTGCCTGGCGTGTGTACCGGGCCGCCGCACCGAAGTGAAAACTGTCGCGAACCGCTACGACGCCGACGCCCGTTTCTTTACTACGCTCAATGGCCATCTGCATGGCCGCGTCACCCGCCAGATGGCCGAACATACCTTGCGCATCCAGCACAGCCATAGCCGCGCGGCTCTCAACCACGATCGGCTTCACGGCGGACGACACGCTCCCGAGGCGAAGCCGGCGAATATACATGTCCGCCTGCAACAGGCCGTGCGACGGGAGACCTGCGACATCGGCGTCTACCAGCGCACATGCCATCTGTCTGGACGCCGGCAATGGAAGATCGGCGCGCTCGAACAGATCCGCGAGAAACTCCTCGGCCGCCGCGACCGGCATTGACAGGACATCACTCATCACGTCGTCTTTCGTGCTCTAGTCCGGCTGTCCGTCCGGCACCACATAGGCCAAGGCCGGATCGACGATCAGCACGACCTTGCCGATCTGTTCATTGGCATCCATGAGGGCATGCGCCTTGGCCATGTCCTCCAGCGGAAATGCCGCGCAGATGTTGAGCCGCATCCGCCGATCCTCAAGCAATGGCCAGACCTCGCGCATCAGGGCCTTGGCAATCCAGCCTTTGTATTCCGGCGGACGCGGCCGGATCGTCGACCCCGTCAGCGTCAGCCGGCGGCGCACGATCTGCCGGACATTGATGTCGGCGCGCTCGCCGAGATGACTCGCGATCAGGACAAGGCGGCCATCGAAGGCCAGCAGTTCCAGCTCCAGATTAGTGTAAGGACCAGCCTGCGAGTCGAGGATGACGTTGATGCCCTGCCCTTTGGTCGCCTCCACCAGAGGCTTGACCCAATCGCAGCGATAGTCGAGCGCAATCTCCGCGCCGAGATCGCGGCAGATCTGACGCTTCGTTTCCGACCCGGCCGTGGCAAAGACACGCGCGGATCGCAGCAGCTTTGCGATCTGGATGGTCGCCATGCCGACACCGCTGGTGCCACCCTGTACGAGGATGCTCTCGCCCTCTGCAAGCTTGCCGAGTAGAATGACGTTGTTCCAGCAGGTGAACAGCACCTCGGGTAGCACCGCAGCTTGCGCGAAGTCGTATCCCTGAGGGATCGACATGCATTGCACGGCTGGCACGCTGCAATACTCCGCATAGCCGCCGCCTGTGACCAAGGCGCAGACCGCGCTGCCGACCCGCGGCCAGTTCACATCCGGCGCTACCGCGACCACAATACCGGCAATATCGAGGCCCGGAATCTCCGTTGCGCCAGGCGGCGGCGGATAGAGTCCGCGGCGCTGCTGGATGTCCGGCCGGTTCACGCCGGCCGCCACCACACGCACCAGTACTTCGCCGCGCGCTAAAGTCGGCAACTCCTCTTCGCCAAGCGACAGCACCTCGGGACCGCCAAAGCGGGTGATCCTGACCGCCCGCATGTCCGACGGAAGCGCTGTCATGACACGGCCTGCCGGCGAGCGGCAGCAGCCGCAACGGTGACCTCGCTCTCGCCGTCCGCCTTCGGTGCGACGCGCCATGTCAGCAACATCGCGAACGCGCTGGCGGCCAGCAGACCCAGGCTGAGGGCGGGCACCGACATCGCAGCCAGCGCACTGCCTGACAAGCTCGCGACCCACGGCATGAGATTCTGCGCAGCAAAGCCGCCGAGACTGCCGATCGTGCTGATGGCTGCAATCGCCGCCGCCGCATGCGCTCCCTTGAAGATCTGCGATGGCAGATACCAGAAGCACGGAAACATCAGCGAAACGCATGGCGTTCCGACTGCGAGCGCCACGTAACGCATCCAGTTCTCGGTCAGCAATGTCGAGGTGAAGAACGCTCCCATCCCGCACAGGGCGATCACCGCCATGCCGATCAGGACTGTGCGGTGCTCGCGTAGATGTCGCGGGAGCCAGACGAGAACCGCGGCAGCCACAGCCCATGGCAGTGCATTCAGCAGACCGTTCTGCGTGCCGGTCGTGCCGAATCCTTTGACGACCGTTGGCGACCAATAGATGATTCCGTAGAGCGACAGCGTGATCAGCGTGTAGACGAACGAAAACCACCACACCCTTGCGTCGATCAGGACGCGGAGCGGATTGGTATGCATGGTGGTGGCGATTTCATCGCGGCTGAGCGCGTCCGCCAGCTGCGCCTTCTCCTCGGACGACAGGAAACCGGCCGTCTGCGGATTGTCGGGGAGATAGCGCATCACCAGCACGAACAGCAGGGCCGCAGGCGCGCCCGTGGCGATGAAGACCCACTGCCACCCGGCGAGGCCAAGCATGCCATCAAAATCCAGCAGGATGCCGCCAAACAGCGAGCCGAACATGTTGCCGAGTGGACTGCCGATGGTGAGAAGCGCCACGGCCTGCACGCGGTAGCGCTTGGGAAACCAGAGCGTAAGGTAGAAGATGATGCCCGGATACGCCCCTGCCTCGGCCACCCCGACCAGGAAGCGTACCGCCGCAAACATTGAGCCAGTCATGCTGAAACCCAGGAGCACCGTCAGCATGCCCCATGTCAGCAGGATGCGGGCAAACCAGAGCCGTGCACCGAACCTGTGCGCGGCCAGCGCGCTCGGGATTTCAAAGAACGAATAGCCGATAAAGAACAGCGAGGACGCCAGCCCGTACACGGTTTCGGACATGCCCAGGCTGCTGGCCATCTGCAGTTTGGCGTAGCCGACATTCGACCGGTCGATCACGGCCAGCATCATCATCGCCATCACAAGCGGCATGACCCGCCACATGATGCTATTCATCAGGGCTTCTTCGCTTTCGCGATCCACGTTCATGATTTCCTCGTCGATCTTGTTTGCCGACCTTCGCTGGTCGTTCTTGTCGGTCTATTGAGCGGCGCGCTTCGCCGGCAGATCGAGAAATGCCGCTGCGTTCTCGCTGATCAGTTTCTTGATCGAGGCATGCGGCATCTGAAGATCGAGCAGCATCTGCGTGACACTGCGGAAGCCGTCCACCGGACGTTGCGAACCAAGCAGGCCCAGATCGGACGACAAAATGGTGTGCTCTACGCCGGCGATCTCGATGAGGTGGGCCAGATCGTCCGCGCTGAACTTCTTCGACTTGCCTTCGATGAACATGCAGATCGAATGTTCCATCGTCACACCGAGCGAAACCAACTGGCGAATATCGCTATCGGCAAAGCCGACCACATAGGTCGGATGATTGACCATCATCTTCTTGACGCCGCGGCGTTTGGCCTCCTCGAACAGGACGTGCTGCTCCGAGACGTGAAGGTGACCGCCAGCCAGGATGATATTGGCCTCCGCGATCAGATCGATGACCTTCTTCGTGTCATCGGTGAGCTTGCCATTGGCGTCCAGCGCCGTGAGCGGGATCGGATCCAGCATCTTCTGGGACGTCTTCGGGAATGTCTTGGCCTGACCGCTGGCCTGAACGCTGATATGGTTCGCCGCCGAAAGCGTCGGCATCCAGACGATCTTGCCGCCGAGCTTGATCGCATGATCGACCGCGTGCGGATTGATGCCGCCAGACGCATTGTTCAGCGCCACGCCCGAATACAGGTGAACGCCGAACTGCGGAAACAGCTTTTCCAGAATGATGGCGTGCGCCATGCCGGGATAGAAGTGATCCTTGTACAGCACCGCGCGAAAACCCGCAGCGGCAGCGTCCTGCATCTCCTCGTAGTGATCAAGTATCCGCGGCATCGCGGCGGGCCCGCTGTGACAGTGCAGATCGATCGCATCGACCAACAGCTCCTCGACCTCCTTCGGACGCGAGAGCGGCGGGAGCACGACAGTGTCAGGATATGAAACGGAATTCTCGGCCATGATGGCTGCCCTTCAGTGGATGCTGGTTCTGAGAAAATGGCGATCTGCCGGTGGATGGCGGGGCCGCAACCGACGCCTCATCGCGCGACACGTCCGGGTCGGCCCGCGCACGACAGATCGCGACAACGCCTGACGTTTTCCGGACATGGCAGGTGAACTGACAGCCGCGCGATATTGGTGCGGCGCGACGACGCCATTGGCGCCCTGACCTCTCCGCAAGACACGGCACTTCCTCCCACGACACGGTTGCGCTTCGGTGGCCTGAGCGGACACCGGCGCATTCTGTTGGGCGGATATTGCAACCAGCCGGGCCATTTGCCATATCTATTCGCCACCGTTCCGCAGAGTGGAATCTTGGTATGCCCCCCCGTTCGCCGAAAGTTGAAGCAGCAGCACGCACGCTCATCCTGCTGGAGGAGCTGAACCGGCATCGCGTTGCCTCGATCCAGATGCTTCATCTCGCGACAGGTTTGCCGAAATCGACCATCGTGCGCCTGATGAAATCGCTGTGCGCCATGGGCTATGTCGCTAATGACTGCAGACAAGGTGGCTACGCAGTCGCCTCACGCGTTAAATCTTTAAGCAACGGCTTTCACGGCGACCCGCTGGTGGTCGAAGCCGCGCGACCGTGGGCACTGTCCTTTACGTCACAGCATCAGTGGCCGTTGGCGATCGGCGTTCTCGACCACACGTCCGTGGTCGTGCGCTTCAGCACCATTGCCGACAGTCCGGTATCGCCGTTCCACGGAACGATCAACATGCATCTCAGCCTGCTGCGCCGCGCATTGGGCCGTGCCTATCTCGCCTTCTGTCCCCCTGCGGAGCGCACGATGCTGCTCGACCTTCTTTCACGATCGACGGATGATGAAGATCAACTCATCGGCGATCGCGCCCAGACATTGTCGATGCTGCGATCAATCCGGAAGCAAGGCTATGCCGAGCGGGATCGCGCCGTCGACCCTCGCTCATCCGGAACGATCGCCATCCCGATCATGAGTGGAGACAAGGTGCTTGCGACCGTTGGCATGACTTATTTCATGTCTGCAATCGATCGACGTGAGTTGCTCAAAACCTTCCTGCCCAGCCTTAAGACCTTGGCAGAGAACATCTCTCGAAGCGCTGCTGCACTCAAGTGAATACGATCAATAACAACCGCGATTTCCACGAAGGTCGCTGGACCCGATGATCGTGACGCCAGTCAAATACGGGTCAGATCAAATAGGTCAAATTTGCATCTCGACGTCAGCTCTGCGCCACAAGCGGACATAGTCGATATGTTAGCCCCACGAGATCATCAGAGCATGTCTCTATGCGCCAAACCGCCCCGTATAAGCCGGCTAGCTCAAGGTCCTGAAAGGCACCCTGATCGCATACAGGCCATCGGTCCTTAACAATTAGTGCGTCTTGCTAGCAGGCTTCTTCTCCCACCGCTTTGCTTCCTTGATTGCGACATCTTGCGATAAAGGAATTTCGGAAGAACGGCGCTTATTGCTCCGCAAGAAGACGAACACGGAAGCCAATAGAAACGCGGCTTGCCCGGTGAACATGCAAAGAAGCGTCTTCCAAACAATCTGGCCTTCGACATTAGCTGAGAGTACAATTGCTGAGAAAAGCATCGAGCCTAGTAGCGCAAAAATTGCGATGCCGCTCCGTCCAAGCAGACCGAGCGCAAAGCCAGCCAGCCCGTTGATTATAATCAGCATCATGATGACGCTCATGTCAGCTCTCGCCGCCTAAGCAGAACATTAATGCGTCCCAAGCTAAATTTTGTGAGGCAACTATCGAACTAACGGAACTACACCCAGAGTCCAGAATATTCGATTCCGCGGCGCAAAATCTTGTTAGCATTCGCGGTAGGCGCCCATGTTTTGGACACATGGGGCGAGAGCGCGCATCTGATACACGCGATTTCAAGCAATCAGAAGCGCGCTTCCGCAGCCACCCTGTAGTCGGATACGGTCTGCGGGACCGATCGGATAAGAGTGATAAACTTCAGGAAATCGACAGAGGGCGCGTTCGAGACGTAGATCATATCCCGATCCCGCATGATGAAATCTGAGATAAGAAAGTAACCGGACGGATCTTCAAGGTCTGCCCGATACACTGTCGGGACAAGCGGGCCGGGATGCAGGCTGACGTCTACGCCCATGCGCTCAAGCGCTTGGCGCGACTCAAATCGATAGAGAAATACGGCTGCCGCTTGCGCACGGTCATCTTGAAGACCGCCGGCCTTGGCGAGAGCATCTCCGAGAGACATACGGTACGAGTCGAACGGGAACCGACGATCCAGGGGCCCAAGAGTTGTTGTCTGACCCGTCGCACCGAAAGCCAGGAAGTAGCGCGGACGACGGGTAACAGTCACGACGTCACCGGGACGAAGCTGAATATTGTTATCCGGGCGCTCGTTCACAGCAACGAGCAACGCGCTGTCGATCTTCCCATCTCTTTGAATCGAGATGATGCTTTCAAACGCCGGTGCCTTTGTGCCGCCCGCCCGGGCAAGCGCTGGCAGCAGCTGGATGCCACCAGGTTCGATCGGAATACGAGCAGGCGTATTCACTTCGCCAAGAACGCTGATGCTGTTGGAGATCTCGATCCGCGACCGAAACAAGGACCTGAGGATCAATCGCACGGCCGCTTAGCTTACTCTTGATCTCAAGCTGCACATCCTGCGGCGACCGGCCCGCAGCCTTGATGGCGCCAGCATAAGGCACGGTGATGTTGCCGGCCAGGTCGACCTGCTGACGTGGCAGCTCCACAGCGTTGCCAGGCGCGGCATTGCCTTCGGTCGACGTGAATAAACCGCCGCGCTGGGCCTCATAAATTGTGATGCTGACGACATCGCCGATTCCAAGCGCAACACTCGTCTTCGCGCGTCCCCTCATGTTGCTAAAGAGCCGCCCGCCATCTTCGGAATTCAAATGCGTAACCACCTCGGGGCGGAGGTTAACTACAACATAGCCGACGGTCGAATTGGGGTTACCAACGGTGTCGACCGACTCCTTGAAGACCCTTGCCGACGGAGGACCACTGGATGGAAGCACCCCGCCCGCACATCCTCCCAAGAGCAGGGAAGCAAATGCCAGCCCTGCCAACACAGGCCGAGGCCGCGCGCAATTCGAGGAAAGCGTGATCCGTAAACCGCCCTTAGAATTGATTGGCGTAGACGTATTCATTAAAGGGGCAGCCTTATTGGCAAGAACGCAAACGCATTTCTGAACAATAGCCTGCAGATGCCGTACCAAGGCAGGTCAGACTCGTCCAACCCCTTTGAACTACCAGTGCTTTTTTATTGGGAATGGAGGATTTCAGGCAACATCGGTTAATCGATGATGACCAAAGACGATTAACGAATGCTTATGGCTGAAAACCAAAAATAACATACTGATATCATTGGGAGTCTTGAGAGCAGAGGTGAGAGACTCCAATGAGCCAGCCAGCGCCGCGGATTCATGCCAATCGAATAAGCACAATTCACCCGACGAGCTCTCAAATGATACTTTCAGGATGCCGCTTTATTAAGCACAACGCCTAGCATTTTCTCATAGACCATTGGCGCCGTAGACAGCGCACCAATGACTTCGTCGTAAGAGGTCTTTCTCCACTCCACAACGAAGACGAATTTTTCGATCAGGGGGCTGATGGCCCTGGCATCCACCGCTTTGGTTAGCGGCGGCAAATCGATGATAATGTAATCGAAGTTCTCCTTGGCCTTCTTCAGCAACAAATCCATCCCGACCGACGAGAGTTTCTCCGCCGTGTGGATCGGTCTTTCCTGCGTTATCGCTGGCAGGAATTTCAATCCCGTTTCACCATCTTGCCAGAAAAATTCATCGGTATCTTCAGGACGCCCGATCGCATCGAGTAATCCGGTTGCCGCCGTTGGAGCCAGCGCACGCGTCAGGCCGGCATCCCTCAGACCGCCGTCTATTAGCAACACATGATTGCCGGCATGCGCCACCAGATGAGCGAGATTAGCAGCAATTGTGGTTGCCCCCTCTTCAGGCATCGCTGAAACAACGCCAATGACCTTCGACTTCCCGATCAATCCGGCGTGGTCAGCAGCGACCCTGATCGTACGAAGAGTTTCAGCAAAGCGCGAGAATGGATCATTAATGACGTAGCGCGCAATTGACTCGCCTGGGTCGAGGTCGCGGGCCGGAGCATCGGTCTTAGGCTCTCCCAAACCTAGTATCTTCGGTCCCGACCTGCGCAATTTCCTCCCCGCTACGAACGGCAACGCTCCGAAACAAGAAACGCGTAGCGTCGACTCGACACTCTCAGTCGAGCGGAACGTCCGATCGAGTGCCTCGCGTCCAAACGCAGCGGCCGCGCCGGCCATCAAGCCAAGCGCGCTTGCGATACCAAGAATGATGCCGCCCTTTGGATTGCTCTTCTTTTCTGGCGGCGTTGCAATCGTGATAACGCGCGCTTCCGTGGAAGGAACCGAAGTTTGCTGATTCGACTGCACATACTTTTGAAGAAACGAGTCAAAAATCGCGCGATAGCTCAGCGCTGTGCTTTCAAGTTGGCGTAGGGTCACCTGCGCCTTGCGCGTCAGCGCTTCGCCTTTGATCAGAGTATTTACGTTTGCAGTGATCGCTTGCTGACGTAGCAGGGCAATTTGGTAGTCGCTTTTGTTCGCCTCGGCAACGCGGCTTACTTCGTCGGCCATCGACCGCTCGAGGCCAATCATCACGTTTCGCAGGTTGACGGCGGCTCCGTGTTCGCGCCCGTACTTTCTCGACAGTTGTGCTTCTTGCTGCTGCATATCGAGATACTGTTGGCGCATCCGGTTGATAACTTCACTTTTCAACGTATCTGCGACCGCGGCGTTAGTGACTCCTTCCGTCATGACCACGTTCACACGATCCAGTCGTGCTTTGGCCTCCGCAACCTGCCCTTGGACGAGCACCAGTTGCGTGTTCAGTTCGCCTAACTGCTGTTCACTAATGAGGCCCTGCTTGGTATCGACGATATTGTTCTGCGATTTAAAATCCTGCACGGCGCTTTCAGCAACGAAAGACTCCTGCCGAAGTTCAGCAATTCGTTCGCGCAGCCAGTCGGCAGCTCTCTTTGCCTCGCTATACTTTGCTTCTAACTGACCTGCGATATATGCATCCGAAAACGCATTAGCGATGACGGCAGCCTTCTTCGGATCGCGGGCGCGAAAGCTGATCTCGATGACGTAGGTCAATCCAACCCGAGTGACTGTCAGATTCTCGAGCAGATTATCGACCGCAGCACGCGAAATCCGGCTTTCGCTCGGATCGGACGATTCCGTGAAGAGGCCAACAACAAACCGGATAACAGTCGCCACTGGAGAGCCGCCTGGCGAAGTAAAGTCAGGATCGTTGGCAAGATCCAATTTCTTGGCGACAGCAATCGCAACGCCTTCCGACCGCACAACCTCGACCTGGCTCTCGACGGTCATGGCATCCAGAACCCCGTCGGACGCGCTGGCTTGCTGCGACGACAGGAACTTTGACCTCGTCGCGTCCAGCATCATGCGCGCCTTAGACGTGTATAGCTTGGGAGACGTCATATAGACGGTCGCACCAATGCCCCAGGCGAGAGCGAGGCAGCCTATGACCAACCAACGGTTTCGGCGGAAAATTGCCAGGAAGCCGGACAGGCTCAGACTTCGATCGCCAAAAGGCGGCGCCTGATTGATCTCTTGGTCAACACGAAACGAATTTCGATGCAATTCGAGCACGGCATGCTCCCTTACTCTGACACTACTTCACAATACTGCGCGTCGTAGAAAGCATAGAAAGGCAGTTGGACTCGAAATCTTCTGAGCCGAACCAAATAGTAAGCAAGGACGGTGCCAGATATCGGCCACGACCTCACTCAGATATCTCCACCCTCGTTCCTTCTTAGATATCCATGGATTTAAACATACGTTCCGGGATCGCCCGGATAATGAACATGATGCCTCGCCAGACACCCAGTACGTAGAGTACGTCCTTCTTCTTGCGGTGGGCACTGATAATGGAACTGGCAACCTGCTGCGGACTCGCCGTCAGAAGCGGCGGAAGCGCCATTCCCTCAGTCATTCGGGTGGCGACAAATCCAGGCTTGACCGTGAGCACGTGAAGTCCGCTCGATCCGAAGCGATTGCGCAGACCGGACAAAAACGCAGTGAAACCTGCCTTGGCGGAACCATATGTATAATTCTTCTTGCGTCCCCGGTCTCCCGCGACCGAGCTAATTCCAATGATGCACGCGCCTGGCCGGTCCGCCATGAGATTGGCGAAGGCCCCGAGCAATAGGGACGGAGCCACATAATTTACTTGCATGATGTGGTTAGCAGCAGCGGCACTGCTCCATGCAGCCGCTTCGTCGCCAAGAACGCCGGCAACGGAAATGACGGTACCGGGAACCTCCGTCAATTTTCCAAGCAGTGCTTCGCGCTGCCCCTCGTCAAGAATATCAAGCTCCATGAGCTGCGCGTCTGCCTTATATCGATAGAACAGATCCTTCACGTCGGGCTCTAGCCTGCTGACATCTCGCGCGGCGAGAATGAGCGAAGCGCCCGCCTTGGCATACTCCGCCGCAATCGCGCGTCCGATATCGGACGCGGCACCCACGATCAAAACAGGCGATGCGATCATCATTAGATGCCCAGTCGGTCAGAGAGTAAGGAACGCATTTTGCGATCTGGATCGAACCGTTGCCGTACAGCCGCAAATTCAGCGATCCGCGGATATCCACGCTCCAGCATGCGGGCTCCCATCCTGGCATCCTTCGCCAGATAGATCCGCCCCCCGTGATCATCGACGATGCGATCAAGTTCCAGGAGCATGCTGAAAGTTCTTGCTCTAATGGGATAATCGAGAGTCAGCGTGTAGCCCTCCCGTGGAAACGAAAGTGGACTATTCCGCTGTCTACCACAGAGCTTCAATACGGAGAGAAATGACCCCAGTCCGTAGTCAGAGGCAGTCCGAAGGATCGCGCTTATCCCTTCGAAACTGCTCTCGCGCGGAAATGCCACCTGATACTGAACGAAGCCCGCACGCCCGTAGATCCGGTTCCATTCCGCGATACTATCCAGAGGGTAGAAGTAAGGCTGGAAATTGATCAACGAGCGCCCGAATTTGCGCGATCCGACATAGAGTGCATTGAAGGCTGATACGCTAAATCTGTTCAGAGTCATTCCGGGAAGGTCGAATGGCACTTTTCGCCCGTTCGGAAGCTTGGCGGAAAATGGCACAGATGTCCGATCCTTCGGCAATTCCGCCGCCGCCAGATGCTCTCCCGTGAACACAACCGAGCGGCCAAGCTTGTCATCCCTTGCCAAGCTATCGATCCATGCGACCGAATACGTTGCCGAGAGCGAGTTCTCCAGGACGTCGAAAGCTTCTCTCAGGTTGTTTGCGCGGATCGTCTCCTGAACGATCAGGTCCGTCTCGATGCGCAGCATGCGGAAGGTCGCGCGCAGGATGACGCCGGTCAGTCCCATGCCGCCGATCGTGGCATTGAACAGGTCGGCATTCTCATCATCCGCACAGCGCAACGTTCGTCCATCGCTGACCGCGAGTTCAAGGGACTCAACATATTCGCCAAAACTGCCCGCACCATGATGATTCTTTCCATGGACGTCCGAGGCGATCATGCCTCCCACAGTCACGTATTGCGTGCCCGGCGTAACGGGCGGAAACCAGCCCTGCGGCACGAAGACGTTCAGGATGTCGGCGAGAAGCACTCCCGCCTCGCATGTCAGGCGCCCCGTCGCGTCGTCGAAAAAAAGAATGCGGTTGCTGCCCTCCATCAGCAGCGTCATCTGCGAATTCAATGCCGCGTCGCCATAGGCGCGGCCGGCTCCGCGAGCGATCAGGCTTGTTGTTGAAGCCATCAACTTTATAACATCAGCTTCGCCGCGCGCCTTCCGGGCTGTGCATGGCAGCACAGGATATCGTCCCCATCCCGAAAGCATCATACCGCCGCCTCAAAGACAAATCGCCGATCGAGGTGGTACTTGATGACATAGCCGATCGTGAGCCCGATCGCGCCGCCGATCATCAGTCCCGCTGTCGTCGGCACGATGAAGAACGCCACAGCTTCAAATATCCAGAAGATGGCCGTCGTCACTAGTCCCATCGCCGTATACATCGAGAACTTGCGCGCATGAGAGTTAAGGTCGCGGCTGCGGTCCTCGAAGATATAGCGCTTGTCCAGCACGTACTTAATCAAAAGGCCCGCCAGTGTACCGCCGGCGAGTACGACAAGCAGCCGAAGCTGGTCAGCGACTCCCTGCTTTACCAACAGCCAGTTTAATGCGTTCTGCGTCCCGAGGTTGGTCGCCATTGCTATCATGCAAAAGACGACATAAGTCGCGATCAAGCTATGAGTTGATGACTTCATAGGCTGATATACACGACGCCGAGGCATATTGCTCCGACGCCCAGACTGACCCGGTCCCGCGCAGCGAAGACGATGGGATCATCATCCATCTGTCCGCGATGAGCCTTGAGCAACATCCGGCTCGTCCAGAACAGCAACGCCACGCAGATCAGCAGAAGTCGATGCGGCTTGTTATAGAGGTTTACGACAGCCTCGCTGTTCAGGTAGAGCGCCATCACCAACGCCGACAAATAGCCGCTGGCAGCGGCCATGGACTCGATCACCGGCAAATCGTCGAGCCTATACCCTCGTCCGCCCGGATCACCACGTCCACTTTTAACGCGATCGACTAATTCACCGGAACGCTTCACGAGGGCGAGGCTGAGGAACAGGAAGATGGAGAACGCTTCCAACCACTGCGAGATCAGCACGCCGGTCGCCACTGATCCGCCGATCACCCTCGCGGCATACAGGCACGCAAGCGCGATGACGTCCACCAACACTTTGCGCTTGAGCCAAAAGGAATAAAGCGTTGTCAAAACCAGGTAGCCGGCCAGGACAATCGCAAAGACCTTCGGCAGAAACAATGTGAGGGAGAACGCCGCAAGCAGCAGGCTCGGCGCCATCACCGCCCCATGGATGATGGGAACGCGCCCTGATGCGAACGGACGATTGCGCTTGCGCGGGTGCTGCCGGTCGGCTCGCAGATCGAGCAGGTCGTTAAGAATATAGACTGCGGACGCGCACAGGCAGAAACTGATGAAGGCGAGAATCGACCCGAACCAGGTCGTCATCAGGACGTGTCCAGCGATAGCGGGAACAAACACGAGCGCGTTCTTCAGCCATTGATGCGGGCGCAGCGCCGAGATGTAATCGCGAAGGCCCGGCTGGGACCCGACAATCTCCACTACGCCCGGCTGGCAGCCTGAAATCCCGGAGCGCCACGCGCCACGACCACCCGCGACGATCGCAACGTTGCAGGTGCTCCAGACCTTGAGGTCCGCCCGGCTGTCGCCAACATAGTCGAACTGAGCCTTGCCAAATCGCTCGCACAAGGCATCCGCCTTGGCCGCACCAGACAGGTTGATCGTGCCGTCCGATCCAAGCACACCGTCGAACAGGCCGAGGTGATCGGACAATGCGGATACGAGCTGCGCGTCTGCCGCAGACGCGAGATAGATCTTCCGCCCTCGAGCCTTCTCACCGTGAAGGAAGGTGATGACCTCTTCCCGCACGGGCATCAGCGAGATATCGATCTCTGCTTCGCTCGCCAGCCGCGCCTTGAACGCAGCCTTGCCCTTCCGCAACTCCGCCAGTGCCAGCAGCGCTCTCAATGGCTTGCGCGAAAGCAACGCGAGAAATGTCTCAACAAGCAAATCTGTCTTCAGGAGTGTTCCGTCGACGTCAACAATAAGCGGAACCGACATACCGGATAACGACGCTTCTGCTAAGCCCATACGCCTTACTCCAGCTCGCCTCACAGTATTGCAGGTCGTCTCACATCAATTCGTCTGCATCTCGTCTCGCCTTGCGCTAGCCCATCGAGGCCCCACCTGCCGCCGCCTTAGACTTCAGAGCGCATCCCGCAGGCCACACGGAATCGGCTTCTCTGCACTCCCCGCAGGTGCGACCGGAAACATGTTTGCGGCCACATTGTTGAAAAAATCCCGAGCCGGGACTTCAATCAGATTGTACGTATGACGCGACACGAAGATCACGATGACGAGATAGCCAACCGCTACGAGATCCAGAAACCAGGGGCCGCCCACCGTGAGAACATCGAACGGCGCTCCGTCATGAACGAACTGCGCGCGCAGCGGCATATGCAATTTTTGCTCCAGCGCCCGCGTCAGCGCATTGAAAATGGTCAGGACAACAAAATGAACCAAATAGATCGAGTAAGAAATTTCCCCCATACTCTGAAGCGGCCGCCACATGAGGCCGCGCGACACGATCCCACCCCCGCCCGCGAAGACAAAGACAACCGCTCCAAAAAGGATTGGGCTCACGAGCGCCAGCTGGCTGCGGGATGACACCGAAAGCAGAACGACCATCACAATAACGATTGGGATCTCGAACCACGACGCTACACGTATCCCCAACGGCGGCGTCATGCGAAAGAGCCGGTAAACGAAAACGCCGACGAAGAATTCGCACATACATCGCGGAACAGCAGTATAGAGCGGCGGCGGCCCGGCACGCTGACCGATCAAGATGTAGAAGACGGCAGCAGCCAGCGCAGCCGCTACCCCCGCAATCACCACCGATGGCCGTCCGAACGCCACGCAAATACTTGCGAATGCTGCATAGACGTAGAATTCAGTACTGATGCTCCAACTCGGCAGGTTCCAGGTGAAGTCCGGGAAGAAGCCAAGACCATGCAGCAAGAATACATTATAGATGAGCGCCTCCACGCTCGTCCGCCCGGCAAATGCAGGCGCGCCCGCACCGAGGCCAGCAAACTTCATCGTCGCGTACTTCAGGACCTCGCTTGCGACCAGAACAAGCGTCGTGACGATATGCAACGGCCACAGCCGGCCGAAGCGACGAATAGCGAAACGAAAAAATTCGTCTTTGTTCGAGAGGCGATTGCCATAAGCGTGAGTAAGAACAAAACCGCTCAGGACAAAGAAGAAATCGACGAATACGTCCGCCTTTCGGACAAAGGGAATATCAAAAAAATGACCTAAAACACTGAGATGGAAAACTGCAACCCCGATGGCTGCTATACCACGCCAGCCGTCTAAAGCTGCGAAACGCAATGGATCCTCCTAAAGGAAAATTCCACTTCGAGTAGGCTATCGAACGCGTACAATTTTCGGCAAGTACATATTATATGCAGGAAACGCCTTCATTTACGACATCTCCAGAAACTACACTTCCGAGTTTGTTCGGATGGAACCGAGACTTACTTTTCCTGCAAAATTAGCCTTCCGCAGGTTTTTCTTCGGAAGCGCGCGATGTCCTATGGCGCATCGCTCGCACTGCGGACCGCGCCCGCGTCGCGCGCGGTGCCTATGTTCGCGGCGATTTGAGGCGAGCCAATCCACCGAACGATGCCAATACCAGCACAATAACGAACTGGCGCTCCACCGCCTGGGTGACAATCATGGGAGCGAGCAACGCGACGCATGCGATTGCAAATGAGAATGATGAAACTCGAATTCGTTCACTTCGTGCCGCATAAATCAAACCGATGAGTGCCATTAGCTCGAGGCCGTAGAATGCCATCAGGTCGAGCTTTGGGCTGACATTACAGCCATAACGCTGGCCCGGGACACAGCCCTCTCCGCCAATCAGGCCGGTGGCGCGCTGCATCGCCCGGATCGCTACGCCCGCCGGATCGGCGCGGACCTCCTCCATGGCCATTTCCTTGAATATGCGGCGCTTGTTTTCGTCATGGAGCCACTGCTCGTATCTTCCCTGGGGCAACAACATGGGGCGCGGGTATGTCACCTTGTCACCCGCTTTATACCGCCGCTCCATTTCCGCGAAGAGCAGTTCATCCGCCTGCGGTCGCTCATGATTCCGAAGGAACACATTATTGTTCCGTGCAAGATTTTCCTCGGCCGTGGTCGCGAACAGCACCACGCCGTTATGAATCATCGCCTGCGCAGCAACGTAGGGCCCGGCGATCAGGGCAAATGCCACCACAAAATGGAACCGATACCGGATCCTGAGCAGAGCGAGTATCACAAGATAAATGGCCAGCACCGCAACGAAAGCGTGTGTCAGACAAGCCATCGCGAACAATGCCCCGCAAAGCACATATCGGCTGGGCTGTCCCTGCGTGCCAACGGAGAACAGGCGATACTTCACGATCAGAAATATCGCTGCGCCAAGCAACAGGAGTACCAGGCTTTCAGGACGAATTTGAAAGTAATAATGTGTTCCGACAACGAACAGGGCGACAACGGCGATACCGATATAGCGGCCCCATGGCTGCGCTATCGCGGCGATCAGAAACCCAAAGCCACCATAGGTCAGCAATACATTAATTCCCCGAAGAAACCCCACACCGCAGTTCGTTAGTGCCTGGATGCTGCCCATCAGCATCGGATAGAGCGGCGGCCAGATTCCCCCGCATAGAACGTGCCGATGGTCTCGAGATTTGCATTTCCGCGGACAATGCTGGCGAACATCATTGACCGCTTGAAATGGTCATGCTCGTCCGAGAACGTCTCGACAACGCCGAAAATGCCGTTATGCGCAAGCATCGCAAGCGTCAGGACAAAGGCAATGCCAAGCAGGACGAATGAGCCTCCTGGCCTGATATAAAGAGCTGCGGCGCGAGCCATCTCTTTGACGGCGCTTGCGTCATTCGAAGAACTCGTCTCGGCCTGCATGATTGCCTCAATCTGCCCTGTTTACCTTGAACTTGCCCATTCGCCGGCTCCGCCAGGCCAGGTTTCTCACTGCTGCAGGTGTGGACTCCACAAGCGACCGAAGGATCCAACACCGGCCGGAAACAGGAGCCTGTGCACTGGCGGCACGCTGCGAATGGCGACAGCAACACCCACAGCGATTGCAATCGTCAAAGCGAGTGTCACAGCGCCTGTCACCCAAGGTCCCCAACTGGTGACCAGCACCGCCGGCGAGATCGCGCGGATCCCGATATAGATCGGCTGGTGAAGCACAAAGAGCTCGAAGGACATCCTGCCAAGCCCGCTGAACAACCTTTGCACCGGCAATAACCGGCTGACGGCCATGAGGGTAACAAAGGCCCATATCTGGATAAGGTCGAGTGCAATCAATTTCAACGGCGTTGCGATTGAGGGCACAAAGATCATTCCGACATTGAGCGGATGACCACGATTGATCAGCCCCGTCGCGAGCATGAGCGTCAATGCAATCGCGCCAAGGCCGATAAGCATCCACACTGGTATTCGGCGTCGCCCAAGATCAAGGAGCGCAATTACCATTCCCGGAAACAGCAGCAACGCCGCAATCGGCCACCCGAATGGCGTGACGTATTTCAGACTCTCCGGCAACAGACCTACCAGACTGTGTGCAAAAGCCGCGACGGCCAGAACAGGCCATAATTGCGCGCCTGCGATCGGTGCCACGAGCATCATCGCGAAACGGATACCGATCAGCGCTGGCAAGAACCAGAGCAGCTGAAGGCCCGTCGCGTGATCGAAGCCGCGCGCGCTCATGGCAAGCACGGCTTCGGCGACCAGCATGGGTACTTCGGTCAATGAGCGACCGGAGAATTTTACAAAGATAACTGAGTAGACGAGTGTGAACACCACACATGGCCAGCCGTAGCGGATGATCAGGTCGAGTGGTTTTGCCCGCCCCCACGCCTGCCACGGCCTCAGGAACGGCAAGTACAAGAACATCGCGACGTGAAACAAATACAGAAAAGCCCGGAACTCCGGGCTCGCATATTCCAGGCTTTTGTTATGTCCGAAGATGATAAGGAAGATGCAGATACCTTTGAACGCATCAGTCGACGCCGATTCCAGCCTTCCAGCACGCGGCTCCTGCTGCGACTTCTGCTCATCAATGACTTCCGGCGTCGGATGAGTTGCGGAATAGGTCATAGGTCCTTTGCTCCGTCGAAATCGGTCGCCGACCCAGGGCATGAAGCCCACGACGCAATACATCCGGTGTCAAGCAATCGACATGCCAGAGCTGGCCTCACTATTGCATGAGTAGTTCATCTCGAGCTTGAGAGGTGCGTATGCCGGACCGTAGCTGGGAGAAGGAATCTCGTTCGTCGGGTTGGCGCGAATTCCACTGCGCTGCGTGCGGGAGCCCATCCATCCGAATTCCCAAGCTTCTCCGGGAAGATCAGGAAGTGAGATGTCAGCGCTGCGATTTCGTGGTGTCGACGTGGGGCCGCTTTCGAACGTCGATCGAGAACAATATTAATTGATGCGAGACCGTTACCGACGACGCTGCCTGGCTCCCGTCGGAGCCACGCGGCATTCTTCTTGCAACGCTATCCCCGGGGCGATCCTTCCATTCTCCTTAATCCATCGCATCGCGCTTGAGCCGTGCGACCGACTGCGGATGAGCGAATGTCTATTCGAGACCTCCGCGTTGAAGAGAATGACGAGGCGAAGTTCGCGCAGATATGCGTCATTGGAGCTGGCTTTGCCGGTCTCGTCGCATCACTACGTCTCGCAAAACAGGGCTATTCGGTTGTCCTGCTTGAAAGCGGCTATCAGACGCTCGAACCCGACATCGACGAATTGAATCGCGCAGACACCTCATCGACGTCATATGCTGGCGCCATGACGGGGCGGCTTCGCGGTCTCGGAGGTACATCACGTCGATGGGGTGGGCGCCTTCTTCCTCTAACGCCGCACGACACTGGCCCGCGTCCACACCTGTCGCTGGACGGCTGGCCGTTCCCGATTCATGAGCTCGACATCTATACACCAGAAATCGAAGACCTATTTGGCCTGGACAATAGTGCGTTCGAGGGAGACGTCCTTGATGGGATAGATCCTAACTCTGTCATTCCACGATGCGACCCGGACATTCACATCCGGCTACCGAAATGGCCAAATTTTCGGCGCCGCAATATTGGTCAGCGGCTGCAACGGCAGATCACACGCAGCTCCGCACTTCAGCTTTATCTTGGAGCAACAGTCTGCGGTCTGGGGGTCGATCCAGCAACGGGCCGGCTAACGTCAGTCGAAGCCCGCTCCCTCAGCGGTCGCAAACTCACAGTCAACGCGGATCAGTTCCTCATCTCGGCGGGCACGATCGAGACGACGCGGCTTCTTCTGATTCTAGATCAGCAGTCGCAAAATCGCGCGTTCGAGAGATGCAACGCGTTAGGCCACTATTTTCAAGATCATATCCGGCTCGAAGTTGGCCGGCTTCTGCCGACCGACGATGACCGGGTGACCCGCCTGTTCGGCTATGATTATTGGGGAAGCACCCGTCGGAAGCTCTACTTCCAGCTCAGCGATCAGGCTCAGGATGCGAACGCCGTCGCCAGCGCCTATGCCGAAGTCCGGTTACACATCTCCGACGGCACACCTCTGGATCGGCTGAGAGCACTCGTTCGCGATTTCCAGCGGCACGAGATCCAGCATTCGCTGCGTAAACTCCTTTATCTCTTGGTCGACCGCGATCTGCTTACAAACCTTGGCCTATGGCGCGCATTGACACAGCAGACATTTCTGCCGCCCGCCGCTGAACTGCGTCTGGATGTCCGGATTGAGCAAATCCCCGTCTACGACAATCAAATCACACTATCCCAGAAACGTGACAGGTTCGGCGTTCCGCTTCCCAAATTGGAATGGGCACCCGGTGAGACCGAGCTCCGGACGTTTCTGCGCACAGTGCAATGTCTGAGCAATTTCTGGATTCGTGCGGGAATCGAGCCCCTGTGTCCGGTGATCTGGAATCCGGGTGTTTTAGAGGGAACCCTGTCGCTCTCGGACTCCGTCGACACCTCACATCCGTCAGGTACGACGCGCATGGGCACGATGCCAGCGGAGTCCGTGGTCAATGCAGATCTACAATGCCATGCAATCCCCAACATCTGGATCGCCAGCGCATCGGCATTCCCAACTTCCGGCAGCGCCAATCCAACTTTCACAATCATACAGCTGGCGCTCCGGGCCGCCGATGGAATCGTAAGGACAATGCTATCGGGAGGTTGACGCTGGCCATCCCCGCCTGGTTACGAAAGGAAGCCGATAATGCGTTTTCTTTTCCCGGGCACAGCCGGCTTCATCGGCTTTCGCGTTGCACGTGAACTCATCAAGCTAGGTCATACCGTCCACCGGTCCCGGGAATTGGCAGGGATTCTGCATATCAGGCTATGAGGTGCCGTTCGCGCGTCGCTTCAAATATGTTCAATTGCCGGATTTTTCGTTTTCTCGAGTAAAAGAGGTTTGAACGATGGATATTACGGTAGTCGGCGCTGGATATGTCGGACTTGTTTCGGCAGCTTGTTTTGCAGATTTTGGCCACTCGGTAACTTGCGTGGATACCGACGCCACGAAGATTGAGAACCTCAGGGTCGGCACCATTCCAATCTTTGAACCCGGACTGGACGATCTCGTCACCCGCAACGTTGCCGCGGATCGATTGCACTTTACGACGAATCTCAAAGACGCTATCCAAGGAGCAGCCGTCATCTTCATCGCCGTCGGCACGCCATCAAGACGCGGCGACGGCCATGCGGACCTGAGCTATGTCTATCAGGCAGCGCGCGATATCGCGGGAACCGCCAGTCGCTATACGATCGTTGTGCTGAAATCGACGGTACCGGTTGGAACCGGCGATGAAGTCGAGAGCATAATCCGGTCGGCACGTCCGGACCTCAAATTCTCGGTCGTTTCCAATCCCGAATTCCTGCGTGAAGGTGCTGCGATCGGCGACTTCAAGCGGCCGGATCGCATCGTGATCGGCACCGAGGACGAGCGTGCGCGCGACGTCATGAGTGAGGTATATCGCCCTCTTTTTCTCAATCAGTCGCCTATCTTCTTCACGGAGCGACGCACTTCCGAGTTGATCAAATACGCATCAAACGCTTTTCTGGCGGTCAAGATCACATTCATCAACGAGATCGCAGACCTTTGCGAGCTGGCCGACGCCAATGTCCAGGACGTCGCGCGTGGCATGGGCCTGGACAACCGGATCGGCCAGAAATTCCTGCACGCCGGCCCCGGCTATGGCGGATCATGCTTTCCAAAGGATACGGCGGCGCTCGTCAAGACGGCGCAGGACTACGGCGGATCGCTACGTATTGTCGAGACCGCTGCCGCCGTAAACGACCAGCGGAAGCGCGCCATGGCCCGGAAGGTGATCGCCGCCTGCGGCGGCTCCGTCAAAGGCAAGACGATCGGGTTGCTGGGACTGACTTTCAAACCCAATACCGACGACATGCGCGATGCTCCATCCATCGCGATCGTTCAAGCGTTGCTCGATGCTGGCGCGACGGTCAATGTTACAGATCCCGTGGGAATGACGCAGGCCCAGGGGGTCATCAGCGGAGTAACGTTCTACCCGGATGCCTACACTTGCGCCGACAATGCGTCCGCCCTGGTTTTAGTGACGGAGTGGGACGCTTATCGTGCACTGGACTTCCCACGCCTTCGCGAGCTGATGCATCTGCCAATTCTGGTTGACTTGCGCAATGTCTACCGGTCAACCGAGATCGAACGCCACGGCTTCATTTATAACAGCGTCGGTCACAAGCCTTCGCGGCCCAAGTCTTTGCTTCGCGCCGTCAGCTAGATGGCACTACTGGCGCCTGGGCTGTCGGTCAGCCTCAGTCGACCGACACAACGGGTAGGCCGACCACGGGCCTACCCGTTCGGATCTTGATCAGTGAGAATATTCTGCGCCGCGCCCAGACCAGGTCCTCGCCGATGATCCGATCCGGCAACAGCGACATCGTCACCGCAAGCACGATGACGAATGCCATTGCCCCCGCGCCATGCGACAGAAGCCAGCCAAACCGAGAGAAGGACCATATCGCCGCGATATCAGCGAATGCGCCAACGCCAGCGATCCCAACGGCGCGCAGGTGCACGAAGGCTATGCTTGCCCAGCTGAGGTCAACAAGATGCCGGGCCTGGAGAACGCTTACCACGTAGAATATCCAGATTGCAGCAGTGAAGCCGCTTGCGACTCCGACCAGGCCGTGCGGAGATCCGACCAGCAAGCCCACGCTCACAAGCACAAGATAGAGCAGTTGACGAAAGGCAACGCTGTTGAAACGCCCCTTACTGAGCGCTAGCGACTCCGATATTTTGTAGCTGGCGCGGCCCGAGAATGCCAGGAACAATACACTGGTCACGGGGATCGCGGCCAGCCATTGAGAACCGAACAGGATACGAATGATCGGCTCGGCATGGATGGCAAGCCCAACGCCAATCGTGACGTAAATAGGCAGCAGCACGGACAGCATGCGTCGAAAGAGCAACGTTACACGCTCGCTATCCTCCTGAACTCCCGACAGACCCGAGAACATGACCCGCTCAACCGTCGTGGAGAACAATTGCGTTGCCATGGAGAATAGACTGCCGGCACGTGAGTAAAGCCCCAGTCCATCCGCCCCGAAAAGTCGTCCGACGATGACATTCGGGCTCGAAAGCGCGCCCCAGTTCAAAAGCCCGCTGGAGACGGAGGCGCGCCAGTCCCTGATGAAATTCCGATCTGTGATGCGCCAAACGAATTTTCGAGGTGGGCCGGCTGCGCGGCCAACCAGGACCAGCTCGGTCAACGCGGCGAGAATGCTCGGGATTACCAAAGCCCAAATCCCGAATCCCAGCGCGGCAAGCAAGATGGCTACGATGGAGTAAGCGAATATGTTCGATAACAGCGCGGCAACCGTGACCTCCCGATAGCGATGATCCCGCATCAGCAACCCGATGGCAGGCGCCGCCATCGCCTTGATCGGAATGATGACAACCGCAGCTAACAGTGGCCATTCAAGCCCTTCTATCCTGAAAAACCCGGCCACCCACGGCGACGCAACGGCTGCCAAAGCACCGAGCACGAGGCCGAATATTGCAGACAGACTGAAAACCGCATTTCTGAGATCAGCATCGACCTGTGTCCTTTGAATGATGGGAGAGACAAACCCGCCCTCGGTCAGCGCATTGCCGAGAAACAGGACGACCGTAATCGCGGCCATCATGCCAAATTCACGCGGTGACATCAGTCGTGCCAGTGCCACTGACGACGCAAGCCCGGAGAATGCCAACCCGAGGCGCCCGATCATCAGCCAGCCAACGCCGGTACCGAGCCTTCGTGTGAGGCTGCTGCCGGAGGTTTCCCCACGCGCGTCCATCAGCGAAACGTCCATCCAGTATCAACTGTGTTACGGTTCACGACGCCACCTCGCTAGCCCAGATAGATATCCGCTGGATGCAGTCGTGGCCGGACATTCCCCGAAAATTTAACGCCGAAGAAGAATGAGCCATTTGCACCGTCGATCCGCCGCTGCTCGGGGATGAATCGATCCAGCATGACGAAGGCCAGTCCTGGAGCCGCCAACAAATTGCCTAGCGTCTTTGATCGCGTGACTGCTCTCCAGAACTGACGAACGGCCCAATAGAGCGAAAGACCAGGCCCACCGAGAGTGCCACGATCGATTGCCTCGAACTCGCGGAAGAGCAGCCGATGCCCGCTTTCGCTGAAACGCCAGAAATCATAGGCGCCCTCGTGAACATGCTGCAGGAATGGTGTTTCCGCATAGACGAACCCGCCCGGCTTCAGTACGCGCACGATCTCGGAGACCACCCTGACAGGGTCCACGACATGTTCCAGCACGGCCTGAATGCAAACCAGATCGACACAGCCCGACATCAATGGGATCGAGTGAGCGTCGGCGACGAAGAGCGTATTATCGCTCGGATAGATGTCGAACGAGACGACGCGTAATTCGGCATCACTATAAAGCGCGTCCGCCCCCTCTCCCCTGGTTCCGCCGCCAATCACCAGCACAACCGGCTTGGCGACACGCGCCTTGATCTCCGCCGCTACCCGCTTGTAGTTCCGTGCGCTTGTCGCCGTAGACACATAGAGGCTTTTCGCGAGCCGCCTGAAAAAGGAGTGTCGCTTTCTGTTCAAAAGCGGACGAAATCCCTCGCTGAAGTCCTCCGGTCGCGCCACGCTGGTGTTGAAATCAATTAGTATTGGCTGCCCATGAATGCGACGGACGGCGTCTTCCGTTTGGACCGCTTCGCCGCCGCTCGCGCCAATAGCTTCCTTCAAGAATAACGGCGTCTCCAGACATTCAGGACGCCTGAGCAAATGGGCGATCTCGGTGAGGTTAGCCAGCACGGTCGCATCCCCTTTTCTGAGGGTTGAAAGATCACTAGGCTTGATTGACCTGAGATGTCTCGCGAGTGGTCCTTAGTCCGACAGAAGCGCCTGGCTCGGACAGGGCACGATAGAGTTCAACGTAGCGCATCGCGACCGACTCAAGATCGAACGTTCTCTCCGCGTGCTGGGACAGCCGCCGCGACCACTCCAACCAGACCGCTGGATCGAGTGCATAGGCCCTGCGAACGGCGACCGCGATATCGACTTCGCTACCGCTCACGGAAAACAGCGGATAATTCTCGAACGGAATCACGTCGCGCGCACCGCTCATATCCGTAATGATTGGCACCACACCAGCCGCGAGCGCCTCCAGCAGCGCGTTAGAGAGGCCTTCAGAGCTTGAGAGAAGCAGAAGAAAGTGCGTGCGGTGAAGAAGCCCGCTAACGTCTGTGATGGCACCAAGCAGCCTTATATCTAGCGGATTTCGCGTACTTTGCAGTCTTGCTTCGATCGCTTCCCGTAAAGGCCCCTCCCCGGCCAACATCACCATTGTCCTCTTCGGCGCCGGTACAGACTGGAGACCCGCAATCATCGACAACACATTCTTCTCGGGAGACAACCGCCCAACGAAGCTGAATACTGCCGCGTCCTTGATACTTTCGGCCCGCGCTGCCTGCGTCTCCTCAATGCGCGCTGCGAAACGAGTGAGATCGACACCGTTCGGGATCGACGCGATTGCAAATGGAGATACGCCATGTGCCTTCAGATCGTCTTCGATCTGCTTACTGATCGCAATAAACCGGCTCGCATGCCTAACCACAAAATCTACACCGGCCTTCCCGAACAGATACTTCCTCCGTCCGATCACCACGAGATCGTTCTCTTCTCCGCCAACGCCCAACTTCAGGACCGATGGCAGCTTCAGGAACTTGCTTGCGACCGCGGCGACATAGGCGTTGATCCGGAGCTGGTGCGCGTGAACGACTTTAATGTGCTGGCGATGCCAGAATAGCCAAAACAGCGCTTGAACCGCCCAGAGCAATGACGACAACAAATGGCGACCGGCGAGCTGCGGCGGCGACGGACACCAGAACCGGATCACTCGGATACCGATAGCACCATCGTCGAGAGCGACACCGGGTACGCGGCTTGACAAGACGATGACATTCTCTCCACGACCTTCCAGCGCCCGGGACAGGCTCAAGCACTGCTTTTCCGCGCCGCCCATGATCTCCACGAACTGACACGTGAGCATAACAACAAGGGACTGGCGATCGTCCTGCTTATGCAGCAACCACATAATCGAGTACTCCGACTCAAAGCAGTCGTTCAAAAACAAGCATACGCTATGCCAACTAATATCGACGCGAGAGCAAGCAAACCGCCGCACGAAAGACTGCGCAATACTTCATATCCCGCCGCCGTGACAGTTAATGGTGGAACTCAAGACGATGCCTGCAGAGCAATCGCAACGTCCACATCTTCGGCGGCGACTGCCGCGAAATCTCGCAAAGCATCCATAGCTTCTTCGTCACAGGTCATGTCATGACGACGAACCTACGCTTTTGAAAGCAAACACCGCTAAACTTTTAGTCTTGACGTTAAGCGCCTTCACAACCCTGAATAGGGCCGCGATATTTTCTTCTGAACTACCAATTTCTGACTATCAAGAATTACGCTCAGCGACCTCGACTGCAGAACGATACAAAGCGACGCCCCATGCGGGGCTTCCACTTTCTATCTTTTTCAATGCAACGCGTCGGTAGCAACTATGGCATCGGTATCAGAGTTCCACGGGCCACAGCTCCTCTTCAAGCCGAGCCATCGACTTCCGCTATCGTATGAAGCATGGGGCTACGCACTCGCAATAAGCGACGCCTGCGCCATCGTCCTGACCGGCTGTATCTCCGTACTGACATATGCATACTTCTATTCTCACGCCCAGATTCCAGTTTTCAGCGAATTGAGCGCTCCGCTCGGCGCGAGCTTCATACTTGGCGGTCTGTATCTCGCCTCGGCACAAGCACGAGGGATATATCGCCCGTCATCGTTGCTGCGAAACGGAACCACGCTGACTAAGATACTGACGAACTGGGTAGGCGTCTTTCTCTTTGGCTCTTTGGCGGCGTTCCTGCTGAAAATCGGCGATCAATTCTCGCGAGGCGCTCTTATTCTTTACTTCGTGACCGGTGCCGCAGCGCTCGGAGTCGTAAGGTATTCCGCTGGACGTCTTCTAACGAACGCGCTTCGCCACGGCGGCCTCAAGCGCAAGCGGATCGCCCTCATCCAGGATTCAGACCTCCACGTTCCGCTGTCGACAACCAATGATATCATTCACTCTCTGTCGCAGCATGGTTATGAGATTGTTCGAACTTATCCGGCCAATGATCTCGCGGACACCTTGGACCAGAAAAGCGCGCTAGCCCGCGAAGACCTCCTCGATCTTAACCGCGACGGAAAACTCAACGAGATTGTCATTTGCGCCGGCGCTATAAATTCGAAACAGCTTACAACTCTGATGCATCAACTGCGTCGCATCCCCATTTCCGTGAAATTGATCCCGCATAGTGAGCTACATTCCCTTCTGCAACGACCGCTGGTCGACATCGGGGCCGGTGTTGCTGTCGAGTTGCAGCGCCGACCATGCTCAACGTTCGAACAGACCATAAAGCGCCTGATTGACGTTACTTTGGCCGGAGCCGGGCTACTCGCTCTGTGCCCAATGATGCTGATGATCGCGGCACTGATCCGCCTGGATAGCCCGGGACCAATATTCTTCGCACAAAGGCGCACTGGCTTTAACGGCCGCGTGTTTCGGATTCTCAAATTCCGCTCAATGACCACCGCAGATGACGGTAACGTTATCCGGCAAGCGTCGCGTGGCGACGCACGCATCACCAGGATCGGTGGCTGGCTCAGATCGACGAGCATCGACGAGCTGCCTCAGCTGATCAACGTTCTCCGCGGGGAGATGTCGATCGTCGGACCTCGCCCGCATGCCGTTGCGCATGACACGATCTACAGCAATTTGCTCGATAACTATGCGCTTCGCTACCGGATGCCGCCGGGCATTACGGGATGGGCCCAAGTCACCGGCTATCGCGGGGAGACGGCCACTACGGACCTTATGGCCAAGCGCGTGGAGCAAGATCTCTGGTACATCGAAAATTGGAGTCTGGCTCTCGATATCAAGATTATCTTTCGAACTATCTACTCGGTTATGAAAATTCGCGATGTCTACTGATCTACGGGGACGTCATTTAGCGTTCCCTGACTCGTTTGCCATTTTACGTTTTCTCTTCCGGAGAAATCGACATGTACAATACGAATCCGCATCATATTCTTCACATCATCACTCGCCTCGTTGCGGGAGGAGCTGATGAAAATACAGTCCTCAGCTGCAACCATTTTGCTCAACTGGGGCATCCCGTCACAATCATCTATGGTCACGACTTCGATCCAAAGATGATTGCCCGGTTGCATCCGGCGGTGAAAGCCATTCAGGTCAAGTCCCTCACCAGAAGCATCAGCCCGATGCGTGATCTGCGTGCCATGCGCACGATCAGGCGTCTGCTGTGGTGGCTCCGTCCAGACGTCGTACATACGCATACCAGCAAGGCTGGCGTCATCGGACGCATGGCGGCAATGAATATCCCAAGCCTCGCCGTCGTTCACGGAATCCATATCCTCGCTTTCATCAATGTCGGCTGGTTGCAGCGTCAGGTCTATGTTGCTCTGGAGCGTGTCACCGCATCATGCACCCATGCTTTCGTCGATGTGAGCCCCGGCATGATGGAACTAGCGCTCGCGCATGGCGTCGGCACCCCCGATTTGCACTATATCGTGCCCAGCGGCATGGACATTGATGCCTTCCGGAGCCGGCAAGCGCAGCACGTGCGCATCGAAACTCCGACGAGCCGTCCGCGCCGACGAGTTGTCTATCTCGCCAATTACGAACGGCGTAAGGCTCATCGCGAGTTGATCGACGGTGTCAGTGAGCGAAGGGCACAGTTTAGTGACACGACATTCGTGCTGGCCGGCACGGGCGCACTTGAGGCTCCGTTGAAGGAACACGTGTCCAATCTTGGTCTTCAGGAGATCATTGATGTATGCGGATACGTTTCGGATGCACCGGCACTGCTCGAGACGGCGGATCTGTGCATCTATTGCTCCGGTAGAGAGGGCCTGCCGCGGGCCGTCGTTCAATACTGTGCCAGCGGAAAACCTGCCGTTACTTTCGACCTGCCGGGTATCGAGGTGATTGTGAAGTCGGATTATAACGGCATGGTCTGCAAGCAGGGAGACTTTGATTCAATGCTGTCAGCCGTCCGCAGCCTGCTCGATGACCCGCTTCTTCTTGCCAGCATGAGTTCAAATGCAAAATCCATCGATCTCGAAAAGTGGTCGACTGCCAGTATGGGTGTGTCTCTAGAGACGATCTACCAAACTGCCATCATGCGAGCGCGAGCCATTGTACAATAACTCCTTCAGAGGCCGATTTGAGATCACACCGCGAAGTATCGTCACGGTCGGCATTGTCTGTTCGCTCGGCGCACTTTTCATGGGGCTTGAGCTGCGAACCCCGGTCGGCACGCTGAAACCCATCGACATTGTCACCTTGGGTCTTATTGCACTGTATCTATGCACGACGCATCCGCGTCACATCAGGACCAGTGCAGGCATGCTCCTTCTCGTCATGTTCTATCTGGTTTCGACGGTTCCGGCACTTTGGACTGGTGAACTGGTCTACATCAGCAAGCGATTCTTACAGATCACGATTCTTATCTCTCTTGGAATTCTCATCTGCAATATCGACACGTCCGGCCTGCGACGTTGGCACTACCAGCTACTTCTCGGGCTTCTGGCCGCGACGATTGCATTCAACGTCATTTGGCATGTCTCGCATGGCCATATCATCGTTTGGAAGCAGCTGGGCGATCCGAAATCGGCCTTTCTGTTTCTCCCGATGTGCATTGCGATCGGCCTCGTGATCGGGGCACTGCCGACCAACCGCTTCTGGCTCTCGATCTGGGCTCTGCTTTTTGTCTTGATTCTGATGTCAGCCGAGCGAAAGGCGCTGGTGCCGTTTCTGGCCGTTACACTCGCGGTGTTCCTCAATGTCCGGAACCTGGGCGCTCTCGTTCTGGCTGCGGCCGCGGGCGCCCTGGCCATGGCCTTTACGGACATCCTGACCGACGGACAGATATCACAGCGTGTCGGCAGTATATTTGTCGAGCAGGACCGAAATGAGATCTGGTACGCGATAGAAGGCGGCTTACCTTCCTCCATTAGCGATACCGCTCGCAAGCTTGGCACCGAAGTCGCGTGGGCGATGTTTTCCCAGAACCCGTTCCTGGGCGCAGGTACTGACGCAACCGGCAATTTCGCACGAACATATTTCGCAAACTACCCCCCGTATTTGCGGGCAGCCGTGCATAATGAATTTCTTCGCATGCTGGCCGAGAACGGGATTCTCGGTACGGGGATCGTACTTGCTGCGCTTGGCCGTTCAATGGTCCTTGGTATTCGTGATGCCGTCTGGATGCGCCGCCGCTTCAGCGACTATGCCTACATCCGACTCCTGTTCATCATCTTCATCCCGGTGCTGACCTACATGTGGTATGAAGGGTCCGGCACCGAGATGTTCGTGATCATCGTCTTGATTACCCTGATGCCGGACTTGCTGCCCAATATTGTCATGCGCGCGCGGGTTTCCGCGGAGCAATGCGCCGCAGCCGCCCGCGCGCAGCATACGATCGAACCCGGAAAACAGTATCGGTATATCATGGAGAACGGCGCCACTTGAGTTGGTGGCGACATGCAAGCACGAGGCCTGACGCAGATAATCCGGTTAGAACGTAGTAGTGAGTAGTCGTATGAGTGTTTCCGTTATCGTTACCTGCTTTGACGAGGGACCTTTTCTGCATGCAGCCATTGCCAGCGTGCTCGAGCAAAGTCGCGCTGACCTGATCGACCACATCGTTATCTGCGACGACGGGTCGGACGCAGAGACCCAGGCGATCCTGCAGGAGCTCCCCGCGCGCGATCCCCGCATATCGATCTTGCCGGTCGCCACAGACAAGATCCAGGGCATACGCGGCGTGTCGCTCAACCGCAATCGTGGCGTCGCGGTCACCGATAGCGACTATATCGCCTTCCTGGATGCCGACGATCTCTGGCGATTGGACAAACTCGAACGGCAGCTTTCCATCTTCGACGCCATGCCGGAGACCGCGCTCGTCTATACTGCATTCTCATTATTCTGGTCGGACAATCGCAAGCCGCCCGAAGTCGCTCCGCTCGTTGACCTTACCCTTCAGTCCGATCAGAGCCTGGCATATTTCATGGACGACCCCCCTATCGTCCCGTCTACGGTTCTGATGCGGCGATCATTATGGGACAAGCTTGGCGGCTTTGACGCGGCACTGGAAGTATTCGAGGACACTGAGTTCTTCTTCCGTGCAACGAGGCTGGGTCGGGTTGCAGGGGTGAAGATCCCTCTGGTCGACAAGCGACTTCACGAATCGGCCATGACCTCCAAACGTAACCAGTTGATGAAGCATCACGCTTACGTAGCGTTTCATATCGCCGCTCAGGATCCACGGCTACTTCGCTACGCAGCCAAGCGACTATCCGAACGTGCGCGAAAGCTCGGCAATCTGGAGGCGCTGGACGGCCGCAGCGAGAGCGCCGTGAATCTTCTGACGTCGGCGATCTATTTCAACCCGTTCAATCTGCGAGCCTTGCTCACCCTCGCATTGCACTATTTAGGCGGTGAATCGGCCATGAGAGCCGTAAAATTAACGCTGTCACGCGCGAGCCGATCATGACCGAGCAACGCCGCGTTATCTACTTCATCAATGGCCTCACGCGAGGTGGCGCCGAGATCGGGTTGCGCAGCCTGTTGGAGAACGGCCTTTTCGAAGGTTACGACTTCCGGGTCATCATTCTGCATAGAGGTTCCGCCGAGCTCAGGCGTGAAGTCGGGGCTTTAGCGGGCGAAGACCGAATTATCGAAGCTAGCACGTCGCCGAAGCTGACAATCCGCGGCTGCGTCATCGGAATGTATCTGCTGTTCCGGACCATCGTCACCTTCCGCCCGGACTCCGTCATCTTGTCACTTAAACAGGCAAACATCATCGGCCGGTTCGTTCTATATGCATTTCCCAAGGTCAAATGCATCGCCTTCGAGCACATTGCCGAGCTGGAGCGCGGACGCGCGGTCGCGTTGTATAGCAAGCTCCTGAGATTGACTTCCGGTCGCGTCGACAGCGTTTGGGCAGATTGCACCACGACATTGAATGCAACGCGCGTCTATTTCAAACCGCGGCCGCGTGAGGAAAAAGTCGTCCCGCTGTTTCTTGCCAGTGATGAAGCACCGCTGAAGAGCTGCTACGAACTCTCCGGCCCCGCGCGGATCGTAACCGCTGGTCGCCTGGTCAGTCGAAAACGCGTCGATCTCCTGCTCAAGGCAATTCGGATTCTCGCCGATCGTGGTCGTATCGTCGTTCTGACCATCTATGGCGAAGGTCCCATGAAATCCGCATTTCAACAATTGGCGAACGAGCTTGGCATTGGCCAACAGGTCGAATTCGCCGGTTTCAAGCATAAATGGTACGCCGATGCGGCTGAGCACGATCTCTTTATCCATATGAGTGACGAGGAAGGATTCTGTATCGTCGTCGCCGAAGCCATGATGGTGGGCTTGCCCGTTATCGCAAATGCGGTGGGCGGGATACGCGACTACTCTTGCGACGGGAGGACGGCGGTTCACCTGGCATCGATGGATCCGCAGTACGTGGCCGATATTATTGGGAGACATCTCGACTGCGAGAATCATCGGCAATATTTGGGCAATTGTGCCGCCGGCTGGATCAAATCAACATACCAGCGGGAGCGAGTGAAGGAGCTGTACAGGAGCGTTGAATTCTGAATCTCCTCCCGCGGATTGTTTCTGGGTTGACCGACCACGGTCGATTCATCAATCGGCGGCAGGGCCCAGAGACAACTACGCGGTTCAATCTATTTTCTAATGTTGGATTTTCCAGTTTCTGTTTTTTACGAGGCACGTCTTCTAATGAAAGCGGCTCAAGTTTTTGTTCTTGAGATCGACGGCAAGCCGACGCTTGTATTTAACGCACCTGATGCGGATATCGCTGGTGCAATGTGCGCCGACGATCTGCTTAGAACAGATCTCGAGTCGATGACCACCAATGGCGAGTCGATTTGCGCCCCTCATTCCCGCCTCGCATACCGCCCTGCCTCTCCACGCGAGATCTCGGCCTTTGAGCACGCGCATCTTCGTGCTCCCGCGTCGGATGAACCGACTATGGTATTCCTTATCAATGTCGATGGGATCGTCATGATATCCGTCGACCCTTCCGCTTGAGTCCAATGATCACCGATCCGATTTCTCCAACGGGCGTCTACTCATTGGAAATGCCTTTCGCGAACATGGGGGCAACGTGACGGATCCATCGAATAATGCTTGGTCGGTTGAGGACGATCAGAGATTGAGGGAACTCGCTATAGCGGGCCGATCCAATCTCGAGATCGCGCAAGACCTGGACCGCACCCTGGCCGCCGTCAAACGACGGGCCAGTTCTTTGGGTGTTCCGTTGGGCAGGGCCGGACGCGCGCGCGCCGGCATCTCGCGGTTTGGATAAAGCGAGCGCGCTTTAGCTCAAAATCGGGAGAACGCGCGCGGCCGTCAATATGACGCGGCACGAATGCGCATTAATGTTTCAGGGTAGACAGCGACGATAAGTCGATCGATGCGCGACAACATACTGACGCAACGATTGGCCGAGACGACAAATTACGTGCCTCATCACGCCGCTTCAGGATCGCCTGCTGCGCATTTATGGCCATCCTCAAAGTGGCACTGATAACTTCACCCGAGGGCGTCGCGCATTGCCAAACGGGTCGATCAATGTCACGATGACAGGTTTATGGCGGTCTGCGTTTAACGGCCTAGCCGAGAACCGAACTCTTCGTCCACCCCTTGCTTAGGCGCTCCGCGCTTGGTCGTCTTAGGGACAGATGTAACTCATGGGCTTTGATCGTCGTGGCAGCTCGGGTGCGTCCAATTTCTTTCGCTATTTCCTCCGGCGGCATGGTTCCCGCCAAGTGGTGAAGCATTGCAATTTCGTCGGCAGTCCAAGGCCGGTGTAACATGGCCATCTTTACCTCCTAATACTCAACTCAACCCAATGCCTAATACGCTGCAAATTTCATTCCAGACTTCGGAATTGAACCGTAAGCAACCATGCGTAATCATGGTTGATGGGCAAATCTCAGCGGAGATCTGGTGGACTTTTCAAGGTAACAAAATACAGAACATCGCATCCGCCTGATCGGATGTTACTACTCGTCTATGAATTTTAGACGAAATCCGCCTCGCACCGTTGGTACTGTCTCGTCAACGAACATATGGCTGCTCGCGACAGAACTGCCCACTCGCTCGTGTGAGCGCAAATCCAACGCAAGCTGGTATCCTCAGGACAATCGCGACATTTGATCAGAAGCGGCGTCGCCGCTACGAGGCACGTCGCCCATGCTCGCCGATGCGCCCAAGGTCCATAACAATTTTCACGGCACGGTTGGGGAAGCTCAATAAGCTATTTTATCTTGGCACATACCTGACACCCGCGTATCGGCAGATGTTCGCTTTGCAATAGCATCACCCATTCGCTAATCGACGAACCCAGTATCTCTGGCCGCCCCTTCTGCGTTTTCGGTAGCTGGACTTTGGGAAATTCCGAGGCGATCTTCGCTGCGCTCGATCACCGTGCGTGCTGCGCCAGCCTTGGCCTATCGAATCGTACGCCCAGCGCATCGAGGCGTTCGCGAACTGATCCGCGATATGGGCGAACGCTTTCCATGGTAAAAGCTTTCACACCAACCTTCGTCAGTAGCTCTTTGCGGCCCAGCGACATCGTCATCATGGACAACCTGGGACACCACAAATCCGCGGCCACCCGGCAGGCCGTCAACGCCGCCAAATCAAGGCTTTTATTCCCCTCCGCCAGCCGAGCAGCCGACGCACGACCTCATAAGGCCAAATGGCAACCGGGATGCACGTCGGAAAAGTGCGCTGACGCGACTCATTCAAGTCTGGATGGCCGCAATTGCCGTGCGTGTCGCGTTGCAGCTTCATGCTAAAATATCAGCGTGGATTCGCGATGCAGCCTTTCACCTTGCCCCTATGAACGCTTAAGCAGACCAGCTCATGGACCCGCTCGACAGCCCCAATTCCAGGCCAGCGCGTCTGGCAGCGCATTCATCACCGCAAGGAATTGCGGCTGATCTTGTTGCAGTGCTGGTAGCCGTGACCTCGGGCGAGCCTCGTGTTCTAACGATCCAGGATCAGCGCGCCCTGCCCTCCGGGCCTTTCGAACTCGCCCATCGTTCGCTGCAATCGGGACTCCGTGCCTGGGTCGAACGGCAGACACGGTTGCCGCTCGGTTATGTCGAACAGCTCTACACCTTTGCCGATCGCGATCGCGCTGGCGCCATTGGGCAGCACGTCATCTCGATCAGCTATCTTGGCCTGACCCGAGAACAACCGGCATTCGGCGAACACGAGGCCAGATGGCGCGGCTGGTATGATTATTTCCCCTGGGAGGATCATCGTGACGGCCCACCGCCGCTGATGGAGAAAGCTCTGCAGCCAGGGCTCAAAGCCTGGGCTTCTGCAGCATCCGACCGGGCGGCGCAGCGCGCTCGTCGGCAGCGTGCGGCAATGCTCTTCGGTTTCGAAGAGCACAGCTGGAACGAGGAACTGGTTCTGCAGCGATACGAACTATTATACGAGGCGAGACTGATCCCCGAGGCGACACGCGGCAATTCCTCGACATCCACGTCTACCCGTGAGGGTCTATCGAACACGCCGGGTCACCCCATGATCCTGGACCATCGCCGGATTCTGGCCACCGGAATTGCAAGACTCAGGGCCAAGATCAAATACCATCCTGTCGTGTTTGAATTGATGCCGGACACATTCACGCTGCTGCAATTGCAACGCTGTGTTGAGGCGCTGGCCGGACGGCAAGTGCACAAGCCGAATTTCCGCCGCCTGATAGAGCAGCAGGAACTCGTTGAGGAAACTGGCGAAACCAGCCAGGACACCGGCGGACGTCCTGCAAAACTCTTCCGCTTTCGCCGTGCCGTCCTTGCGGAACGCGCCGTCGCCGGGACCAAACTTCCCGTCTCGGGGGCTTGACAAGACTTATACTCCATTACAGTATAACATATGCTCAACGAGAGTATATGCCATGCTGTCGATTCCCGAACTACGTCCTTCGGAACATCTCTATGCGAAAGTGCGCCACGCGATCCCCGCGATCGAATGGTCGATGCTGTCAGAAGATATCGACGCGATCATCGCGTTGAAGCAAAGCCGCAACGCGGTCATCCTTGCCCACAATTATCAGACACCGGACATCTTCCACTGCGTCGCGGACATTGTCGGCGACAGCCTCGCGCTGGCGCGTGAAGCAATGCACGTGGAGGCCGACGTCATCGTTCTCGCCGGCGTTCACTTCATGGCTGAGACGGCCAAATTACTCAATCCGTCGAAGACCGTGCTGATTCCCGATCGCGGTGCCGGCTGCTCGCTTGCCGACTCCATCACGGCCGAGGACGTGAGGCTGCTGCGGCAAAACTATCCCGGCGTCCCGATCGTGACTTACGTGAACACTTCAGCTGCGGTGAAGGCCGAGTCGGATATCTGCTGCACCTCGGGCAATGCCAAGGCGGTGATCGAGTCGCTTGGCGTTGAACGCGTGATCATGCTGCCGGACGAATATCTGGCCAGGAACATCGCTGCCGAGACAGCCGTGAAAGTTATTACCTGGACCGGTCATTGCGAGGTGCACGAGCGCTTCAGCGCCGAAGAGGTGCGCCAATTGCGCGAGAACCACCCTGGTATCGTCGTACTCGCGCACCCCGAATGCCCGCCGGACGTCTTGGCGGAGGCCGATTTCGCCGGCTCGACGGCCGCCATGTCGTCCTACGTCGCAAGCAAACGACCACCGCGGGTCGTGCTTCTGACGGAATGCTCGATGAGCGACAATGTCGCCATCCAGTATCCGGACCTCGAATTCATCCGTCCGTGCAATCTTTGTCCGCACATGAAGACAATCACGCTCGGTAACATCCGTCACGCGTTGGAGACGATGCAGCACAAAGTCACGATCGACGACAGTGTCGCAGCGCGCGCACGCCTCGCGGTCGAACGAATGCTGGCCGTCACATGACAGCGTTGCACGATACGGACGGCGCTCCCCTCATCATCGGCGGCGGCATTGCCGGACTCATGACCGCCCTGGCGCTGGCGCCGCGGCCAGTATTGCTCCTGACCGGCGCACCGCTGGGCTCGGAATCGTCGAGCGCACTCGCACAAGGCGGTATCGCTGCCGGTATCGGGGCGGATGATAGTGCTTCGCTGCATCTGGCAGACACACTCGCCGCCGGTGACGGCTTGTGCGACGAGACCATCGCGGCCTCAATCCTCGCCGCAGCGCCCGCCGCAATCGAACAATTGGCGCGGCTCGGCGTCATTTTCGATCGGGATGCCAGCGGCAAGATAGTCCTCGGCCTCGAGGCCGCGCATTCGCGCCGCCGGATCATCCATGCCGGGGGTGACGCAACAGGCCGGGACGTTATTCGAGCCCTAGTCCGCAAGGTCCGCGAGACGCCTGCGATCACGGTGATCGAGGGGGCTACGGCACAGCGCCTGGTCGTCGAAGACAACGCAGTGGTAGGTCTTCTTGGCCATACCGGTCGAGGACCCGTGCTCTTTGCCACCGATCGTGTCGTCATCGCGACCGGTGGCATCGGAGGTCTGTTTCTGCATGGGACGAATCCGGCTGGATCCTTTGGCCAGGGCCTCGCGCTCGCAGCCCGCGCCGGCGCCGTCATGGCCGATCTTGAATTTATCCAATTCCATCCGACGGCGCTCGACAGCAAGTCCTCTCCACTGAAGCTCATCAGTGAGGCCGTACGCGGAGAAGGCGCGATCCTCATCGATGGGAATGGCGATCGCTTCATGGCCGGTGCCCCCGGTGCCGAGCTTGCGTCCCGCGATATCGTTGCACGTGCGGTCTGGCGGCACATCGCGGCGGGGCATCGGGTTTTTCTCGACGCAAGGGCCGTGAAGGGCCTCGACTTTGCGCGGCGTTTCCCGGCGATTACAGCGCTGTGTCGCGATGCAGGAATCGATCCTGTTACGCAGCCGATCCCAGTCCGTCCCGCTGCGCACTACCACATGGGCGGCATACGGGTTGACCAGAACGGGCGGACCTCCGTCGACGGCCTGTGGGCCTGCGGCGAAGCTGCCTGCACTGGCCTGCATGGCGCAAACCGGCTTGCCAGTAATTCACTCCTCGAGGCGGCCGTGTGTGGCGGCTGGGTTGCCCAGAATATTGCCGCAACGACCTCCACCCGGCGGCGCCAGCCAATGTTGCCCGATGGAGTAACAGACAGCGACCCAAGTTTGGTGCGCCCTATTCTGTCGCGTGCCGCAGGCGTGTTGCGCGATGGCGAAGGCCTGCGTGCCGCCGCTCGCGCGCTCTATTCCCTCGCAATCTCGCAGCAAGCTGCAAGCGATCCCGCAATTGTCGGCCTGATGATCGTGATCGCTGCCTTGCGCCGCCAGGAAAGCCGTGGCGCGCATGCACGCACCGACTTCCCGAAGCACACGGGTCTGGCACAGCGTTCGACGCTGCGCCTTGATGACGCGCTTCAAACCGCGCGAGAGGACATCCCGGAACTCGTCGCCTAACCCAAAGGATCGCCATGACGCCCTCGCCGCTCCCCCATGTCATGATCGAGCCATTGGTTCGCATGGCGTTGCTTGAAGATCTCGGACGAGCTGGAGATCTCACGACCGATGCGATCGTGCCAGCCGACAGACGCGCCACGACACTTCTTGTTGCGCGCCAGCCCGGCGTGGTGGCCGGGCTCGACCTGGCTCGACTCGCCTTTCAACTGATCGATCCCGCGATCAAGATGCATATCGAGCGCAACGACGGCGCAGTCCTGGCGCCCGGCGACGTGATCGCCACGATCACCGGCCCCGCGCGAGGTATTCTCACCGCTGAACGGGGTGCATTGAATTTCCTGTGCCGCCTGAGCGGCATTGCGACGGCAACGGCGTCCGTGGTTGCTGCGGTCCGAGACTACCAGACGAAAATTGTCTGCACGCGCAAGACAACGCCCGGGCTGCGCGCCATCGAAAAATATGCGATCCGCGTTGGCGGTGGCAGCAATCACCGGTTCGGCCTCGACGATGCTGTGCTCATCAAGGACAATCACGTCGCCATCGCCGGCAGCGTAACCGAGGCGTTGAAGCGGGCGAAAACCGGTGTCGGCCACCTGGTCAAGATCGAACTCGAAGTCGATACGCTCGATCAGCTGCGCGAGGCGCTCGATCACGGTGTAGACGCCGTTCTTCTCGACAATATGGACCCGGCGACGCTCACGAAAGCCGTCGCAATGGTCGCAGGTCGGGCGGTCACCGAAGCCTCTGGCCGCATCACACCCACGACAGCGCCACACATCGCTGCGACCGGCGTCGATCTGATCTCAATCGGCTGGCTCACCCATAGCGTCAGCGTTCTCGACATCGGGCTGGATTTCAAACGAGACGATTTGAAGATGTGAGTGAGGTTATTGATGTTGTTGCGGTCGAACTCAATATCAACAGAAAGCCTCAGCAACTATCCCGATTGCAACTTTGTACCAGTAGCTTCGTCGATCCCGCGCTGCGCGGCCTTCGTCCTCTAGCCCGCTTCTCTCGGGAGATCGAAAGCATCGGGTCTTTTCACTGCTCCGCAGTAAAATGCGCGCCCGATCAGTAAAGGCATCGTCAGGTTCTAACTTCGCGTGGCGACGTTCTTCAACGCCTGAGCATCGAGAAGGACAAGTGTACGATTCTTGACCAGAACCCAGCCGCACTCAGCCCAAGCGGATATGATTTTATTTGCGCGCTCCCGCGAAATGCCCACCATCTCGCTGACGCTCTGTTGCGTCATATTCACCACAAGGGATCCATCCATTTGCACATTCGGCTCCGCAAACTTTATGACGATATGGGCAAGACGAGCCTCCAGGCCGTGAAGGATCACCTCTTCCAGATGCTCGCTCGTCCATCTCAGGCGGGCACATAACAAATCAATGAACTTGGCAGCCAAAGCCGGCTCGGTTCTAACCAGGGGGATCAGATCGCGCCGCGCAATTCCCCAGATTTCACAATCGCTGTTCGCGATTGCATCGGTTGTTCGGTCGAGGCCATCCAGAACGGCAATCTCGCCAAATGTCTGACCGGCACCGATCAGATTTAACACCGCGCTCTTACCGTCAGGAGAGGATGCACACATCCGCACCGAGCCTTCCACAACTCCGAACAGGCATGTCCCAGGGTCTCCGCGTCGAAAAATGTAGTCTCCCCGTTCGAAGGTCTGGAAAGACGCGCGATGAAACAGCTGGGCAACCGTCTCGGGCGCGAGGTCGCTGAAGATCGCGTTCATACGTATGGCCGCCTGACGGCCCGCTGATCTCGCTGCCTTCGCTTTCGACACCGCGATGTTCCCTGTGCTCCGCACCGGTCCCAAATCAAGGTCTGTTTGGACGTCCGCACCGATCCAGCCGGCCAGCCCCGATCCGCACAGCCAATGGTGAGCCGGGACCTGGCGCCTTTGTGTCTCCTGTTTTCGCGATGCGCTGTACGTCCGGACGATCGCAAGCAAGCTGCGAGATCATCAATCCCGAGATCAATCGTGTCACCTGCGGAGCCGCGACACTTGTCCCATTCATCGTCACAACGGAACCGCTGCGCGTACCGGCGGCAAGCAGATTCCTGTGTACTGGCGACTCGTCTCCAACTGCCGACACATCGGGGCTTCGGATTGGGGACGCGCCATCTGCTGTTTCACGCCCCCCGCCCCCGAATACTCACTGACGGCCTTGTCGCTGCGAAGATAAGCACCCACGACGATTGCGTGCGTCCCTGTTGCCAATGCGTTGATCGTACTTTCCCTCCGTACCGGGCTGGAGCCCTTGTCATCTTGCTCTGGTCGCCCGGCAAGATCGAAGCGCACGTAATTCTCGTCTTCAAGCCGAGATTGCCGCCCTGACAACGGATAGCCAAATGGCGTGTCGCCGCGCTGAACCCAGACATCGACTGTCGTGGCTACGCCCTTGTTTTTGAATTCGATCAGCCACGTCCCGGACGGAGCGGTCAGCGAGGGCATTCCGAGATCAGCCGTGGGGGCCATAGCAAGGAATATCTGCGATCGCTCCCCGACTGCAGTATAGTATTTCGCGAAAAACCGGAGCTGGCCTGATATGCGCCACTGCCAGTTCTGGTTAGCCCCAATCCAAGGACTGCGCTGGTTGGTCGGAGTGGTAATCCTTATGGTGATTTCGGGCTGGGACTTCTCTGTTGCCTGTTTGGGCAGCCACAGCTCCATAAAGCTGTTGGCCTTATTGTCGGGCTGCACACGCCACCGCAAGCGCTTCGGCGGCTGGCCAGGGACTGATGCCTGAGGCAGTTCGACCACGGCATGACATCGCGCCAGATAGTGATTGCCGGCTGGCAGAACGACCCTGAGCGGTGCGGTGCGTGACGCTATCAACTGATCGATCGCAGCTTCCAGCTGTGACGTGCCATCGTGCGGGCCGGCAATGGTCCCATAACTCAGATTGATGACCACAGGGATCGGCCCCGTTCCTTCGGCCGCCGAAATCTGATCCGCACGACTGAGTATATAGGAGATGGCGGCGTAGACATTCGGAGTCAGGAATGCGCCCGACGTCTCCTCTGTCACCCACTTCGGCAATTGAACGCCGATGATATAGGGAAGCTTGGGATCTTCGGGAACCGCATGTTTCGGGTCGAGCCCGCAAGCAATGTCCATGACGTGCGTACCGTGCTTGGCGCGGCGAGCAGCCAAATTCTGACCGGCCAACCGATAGAACTCATCCTCATCCAGCAATCCAGTATGCGTGCAGGACGCCAGAAGCTGATTGATCTCATTCTCCTGCAGCTCACGTCCCCAACCGAAGCCGGCCGGCCTGCCTGTATTTGTATGATCGTCCTGGTTCCAGAAATACTTCACCCGCGATCGGCCATCCTGAAAGCGGAATCTCTCATGGGCGAACGCCAATCCGTCATCGATGATCGCGACAATTGCCCGCCGCGACGGACTCGTGGCAAGCAACGGCTGCTCGATCGGTTCAGTCTTCTCGAACAGATCTCGTCGTCGGCGTTCCAAGCTCGATTCGATTGATCGAGGACAGTAGGGGCGCAAACTGTTTAGCATCACCGCGCGATACCTTGCCGGAAACGAGTGCGGAAAGAGCCTCACGTCTCGCAATCGCCATACAGCATGTTAGATCGGCACCTCTCAGCGAGGGTGGCGCCCCCTGATAGACCGCAGGAATTCGAATGAACTGACCGAGCCCCGAGTGCACGACGGAACGGGCAAGGGCTTCCGCCGGTTCATCAAGCTCCAACAAGACCCAGAACCACTCACCCGGGAGATAAGCGAACTCCGTCAGCACTGCCCATTCGAGATAAGGTGAAACCCGCTTCCGTTGTTCTGCCATAACGCACACCTCGCGAATGCTATCGCCCTACTGCCATTTCCCAGCAGCTACTTCACCTCTGCAAGCGCCGCATCCCACAGCCACTTCATAATCGGTGATACAGCTGGCGGCGTGGAGGCGAGCAGATCGACATAGGGCGGATCAATCGGGGCGCTCAGCTTTTCCTGTCCGTTTGCTGGATTATAGAAATCATGGAAATTGAAGTCCTGAGTAGCTCCGTATCGCCCGCCGTCAAAACGCCAGGCGTTGAACCTCGGCCCACCTTTCGCCCGCAGAATGAAGTAGCGGGCAAGTGACAGTCCAAGCACCTGACCGGCGGCAGTGTCGACCGGGAAATGGACGCCGGCCACTGTGCGGTTGACCGCGATGCGTGCTGCCTGTCGCATCAACTGCTCACCTAGTCTCGGTTCGCGCCCGTACAGCTCCCACAGGATGCGCGCAATCATGTGATTTTCGGTTGAATGGCCGCTCGGAAATGTCCCGTGGCCTGGCGTCAGAATGATCGGTTGAACCTGAGACGACAGCTCATACGGTCGCCAGCACGCCAGAGCATGCTTGATGCGCATTTCCACCGCGGTCGCAAACCGAAGCGCAGCATCGAGCAGCTCTATCGTCTTCTTGGTGCGATCCGGATGTAAGTTCACCACCGAACTCCAGAACGCATATTGAGGGCCGAGCTGGGTCACGATTTCCGAAACACGATCCTCGCGAAGATCGGAATATTGATCCAGAAACTCCAGCTGGCCTTTGAAAGTGTCGACGGACGGGCGAATCAAAGTCGCGATCCGGCTCGATTTCGCTTTGGGGGACGGATCTGTCGCTGTGGTTTGAACATGGAACTGCCAGACCGTGACCGACTTCTCGCTCGGTGTCCGGGAGACGTTCTTGCCCTGATGCTTGTAGCTGAATCTCTCTGAGTGAGTTGTAAAATGGAGGTGCGACAGCAGTTCGAAGTCGATGACCGACGCCCGCACCCACGGCTCCCAGAGCGCGAGGTTCTTCTTGTCGTCCAGCGCACGCGGCGACCGATTGACGGTCTGACCGAGCCAGCTTCCGACGATACCGTCGCGGTGCTTGACGAGTGCATCGGCAACCAGCGGCGCCCCATAACTGCCGTAGGGCCCGGCTCCAGCACCGCCTGCGCCGCCTGCCCCTCCGGCACCGCCCGCTCCCCCAGCACCACCGGCGCCGCCTGCGCCCCCCGCACCGCCTTCAGGACCCATCGTGCACATGTTTTCGCTCCCGTTTTGCTAATTCGGTACACCAGCTCCCTGCAATGCGCTCGACCAGATGCGGCCGGTTTCATATCCCCCACTGGGGTGACGCTCGCGATATTTCGCGACGGTCAAGCCCGGCTCTAGTTTCATCAGTTCGGTCACCGTCTTGCGCGCCTCTTGTTGAAGGCCGAGCTGCCATTGCGCGATCGCCAGTGCGCGAAACGTGGATGTATGCGTGCGATTTGCGCGCAACGAACGGTTGGCAAGATCGATGGCGCGCTTGTATTGCCCGGCGGAGAGAGCAGCCGTTGCGGCCAGGGAATCGTAGAAGTATCTGTGAGGGTCGAGCGGCGACAGTTTCAGCGCGTGCTCGGTGTGTTCGACGGCCGACTTTCCTGCATCCTTGAAGGCGAGAAGCGTTCCCTTTAGCAGCCACGCCATCCCATCGTTGGGATTGACGCGCAGGGCGAGGTCATACTGCTCCTGCGCGACGTCAAATTGTTTCAGCAGATTGGTATGAGCAAAGCCCATAACCACCAGCGCGAGGGAACAGCGCGGATCGGCACTCAGCGCTCGCCGCCCGCAATCGAGCGCCAGTTGCGTATCCGCACTCCAGTCATCAGTCCATCCCTGCTGGACCCGCAATATGTGCCACTTCGCCATCCATGCCCATGGTACGGCCTGCCGGGGCATACGCTCGGTCAGGACCTGGAGCATCTGACGCGACCTGTGAAAATCCTGCACCGAAAGGCGATGCATGAGCGCGATCGCCCCCATCAACAACGTGTAGCTCTCGACGGTCGGGAGTGATTGCGACTGTGCACGTTCAAGCTCGCGCGCCATGATCGCCAAGCTGACCGCCGTCACAATGCCCGCGACAGCACCGTCCTTTCCGCTGATCAAAGCTGTCGCGCTACAAACGAACGAGTCAGACCAAACGATTGTCAGATTCGACGAAGATGCCAGTTCGAGGTTCACCCGCAGCTTACTTCCGGCCTTGCGGTAAGAGCCCGACAGAACGTAGTTCGCCGTCAAATAGCTACTGATCTCCTCGACCGAACTATCCCGCCCGCGAAAGACAGAAGTCGACAGGCGCGAGATGACGTTCAGCTCCGATGAACGCGAAAGCGCGGATATGATTTCGTCGGCGAGCACTTCGCCAATGACCCGATGTTCCGGACCATCATCCAGCCCGGTAAAAGGCACGACCGCGACAGTGGCGCGCAACTTCGGCATTGATACAGCACCTGGCTCGATCACGGGTCGCGGCCCTGGTGGGCCGACACGATACGCTCGAACGGGTTCATGCACATGTTTAAGGTAACAAGCTCCCAAATCCTCGACGTCGGCATCCAATACAGGCACGAGTTGGTCGCGAACATCGGCCGATACAACAATTTCCCCCGGCCCCGCTAAACTTGTGAGCCGGGCTGCAAGGTTAACGTCAGCCCCGTAAACATCGTGCTCGTCAGCAAGAAGATGACCGACGTGAGCTCCTTCACGCACGAGGATATACTGATCTTGCGGAACGCCTTCATTGATAACCGCACACGCATTCTGGACTGCAAAGGCAGCTTTCACTGCGAGGGGAGATTGAGGGAACTCCATGAGGAGCCCATCCCCAAGGCTCTTTACAAGCCGCCCCTCGAACCGCGGCAGGATATCTTCATCTACCGTTTTAACGAGTTTACGCCATCGCTGTACGGTGCTGGCCTCGTTCTCTTCCATCAGTCGCACGGACTCGACCACGTCCACGAAGAGCAGTGTGCGCACCACCCATTCCGGATTCTCGAATGCGAGTGAAGCGCTTGATCTAGCCATCAGTCACGCTGGTCACTGTTCTGATCCGCACTCTTGTGCACTAATGCGCACAAACTCGGCATCACCGGCGGATCACACTCAATTTTTTCCCGCCAAGAACTTGTTAGCTAGACTTGAACAACGGCGATTTCAGGACGCCGCACCTGACGACTAGATTGCACTCACGTCGCCACGTGAGTTGACTTCGATACGCCAGCCGTCGTCTTCAATACCTGCCGCCGGACCGAATGGTGCTATCCCGATCATAGACCAGGAGTTCTTCAGCCGGCAACTGCGACCTGCGCGTAGCGATGGCGCCTCCGACCCTGACGACGGATGCTTATCGTTAAAGCCTGAAACGATCTGCTTCACGATGGCGGGGACTGCGGCGGTCTGCCCAACCACGATCGCACACATGAGGGCGACGCAAATCACTCCGGCCCTAATCATCAAGCGGTGGTATAATCGACGATAGGATTGCTCCAGTTCATCTTCCGATGCACTCATGATTGCCTCCAGATAAGGCACATAGCCTTACTGCGTCCCGCTGGAGGTGGATGTGACGAGCGTCACATCTCGGGATGATTTTGTCTGATTGCCGATCCTCTTATCCCGGCCTCGCCGCCCGTTGAACCAAAAGATGGCGTATCAGGCTACGCGTGGCTTCGAGGAAGCGCAGCGTACTCTTGGTCGTAGCTGGCGTAGGATTCCTTGAGCGTCGCCAGATTGAGCAGCATCGTCGCGACCAGCGCGTTTAAGCTGTCGAAGACTTCGGTGCGCACCCACAGGCTCTCGGTGCGCTTGCTGCCGGACATCGCGACGACCTTGCGGTCTAAGCGGTAGTCTTCTCCAACGAACAGCGGACCTAGCCGCAGCCGAATTTCCTGATCGGCGAACAGGCCGACTGCCGGCCCCTTGACCGGTAGCCGATCCTTCTTGCTGCCGTGCTGAAACAACACGCTGAGCATTTCCATCGGAATGATCGCGCGTCCCCATGGCGAGTTGCCTGCGCTCTCGGGCGCGTAATATGGCGACGGCTCGGTGATCACCTTGAGCTTCTGTTCCAGCGAGAATGGATAGAGCTCGCCCATGTTCTGATCGAAATCCATCCGAACCGTCTGCGATGCGGTGGTCATGCCAAGCTTGATGTCGCGCAGGATTACGGCATCACTCAGCGGCTTCAGCTCGGTGAGTCGGATATCCAGGGCGGAGGGCGGCGCGTCACTGCCTATCGATGCACTGCCGCGCAACACCTCGGTGCCATCCCGCTTCACCATCCTGATCGTGCAATAATGCCCGCCATCGATCGGCTTTTCGACAATGGCCTGCACCTCCTCGCCCTCAAAGGCGGCAGCACGATAATGCGCCGAGATACAGCCCGTCTCGAACCAGTCCTTGCCCCACAGTCGTTCGCAGAGCGGTGCAAACTGGCTAAAATGGGTCGGGCCCTCGATGGTGCCGCCCTTGAAGCCGAGCTTCTGCGCGGTGGCATCGTCATGGATGGATGCGTGAGAGTCGTAAGTCTGCGCATGGAGCATCTGTCGGGGTTGTCGCCACGGGCCGATCAGTGCATTTCCGGCATCCTCAATTACCGTATCGAATGCTTTTGATATCATCGGAAACTCCTCCGGGAATGTGAGCCGTCGGTTCGTTGTGGCTACCAGGTATCGACACAGGGGCGCTTGCGACCCTCGCGTTGCGGCGGCTTCGGCACCGAACGCAGGCCGGCCATCACCCAGCGCCGTGTCTCGGCGGGGTCGATGACATTGTCGATCTCGAACACCGAGGCGATTGAGGTCGCCTTGCCGTTGGCATAGAGCTCGGCGACCTTGTTCTTGTAATAGGTCTCGCGCTCCACCGGGTCGGCGATCGCCTCCATCTCCTTGCGGAAACCGAGCCGCACGTAGCCTTCCAGCCCCATGCCGCCGAATTCGCCGGTCGGCCACGCCGCCGTGAAGAACGAAGCGTGAAAACCGCCGCCGATCATCGACTGCGCGCCGAGCCCATAGCCCTTGCGCAGCACGATGCCAAACAACGGCACCGTAATGCTCGCGCCGGTGACGAACATGCGCGCGACATGACGTACGATCGCGGTTTTCTCTGCCTCCGGTCCGACCATGAACCCCGGCGTATCGCAAAGCGACACGATCGGAATGTCGAATGCATCGCAGAGCTGCAGAAACCGTGCGGCCTTGTCCCCAGCCGCCGCATCGATGGCGCCGCCGAGATGTTTCGGATTATTGGCGATCAGACCGAATGGCTTGCCCTCGATACGAATGAACGCCGTGATCATGCCGACGCCGAAATCTCGCCGGATTTCGAGCACGGAGTCCTCATCAGCGATCAGATCGATCACCGCACGAATGTCATAGACGCGCAACCGGTTCTCCGGGATCGCACGGCGCAGCAGCCGCTGATCGGGCGCACGCCATTCGGTGACGGCGCCCTGGAAGTAGGACAGATATTTCTGCGCGGCCCGTGTCGCTTCCTCTTCGTCCTCGACGAGAATATCGACGACACCGTTCGGCGACTGGAACGACACCGGCCCGACTTCGGCCGGATGATAAACGCCGAGGCCCCCGCCCTCGATCATCGCAGGACCACCCATGCCGATCGAGGCGTTCTTCGTGGCGATGATAACGTCACAACAACCGAGCATCGCGGCATTGCCCGCGAAGCAATAGCCAGACACCACGCCGATCACCGGGACGAGGCCCGACAGTTTGGCGAATTGCACGAAGGACGGCCCGTCGAGGCCCGTCATGCCGAGCCGGTCGGTATCGCCTGGGCGACCGCCGCCGCCTTCGGCATAGAACACTAGCGGCATCCGCCATTGCTCGACCAGCGACAGCATACGGTCGATCTTCTTGTGGTTCATATGGCCCTGGGTGCCCGCCAGCACGGTATAGTCATAGGAGATCACCATACAGCGCGCTTCGTGCTCGCCGAATTTCGTGGCATTCACCGTAGCCGTACCGGCGACCAGGCCATCCGCCGGCGTGTTCTTGATGAGATCGTCGAGCGCGCGGCGGCGACGCTGGCCGGCAATGGCGAGGCTGCCATATTCCATGAACGAGCCGTCGTCGACCAGTTGCGCGATGTTCTCACGCGCGGTGCGCTGATTGGTCTTGCGGCGGCGCTCGACCGAAGAGGGCCGGTTTTCATCCAGCGTGTTGCCCTGGCGAGCGATCAGCTCGGCGAGATCCGGCCGGATGTGGTCAAGATCGATATCGGCTTCTTCCGTGGCGAAGTCGCCGGCCACGTCCCGAGGTTCGATATACAGAATGGGCTCGCCCTGCATCAGCGTGACCCCATCGGATGCCGCGATCCGGGTGACGCGACCGCCCTGCTCCGCAGTCACCAGATGCTCCATCTTCATGGATTCGATGATGGCGAGTTGCTGGCCGGCCCTGACCACATCGCCTTCGGCCACCGGAATGGACACGACCGTGCCCTGCAGCGGCGCCGCAACCGCGACCGATCCTTCCGGCACGGGCTGCACGACGCCGGCGGACGTCCGTGCATCACCGGTTGATCCGCTGGCGGCGAAAAGCGGCTTGCTCGCTGTCAGTGTGGCAGCGACCAGATCGGCGACGTTGCGATCGATAAAGCTGGTGCTGATCCGATTGGCCTGGAAGTCGGCATTGGCCAGGATCGCCTGCATCAACGGGATATTGGTGGCGACGCCCTCGATGCGGAATTCGCGCAGGGCCCGCGTGCCCTTGGCGATGGCGTCGGGCCATTTCGACGACGGCGTGTGGACGATCACCTTGGCCAGCAGCGAGTCGAATGCCGCGCTGGTCTTGTAACCGGCATAACCGAACGTATCGACACGCACGCCGGGGCCTGACGGCGGCTCGAAAATCGCGAGCGTGCCGCCGGTCGGTTTTGTGGCGCCGGTGGCATCCATGGTCTCCATATTGATGCGGAGCTGCATGGCGAAGCCGCGCGGACTCGGCACCGAGGCCTGATCGAGACCGAGCGACGCCAGCGTGGCGCCACCGGCAACGGCGAGCTGCGACCGCACCAGATCGACCGACAGCACTTCCTCGGTCACGGTATGCTCGACCTGCAGCCGCGGATTGGCCTCGATGAAGGCGAAGACGCCGTCGCTCTCGCCGGCTTCGCCATCGACCAGAAATTCGAAGGTGCCGAGGCTGTCATACTTCGCTTCCGCCGCAAGATTTTTGGCGGCTTCAACGATGCGGCTGCGCAATTTGTGTGACAGCGACGGACTCGGCGCAACTTCGACCAGCTTCTGATTACGGCGCTGGATCGTGCATTCACGCTCCCAGAGCTGGCTGATATCGCCGTGACGATCGCCGATGATCTGCACTTCGATATGACGGGCATTGCGAATGAGACGCTCGACATAGACGCCGTCGCTGCCGAAGGCCGCCTTAGCTTCTGACTGGCAGCGCGCATAGGCGTCGTCGAGATCCTCTGCGCGCTCGACAACGCGCATACCGCGGCCGCCGCCGCCAGCCATGGCCTTGATCATGACGGCGGCATGGCTACCGAGCGATGTGAAGAACGCCTTCACCTCATCAAGCGTCGTGGGGCCCGTGGTGCCCGCGATGATCGGCACACCGCAGCGCTTGGCGAGCTGCTTGGCCGCGACCTTGTCGCCGAACAGCTGCAATGCCGCGGGTGACGGGCCGACAAAGGTAATGCCCTCTTCGGCGCAGCGGCGGGCCAGATCGGCGTTCTCGCTGAGAAAGCCGTAGCCCGGATGCAGCGCATCGCAGCCGGTGGCTTTCGCGGCACCAATCACGCCTTCGATGTCGAGATAAGCGCGTGCACCACGGCCGGGGATTTCCGTGGACTCGTCGGCGATCCGTACATGCAGCGACAGCGCATCATCGGCCGGATACATCGCGACGGTGGCAAGGCCGGCGTCCGCCGCGGCGCGCGCGATACGAATGGCGATTTCGCCGCGATTGGCGATCAGCAACTTGCGAAAGGGCATCAAATTCTCCGTGAACAACAGACGCGATCCGGGGCAGCATCATCCACGCCCGGGGCCATGTAATTTTTCGATCTACTGCGGCGCGTTGGCGTCGAGTTCCTGCTTCTTCACCTTGCCGGTGGCGGTCATCGGCAGCGCGTCGATGATGCGGATCTCAGGCACCTTGTAGACGGCCATCCGTTCGACACACCACGCCTGCAGTTCGGCTGGCGTGATGGTGCCCCTCTCTTCCGGCTTGAGCTGGATGAAGGCGACCGGCACCTGCCCCTTGCCGGCATCGTCGCGGCCGACCACGCCAGATCCGAGAACCTTCGGATGCTGCCCGAGCAGCGCCTCAATCTCCGGCGGGAATACGCTCATGCCCTTGACCTTCAGCATCTCCTTGCGACGGCCGAGGAAGTGCAGGAAGCCGTCGGGATCGATGGTGCCGATGTCGCCGGTGCGCAGCCAGCCGTCGATCAACGACTCCGCTGTTGCTTCCGGCTTATTCCAGTAGCTCTTCAGCAGCGACGGCGTGCGAACGCGGATCTCGCCCTCGCCGCCGAGCGGCACGAGCTCACCGGTCTCGAAATCAGTAATCTTGAACTCAGCGCCGGGCACCGGCAGGCCAACGAAGATCGGCTGTGACAGAAGATCGAAATCATCGTCCTGGAAACCAGCGGTGAAGGTGTTGGACGTATGCGTTTCTGTCATCCCCCACGAAGCCTCCGTAAGGATCGTTCCGGTGAGATCCTTCCAGCGTTTGCGATATGCTGGATTAAGCTTCTTCACGAAGGACACGACGCGCACCTGATTGAGCGACGACAGGTCGAATTCCCCGAACCGCGGATGATCCATCAGCTCGACGGCACCATCCACCGGCATCGCAGTGACATTGACCTTGTAGCGATCGATTGCTGACAGCGCCCCGATCGCATCCCAGCGCGCCAGCAGAACAAGCGTTGCGCCCGTAAACATCGGGAAGATCAGGCCGAAATTCTCGCCGGCAATCCAGAATTCCGGGAAGAACGACAGAAAGACGCTGTCTTCATTGGCGACGACAGAGATGCCGTGATTGGCGGCGGCTGTATAGACCATATCGCGCTGGGTGTGCACGCAGCCCTTTGGCATCCCTGTGGTACCACCGGTGTAATTCAGCGCGGCGATATCATCGAGCCCGGCGGGCGGCAGCGGCTTTGGCGCGGGCAGCGCAGCCAGCGCTGGTAACAGATCGGTCGCACCGGGGATGGCAATGCGCGGCGCACTGATCGAGTCTGGAACGGGAATGGTCGGCTTGGCCGGAAGCACATCCGCAAAACTGGTAACGATCACTTCGCGCAGCTTGGACTCGCTTCGCACCTGGTCGACCACAGGCGCCAATTGATCCAGCGCCACGATGAATTCGGCGTCGGTATCATTCAACTCGTAGGACAATTCGAACGCGCGTGACAGCGGGCTTACGGGGACGTGGATAGCGCCAAGCTTGAGGATGCCGAAGAATACGATATGGAATTGTGGGCAGTTCGGCAGGAACACCGCGACCCGGTCGCCCTTGCGGACGCCCTTCTCCATCAGCAACGCCGCGAAGCGATCACTCTGCGCGTCGAGTTCGGCATAGGTGGTGACGTGACCATAAAAGATAACCGCAGGCTTTTCAGGATTACGCTTGGCCCACGCGCGCAAATATTCGGTGAGTGCCACCTCGCCATGCAGATATTGCGGCTTGTTCGGCGTGCCTTTCGGCCAAGCCTTAGCCCACAGCTCGTGCAGCTTGGCGAGATATTCAGTTTCTTTGGCGCTTGCGGTCATCACCGTCTTCCTTGTTCTTGGTCTTGGTCAATTACGTTTCATGGTCGGGTCGAGCGCGACACGCAGCGATTCACCCAGTGTGTTGAAGGCCAGTGCGGTGAACAGGATGGCGAGGCCGGGCGGATACATCTGCTCGGGCGCGATTTCCATATTCTGATAGGCGCGCGCCAGCATCGAGCCCCAGCTCGGATCCGGCGGCTGGATGCCGAGGCCGAGGAAACTGAGGCTCGCTTCCGCCAGGAGCGCCGCGGCCAGCAACAGCGTGACCTGCACGATGACAGGCTGGATTGCGTTCGGCAGCACATGACGCCACAGGATGCGCGGCGTTGATCCCCCGAAGCAACGCGCGGCATCGACATAAAGCTCATTGCGCACCACCAGCGTGCGCGCACGGACGAGGCGCGCAAGCTGCGGCGAAAACACGATGCCAACCGAGATCATGCCGTTGGTGAGGCCGATGCCGAGTGCACCCGTCACGGCGATCGCCAGCACGATGGCGGGGAACGACAGGAAGCTGTCGATGACACGGCTGATCACCGTGTCGACCCAGCCGCCGAGATAGCCGGCGAGAATCCCGACTGGCACGCCGATCAGAACGGCAATCGTGACCGCAAGGAAACTCGCATACAGCGACGCCATGCCGCCATAGATCAGGCGGCTGAGCGTATCGCGACCAAGATCGTCGGCGCCCAGCCAATGTTGAGTCGACATGGTCGCCAACGCCGCGTCGAGATCCTGCGCAGCCGGCGCGTATGGCGAGATCCACGGGCCGAGAACCGAGATCACGAACAGCGCGACGAGGAAAGTCAGGCCGAAAGCGCCGCGTAGATCACTGACGAACCAGCGTACAAAACCCGAGAAAGGTCCCGGCCGACGCTCGGGCGCCAGCACAGCATCCGTCATGATGAAATCCTCGGATCGAGGACGCTGTACAGAATATCCGTGAGCAGATTGAGCGTGACGACGATCAGCACCATGGTGAACACCACGCCCTGCACCACCGGAAAATCGCGGTTCATCGCGCCGTTGACGATCAAGCCGCCCATCCCGGGAATCGCGAACACCGCCTCGACCACGACGGTTGCCGCGAGCAGGCGGTTCGCGAGCAGGCTGACGACGGTGAGCAGGTTGACGCTGACATTCTTCAAACCATGACGCCACAGGATCGACGATGGCGGCAAACCCTTGGCGTGCAGCGTGCGAACCTGTTGCGACGACAGTATCTCGACGAGTGACGACCGCAATTGCCGCGCCACCTCGGCAATGCCGCCGGACGCAAGCGCCACCGCCGGCAGGATGGCATGACTGAGCGACGCCCACGGATCTTTCATGAGCGATACTGCACCCGTGGCCGGCAGCCAATTGAGCTGCAGCGAGAAGAACGCCACCAGCAGCATGCCGAGCCAAAAATTCGGCACGGCGACACCGAGCGAGGCAATGGCCATGACGAAGCCGTCGATCCATGAACCTGGCTTGGTTGCCGCGGCAATGCCCAGGGGGATGCCAACCAACATCGCCATGAACAGCGCGAGTGCGACGATCAACAGCGTATGCGGCAGGCAGCGCTGGATCGAGGTCAGCACCGCTTCGTTGGAAATCAGCGAGCTTGAGAGATCGCCATGCGCCGCCTTCCAGAGCCACGAGCCATATTGCAGCAGGAACGGCTGGTTCAGACCGTAGAGCTCGCGGATTTCGGCGATCCGCTGCTCCGACGCATTGTCGCCAGCAAGCGTCACCGCAACATCGCCCGGCACCAGCTTGAGCAGGCCGAACACGATGAAGGTTGACAGCACCACTACCGGGATTGTCTGGAGGAGGCGACGACCGATGATGCGGAGGCGTCCGGAATTCAACATGCGCAATTTACACCAGTTAAGGACGCCGCGATGATCGCGGCGCCGGTTGCTGTGTCGGGCGGATTAGCCGAGCGAAATGTTTTCGAATTTCGGCTTGCCGAGCAGATTGGGCTTGAAGCCCTTCACTTTGGCGGACAGCGCATCGAGTTCGAACTGGAATGCGAGCGGTGCCGACAGAGCATTCTCCACCGTGAATTTCTGGATCTTGGCGAACACATCGGCGCGCTTGGCGAGGTCTTCGCTGACGCGGCTCTCCTGGATCAACTTCGACAACTCCGGTTCGCCGCTGCGGCCCGCATTGTAATAAGCGCCTTTGTCGAAGCTCAGCCCGTAGGTCATGCTCGGATCTGGACGCCCGGTCCATGCCGAGACAAGAAGGTCGAACTTTTTCTCGGTAGCGAAGAACTGCGCGCTGATTTCGGCGATGGTACCCCGGGTGAATTTCAGGCGGATGCCAGCCTTGCCGAGCTGATCCTGGATCACCTCGCCGCGCCGCACGGAATCCTGATCCATGTAGCCGCCTATGGTCAGTTCGAGACCATCCTTGTAGCCGGCCTCGGCGAGCAGCTGCTTCGCTTTCTCCGTGTTGTTGGGATACATCCCCGCGACGTCCTTGTTGAACGCCCAGTGCGAGCTCGGCAGCGTCATGCGAGCCGGTTCGCCAAGGCCGTTGAGCGCCGCCTTGACGAAAGCATCGCGGTCGAGCGCGAAGTTGATCGCCTGACGGACCTTGACGTTGTCAAGCGGTGCGCGGCCGTAATTGAAGTAGACCTGAATGCAATACAACGTCGGCGAGCTGACGGTTTCCAGATTCTTGGCGCGCTCGATCACCGGCTTCAATCGCGCCGGCAGCTGGAACGCCATATCGTTCTGGCCGGCGACGACCGAACGCAAAGCGGTGGCGTTTTCCGGGATGATGTTGAATTCGATGCCGTCCAGATAAGGTCGGCCCTGACGCCAGTATTGGTCATGGCGCTCCACGACGATGATCTCGTTGTCGTTCCAGCGCACGAATTTCCATGGGCCAGCGCCGACCGGCTTGCGGTCGGTCTCATTGCCGAGCGCCTTGATATTGGTCGGCGACACCATCATGCCGGCTCGATCCGACAGGATCGCCGGTAGCGCGGTGTCAGGGTTCTTCAGTTTCAACGTGACCTGCAGCGGACCCGTCACCTCGACCGCATCCACGCTGGACAGATCAGGCTTGACGTTGGAGCGCTGGTCGGCGCGGTTGCGTTCGAGGTTGAACTTGACGGCCTCGGCATCCATCGGCGTGCCGTCGTGGAATTTGATGCCGGTGGTGATGTCGAGCACCATGGTCTTCGGATCGGGGAACGCCCATTTCGCCATCCCCGGCTTCGGCTTCAGTGTCTCGTAGTCCCACTCCACCAGCGTGTCGTACATGGTCCACAGAATGCTGTGGTCGGAGCCGGCGCCGCCGGTGGCCGGATCGAGCGACGACGGATTGGCCGGCGCGGCGACCTTCAGCACGCCGCCCTTCTTGGCCTCCTGCGCCCAGGCCGGCAGGCCGAGCACGCCGGTGGCGGCAGCGCCCCCCATCAGTGCCAGCATGTCACGACGACGCAATGTTTGCTTGCCCAGATCAATTGTCTTCATTTGAAAATCCTCCCGGTGATTATGATGCGCGTTGCGCTTTTTGATTGTCTGGCGGTGGACCGTCCGCCGTAGCGAAATGGCAGGCCACGCGGTGTCCCGGCTTGACGTCGCGCCAGGCTGGCACTTCCTTGGCGCAACGCGGTTGCACCGACGGGCAGCGCGTGCGGAAGCGGCAACCCGATGGCGGCGCCACCGGGCTCGGAATTTCACCTTCGAGAATGATGCGGCGGTCGACCCGCAAATGCGACGGCAACGGCACCGGCTCGGCCGACAGCAGCGCGCGCGTATAGGGATGCAGTGGCCGCTCGACCACGTCCTCGGCCGGACCAAGCTCCATCAGCTTGCCGAGATAGGTGACGGCGATGCGGTCGGAGATGTGCGAGACCACCGAGATATCGTGGGTGATAAACACATAGGTCAGGCCGAATTCGCGCTGAAGATCGGCAAACAGATTGAGCACATCGCCGCGGATGGAGACGTCGAGCGCCGCCACCACCTCGTCGCAAACGATGACCTTGGGCCGCAACGTCAGAACGCGCGCGATGTTAACGCGCTGCTTCTGGCCGCCGGACAGCTGATGCGGATAGCGATCGGCGGCTTCGGCGGCGAGGCCGACGCGCTCCAGCACCTCGATACCACGGCGGTGGCGCGAGGCATGATCGCCCTCGCCCATGATCTCCAGCGGCTCGACCACGCTGTCGATGATCGTCATGCGCGGATTGAGCGCGGCATTCGGATCCTGGAAGATGATCTGGTAATCGCGGCGATGCTTGCGAAATGCGCTTGTACCGAGGGTTACCGGATCGGTGCCGTCATGCAGGATCTGGCCATGACTCGGCGGCAACAGCGATACCAGCGCACGGCCAAGCGTGGTCTTGCCCGAGCCGGACTCACCGATGATGCCGAAGGTCTCGCCAGCACGGACGTCGAAATCCATGCCGTCGATCGCCTTGACAGTGTCGCGGCCGTCGCGGGTCGGAAACAGGATCCGCAAGTCACGCACCGCGAGAATGCCGCTGTCGCTATTGTGGTGCCGCATGCCTGACATCAATTCACTGCTCCCGGCAGCACGAGTTCGGGAGCACGCCAGCAGCGCGCGGCACGGCCATTCCCGGTCTCGACCATCGGCTGTTTCTGCTCGCAGCCCGCAACGGCGTGGCTACAGCGCGCGCGGAAGCGGCAGCCGGCGGGCATTGCATTGGGTGACGGTACACGGCCGGGAATCGAGGCCAGCACGCCGCGGCGCGGGCTGAGGCTAGGCAGCGAGCGCAGCAGTCCGGATGTATAGGGATGACGCGGCCGCATCAGCACGTCGTCCACCGGCGCGTCCTCGACGACCTCACCGGCATACATGGTGATCATGCGAGTGCAGGTTTCGGCGACGACGCCAAGATCATGGGTAATGAAGATCAATGCCGTGCCGGTGCGCTCGCTCAACGAACGCAAGAGATCGGTGATCTGCGCCTGCACGGTTACATCGAGCGCCGTGGTAGGCTCGTCGGCCACAAGCAGCTTCGGCTTGCAGATCAGCGCCATGGCGATCATCACGCGCTGACGCATGCCACCGGAGAGTTGATGCGGATACTCGTCGCAGCGTCGCTCCGGCGCGGGGATGCCGACTTCACGCAGCGCCACAATGGCTCGTTCGCGCCCTTCCGCGCGACTGACCGGAAAATGGATGCGATAGGCTTCGCTAATCTGGTCGCCGACCGTGAAGACAGGATCGAGCGCGCTCATCGGCTCCTGGAAGATCATCGCAATCTCGCGCCCGCGCACGGCGCGCATGCGGCGCGGCGACAGCGTGGCCAGATTGGTTCCGTTGAACAGGATATCGCCTTGAATGCGCGCCGACTGCGGCGGCAACAGCCGCAGCAGCGACAGACCAGTGACGGTCTTGCCGCATCCGCTCTCTCCGACCAGACCGACGCGCTCGCCCGGTGCAATGGTGAAATTTACATTCCGGGTAATCGGCAATGCGCCGCGCGACGTCACGAATGATAGTGAGAGATCGCGCACTTCGAGCAAAGGCGGCTGCGGCGAAACGCCCGCGTTGGGCATTCCAGCAACGCGTGCTGACGTGGGAGCGGAGATGTCGATCGCACCTGTCATCGCGCTTCGCCAGCCGGAGCACACCCCATGACGCCTCGCGTCATCCACTGCTGCAGGGTTTGCCGGTGCTGCACTTGCACATACGGATGAAAGCCGCAGACGCGTGTCTGTTGGGGTGTTGTCAGTCGGACATGCGCCGACGCTAACAGAGCCGCCATGTTCACCTCCCTTGCCATCCCTGTTCTGCAGATCTTGCATCGGGACGTTCCATCGCGGTCCGGCTTGTGCCGGTATGTATTGAAGCGACAGTAGCCCAATGAAAGGTCATCGACTGTCAATTGTCAACAATTGACTTCTGCGGTAGACAGGACCGTATGACGCGGCAAGCGTGCATCGACAGGAGGCGGCCATGGCAGCGACACTTCGCAGGCCATTCAATGATAACCAGCACGACGTCGAACGGCGATTTGCGCCGCGCACGATCCCTGACCAGGTTGCGGAGGAACTCGGTGCTGAGATCGTCTCCGGCCGCCGCAAAGCGGGCGAGCGTCTTGTCGAACTCGACCTGGCGCGCGATTTCGGCGTCAGCCGTGGCCCAATCCGTGAAGCGATCCGCATTCTCGAGCGCCGGCGCCTGGTCGACATCTTTCCGCGGCGCGGCGCCTATATCAGGCCGCTATCACTCAAATCGGTGGCTGACCTGTTTAATGTCCGCACCGCACTGTCGATGCTGGCAGTGCGCACCATGGCGACCACGCCAGTCGAAAGCTTCATCGACACATTGGCGCGCCGCTGCGACGAGTTGAGAGTCGCAGTCGAGATCGATGATCCAATGGCTTTCGCACATACCACGACGCGCGCGGTAAAGACCATTGCGCGCGGCTCGGGCAACGAACTGCTCGTCGAACTGCTCACCGACCTTGCCAATCAAACCGTATGGGAAACCATATGGAAGACGCCGCTGGACTATCAGACCCGCGACATCCGCCGGCTCAGCGCCGACCTGATGGCATCGACATTGAAGGCGATCCGGCAGCGCAAGCCGAATGCCGCTGTCACACATCTCGGTCAGCTTCTGGAAAGTGATCGCGATCGCGCCTTGTCCACCCTATCGCGCATTCGCGGAGAGACATTCGACCTGAGCGCGCTAACACATAGCGATGGGCACGATATTACACCGGCGGACACTGCGCCCGTTTCGCGCGGGTGAAATGCGACGGGGCTGCAGGCTCAGACGGTAGCGACCGCAACTTATTAACGCAAAAGCGTAAGGGGCGCACGGGGCGTTCGTAACGCCCCGTGTGCCATGTCCGTCGCTAGACGAAGCGGAAGTCGTCAGCGGTAAGCGACGCCAAGCTGGTGTTGGCGAGCGTAACTGCGTGGTTTTCATCCAGCGTCACCACGATGCTGCTGCCGACCTGGGCGGTGTGAGACATCACATCGGCATAGTCGGAGAACAGATCGCTGGAGAACTGGATGAAGTCCTTGGAAGATCCGCTCGCGGCGAAGTCGGTGATCATATCCTTTCCGAACCCGGCAGCGAATACGAACACGTCGGAGCCAGAACCGCCAGTCAGGATATCGTCGCCGGTTCCACCGCCGACGATGTCGTTGCCGGAGCCGGCATTCACCTTGTCCGCACCCGCGCCGGCCACGATGATGTCGTCGCCCGAGCCGGCATCGATGATGTCGTTACCGTCGCCGCCATCGACGCTGTCATCGCCGGAGCCGGCCTTCAGCGTATCGTTGCCGATGCCGCCGGACACCACGTCGTCACCGGAACCACCGTCGATCGCGTCGTCACCCACGCCGCCGCTGAGTGCATCGTCACCCGCACCGCCATTGATGGTGTCGTTGCCGGCACCGCCGTCGAAGGTGTCGTCACCGTTGCCGCCGGTGATCTGATCATTCCCCGTACCGAACAGGATCGACTCGATGCCGGTGAAATGATCGGTCCCGATCCCGGCACCCGTCACCGTTCCGGCCGCGTAGTTGACCGTCAACGCTCCGGTCGCATCCGACAGGTCGAGCACATCATAGCCCGCTCCGCCGTCGATCGTGTCGTTGCCGGCACCGCCGCGCAGGACGTCGTCGCCGTCGCCGCCGTTCAGAACGTCGTTGCCCGCGCCACCAATCAGCGTGTTGGCACCGCTGGTTCCGATCAGAAGATCGTCATAGCCGGTCCCGATCGCATTCTCGATATTGCTGAAGTGATCGGCGCCGGCAAGATAGCCGGGGTAGTAAGCGAGCCCGGAGGCAAGATCGACCGTCACCTTGAATGTGATCTGGCTGTAGTCGATCGTGTCGGCGCCGTCGCCGCCGTCATAGGTATCCAGCCCGCCGGTACCGAGGAAAGTATCATTTCCGCTGCCGCCGAACACGAGATCATTGCCGGCAGAACCGGTGATCGCGTCGTCGCCGTTGGTGCCGACCACTAGCTTCCAGGCCCCATCGACAAAATTGAGCTGCTCGACATTACGCAGCGTGTCGAGCCCGTCCGGCGCACCATTGCGCAGGTCGGTGACCTTGATGGAGCCGTCCGTGTTCAACGCGTAGCCGTGGTTGTTGAACGTTCCCGTGTAGAAGACGGTATCGTTCCCTTCGCCACCATCGATGCTGTCATTGCCGCCATCACCATGAATGGTGTCAGCTCCAATGCCGCCGGCGATATCGTCATTGCCAGATCCGCCCTTGATCAGGTCATCGCCGTCATTGCCATAGAGCGTATCGTCGTCAGCTCCGCCATCGACCTGATCGTTGCCTGCACCGGCATAGATGTAGTCGTTGCCGTTTCCGCCGCTGAGGATGTCAGCACCGCCATATGCGTAGTCCATGGCCATCGTATCGCTGCCGTCGCCGCCATCGATCTCGAAGCCGCCAGCCGAGGTCGAGAGAGCGACGTCGTCACCGGTCCCGAGCAGGATCTTGCCGGTCACCGACGCACCGACATAGAGGTTCACCTGGTCGTTGCCGGCGCCCATGTCGATCGCCGATCCACCGGTCGCAACGATCGAACCGGAGTTGTTCAGGGTGTCCCTGGCTCCGCCCATCGATACGCCGCCGATGATCCGGCCCGTGCTGTTGTTGCCGACGAAATCCTCATAGTCACCGACCAGATTGATCGCCTCGTTGCCGCGCAGGTCGAAACGAGCGGCATCAGCTGGAGCCACGCCTTCCGGACCGTGCCCGTCGCCCTTGATGAGACCATCATTGACAATCGTGCTGGCGCCGAACGCGGCGGCATTGCCGGAATTGTCCACCTGGATGGCGCGACCGTAACCGTAGATCTCGCCCGTGGCGCTGTTGACGACAGAGCCTCCACCCATGGCGATGGCCTCGGAGACGTTCGGCTCGCCGTCATGATACCCTTCGGCACCGAGACCGGAGATACGGCCGTAATTGAGGACCTGCACCAGACCATCGACATCGATGGCGTCGCCATCGGAGTCGGTGAGTTCGGCAGAGCGGCCTTCCATAATGCCGTGATTGGTGATGAAGACCTTCTCGGCCTCGGAGCCGCCATTGTCGATGTTCACCGCCGAGCCGTTGCGACCGATCATCGTGCCTGAGTTGACAACGGTCACGGCATTGTCGCCGGTCACGACATGGCGCGAGCCCTCCATCAGACCACCGGCATAGTTGTTGACCTTGCCGCCGGTATCGCTCTGGAAGTCGATCAGGTCGCCTCCGCCGACGAAGGTCGGATCGGTCGTGATCGTGCCCCAGTTGTTGACAACCCCGTCATTGCCGGGGCGGATCACATCGGTGTCGCTGCCGTACTGGCGGATGATGCCGCCGGCAAGGTTGTTGATGACCGCCGAGGCTCCGGCGCCATCGAAGTTGCGGAAGTCCAGGACACGACCGCCCGCTTCCATGACGCCGGCATTGTTGATGGTGATGGTCGCATCGGCGTGTCCCGCCTGTTGCGGGTTCAGCGCTCCGCGCACGGTGCCGCCCGTTGCGTTGTTGAAGACCAGCGACCCCGTCGCACCGGACGTGGTGTTGAGCACGCGGCTCGATCCTTCGATCAGGCCGGCATTGTCGACCACAGCGGCGCCGCCACCCGACCAGAGGATGGCGGTACCGGCGATCAGCTTACCGCCTGCGGCGATCACCAGCGTGTCGGCACCGTTGCGCGTCACGCCGGATTCCAGCGTCGCTCCGTCTTCCACAGTGACATGGTCGTAACTGACCGTGGAGCCCACGGTCCAGGCGCCACCATGGACCAGCAGATTCTCGACATTGATCACCGTCGAGCCATCCAGCGAACCGGTGCCGCCGCCGACCAGCTTGACCGTGTCGTTGCCTGCACCGCCATCGATCGATGCCGGCGCGTAATCGTCGGTCGAGACTTCGATGACGTCGTCGCCGTCGCCGCCGGACGCGATATCGCCGGCTCCGGCAATCAACCGGTCGTTGCCTGCGCCGCCATCCAGCGTATCGTACCCCTCGCCGCCGTCGAGAACGTCGTCACCGGCGCCACCAGAAAGCGTGTCGTCACCTTCGCCGCCTGCGAGAACATCGTTGCCAGCATCGCCGCTGAGGGCGTCGTCACCCTCGCCACCGGCGAGCGTATCATTCCCCGCACCGCCGAGCAGCGTATCGTCGCCTTCGCCGCCCTCGAGGTTATCATCACCGCCAAGACCTGTCAGCGTGTCATCGCCCTCGCCGCCGGAGATCGTATCGTTGCCGAGTGCGCCGGTGAGGATGTTGTCATCGTCGTCGCCGACCAGCACGATCGGCTGCACGGAGAGCACCGTATCCGACCGATAGTCGAGGTTTTGGATCCGTGTGTCATGCGCGCGGTCGGTATCGAGGACATCGTAGGCCGTTTCGGAATAGTGCGCCGCGAGATATTCGGCGAACGCGTCCTGTTCGGTGCCTTCAGCCGCGAAGTTGGCCACCTGACCGGCATCGGGCACGAGATTCGGAGACAGGTTCACAACATTGGCAAAGGCCGGATTCGCCGCAATGAAGCTCGCGAACGGATAGCCGTCGCCGCCCGTGAGCAGGAAGCTCAGCGTCACGACCCGGATCGCCATATTGGCATCGACAACGAGCTCACCGTTCTCGACCAGAGCAAGAACGGGATTGCCGTTCTCGTCGATCAGCGCGGCCGACTGAATACGGTTGCCGGCCGGGCTATCCTTGTCGAAGGAGTAAGCGATCCCGCCGACCTGTGCGAACTGACCGGGGGTGGCGCCATTCGCAGTCGCGGCCACCGCATGCTCCAGCACTGTCAGCAACTGCGTTGCCGTCACGGTCACCATGGACAGGGCATTGTTGAAGCGCAGCGAGTTGGCGATGTCGAGCTGCGAGATGTCGCCCTCTTCCTTGCCGACACCGGGATTGGCCGATGGCGGATTCTCTTGGGCGACGCCGCCCACTGCGGAGACGCTGCCGATCGAATCGCGGACACCGCCGCCATTCTTGATCGAGACCATCACCGTCGCATCGGCCTTCTGGGCGTACCAGAGATTGGCGTCGGCCGTGAGGTCGCCCAGATTGGTCTCCTCGGTGCGGACCTCGCCGCGACGGCCTTCCAGATAGACATTGGTGCTGCCAAACAGATTGCCGTCCTGAGCGTCGATCACATTGCCGACGCCCTGGGCGATGTCGTTGACGAGATCACCCTTGCTGCCCTCGGCAAACGGATTGGCATCCGCCGCATCGATATCGCCGTCGCCGTCGACATCGATGACGTCGTCATAGAGATCGGCGACCCGTCCGTCGGTGGTCGCATAGGCACCGCTGACATTCGGATCGACGCTGCCCGCGATGACATTGCCATTGGCGTCGAAATCGACCACCAGGCGGCCGACATAGGAGTATTCGCCATCGGTATTGACAATCAGCGTGGTGTTGCCATCGGCATTGTGGGTCACGATCGGGTAAGTGCCATCGGCGGTGTCGCCTGGACGCAGCGTATCCTGTGCATCGGCAAGCAGCGTGTTCGATCCGCCCGAGATGATGATGTCGACGCCGTGCAGCAACGGTGCAAGCGCCTGCTCGAACGCGATCTGCTGGAGATGGCTGACCAGGATGATCTTGTTGATACCCTGGGCGATCAGACTGTCGATGGTCGGCTGCAGGATCGCAGCAAGTGCGACCATGTCGTCAACATCGTCGCCGATCACTTCGACGCCGCCCGTCGAGGAAATGCTTTCGACGATCTGGGTGGTGGCACCCACCACGCCGATCTTTTCGCCGCCCTCCTCGATGATGGTCGCAGGCGCGATCTTCTTGCCGATACCGACGGCCGGCGGGAAGCCGGAATAGTTGTCAGCGTTCTGGATGAGACTGGTGTAGAGGCCGGCGAGATTGGGATCGCCCGAGAAATCCAGATTGGCAGATAGAAACGGGAACTGTGCGCCCGGGAAGCCGGCAGTCTGCCGCATGATCGCTGCGAGCGGGTTGGTGCCGGCGTCGAATTCGTGATTGCCGATCGCCGAGGCCTGCACGCCGATGATGTTCAGCATCGAGATGTCGGCGCTGCCGAAGCCGGGCGTGATGTTCAGCGTGCCGCTGGCAAGACCGTAATAGGTCTCGAGGGCGGTCTCATATACTTCCTTCAGCGAAGCGTCGCTGCCAGCACTGAAGAACGGGCTGGGGATGAAGTTGTCGCCCGACGACAGCGTGATCGAATTCGCCTGTGTCTCTTCGAGGTAATCGACGATGGCGGCAAAATTGCCGGCACGATCGACCGCATCGAGACCGGCCTCGAAATCCGACGCATGCAATATCTGCAGCCTGTAGGTCGACGGCGTCTGGTTCTGGTTCAGATCGAGGCCAACGATGACCGGATCGTGGTCGGAAACGCGGACATTCGTATCGGCATCGAAGATCGCCGGATCGCGCGAAAAGTCGGTGTTATAGTCGAGGGCATCGGCCTCATCGGCATTGATGTGCCAGGTAGTCACGCCAGTAACCTGCGACGACAGGCTGTCATTCGCGAAAGCATAGTCTAGGGTGCCGGTCTGACCGTCGAAGACATAAGAATAAGCATCACCCTCGCGATCATGCAGGTTCTCATAGCCTGCATTCTCGATGATGCCCGTTGCCTGCTCCTTGGCGTAGCTGTTGAAATCGCCGAGCATCAGCACGTCGCTGTCGCCGGAACCGGTCGGGTCGCTATTGGCCCAAGCGGTGAGCGCAGTCGCCGCGAGTTCGCGCTGGTTCTGCCAGTTACCCTGACCGTCACCCTGGTCAGCGTCGAGGCCGGTGCCGGTGCCGCTCTTGGATTTGAGGTGGTTAGCGATTGCGGTGAAAGTTTCTCCGGTGGCGATCTGCTCGAACGTCACCGCAAGCGCATTGCGGCTGGTATTCGCGCCGTCGAAGATATGCCCGACGGAGCTCTGGCTCAGCAGGCCAGAAAGCCCGAGTCCAGGCAAATCGGCATCGTTGAGGATCGCGACCGTCGTCCCGTCCGCGATTTTCACATCCGCGGTCTTGTAGATGAAGCCGACAGCGATGGCATCGCCACCAACAAATTGCTGACCGGGATTGACCCAGGCATAGGTGCCGGGACCCGCAGCGGCATTGAGCTGGCCGACCAGATATTCGATCGCATTGCCAGACGAACCCGGCAGAAAATCGTTCTCAAGCTCGGTCAGCGCCAACACGTCGACATCCATTGCAAGAATGGTATCGACGAGCTTGCCAGTCTGGCGGGAGAATTCGACGGCGTCGTTGGCGCCGCGCGGCTCCTGGCCGATGGCGGTGCTGGCGCCATTATCCAGCGTCTTGAAGAAATTCAGGACGTTGAAGCTTGCGACCTGGAGCGTACCGCCGACGTCATCGGGCGCAGCAGTCCGCGGCGCGGCGCCGTCTTCGAACGTATTAATGCCGTTCTCGACCGAGCGGACCCGCCAGGTCGCGCCCGATGCGGCATTGCCAGCCCACTGATAGTCCAGCACGCCAGTCAGCCCGGTGATCGTGTCTCCCATCCGCGGCGCAGTGGCGGTGTTGTAGGTCGAGCCGAAACCATCGAGATTGCTGATGGCCGCGTTCTGCGCGTTCAGGCCGTCATCGTAGGTGATGGTGCGCGAGCCGAGTTCGGCCAGATAGGCCTGGTAGGCTGCAGCGTCCGGCGCATTTTCCTGAGTGAACTGGGCCGGGCGATCGCCTGCTACCAGCTTGATTTCATTGAAGCGATCGAGGTTGAACTGCTCGGTGATCACGAGCGTCTCTGGCAGCGTGACCAGCATACCCTCATAGGCTTCGAGGTTCGGCTGATAGTCGCCGTCCTGGCTCAGCGTGGTGTCGGCACCCGGCAGATCGATCACGGTCGCCATCGTGCTGATATCGGCAACTGCCCCCGCTTCAACCACGGAAATGTTGGTCGCGGTGAGTTCGGTGAGACCGAAATACTCGCTGATCGAGCCGGTGACACGGACACGGTCGCCGACGGCCACGTCGCCGTTGCCGCCGAATACGAAGATGGCTTCGGAGGTCAGGACATTACCGTCGGAGTCGGTCACCTCTTCCTGAACATAGAAGCCGTTCAGGTTGCGGCTGTTATCGCCGTCCCCGTTCTGGAAATCGCCAACGACGATGGCTTCGACGGTGACCGTCTGGCCGACCATTCCGCTGGTGGCGCCCGCGCCCTGGATGGCGCTGATCTTGGTAATCGCAACATCATCATTGACGATGGTGCCGGTGGCTTGTGCAATGCCAATCGTGGTCGCCACGGCGGCGGAATTGGAAGCGCTCTGAAGCGTCAGCGTGAAATTTTCATTCGGCTCGCTGGTGGTGTCACCGGCGACCACAACGGTCACCGTTGCCGAGCCCTGCCCAGCCGGAATCACGCCGCTAAAGCTACTCGGCACGCTTCCGACGAAGTCCGATGCGTCGGTCTGCGCGGAGGCGATGGTTCCGGAGAACGAGACATCGCCATCGGCGCCACCGCTGCGCTCCACGGTGAATTGATAGACGGTCGAGCCGTTATTGCCCTCGTCATGCGAGACCGACACCGTGCCTGCGGAAAAGCCGACAGTCTGGCCTACGACCGGGGTGCTGGCATTGCTCGTAACGCGGATATCGTCGATCCCGACCCACTCGTCATTGCCACCGGCATTGGTGGTGAGAATCCGGACCTGCAAGTCCGCGTGCCCATTGACTTCGGACGGCAGCAGCAAATTGAAAGGCGTCACTTGAGTAGCGGCATTCGCGGTAGTCACGTCGGCAGCGTAGCCACCCGGCACATTCGTCCAGGTCCCGGTGGAACCCATCCGGTACTGCACCGCAATTGGCTGGGACGCATCGTCTGCGCTGCCGTCGAGATCGCGCGCATTGAAAGTCAGCCGCACATTATCGCGGCCGCTCGCATCGAGATAAAGCACGAGGCTCGGCGCGTCGGCAGTACCCGAGCCGTTCAGCGCAATGGTCGGATTGGCAACAGCGAATTCCGCAACGCCGCCATTGGTAAGAGAATTCGGGGCGGTCTGATTGGCGATCACATCGACGGCGCCGAGCCCAGCGCCGGTCAATGTCCGCGGATCGGTGCCAGTTGGCGAACCAGCGTTGATGTCACCGAGATAGCCGACGATCGATGGAACGGAAGACCAATTGTCATCGGCGTTGATCGCGCCGGCATTGGACCAATCCTGCACGAGATCGCTAACGGCAAGAGCGTGATATGTCGTTGACATGAAATCTGCTTCCATCATTGAGGCGCGCGTCGAACATCGCTCGCTCCGCAAATGCGAAGGCGCGCGACCGACCGCCTGTTGGTTAACGAAAAGTTAATGCGCCGGATGTAGCCACGTCGATTTAACAGCCGCGTGACTGGTTTCTAACGTCGCAGTGAAGCCCCGCGCCGACAGCTCTTTTTGCTCGACTCTACAAAGGCGACACAGAAAATCGCGACATCGTGCCACACCAGCAAAAGTGCAAAGCGTTGCGCATTGCTCCACCTCGGATTGGTAGCAGCTCGCATCGAAGGACGATGGAACTGATCGAGCGACACTGAATTCGAAATCTCCAACGATCACGCGACAGACAACGGTCGAAGTTCACGCACACGATGCGCAAGAACAAATATGTTTGCTGTTGCAGTGTCTTGCCGCGCAACATCGCTCGTAATTCGTGTGGCCGATCGAGCGACTGCATCGTCGCACGCGCACGCAGTCCACGCGCTGTCACGTAGTTGACGCTGAAGCCAGATAACGAACTCGATCGGCGCGCATCGCTGTCGCTTACTGGCCCAGGTGAAATATGACCACAGCATTTTCGGCAGACAGAGCAGCCGGATCGAGACACCGAGACCTTCCGAGCGCTGCTCTCGCTTCTTGTCGCAGCGCATTCCTGTCTGTCGGGTTGTTCTCCGCCGTGGTCAACATCCTGATGCTGACCGGATCCATCTACATGCTGCAGGTCTATGACCGCGTCATTCCCTCACGCAGCATTCCTACTCTCGTATCGCTGTCGGTTATCGTAATTGCGATCTACGCCGTGCAGGGCGTATTCGACTGGCTGCGCCAGCGGATCCTCACACGCATCGGAGCTGCACTTGATGGTGCACTGTGGGAGCCAGTGAATTCCGCCATTCTGCGATCACCGTTGAAGTCCAGCCGCGGCGGCGGTGTTCAACTCGCGCATGATCTGGATTCAGTGCGCGGGTTCCTGTCCGGCCTCGGGCCGACAACGCTGTTCGATCTGCCATGGATGCCGCTATATCTCGCCGGGTGCTTCCTACTGCATCCGTATCTTGGATGGACCCTGGTCGGCGGCGCAACCATTCTGTTCGGCATTGCTCTTCTCACGGAAATTCTGACGCGGAAGCCCACGCGAGAAGCATCCCGAAATGCCGCCATACGCAACATCCAGCTGGAGGCCGGACGCCGCAATGCCGAGGTCGTCGCCGCCCTCGGCATGGAGCGACGCGTCATCTCACGCATCGGCGCAGCCAATGCCGATCAGATCGCCGCTCAGCAGAACGGTTCCGACATTGCTGGTGCACTTGGCACGCTGTCGAAGACCCTGCGGTTCATCTTGCAATCGGCATTGCTCGGATTAGGCGCTTGGCTGGTAATCGAAGGACAGGCCAGCAGTGGTGTCATGATTGCCTCCTCGATCATGGGCAGCCGTGCGCTGGCTCCCGTCGAACTGGCGATCTCGGTTTGGCGTCCTTTCGTCGGCGCCCGCCAGGCCTGGCAGCGGCTACGCGAAGCGCTGTCGTCTCAAGACGAGAGCCCTTCTGCCGTTGCGCCGGAACGTGCTCAACACATTCTCACGGTCGATCAGGTTTTCGTCGCCGCGCCGGGTGGCACCAAGGCCATCGTTCAGAATGCCACGTTCCAGCTCAAGGCCGGCCAGGCTGTTGGAATCATCGGACCGTCAGCGTCAGGCAAATCCACGTTGGCGCGTGCGCTGGTCGGGATCTGGCCTGCTGCGCGCGGCGAGATCCGCCTCGATGGCGCAACCCTCGACCAGTGGCCCGCGGAAGTTCGGGGCGGCTTGATGGGCTACTTGCCGCAAGATGTCGAACTGTTCGACGGCACGGTGGCTGAGAACATTGCCCGTTTCGATCCGGAGATGGATGGACCGACTGTCATTGCCGCCGCGAAAGCCGCCGGCGCCTATGACATGATCCTCAACCTGCCAAAGGGCTTCGAAATGCGGATCGGCGAAGCCGGCGCTGCCCTCTCTGGTGGGCAGCGGCAACGGGTAGCGCTTGCACGCGCGCTCTATAGGGACCCGTTCATGGTGGTGCTCGACGAACCGAATGCTAATCTCGACGTCGAAGGCGACGCTGCTTTGACTCAGGCAATCAAGGGCGTACGTGAGCGCGGCGGAATCGCCATCATCGTCGCGCACCGCCCGGCGGCTCTCGCAGGGGTCGATCTCGTGATGACGCTCGCCAATGGCCAGGTCCAGGCATTTGGTCCGAAAGATGAAGTCCTGCGCAAGGCGCTTGCTTCGCAACACCCTGCAAACCAGGTGGCGCCACAGCCGGTGCACGAAGTTCGCATGACCGCTGACGGCCGAAGCTGAGGAAACCTGATGCCAAATTCTGCAGCGTCCAACCCAAGCCGCCCTGATCCCTTCCGCGATATCCGGCGCACTACATATGCGGGGCTGGCTATACTCGCCGTGGCGATCTCCACCGCTGGCGTCTGGGCGGCAACCGCGCCACTCGCGAGCGCGGTGATAGCGCCCGCACAGATCGTCGTCGATAGCAACGTGCGCAGGATTCAGCATCCGACCGGCGGGGTGGTCGCCGAAATTCTTGTCAATGACGGGGACCGCGTGCGCGCAGGCGACGTTCTGGTCCGGCTTGACGAGACCATGACGCGAGCCAACCTGGCGCTGATCAAAAACCAGCTCAACCAGTTCTGGACGCGCCGAGCGCGGCTGCGCGCGGAACAGGATGGCCGCGACGCTTTCGTGATACCGGGCGAGCTTGCGGACCGTATCGAGTTGCCTGCGATCGCCGAGATCGTCGCCGGTGAGACAAGCCTGTTGCTCAGACGACGCGAAGCCGTCAGCGGCCAACAGTCGCAACTGCGCGAGCGCACGTCGCAGATCGGTGAGGAGATCCATGGCCTTGCCGCTCAGATCGAGTCGAAGCGCGAACAGATCCGGCTGATCCAACGCGAACTCGAAGGGGTTCGCCAGCTCTTCGAGAAAAACCTAATTCCCTACGCACGGCTGACCACACTCGAACGCGAGGCTGCGCGATTGATCGGCGAGGAAGGGCAATTGATCGCCGAAACGGCGCGGGCCAAAGGCCGCATCACCGAGACAGAACTACAGACCTTGCAGGTCGTGCAGGATCAGCGACGCGAGATCGCGACCGAGCTACGCGAGGTGGAGATCAAGATAGCCGATCTCTCCGAGCGCCGGATCGCGGCGGTCGATCAACTCGCGCGCGTGATGCTGCGGGCGCCACAGGACGGGATGGTTCACCAGAAGACGATTCATACGGTGGGCGGCGTTATTACCGCGGGCGAGCAGTTGATGCTCATCGTTCCGGAGAAAGATTCTCTCGTGGTCGAGGCGCGGGTCGATCCGCAAATGATTGACCGCCTCCGATTAGGTCAATCCGCGAAGCTGCGTTTCACCGCATTCGATTCCGCTGTCACGCCGGATCTCAACGGAAGACTTACCCGCATAGCGGCCGATCTCACAAAAGACCCGCAGTCCGGTGTGTCCTATTATGTCGCGCGTATTGCCCTCGTCGACGGAGAACTCGCCAAGCTCGGCCAGAAGGCACTTGTCCCGGGTATGCCGGTCGAAGCCTATATTCAGAATGGCTCCCGTACGGCATTCGCCTATCTCCGCAAGCCAATCGAGGACCAACTGGCTCGCTCGTTCCGTCACGACTAAATCGAATCGCATCGGCCTCAACGCGGAAGCATCGAAGAACTGGCGAATGGTTGGCGGACTTGCTCTCGTTTTCATCGTCGCGACCGCATTCCTTCTCATTCGCTGACGCCCGCTTTGGCGAAGACAAGCTGAAGTCGCCGCTTTCGCCGGCGATCGTCGCCGCGGCCAGGTATTTGCGGGGATATCACGAGGGACCGAGGCCGATGCAGATCGAGGAGCTGCGCACTGTCGTCGAAGTGTTCGGCAAGATGCAGTCCGCCCTGCGTCGCAGGCAACTGGGTGACGATCAGATCGCCACCGACTGCACAACTGGCAACGACAAGCCAAGAATGATGAAGGCCGCCTGACAGCCTAATCCACCGCTCTTGCTGCTCTACTGAACCCAAGCCGCGCTATCTGCGACTAATCGGCATGCCACATGCCCTGACACGCGCCTGGACGAGATTGATGGACTGGATCGAAAATGCCGTCCACTTCGTGGACTGGCTGACGGACGACCCATCCCCGACCAACAAATTTCTGGAAGAGCCGCCAATCAAGGAACGAGCCACCCTCGACAAACGCTCGACGCGCTAGCGCGCGATGTCACACGGATTTCAGTTGACCGAGACCGATCGCCGGCCACGGGAGCCGCGCCAGCTTGCTGGCGCATAGGGTAGCGCCGTGTATGACGATGAGCGCCTCACCGCTGCGGCACCACGCGACACGCGGTTCTTCGGCGCAAACATCCATCCGATCAGGCCAAGCGTCGTTTTGCACGCCGCAGGCGCGGACGCTGCCATCGGTGTCGCCTTCAGTCCAAATTGTCTGGGCATTCAAACCTCCATCCCTAGATTCCGATTACGCCAAAAGGGCGTTCCGAATCCCAGCCGAGATTGAATTTATACACCGCGAATCTTGTGGCGCACTTGCGCTGCATCAAGTCACCAATCAGTGCAGAACGGCGTGCACCATCTGGTCATCGGACGGACGTGCGGCCATCTGCGCGCGCAGCTCGGCCAGTTCGGTCTCGAGCTGCTGGTTGACGAGAATGAGCGCAGCAACGGTGCCACGGGTGTCGCCGTGGCAGGCGGCGATGAGATCGTCGACTTCTGCGTCCAGCTTGGTCATTGAAAAAATCTCCTGCCGCGCTTTCGGTTGCCTTCAATAATCGGCTAAGCGTTGCGTCAATATTAAACGATACCGGAGTCCTCGGCGTCATCGCCAACGTGCATGAGTACCGGTTAAGAGCGCCTTTCCGGGCTCAAAGAATCCACAGGCGACTTTCTGCAATCGGTTTCAGCGATCCGCTTCAATCACCGCGCTGCAACCGCGCGTTGATCGCAAAATCACCTGTTTCTGATTAGTCATAGTCCGCCGAAGCGGCTACCGCCGTCAGGCCGATCACGATGCAAATTCAAGGACATGCCAATGATGAACGATGGTCGCCCGTTCGGGCTTTATATCGATGGCCGGTTTCAACCAGCCTCGACCGGCCGCACCATCAGGATCGAGAACCCGAAGGACCGCAGCCATCTGGCCGATGTCGCCGAGGGCCACGAGAAGGATATCGACCTGGCCATCGACGCCGCCGAACGCGCCGGCAAAATCTGGGCGGCGACGCCTGGCGCAGTCCGCGGCGACATCATGCACCGGGCCGGCGAGCTGCTGGCCAAGAAGCTCCCTGAACTGGTGACCATCGAGGTCGACCAGATCGGCCGCGCCCGCCGCGAGATGAGCGCGCAACTTGGCCGGCTGCCGGAATGGTTTCGCTATTTCGGCGCGCTGGCGCGCACCCATGAGGACACCGTCCCGCCCTTCGGCGGCAACTTCCTGAACTATACCCGCCGTGTCCCGCTGGGCGTCGTCGGCCATGTGACGCCATGGAATCATCCGCTCCTGATCCTCACCAAGAAGATCGCGCCGTCGATGGCAGCCGGCAATACGATGGTGGTGAAGCCGAGCGAACTGGCACCGATCACGCCTCTGCTGCTGGGCGACATCTTCAAGGAAGCCGGCGTGCCCGACGGCGTCTATAATGTCGTGCCCGGCTACGGCGCCACCGCCGGCAAGGCGCTGACCACCAGCAAACGCATCAAGAAGATCGACCTCACCGGCGGCACCGAGACCGGCAAGATGGTGGCATCACTGGCCGGCGCCAACCTCACCAAGGTGGCGGCCGAGCTCGGCGGCAAGGCCGCGGTCATCCTGTTCGACGATACGCCCATCGAGCGCGGCGTCGCGGCTGCACTGTTCGCGTCCTTCATCGCTACCGGCCAAACCTGCGTGCAAGGTGCTCGCCTGTTGGTGCAACGCTCCGTGCATGACGCCGTCGTCGCAGAGCTGGTGAAGCGCACCAATGCGATCCGCATCGGCGATCCGCAGGACATGGCGACGCAGATGGGACCGCTGGTCTCAGCCAAGCAGCGCGAGCTGACCGAACGCTACGTCAAGATCGGTCTGGAAGAAGGCGCGACGCTCGCCGCCGGCGGCAAGCGACCGGACGGCAAGGCCTTCGAGAGCGGCTACTATCATCAACCGACCATCTTCACTGGCGTGACCGGCAATATGCGGATCGCGCAGGAAGAGATCTTCGGACCGGTGGTCGTCGTCATTCCGTTCGATACCGAGGAGGAAGCGATTGCGCTGTCCAACGGCACCGAATTCGGGCTGGCGACCTCGATCTGGACCCGCGACGTCACCCGCGCCCACCGTGTGGCGCATCAGCTCGAGAGTGGCATCGTCTGGATCAACGACCACCACCGCATCGACCCCTGCTCGCCCTGGGGCGGCTTCAAGATGAGCGGCATCGGCCGCGAAAACGGCATCGTCGCCTATGAGGAATACACCCAGATCCAGAACGTGATCGTCAATCTCTCGGATGAGACCTTCGACTGGTATGCCGATGACGGGCAGGAGAAGCGGTATAGCTGAGCGATGCCCGCGCAGCTTCGACACACATAAATAAATGTCGTCACCCGGCTTGACCGGGTGACCCAGTACACACTGCCATCAACAGGGACACGACGCCGTACACGACCGGCGCCATCGCTTACTGGATCGCCCGGTCCAAGCGCGCAATCGCGCGCCAGGCCGGGCGACGACAGCCGGTGTGAGTGGCGACGACGATACGCTCGTCTAACCGAACCCCGCCACCCCATGCGGCACATAGGGCGCTTCGAGCGCCGCGATCTCCTCACTCGTCAGCTTCAACGACAGCGCCGCCACCGCATCGGTCAGATGCCCCGGCTTCGATGCACCGATGATCGGTGACGTGATGCCCTTTTTCTGCAGCAGCCAGGCCATCGCGACCTGCGCCTGCGGAACGCCGCGCGCCTTGGCGACGGCAGCAACCTGCTCGACGATCTTGCGATCGGAAGCCTCGGACTGCACATAGAGCGTCTTGCCGAACTCGTCCGTCTTCTGGCGCTCGCTCACCTCATCCCACGCGCGCGTCAGACGCCCGCGGGCGAGCGGGCTCCACGGCATCACAGCGATCTTCTGATCGGCGCAGAGCGGCAGCATCTCGCGCTCTTCCTCGCGATTCAGTAGATTGACGTGGTTCTGCATACTAACGAATTCGGTCCAGCCGTTCAGGCGCGACGTATAGAGCGACTTGGAGAATTGCCACGCATACATGCTGGACGCACCGATATAGCGGACCTTGCCGGCTTTCACGACGTCGTGCAGCGCCTCCAGCGTCTCCTCGATGGGTGTGGTCTTGTCCAGACGATGGATCTGATAGAGATCGATATAGTCGGTGCCAAGCCGGCGCAGGCTGTGATCAACCTCGGACATGATCGCTTTGCGCGACAGGCCTGCCCCGTTCGGCCCCGGCCGCATCCGGTTGAAGACCTTGGTCGCCAGCACCACATCGTCACGGCGCGTGAAATCCTTCAGCGCACGGCCGACGATTTCCTCCGACGTGCCATCCGAATAGACATTCGCCGTGTCGAAGAAATTGATGCCGAGCTCAATAGCCTGCTTGATCAGCAGCCGGCTCTTCTCTTCATCGAGCGTCCATGCATGCGCGCCGCGATCGGAGATGCCATAGGTCATGCACCCCAGACACAGACGCGAGACATCCAGACCGGTATTTCCAAATTTGACGTAGTCCACGGCGTTTCTCCCTCGTTGTTTTATTTGCGTTTCACGAATTCGGCGAAGGCATCGGCATAATCGGGATGCCAGCGCGATAGCGCCGGCCTGTTCTCGACGACATCGCCGATGGCCCACAACATGCGGCGCTCGTCGAGCGCGCGCGGCACGTCGTTGTCCGGGCACAGGATATAGAAGTCGCCGGCTTCGAGCCGTTGCATCATGAAGTCCACGGTCTGCTCGGCTGTCCACGCTGCCTCCGGCTTCTCGCTGCGCCCGCCAGCCGCGAGCGGCGTGAAGACAAAGCCGGGGATCAGCAGATGCGCGGAGACCTGACAGCCATCGGTGTTGCGCAGCTCGTGCGCCAGCGCCTCGGTATAGGCCTTCACGCCGGCCTTGGAGACATTGTAGGCGGGATTGCCCGGCGGCGTGGTGATCCCCTGCTTCGAGCCGGTATTGATGATCAGGCTCGGCCGCTTGCGCGCAATCATCTCCGCCGCGAAGGCCTGACAGCCATTGACGACGCCCCACAGATTGACGCCGATGAGCCGCTCCCAATTGTCGCGCGGGCCGAGCGCCGAGGTCGGCACCTGGATGCCGGCATTGTTCATCAACACGTCGCAGCCACCGAAGTGCGCCTGAACATCGGCGGCTAGTCTGGTCATCGCGCCGACGTCACTGACATCGACAGCGGCCGTCATCACATCGTCACGCCCGCCGCGCGCCACACCGGCGATCTTGCCAGCCGCATCAACCAGACGATCTTCGCCCAAATCTATGATGCAGATGCGCAGGCCGAGCCGCGCAAACGCAATTGCTGCGGCAAGGCCGATGCCGGAGGCGCCTCCCGTAATGACGGCAACAGAACCGGGGGACAGAGCAGCGTGGGGCATGGTGCACTCCAGCAATTCGGGATTTTAGAAGGCGTCCAATCGATCGGGATCGTGATCGGGACAAATGAGCGTGGCGCTCTCAATATCACGCACGACACTAATCCGCATTCACGACACCGCGAACGAATTCACGATCATGAATTGGTCGCGAAGACCTCCCATGCAAGTCGTTTCGGGTTCCCCGCCTTTACCCGTTTCGCGAAAACGATATATTCCGCGCGCTACAACGGCACTTCAAACAAACGTCCGGGAGGATCACAATGGGCTTGATGCAGCCAATCTCTGCCACCGCGCACCCTTACGCGAACGGCTCCTACAAGCAGATGCTGATCGACGGCAAATGGCAGGACGCCCAATCCGGCAAGAAGTTCGAAACGCATAATCCCGCCACCGGCGAACTGCTTGCCACCGTCGCCGAAGGCGATGCTGGGGATATCGACCTTGCGGTCGCCGCCGCCCGCCGCGCCTTCGAAGGCCCATGGAGCAAGGCCAAGCCTTACGAGCGCCAGGCGCTGCTGCTGAAATTCGCCGAGCTTGTCGAGAAGCATTTCGATGAACTCGCAATGCTCGATACGCTCGACATGGGCGCGCCGGTCATGCGCACTTTCGCTGGCAAGCAGCGCATCCTCGGCATGCTACGCTTCTATGCCGGTCAGGCCACGCTGATCTACGGCGAAACCATCGAGAATTCGCTGCCGGGCGAGATCTTCTCCTACACGCTGAAGGAGCCCGTCGGCGTCGTCGGCGCAATCATTCCGTGGAACTCGCCGCTGTCAGCCAGCATCTGGAAGATCGGCCCTGCCATTGCCACCGGCTGCACCATTGTGCTGAAGCCGGCGGAAGAAGCGCCGCTGACCTCGCTACGCCTCGGTGAGCTGGCATTGGAAGCCGGCTTCCCGGCCGGCGTCATCAACGTCGTGCCAGGCTATGGCGAAACCGCCGGTGCCGCGCTGGCCTCGCATATGGACGTCAACAAGGTCGCCTTCACCGGTTCCCACTTCACCGGCCAGTCGATCATCCGCGCCTCGGCCGGCAATCTCAAGCGCGTGTCGCTCGAGCTCGGCGGCAAGTCGCCGAACATCGTGTTTTCGGATGCCGACCTCGATGCCGCCGTTCCCGGCGCCGCCATGGCGGTGTTCGCGAATTCGGGCCAGATCTGCAGCGCCGGCACCCGCCTGTTCGTCGAAAAGAAGATCTATGACGAATTCGTCGGCCGCGTCGCCGAATTCGCCAAGAAGCTGAAAGTCGGTAATGGTGCCAATCCCGACACTCAGCTCGGGCCATTGGTCTCCAAGGAACAGCTCGATCGCGTCACCGGTTATCTCACCACCGGAAGCGGCGAAGGCGCCAAGGCGCTGTCCGGCGGTGGCCGCCTGATGGACGGCGAACTGTCGAAGGGCTTCTTCGTGCAGCCGACCGTGTTCGCCAATGTCCAGGACACCATGAAGATCGCGCAGGAAGAGATCTTCGGGCCGGTGATTTCGGCGATCTCCTTCACCGACATGGACGAACTGGTGCAGCGCGCCAACAACACGACATTCGGTCTCGGCAGCGGCGTCTGGACGAGGGATGTCAGCAAGGCGCATCGCCTCGCGAAATCCCTGCAGGCAGGCTCGGTCTGGATCAATTGCTATCAGGCGATGGATCCCGCGGTGCCGTTCGGCGGCTACAAGATGAGCGGCTATGGCCGCGAGTCCGGCGTCCATCACATCGACGAATATCTCAACATCAAGGCGGTCTGGATCAACACCTGATCGCCGCTGTCATCGAAAGAGAAAAGGCGCCGAGCAACGAGCTCGGCGCCTTCTTTTGCGCCGGCATTGCAAGGAGCCCTTGCAACGACCATTGGCGATTAAGCGACCGGCGCGGCACCGTATCGATCGCGCAGCTTGCGCTTGAAGATCTTGCCGGTCGACTCGCGCGGCAACGCAGTGTGGAAGTGGATTTCCTTCGGCACCTTGAAGTTGGCAAGCCGCTGCTTGAGATAGGCTTGGATCTCGGACGAGGAGAGCTGCGCATCATCATCGAGTTCGACGCAACCCACCAGTCGTTCGCCGAATTCGTCGTCGGGCACGCCGAACACCGCGCAGTCCCGCACGCCATCCATGCCGATCAACGTGTTCTCGATCTCGGCGGGATAGATGTTGACGCCGCCGGAGATGACCATGTCGCGCTTGCGATCGCACATGAACAGATAGCCGTCCTCGTCGAGATAGCCGACGTCGCCAACGCTAATCAGGCCCTCACGACCGGCTTCCGCCCGTGCGTCGGGGCGGCCTTGATAGTCGAAATCCGGCACAGAGGTCTGCCGCATGAAGATTTCACCGGGCACGTTGACCGGACATTCCTTGCCATCGGCGTCGAAGATCTTGACCACGCCGCCCTCGATGGTGCGGCCGACCGTGCCCGGCTTCCTCAGAGCTTCCTCCGACGAATGCCAGATCGGCACGCCGGTCTCGGTGGAACCAAGATATTCGTTGATGACCGGTCCCCACCAACTGATCATTGCCTGCTTCACATGGATCGGGCACGGCGCCGCGCCGTGGATGATGAAGCGCAGCGATGACAGATCGTAGCCCGACTTCACTTCGTCCGGCAGCCGTAGCAGCCGCACAAACATGGTCGGCACCATATGCATGTTGGTGATGCGGTGTTGCTCGGTCAGTTGCAGCAGATCTTCGGGATCGAAGCGCGGTTCGAGAACGATCGTGCTACCATGGCGGAAGGCCATCAGCCCGTAGGAACTCGGCGCCGAGTGATACATTGGCCCGTTCATCAGGATGATCTGATTCTCGTTCGGCTTCAGTCCATAGGCGATGCCACCGACGCGTTCGGAAGCCGCCGCCTGTTCGGGCGTCATCGGCGCACGCGTCACGCCCTTCGGACGACCGGTCGTGCCCGACGTGTAGAACATGGTCAGGGCGCGCTTCGGCACATTGTCCATCGGCGCGTATTGGTCGCGCCACGCATCGAAGTCCGTATGACCGGCAGGCACCTGCGTCGCGGCTTCGCTAATACCATAGGCCGCTGCGATTTCCGCCGGCGTGCGAACGATCAGAAGCGGCAATCCCTTCGGCAGACTTTCCGCGATCTGCGGCAGCAAGTCGGCGTGGCAGACCAGCAGCTTCGCGCCGCTGTCAGCAAGAATATAGCTAACCTCTTCACCTTTCAGATGCCAGTTGATCGGCACCACACGTGCGCCGAGCGCGCCAGCGCCAAAAGCCGTCTCGAACAGGGCGAAATCGTTACGCAGCATCATGCCAACCGGCGCATCGGCGCCCGCACCGAGGCTCTTGAAGCCGGTGGCCACCCTGGCGATGCGCTGCATGATGTCCGGATAGCCGATCGCCCGATCGCCGCTGATAATCATAGTCCGCCCTTACTCTGTTCTTCGACGAAGCCATTGCCGGCTTCGATCTCTTTTCTGTCGATGTGATGGCACGGTCGCTCACTGATCGTCGAGCAATTCGCCAAAGCCTTCCCAGTTCTTGCCGTTGAAACGGCGCAGCCGCAGCTGCTGGAACGAAAGATAGTCGTCCTTGTCAGTATTGACTGTGACACCTGACAACAGCAGCGGCAGCTTGACGTTCTTCATTGATGTCGCTTGACGCAGAATGTTCTCCCGGCTGACATCGTCGCCACACGCCTTGAGGATGTGCGTGATAAGGTGCGCGTTCAGGAACCCCGTCGCATAGTTGGTATTGCGCGGGTCAGCCGACGGCAGGCTTTCCTTCATGAAAGCGAAATAGGCCTTCACGTCCTCGTCGTTGGCCCATGAAGCGTCGTTGATGTCTTTCTGATAACTCGACGTGATCAGGCCGGTGGCGTTGTCCAGACCTGCCGGTTCCAGAAAGGTGATCGACGAAGCGGACGTGGGGACGAACATCAGGTCAGGCTTCCAGCCGATCTCGGCGACGCCCTTGATCATCTGCGACGAGAATTTTCCGACGACCGCGCCGAACAACACATTCGCACCGGACGACTTGAGCGCCGCGAGCTGCGATGAGATCGTCGGCGCGCTGGTCTCGTAGGTCGCCTCGGACACGATCATCTTCGCGGCCTTGTCGCCTAAGGCCCGTTTGAAGCCGGCCACATAGTCTTTTCCGAGATCGTCGTTCTGCGCGAGAATGGCGATCTTCGCATCCGGCTGGGTTTTCAGAACGTGCTTGGCATAGACGACGCCTTCCGATTCATAGGCGGCCATGCCCGGCATGGTCCACGGGAACGCCTTCGGGTCGGCCCATTTGGTCGCGCCTGATAGCACGAACAGTTGCGGAATCTTCTTGCTGTTGAGATAGCGATGCACCGCATTGTTGGTCGCGGTGCCGAGCGTCCCGAACATCATCAGGACCTCATCCTGCTCGACCAGCTTGCGGGTCTGCTCCACGGTCTTCGGCGGCGAATAGGCGTCATCGAGGCTGATGAACTTGATCTTGCGCCCATTGATGCCGCCGTCCGCATTCAGCTTGGCGAAATAGGCCTCCTGCGCGCGGCCGATCACGCCGAAGCCCGACAGCGGACCGCTATAGGGAAGCGTCTGCCCGATTTTTATTTCTTCCTTGGTGTTGGCGGTCGCCTGCGTCGTTGCATGCAGACCTATGGCAAGAGCAAACAGCCCAAGCGTCTTCAGCATCACTGATGCCATGATTGCTCACTCCCGTTTTGTTTTTATCGGGCCGCGCTTATGCGCGTGCTCGTCTCGCAAAGTCCGAGGTCGCCTCCGCATATTCGTTCTTCAGACGGTCGACGAGTTCAGCCACCGACGGTGCATCGGTAATCTGGCCGATGCCCTGGCCACAGCCCCAGATATCCTTCCAGGCCTTGACCTTCATGTTGCCGCCGGAACCGAAATTCATCTTGGTCTTGTCGGCCACCGGCAGATTATCGGGATCGAGACCGGCGGCTGCGATGGACGGGCCGAGATAGTTGCCGTGAATACCGGTGAACAGGTTGGTGTAGACCGTGTCATGCGCGGCGAATTCGGTCAGCGCCCTCTTGTAGGCCGGGTCGGCATTGGCTTCTTCGGTCGCAATGAAGCGCGTACCCATATATGCGAGGTCCGCGCCGAGCGCGAGCGCCGATGCAATCCCGTAACCGTCCGAGATTGCACCAGATACCAGCACAGTCCCCTTGAACCACTGCTTCACTTCGCGCACCAGCGCAAAGGGCGACAGCGTGCCGGCATGGCCACCCGCACCGGCGCAGACCAGGATCAGTCCATCGACGCCCTGCTCGGCTGCCTTGCGCGCATGCTTGACGTTGATAACGTCATGAAACACGACGCCGCCATAGGAATGCGCGGCCTCGACGATTTCTGACGGCGGGCGCAACGAGGTGATAATGATCGGAACCTTGTGCTTCACACAGGTCTCCATGTCCTTCATCAGCCGATCGTTGGACGCGTGGCAGATCTGGTTCACCGCATAGGGCGCAACCTTCTTGCCCGGATTCTTCGCCTTGTAATCGGCCAGTTCGTCCTCGATCCGCGTCAGCCACTGGTCGAGCATTTCGACCGGCCGCGCATTCAGCGCCGGGAACGAGCCGACGATGCCGGCCTTGCATTGCGCGATGACGAGTTCGGGGCCGGAGACGATGAACAGCGGCGAGCCGAGCACGGGCAACTCGAGGGTGCCATCGAGAGCTTTGGGGAGCGACATAGGCGTTTCCTTATATTTTTATGGCCGAACTATAGGGGTTGACCGGCTGCGCGTGTTGTTCGACTTTGAACAATGGACATAGCGGATTTGATCACATGGACTGGGACCTCTGCCGCACATTCAACGCCGTCGTCGATGCCGGAAGCTATCTCGGCGCGTCCAGGCAATTGCGCACCAGCCACCCGACCGTCAGCCGCGAGGTCGCTGCGCTGGAGAAGCAGCTCGGAACCAAACTGTTCGTGCGCTCCGACGAAGGGCTGGTGCTGACTGCGCGTGGCCGGCGCTTTCATGAGAGCACCAAAGCGATGGCCGAGGCTGCGCTGAAGGCCGAGGCTGTTGCCGGCGCGTCGGGCCAGAGCGCACGCGGCGTGGTCAAAGTGTCGATCGGACCGACGCTGGCGAATTTCTGGTTGATGCCGCATATCGGTGCCTTCATCCGCCAGCATCCGCATGTCGAGATCCAGTTGGTGACGCATCCCTTCCCGGTCAGCGTGCGCAAGCGCGAGGCTGACATCGTGCTGCGGCTGTATCAGACTGGTGAAGAAAATCTCACCGGACGGAAAATCGCCAAGCTCGGCGTCGGCTTCTATGCCTCACGCGACTATGCCACGCGATACCCGCTGCCGGAGCAACGCGGTGCGTGGAAAGACCACACCGTCATTGGCTTCGCGGACAAATCCTCGAATTCCGAATTGGGCCGCTGGAGCGATCACGTCACCAAGGACGCCACCGTCGCCATCCGCTGCTCGTCGCAAGCGGATATGCTCGCAGCTGTCCGCGCAGGAATCGGCATCTGCGTGCTGTCATGCATTGTCGGCGACGCCCATGCGGATCTGATCCGCGTGGCACCGCAGAAGCTGGCCAGCTTGTCCGATATCTGGCTGTTGGCCCATCCGGACCTCGTCGATCAGCCGTCGGTGCGCGCCGTGCTGGAATTCATCACTGCCTGCGCGCGCGACGACCGCGCGCTGTTACGCGGCCGATGATGTCGCGCCCTTGCCGGGAAATGGCGCGGTACGGCTGACATAGCGTCCCTCGCCTTTTCCGCCGACGAGCTTGCCGTCGCGCGTAATGAATTTCCCGCGCAGCATCGTTGCCACCGGCCAGCCCGTAATCTGCAGACCTTCATAAGGTGTGTAATCGGCGCCGTGATGCAGGTTCGCCTGGGTAAGCGTTGCTTGGCGTTTCGGATCCCACAGCGCGATATCGGCATCGTAGCCGATGGCGATGGAGCCCTTGCTGGTGAGGCCATAGGTCTTCGCATGATTGGTCGATGTCAGCGCCACGAACTGATTGAGCGTGATGCGGCCCTTGCTGACACCTTCCGAGAACAGGATCGGAAGGCGCGTCTCGACACCGGGAATGCCGTTCGGAATCCAGCGGAAGCTGGTACGTGCGCTGGGTGGTTGCTTACCCTGCACGTCGTCATAGCGAAACGGGCAATGATCCGACGAGAACAGTGTGAATACGCCCTGCTGCAGACCTTCCCAGCACGCCTGCTGGCTGGCGAGATCGCGCGGTGGCGGCGAGCAGACATATTTCGCCCCCTCCATACCCAGATCCTTCAGATCCTCTTCGGTCAGCACGAGATATTGCGGGCAGGTCTCGCCATGGATCGTCAACCCGCGCATCTGAGCGCGGCGGATCTCTTCCATGGACTCCCGATTGGAGACATGAACCACCACCATCGACACGTCGACCAATTCCGCCAGCGAGATGGCCCGGTGCGTGGCTTCGCGCTCAACCACGATAGGCCGCGACTTGGCGTGAAAATACGGGCCGACATTGCCGTCGCGTTCGAGCTTGTCGACCAGAAAGCGGATGGCGTCGTAATTCTCCGCATGAACCTGAACCAATGCACCGGATTCACGCGCCACGGCCAGCACCTGCAGGATCTGCAGATCGCTCAACGCAAGGTCTTCATAGGTCATGAAGACCTTGAGCGAGGTGTAGCCGTCGGCGATCAAGGCTGGCAGCTCCTGCCCGAGTACCGCTTCACTGGGATCGGCGATGATTAGGTGAAAGGAATGATCGATATGGCAATTCTGATCGGCAAGCGTGTGATAATTCTTCAACGCCTCGCGGATCGGTTGGCCCTTCGTCTGCAGACAGTAAGGCATCACGAAGGTGTTGCCACCGAAGGCCGCCGCGCGCGTCGCGCTCTCGAAATCATCGGCCATGACAATGCCCGGACCGGACGGCTGCGCAATATGAACGTGGCTGTCGATACCGCCGGGCAGCACCAGCAGACCGGTTGCATCGACCGTCTCGTTCGCGTCGGTCAGCGCTTCGCCGATGGCAACGATGCGGCCGTTCCTGATGCCGACATCGGCTTTGTAGGTTTCGCTCGCGGTTGCAATGGTGCCATGACGAATGACGGTATCGAAAGCGGTCATGAGCAAAACCTCATCAATTCAGCAACGCAGGGTGCATACAGACAAGTATTAGACTTTCTGAAACAGCGATCCCCATTGGGTGACGCGTTTGGTATCGACGCCAGCCAACTTCAGGCATTTCCAGACCACGGTGGCGATGGTGTCATAGACCGGAATGCCCGTTTCCCTTTCCAGTTTCGCCGTGGATGGTGCAACTCTCAAATTGGTGCAGATGATCGTGATAGCGTCTGGCTTTTCCTTGGCCACGTCTCGCGTCATATCCTCGAGTTGCACAACGGGCACTTCGGAGAACGAGAAGTTATCCTGCAGGCCGAGATGGCGTTCACTCTGGCACGCAAAGCCCAGCTTTTCATAATTCTCCAGAATCTTGGCCTGAACGTCGTCCAGATATGGCGTCACGTAACCCAGACGCTTCACCTTTTGATGTTCAAGAATCTCATTGAGAGCCAACATCGACGTCGTCGCAGGAATCCCGGTCGCTGCGGTGATCTGCTCACACAGGCGGACATCCGCCTCAAAGCCGAGCCAACCAGAGGATGTTCCATTCCAGCCGATGACATCGACCTTCGCATGAGCCAGCAATTCTGCGGCCCGCAGGATTTCCGAATTGTCGAACTGGGCGAGCGCCTTGTTCGACAGCGCGATCTCCGTGACCTTGAAACGCGAGAAATGCGCCGAGACCTCGGGCAATTCGCCAAGCATGGCAGTCGTGATCGGCTCCAGCGCCGTGTTCGACGAAGGCGTCAGCATTCCGAGAAGCACACGTTTGGTCATGGATGATCCAGAGTTTCGAGGGATGGTTTCGTGCGTTCAGATCGAAGCAGATCGAGAACGTGACGTTTGATTTCGTTGAACTGCGGGCTGGTGATGTCGCGTGGCCGCGGCAGGGATGATTTCGCGGATACGCCCCGGGCGGGCGCTCATCACGGCAACATGCGTGCCCAGCGTCAGTGCTTCGTCGATGCCGTGCGTTACGAAAACGATCGTGCCCTGGTGTTCCTGCCAGATCCGGACGAGTTCATTCTGCATATCCATCCGGGTCTGCTCATCGAGCGCGCCGAACGGCTCATCCATCAGGATGACCTGCGGATTCATCAGCAATGCACGGGCGATGCCGACACGCTGATTCATGCCGCCTGACAGTTCGGACGGATAATGATTTTCAAATCCCGTGAGTCCGACCATGTCGATATAGCGCTGTGCTGTTTCGCGGCGCACGGCCTTCTGGCCGCCGCGCAGCAGCAGGTGGAAGCCGACATTCTCCCAGACCGGGAGCCACGGCATCAGGTTGGCCTGCTGAAACACCACGCCGCGCTCCGAACCGGGCGCCGTGATCAATTGACCATCGACGGTGACGGTGCCGGATGACGGCTTCTCGAAGCCTGCGATCATATTGAGAAGCGTGGACTTGCCGCATCCGCTGGGGCCGAGCAGACAGAGAAACTGGTTCTTCTCCACCTTGATATTGATGTCGTCGAGAGCCGTGACATCGGCCTTGCGTTTCGCGTCCTTGAAGACCTTGGAGACACCGGAGATTTCGATCGTCGCCATGACCTAGCTCTCCCCGCTCTGGATCGTCGTGTTGCGCTGCCAGTGCAGGACGCGCGCCATCACGAGACGGATGCCGAAATCGCTGAGAAAACCGAGCAGGCCGATACTGGCCATCGCAGCCAGCACAAGGTCGTAGCGTAGGAAGTAATAGGAATCCCACAGCACATAGCCAAGGCCGCTTTTCACAGCGACCATCTCCGCCGTCACTGTCAGCATCCAGGCCGAACCGATACCGATCCGCAGACCGGCAAAGATGCTGGGCAGCGCGGCCGGCAGCACGATAAAGCGCAGCAATTGGCGATTGCCGCCGCCCACCATCGCGCCGGCGCGGATCAGATTGCGATCGCAGGTCTTCACGCCATGAATCGTATTGAGCAGGATCGGAAAGAACGCACCGAGGAACACCAGGAAAATCGCCGGCTTGTTGGCGATGCCGAACCAGATGATGGCGAGCGGAATCCACGATACCGGCGGGATCGGCCGCAGCGTCTGCAGCGTCGGCTCGATGATCACCTCGACGGTGCGGGACCATCCGATGGCGACTCCGATCGACACGGCCAGGGCCGTGGCGATGGCGAAGCCCGCGAGAACGCGCGACAGACTAGCGAGCATGTCGAACAGCCAGTGGCCGCTATAGGTCAGGGTATTGCCGTCGGTGCCGAACACCCAATCCGCCCAGGCCCACGTCACGGTCGATGGGGCCGGCAGCAATGCTGCCGGCAGCGCACCCGATCGGGAAAAGGCTTCCCAGCCGGCGAGGATCAGGACCGGCACGATATACCGATCCAGTCGTCTGAACATTACGAGGGCCGGGTGCATGACCGGGCTCAGTAGCCGAGTTCGGATTTCGGCTTGCCGGTGGCAGCCTCCAGGAAGCGGTAGTCCATGTTCTTCTCAACCGCGGCGGTGACATCGGAATTGATGTATTTCAGGTCGCGCATCATTGCTGCGATGGCGAGCGCCGATGCGCGGTACATCTTCGGATCTGGATCGAGGTTTTCGACAGCGCCTGTGGCGATGGCCTTGTCGAGGCCGGGGATCTTGGAAATCACGTCGATCAGGGCACCCTTGTCCGCCGCGACGAATTCATCGACTTTCACAACCGCACGCACGGTCTCTTCGAGCTGTTTCGGTTTGTCCTTGACGACATCCGACCGCGTCAGAATCAGGTTGGTGAGCTTTCCCGCCGCTTGATCATAGGGAAGGCCGAACATCTTGGCGGCCTTGGCCTGAAGGATCTGGGTGGCGAAGGGCTCCACGGTGCAGATCAGCTCGATTTCACCGCGACGCAGCGCCTGAAGGTGATCGGAGGGATTGGGAATGTTGACGAACTGCACATCCTTGTTGATGTCGATGCCCTGCTTGGCAAAGGCGCCGCGCATATGAATGTCCTGCGCGTTGCCGCGGGACGCCGCGACGCGGAATGGCTTTCCCGCTGTCTTGTAGTCAGCGATGACTTTCTTGAGCGAAGCCCAGTCATTCGGAACGATCGACAGATCATTACCGACCAACATTGCCGAACCGCCATTGACCTGCCCGGAAATAGCAACCACGTCGAAACCCTTGTCGAGCGCGATCGCATAATGAAGATAGGTCACCTGCGCGACGTCGATGTTCTTCGAGACAAGCGCAGTCAGCGCATCCGTGCCTGTGTTAAATCCAACCGCATCGATCTGAACGCCCTTGGCATATTGCGGGGTGAGTGACATCGGTGTGCAATGCGCACATTTCGCATAGCCGAGCTTGATCACCGACTCGGACTGGGCCACCGAGGCCGGGGCAATCGATGCCAAACAAAGCGCAATCAGAATGCCGAGCAGATTTTTCTTCATCGTCGCAATCTCCGGAGCGGGTGGCGGTGAATTCACGATACGTCCACCACTCAGCAAGCCTCATGCCAATCCGGATACGATATCCAATCGTAAAATTATGTAGTAATATCAAATACTATGAATTATTATTATCTTGACTTCGGTGCTGCATTTTTGGGCGAAGGATGTCGTTTGGAGGCAGCCTCGCCACCCGAGAGACTGAACCATGAGTGAGATTGCCCCACGCGCGAAGCTTCGGACGCGCTTCAAGCCGACACGGCTGAAGCTCTCCTCGGATCATTCGAAACGGCCGCTGGACCGTATGTCGCTGCACGATCAACTCGTCGCGAAGGTGCGCGAAATGATTGTCGATGGCGAACTCCAGGCCGGAGCCCCTTTGCCAGAAAAGATGTTGTGCGAAACGTTCGGCGTATCGCGCACACCCTTGCGCGAAGCATTCAAGATACTGGCCTCCGAAGGGCTGATCGAACTGCGCCCTCACCGCACCCCTGTCGTCACCCCGGTCGACAGGGAAGAAATCGCAAACAGCTTTGCAATCATGGTCGCACTGGACGGCGTTGCAGGCGCCGACGCCGCAATGCGCGCGACGGATGAAGATATTGCCCGGCTCAGTGCGATGCACGACCAGCTTGTTACCCTTCATCGCGAAGCATCGCGCCCGGCCTATTTCAGGCTGAACCAGGACATCCATATCGAGATTACCAGGCTCGCCAAAAATCCCGTGCTCCTCAATATCTGGACGACGTTGAACGCGAATATCTATCGGGCACGGGCCACCGCCAATTATGATGCGGCACGGTGGACGGAATCCGTAAGGGAACACGAGGCTTTCATGGCTCTGCTTCGCGCGCGCGACGCGCAAGGATTTGCGGCCTCCCTCAGTGCGCATACGCGCAAGACAGGCGATGCCGTTCTTGCGACATTGAAGATTGCAACCGACGCGAAGACCTAGCAGGCCTCTATCACGACGAATAAAGCCTGAGCCCGTATCGCTGCACACCGCATAATCGCCAAGCGCCTGCAAAACGTGCTTTGGGCATGGAGCGCGATGGTCCAAACAGGGGCGAAGGACCGCCCCGCGGTTCATAGGCTGATCGATGAAGATTCTCGTTTTTGGCGGCACCGGCTTTGTCGGATTGAATATCGCAAAAGCCCTGTTGAAGCGCGGCCATGTGGTGACCCTGTTCGACCGTTCGGGCCTGCCACCGGCGGCGCAGCCTGCCTTCGCTGACTATGGCGACAGGCTTTCAGTGATCATCGGCGATGTGCTCGACCGGACATTGATCGACAGTGTCATCACCACCGGCGTCGATGCCATCATTCTCGGCGCCGCGATCACCGCAAGCACCGAGCGCGATGCCGCCGACCCCGAAAGTATTCTGCAGGTCAATCTGATGGCGCAAACGCCGATCCTCGCGGCAGCACGCCGCCATGGCGTCAAACGCGTGATCAATCTGTCATCTGCCGGCGCCTACGGCGCCTCGGCATTCAAATATCCCCTGCTCGATGAAGAGCTGCCCTGCGATCCCGTCTCGCTCTACGCCATCACCAAATTTGCATCCGAGAAGGTCGCGGCTCGCCTCGCCGCGCTCTGGCAAACCGACTTCATCAGCGTGCGGCTGAGCGCCGTGTTCGGACCATGGGAGCGCGCCACAGGCGTACGCGATACGCTCAGCCCGCTGATGCAGGTTTTCACGGCGCACGCGAAGCAGAGCGAAGCCATTCTGGCGCGCTCGGGGGTGCGGGACTGGATCTATGCGCCTGATGTCGCTGATGCGATTGCTCTGCTGATCGAAGCGCCCACAACGCGACACTGTCTCTACAATATTTCGAATGCTGCCTCTTGGTCAGCGCTGGAGTGGGGTCAACAATTGGCAGAAATCCATCCGGGCTTTGTTTGCCGCCTGGCCGGCGTCGGTGAAACCCCGACTATCGATCTGCACAGTGACAGCGACAGGGCACCGCTATCGGTCGCGCGATTGGAGCAGGAATTCGGATGGCGCGCCAAATTCGGCTGCGCCGACTCAGCCGCGGATCTGATCGACTGGTCAGCGCGGCACAGCATAGGGTGATGACATGAGGCTTCAGGGACGTACGGCAATCATCACCGGCGGAGGCTCCGGGATCGGCCAGGCCAGTGCCAGGCTGTTCGCGCAGGAAGGCGCGTTTGTCACACTGGTCGATCGCGACGAGGCCGCATTGAAAGAAACATTGGCAATGCTGCCTAATGCAAACGAGGCGTCGATGCATCTCGGCGATGTCGGCAACGGCGATTTTGCGCAGACAGTAACCAGCGAGATCATTGCGCTGCGCGGTCAGCTCGACGTGTTGATGACCTCGGCCGGGTTCTCCTGTGGCGGCACCGTCTTGACCACGGCTCCCGAGGACTGGGACGCCGTGTTTCGCACCAATGTCGGCGGCACCTGGCTGTGGGCCCGGGCCGCGATCCCGCAGATGCAGAAGCAGGGCAAGGGATCGATCATCACGCTGGCCTCCCAGCTTGCCATCGCCGGCGGCAAGGGCAACAGCGCCTATATCGCGGCGAAAGGCGCGATTATCAGCCTGACGCGCACCATGGCCGTGGATTTCGCCACCGACGGCATTCGCGTCAATGCCATCGCGCCGGGTGCCATCGACACGCCATTGCTGCGCCGCAGCTTTGCGCGCCATGCCGATCCGGAGCCCGTGCGCGACGCTTCGCGCAACCGTCATGCCATGAAGCGCTTTGGGCTCGCCGAGGAAGTCGCGCAGACCGCGCTGCATCTGGCGAGCGATGCATCCTCCTTCACCACCGGCACCGTGCTGCCGGTCGATGGCGGATGGCTTGCAGCATGAATGACACGCTCAAGGCGCTGGAAGCGCAGGTCCGCGACGATCTCCACAAGATCGCCCATCCGAACATGCCATGGCTGCAGCCGAAATCCGCGCCGGATGGCACACCCGCGCTGGATGTGCTCATCGTCGGCGCAGGCCAGGGCGGTGTGACCGCGGCCTTTGGCCTGCTGCGGTCGCAGGTCACCAATATACTCGTTGTCGACAAAAGCGCCGAAGGCCGCGAAGGCCCCTGGCTCACCTACGCCCGCATGCCGACGCTGCGCAGCCCCAAGCACTTCACCGGCCCTGATCTGGATATCCCCGCCCTCACCTATCAGTCATGGCACGAAGCCATGTTCGGGAAGGATCACTGGCAGGCGCTCGATCGCATCCCACGCGGACACTGGGCGGACTATCTGCTGTGGTTCAGGCGCATTACCGGCGTGCCTGTACGCAATGGCTGCGAAATCCTGGACATTGGGCCTGCCGCGAACGGCTTGCTTGCAGCGACCGTACAGAGCGCCGACGGTATTGAAGTCATTCATGCGCGCAAGATCGTTCTGGCCACTGGCCAGGAAGGCATGGGCGACTGGATGATTCCGGAGCAGCTCCGGCACCTGCCATCGTCGCTTTGCGTGAATGCATCCGCGGATATCGATTTCGAAGCCCTGCGCGGCAAGACCATTGCCGTGATCGGCGCCGGCGCATCCGCCTTCGACAATGCGGCAACCGCGCTCGAAGCCGGCGCTGAGGTGCACCTGTTGTGCCGTCGCGCGGAAATCCAGATCGTGCAGCCCTACCACTGGCTAACCTTCCGCGGGCTGCTCCGTCACTTTAGCGAGCTCGACGATGTCTGGCGCTGGCGCTTCATGCGCCGGCTGATGGACTTGCGCGAAGGCTTCCCGCAGCCGACCTGGGATCGCTGTGCGCGACATGCAGGCTTTCACCTGCATGAGAACGCGCCCGTTCAGTCGGCACAAAAAATAGGCAACCAAGTTACATTGCAGACGCCACAGGGTACCTTCACGGCGGACTTCGTGATCTGCGGAACCGGCATCGACATGGATTTTGCGACTCGCCAAGAATTGCAGAACTGCGCGGGCAATATCGCGATCTGGTCTGATCGCTTCCAGCCGCCGGACACCGAGCTCAGCCCACGCCTCGGTCGTTTCCCCTATCTCGGCGACGATTACGCGCTGATGGAACGTGTTCCCGGCACCACGCCGTGGATCGCCGACATCCATCTTTTCGCAATTGCGTCCACCATGAGCTTCGGCCCGTCGGGTTCATCGATCAATGCGATGACCACCGCGATCCCGAAACTGGTGCATGGCCTGACGCGCGGCTTGTTCCGCGCAGATATCGAGCGATACTGGACCGCGTTCGAGGCCTACGACGTTCCACAAGTGACCATTGCAAGGGCGACGGAAGCTGCGGCAAAAAGCTAAAGGACCAAATTATCCCGGGCGGGGAAAGTTGTCCGCTCGGCACCTATCGACCATCGTTTGGCGCGTTCCTTGCTTCAGTGGATGGGTCGCTCGACAGGTCAGGCACTGACGAGTCCGTTCAGAGTTTCCGTCGAATTCAGAGGATAGGGTTATGGGACTGATCTATTCCAAGCAGATGCTCGGCGCCGCCGCAGCGCTGGCATTTTTCACCGTCGCGGTTCCTGCCAATGCGCAAACCCGTGCAGAAACCTTGCGCTACGTGACCGGCGCCGCCGTCAACACGCTCGATCCCAACATTCCCGGCTCAACCCGCGAAGCGTTCGCTGTCAGCCTCTCGACCTATGATCGTCTGGTGTCGTTCGGCCGCAAGCAACTGAATGGCAAATGGGTGTTCGATCTGGACACCATTCGCGGCGAACTCGCAGAGTCCTACACGGTCAGCCCGGATGGCCTGAAGATCACCTTCAAACTGCGTAGCGATGCGAAATTCCAGGACGGCTCGCCTGTCACTGCCGAAGACGTGAAGTGGTCGCTCGACCGCGCCGTCACCGCCAAGATCCTTGGCAAGGCGCAGCTGCTGACCGGTTCGCTCACCGATGCCAGCCAGTTCAAGGTGATCGATCCCACGACATTCGAAGTAACACTGCCGCAGCCGGACAAACTGGCGCTGCCGAACCTCGCCACGGTCTATCCGATCATCATCAATTCGAAAGTCGCCAAGGCCCACGCCACCGAGGAAGATCCGTGGGCACAGGCCTGGCTCAAGGAAAACACCGCCGGATCCGGCGCCTATATCGTCGAGACCTTCAAGCCCGGCGAGCAAGTCATCCTCAAGCGCAACGACGCATGGAATCGTGCCGCCGGCGACAAGCAGGCCTTTTTCAAGCGCCTGATCATCCAGTCGGTGCCGGAGCCGGCAACGCGCGCCAATCTGGTGGAAAAGGGTGACGCCGATATCGTCATCGATCTGCAGGCCAGCGATGCGCAGGCGTTAGAGGCCAAGGGCAAGCTGCAGGTGATCTCGACGCCGCAGTATAACGCCATCACTTTCATCTCGATGAACAACCAGATGGCCCCGTTCGACAAGCCGGACGTGCGCCGTGCCGTGGCCTATGCGCTACCTTATGACGATATGTTCAAGGCGGCACTGTTCAGCCGCGGTGATTTGCTGGCCGGCGCGACCTGGGCCGACGGCAAGCCGCCATCGGGCGCGTTCCCGATCAAGCAGCCGATCAAACTCGATATCGAAAAAGCCAAGGCCTATCTGAAGGCCGCAGGCTATCCGGACGGTTTCTCGACCACGTTCAGCTTCAATGTCGGCCAGTCGGCCACGGCTGAGCCGATGGCTGCGCTGCTGAAGGAATCGCTCGCCAAGATCGGCATCAAGGTCGATATCCAGAAGCTGCCGGATGCGCAGATGTCGACGCAGATCACCGAGAAGAAGCTGCCCTTCTTTACCGAGGGCATCGTCGCCTGGCTGCCGTCGACCGACTACTTCTACCGCAACTTCTACACCGGCAATCAGCGCTGGAACTACAGCTCTATCGACAATGCCGAGCTGACCGCGGTCGCGCAGAAGGCCCGTTTCGAGGCTGACAAGGCCAAGTACGAAGCCGACGGCAAGGTGCTGAACGCGATGAACTTCGACCTGATGCCCCAGATTCCGCTGTGGCAGCCGAGCCAGGACGCCGTGATGGCCTCGAACCTGACGGGCTACACCTATCAGTTCCATCGCCAGGTCGATTACCGCGACCTCAGCCGGAAGTGATTTTCCGAGCACCATGCGAGCGAATCCCGAAGCGCCCCTCAGCGGCGCTTCGGATCTACGCAGCTTGCGAACTTAACTGCAGCGAGCTGCCCTTGGCTTCGAGTAACCGATCATGACGACACTGGGCGCAACGGCCATCCGCGCAGCGCGACGCTTCGCATCCTCTTTGCCTGCGTTGTTCGGCGTGCTGATCTTCACCTTCTTGCTGATGCGCGTATTGCCGGGCGATCCCGCCGTGTTCTTTGCCTCCGGACCCAACTCCGGCAAGGAAGAGATCGAGACCATCCGCAAACAGATGGGTCTCGACAAGCCCGTGCCACAGCAACTGTTCCTGTATCTCTACGACGTCGGCCGCGGCAATCTTGGCCGTTCGCTGATGACAGGCCAGAACGTCACCAAGGACTTGCGTGAGCGCCTGCCCGCCTCCCTCGAACTGACCTTCTCAGCACTTCTGATCGCACTTGTTCTCGCAATCCCGCTGGGTGTCCTTGCAGCGCTTAAACCAGGATCGCTGGTCGATCACAGCGTGAGGCTATTCTGCGCGCTCGGGGTCTGTGTCCCGACCTTCGTGTCGGGACTATTGCTGATCTACATCTTCTATTATCTGTTCGGCGTGTCGCCCGATCCGACCGGGCGCGTCGATATCTTTACTACGCTGCCGCCCGCACATACCGGCTTCCTGTTGATCGACTTTGCGCTCGCCGGCGACTTCGATGGCTGGTGGGCCGCATTCAAGCAATTGATCCTGCCGGCCTGCACGATGGCGCTGTTCGTTATCGCGCCATTGGCGCGTATCACCCGCGCATCGATGCTGGCCTCGCTCGGCAGCGACTTCGTCCGCACCGCCCGTTCCGTCGGCCTGTCGTGGTGGCGCATCATCGTTACCTATGCGCTGCGCAACGCCATCCTGCCGGTCATCACCATTGCCGGCATCGTGTTCTCGACCATGCTCGGCGCCAATGTGCTGGTGGAGAAGGTGTTCTCCTGGCCCGGCGTCGCCTCCTACGCGCTCGACGCGCTGCTGTCGTCGGACTATGCCCCGGTGCAAGGCTTCGTGCTGCTGATGGCTTCGGTCTTCGTTATCGTCAATCTCGTCGTCGATGTGCTCTATGGCATCGCCGATCCCAGGATTTCCATCGGATGAGCAGCGCAACACTTCAACACGCCGCGTTCATCCTCCGCGGCAATCCCATCACCGGCATCGCAGCCGTCGGCGCGTCTTTGTTGATCTTTGTCGGCATTTTCGGCCCGTGGATCGTGCCCTATGATCCCATCGCATCGAACGTTCAAAACGCGCTGATGCCGCCGAGTGCTGCGCATTGGGCCGGCACCGATCAGCTTGGCCGCGATGTGTTCAGCCGCATCATCGTCGCCGCACAGCTCGACCTCGCCATTGCCGTCTCTGCGGTCGGCATCTCCTTCGCGCTGGGCGCCGTCATCGGTGCCCTCTGCGGCTATTCGGGCGGCAAGCTCGATCGCGCCGTTGGCCGCTTTGTCGATGTGCTGATGGCGTTCCCGCTGTTCGTGCTGGCCATGGCCATGGTCGCTGCCCTCGGCAATCGCGTCGAGAACATCGTCATCGCCACCGCCATCATCAACCTGCCGTTCTACATCCGCTTTGCACGTGCCGAAGTGAACGTCCGCCGCAACCTCGGCTGGGTCGAGGCCGCGCGCGCCTGCGGCGACAGCCATGTCTCGGTCGTGCTGCGCTTTCTATTGCCGAACGTCCTGCCGGCGATGGTGGTGCAGATGTCACTCAATCTCGGCTGGGCCATCATCAATGCTGCTGGCCTCTCATTCATCGGGCTCGGCGTGAAACCGCCAACGCCGGAATGGGGCATCATGGTCGCCGAAGGCGCGCGCTTCATCTCCACCGGCAAATGGTGGCTTGTGGCATTTCCCGGCCTTGCTTTGATGCTGGCCGTGCTGTGCTTCAATCTGCTCGGCGACGGGCTGCGTGACATTCTCGATCCAAGACAACGTACATGATCGCAGCGAACGTAATGACGACACCAAAGCCGCTGCTCGATATCGAAAACCTTGAGGTCACGTTCTCGACACGCCGCGGCCCGGTCGAGGCTGTGCGCGGAATCTCGCTATCGCTGGCCGAAGGCGAGACGCTCGGCATCGTCGGCGAAAGCGGCTCCGGAAAATCCGTCACCGGCTTTGCGATGACGCGCCTGCTGGACGCGTCGGGTAAGATCTCCGGCGGCCGCGTCAGTTTCCGTGACCGCGACATCACCAAGATGACCAGCGCCAGCCTGCGTGAGATGCACGGCTCGGCGATGGCGATGATCTTCCAGAATCCACGCGGGGCGCTCAATCCGATCCGCGCCATCGGCCAGCAGATCGCCGACGCCATTCTGGCGCATCGCAAGATCTCCGCCGCCGAAGCACGTGCGCAGTCGCTGGAATTGTTGCACGCCGTGAAAATCCGTGATCCCGAAAAGCGGATGAACGCCTATCCGCACGAACTCTCCGGCGGCATGTGCCAGCGTGTGATGATCGCCATGGCGATCTCCAGCAATCCGGCCCTGCTGATTGCCGATGAGCCGACCACCGGCCTCGACGTCACCACGCAGAAAGTGGTGATGGACCTCCTCGCCAGCATCGCCGCCGAGCGGGGCATGGCGACGATCCTCATCACCCACGATCTCGGCCTCGCCGCCCGCTATTGTCGCCGCGTCGTCGTGATGGAACAGGGCAGACTGGTCGAGGAAGCCGACGCCCTGACGCTGTTCCGCTCGCCGCAGCATCCCTACACCAAGCGGCTCGTCGCAGCGTCGCCGACCGCGACCTCGCGGGTCGAGGATCTCGTGACCGACGACGAGAAACTGCTGGTGCCGGCCATCCCCCTCGCTCCGCCCCCAAAGCCGGAGCATGGCACGCCGCCGCTGCTGGAAGTTCTCGATCTCGTCAAACGCTTCGACGACGGCACTGTCGGTGTCGCGAATTTCTCGATGGCCATCGCGGCCGGCGAAAGCGTCGGCCTGGTTGGCGAGTCCGGCTCCGGCAAGAGCACGACCTCGCGCATGATTTGCCGCCTGCTCGACCAGAGCGAAGGCATCATCAATTTCAATGGGCAGTCGATCAGCCATATTCCGGCACGCGACTTCCACCGTGCGCCGCAGCGCCGCGAGATCCAGATCGTCTTCCAGGATCCGAACGACAGCCTCAATCCGCGTTTCAACGCCTTCGATTGTATCGCGCATCCGCTGATCCGCCTGCTCGGCATGCGCAATGGGGCGGCGCTGCGCCAGCGCGTCGGCGAATGCGCTCACCGCGTCGGCCTGCCTGCCAATCTGCTGGAACGGTTTCCGCATCAGTTGTCGGGCGGCCAGAAGGCCCGTATCGGCATCGCCCGCGCGATTGCCTGCCGGCCGAAGCTTCTGGTGCTGGACGAACCGACGGCCGCGCTCGACGTCTCCGTTCAGGCCGTGGTGTTGCAGCTGCTCGATCGGCTCCGGCGCGAAGACAACCTCGCCTTCCTGTTCGTCAGCCACGACCTCAACGTCGTCCGCATGATGTGCCAGCGGACCATTGTGCTGCGCAACGGCGCCATCGTCGAGCAAGGCGAGAGCCATCAGTTGTTCGACAATCCGCAGACCGACTACACCCGCGAACTCGTCGCTGCGGTTCCACATATCGAGATGATTGCCGCGGAAAAGGTAGCGGCCGGCGCCTAGCCGCAGCACGCCAGCGGCGAAACGCCTCAACGGGCGGCCTTGTCCGGTTCCGTCTGCGGGATCATACCGACTATAGTGTGAGTTGTACCGGCGCCGGATACCTTGCATCCGCGGCGCATCTCGCCGAACATAAGACCAAGCGTCGCCAACGACGCAGCAAAATCGGGAGGATTCCGTGCGGATCAAAGCCGTTCACGTTGCTTTGCTCGCCGTTATGGCGAGCTGTTCGGCCATTACCAACGGCGCTCACGCCCAGGCATGGCCTCAGAAACAAGTCACCTTCATCGTCCCCTTCGCTGCGGGTGGCGGCACCGATGCCTTTGCACGGCCCTTGGCCGCACAGCTCGATATCCAGCTCGGCAAGCGCGTGATCATCGAGAACCGGGCCGGCGCCGGCGGCACGGTCGGCGCCTCGGCGGCCGCCAAGGCCGCACCGGACGGCTACACCTTCTTCATGGGCGCCGCGCATCACGCGATTGCGCCGTCGCTCTATCCCACCCTCGATTACGACATCGAGAAAGACTTCATCCCGGTCGCGCTGATCGCACGGCCGCCACAGGTCATCGTGGTCAATCCCGACAAGGTCTCCGCCAAGACGCTCGGTGAATTCATCGCCTATGCGAAGGCCAATCCGGACAAGCTCTCCTATGGTTCGGCCGGCGCCGGCACGACGCATCATCTGGCCGGCGAGCTGTTCAAGATCCTGACCCAGACCAAGATCCAGCACGTGCCCTATCGTGGTGCGGGCCCGGCGATGCAGGACCTCATCGCCGGCCACGTGCCGGTGGTGTTCGACGGTCTCGGCTCGTCGGCTGCGCCAATCCGCGCCGGACAACTGCGCGCGCTGGCGATTGCCGCTCCGAAGCGCGTGGCAGCCTTCCCCGATCTGCCGACCGCGGCGGAAGCCGGTTTGCCGAATTATGAAGTCGCCACCTGGTACGGGCTGTTCGCCCCCAAGGGCACGCCGCCCGACGTGGTCGAGCGCATGGCCAAGGAGCTGAAGGCTGCGCTGCAAGTCCCTGCGATCAAGGAAGCCTGGGAGCGCAACGGCTCCGATGTGCCGGATGTCGCCGGCGCTGACTTCGGCAAGATGGTGTCGGCCGAGGTGGCGCGCTGGCGCAAGGTCGTGACCGAGGCCAACGTCAAGCTAGATTGATCTGGCAGAATTACGAGGCCTGCCAGACGCAGAGTCTGGCGGGCCTGATTTTATACTGAAGCGACTTCCGCCTGCCTGGCGCCCGGACCGGCGAACATCGCGCGGCCGGGGATCGCATCCAGCAGCGCGCGCGTATAGGCGTCGGTGGGATTCTGGAAGATATTCTGCGTCTCGCCCTGCTCGACGATCTCGCCGCGCCGCATCACCACGATGCGATCAGCGATTTCAGCGGCGACGCGCAAGTCATGAGTGATGAAGATCATGGCCAGGTTCATCTCCTCGCGCAGTTCGGCGAGGAGCTGCAACACCTGCGCCTGCACCGACACGTCGAGCGCCGAGACCGCCTCGTCCGCCACCAGCACCGAGGGCTTCAGGGCCAGCGCGCGTGCAATACAGATGCGCTGCCGCTGACCGCCGGAGAATTCGTGCGGATAGCGGTTGGCGGCGCTCTCCTGAAGGCCGACGCGGGCCAGCAGACGCTTCGCATCGGCCATGGCTTCCTTGGAGGGCGTGCCATAGGCAATCGGGCCGCCGGCAATCGCGTCGCCGACCTTCTGCCGCGGATCGAGCGCCGCGAAGGGATCCTGGAACACGATCTGAATCTTGCGGCGCATCTGGCGGAGCCGCTCGCCGCGCTGTGACAGCAGATCCTTGCCATCGAAATGCACCGAGCCCGTGTCAGGCTCGATCAGCCGCATGATCAACCGACCCAGCGTGGACTTGCCCGACCCGGACTCGCCGACGATGGCCACGGTCTCGCGCGCCTTCAGACCAAGCGAGATGTTCTGCACTGCATCGGTCCGGCGCGGCGGCAGGAACATGCCCTGCTTGGTGATGAAGGTCTTGTTCAGGCCGACCGCATCCAGCAATGGCTCGCCCGTGATCTTGCGATCAGCTTTGGTCAGCGAGCGGGCGCCAGGAACGGCGGCGATGAGGCTCTTGGTGTAGTCGTCCTTCGGATTGCGCAGCACCTCATCGACGGTGCCCTGCTCAACCACGCGGCCATTGCGCATCACCACGACGCGATCGGCGACGTCAGCAACGACGCCAAAATCGTGGGTGATCAGCAGCACACCCATGCCGCGTTCCGACTGCAGCTTCTTCACCAGCGCCAGAATCTGCTTCTGCGTGGTCACGTCGAGCGCCGTGGTCGGCTCGTCAGCCAGGAGCAGCGCTGGATTGTTGGCCATCGCCATAGCGATCATGATGCGCTGGCGCTGCCCACCGGAGAGCTGGAACGGGAAGCTGCGCGCGAGCGCCACCGGATCCGGCAGGCCAACGTCCCGGATCAGCTCCTGCACGCGTGCATCCACCGCCTCTTTGGACGGCATCGGCTTGGTGTGCGTGATGATCGATTCCGCAATCTGCTGGCCGACACGGGCCAGCGGATTGAGCGCGCTGAGTGGCTCCTGGAAAATCATCGAGATGGCGCCGCCACGCAGCTTGCGCATCGTGGGCTCGTCCGCCTTGGCGATGTCATTGCCATTGAAGCTGATGCTGCCCTGCGCAACGCCAGTTCGGTCGGGCAGCAGTCGCAGGATCGCATGCGCAGTCATCGACTTGCCGGAGCCGGACTCACCGACCAGACACACGATCTCGTTGCGGTTGACGGTGAGCGACACGTCTTCGATTGCGAAAGGACGATCAGCGCCCGGCGGCAAGCTGATGGAGACGTTCTCAATGGCAAGCAGTGTTTTGTCGGTCATGAATACTATCGCTTGCGTGAGATACGGGGGTTTAACGTGTCATTGAGACCTTCGCCCACCAGATTGATGGCGAGCACGGTGAGCAGGATGGCGAGACCAGGAAACACGCTCATCCACCAGGCCTGACGGATCACGGTGCGCGCAGCACCGATCATGAAGCCCCACGACATCAGATTGGGATCGCCGAGACCCATGAAGCTCAATGCGCTCTCGATCAGGATGGCGCTGGCGACCGCAAGCGATCCGGTGACGATGATCGGAGAGATCGCATTGGGCAGGATACGGCGCAGCACTACGGTCAGCGGACGCTGGCCCTGGCAGACCGCAGCTTGAACGAATTCGCGCCCGCGCAGCCGCATGAACTCCGCACGCGTCAAGCGTGCCAGCGGCGGCCAGCTGACAATGCCGATAGCGAAGATGATGTTGGAGATCTTCGGCCCGATGGTCGCGACCAGCAAGATGGCGAGAATGAAGCCCGGGATGGTCTGGAACAGCTCGGTGATACGCATCATCACCTCATCGACCTTGCCGCCGAAATAGCCGGCGGTTGCGCCGATAGTGACGCCGATGACCAGGGAGGTTAGCGTCGAGATGACGCCGATGATCAGCGAAATCCGCGCGCCATGCGCGATGCCGGCGGCCACGTCACGGCCGAGCATGTCGGAGCCGAGCCAGAGCCCTTCGCTGAACGGCGGCTGGAACGGCGCGCCGACCATGTCCCAGGGGTCGTCAGGAAACAGCCACGGCGCCGATACCGCGAGGAGGACCACCGCGAGGAGGACGAACAGACCAATCATCCCGGTGGGATGGCGGAGAAACGATTTGAGCGTAGACATCATATAATCCCGTTCACGATGCTGCACGCACGGAGACGCGCGGATCGATCACCCGGTAGATCGCATCAGTGAGAAGATTGAGCGCAATCACGATCACCGACATCACCAGGAACACACCCAGCAACACCGGATAATCGCGCTGCAACAGCGCGTCATAGATGAGACGGCCGAGACCCGGCCAGGCGAACACGGTCTCGATCACCACCGCACCACCCACCAGCGCACCAGCCTGCATGCCGGCAACGGTTACGATGGGCAGCATCGCATTGCGCAGGATATGTCGAATGATGATGCGGCCCTGCTTCAGGCCCTTGGCCTTGGCGGTCTTGATGAAATCCTGATGGGTTACGTCCAGCACCGACGAGCGCATCAGGCGGGTGTAGATCGCGAGATAGACGGCCGCGAGTGACACCGCCGGCAGGATCAAATGCCAACCGATGTCGACCATGCGCTGCAGTGCGGTCATCGGCACACCGATGGTCACGTAACCAAACGCCGGCAGCCAATCGAGTTGCACCGAAAACAGCAAAACCAGCATCAGGCCAAGCCAGAACACCGGCGTTGCATAAAGCAGCAACGACACGACAGTCAGCACCGTGTCGGACCACTTGCCGGCGCGGACACCGGCCAGCGTGCCGAGAATGATGCCTGACAGAAGCGCGAGGCTGAAAGCCGTCGCCGTCAGCAGCAGCGTCGCTGGCAAGCGCTCGAGAATGAGCGACGCCACGGTCCGCTGCTGGCGATAGGAATAGCCTAGGTCCAGCGTCACGACGCGCTTCAGATAGGTGGCGAGCTGAATCGGATAGGGCTTGTCGAGCCCGTATTCAGCGCGCAGCTGCGCCAGAAGCTTTTCGTCGGATGCGCCGCTCTGGCCGGCGATGACCTGCGCGGGATCGCCGGGTGCGGCGTGCACCAGAATGAAGTTGAAGGTCGCAATGACCAGAACGACCGCAACGAATTTGACAACCCATCCCGCGAGCGCGAGGGCGACCGCGAAAACGCGACCGCCTTTTGCATCGACCGATACCGCCGTCATCCGAAGCTCACGTCGCTGAACGATTCATGCACGCCGATCGCTGTTGCAGTCACGTTCTTGAGGCGCTTGTCGATGAAGGTGGGATAGGCCTGCTCGAACATCCAGACCACCGGCACGTCCTCGACCAGGATCTTCTGCACCTGGCTGTAGAGTTCCTGACGCTTGGCCTCGGATGTAGAGGTTGCGGCTTCCTCGAACAGACGGTCGACTTCCGGATTGGAATAGCCTGCGGTGTTCGAGAACAGGATGCCCTTCTTGATGTTCGACGAAATATAGGTGCGCGATACGCCGAGCGCGGGATCGCCGAACTGATAGACCAGGTTGCCGGTCATCTCGTAGTCCCAGTTGCTGAACTTCTCGGCCCAGCCACCGACATCGGTATTCTCGATCTGCACATCGATGCCGACGCGGCCGAGCGACTGACGAATGAATTCGGCAGCGCGCTGATAGATTTCGCCGTATGGCGGGGTCAAATACTTGATCGTCACCCGCTTGCCGCCGGCACCCGGCTTCAGACCCATCTCGTCGAGCAGCGCCTTCGCCTTATCGAGCGAGTAGTCGTAACGCTTGACGTCCTTCTCGTAGAACCTGGTCGCCGATGACACCGGACCGGTCGCAACCTTGGGCAGACCGAAGTAAACGCGCTGTGCCATCGATTTCAAATCGAGCGCATAGGCAATGGCCTGACGGAAACGCTTGTCGTCCATCGGCTTGATGCGGTTGTTGAGCTCGAGCCACTGATGCGGTGCGAAATATTCGTAGCCCTTGGTGGTCATCTCGAAATTCGGCAGCTTCGACAGCCGTGCCACATCGAACATTTCGATGTCGTTCCACTGCGTCAGCTGGATCTTGCCCTGCTCCAGCGCGACGGCGCGCGATGCCGAGTCGGGAATGATGCGGTAGATGATTTCGTCGAGATACGGCTGATCCTTGCGGTAGTAGCCTTCGTGTTTGACGAGATGAACATGCGAGCCCTTCACCCATTCCTTGAGCTTGAACGGGCCTGAGCCGATCGCCTGCGCATTCGCCGGGTTCTTGCGATATTCGGTGCCGTCATAGATATGCTTGGGCACGATTGGACCGGTGGTGCAGTCGAGCGCCGTCAGGAACGGGGCAAAGGTCGACTTCAGCTTGAATACCACGGTGAGCGGATCCGGCGCGTCTGCTTTTTCGATACGCGAGTAGATCCCGCGCGCACGCGCATGGGTCTCCGGCAGCAGCTTGGTCATCGAGAAGATGACGTCGTCAGCCGTCAGCGGCTTGCCGTCATGAAAGGTAATGCCGGGGAACAATTTGAACGTATAGGTCAGGCCGTCCTGCGAGACTTCCCACGACTGTGCGAGGCCCGGCATCGGCTTGAGGTCAGGGCTGTAGCGCAGCAGGCTCTCATAAATCTTGCCGCCCAGTGTCAGCGTCGGCTGCTGCTGGTTCAGCGCCGTGACGAGAATCGGAGGTTCAGGCTGAATGATCGTGTTCAGCGTGCCGCCCTTGGTTTGGCCAGCGGCACGGGTGATGCCGAGGGGGATACCCGAGAGCGCAACCGCGCTCACGCCCATCAGCTTCGCGAATTCACGTCTATTCATAGCCTCTTCCTTTAACATTGACACCTGAAAGTGGCGGTAGCCGGACGCTTGCACGTCCGGCTACCGCCAAGCCATCAAGTGACTTTCAGTAACTTCGACTTCAACCGAGCGTCACGGCTCCAAAAGTCTCGTGCACACCGATGCCGGTGGTGATGACGTTCTTCAACCGCTTGTCGATGAAGTTGGGGAAGTCTTGCTCGACCATCCATGCGATCGGGACTTCTTCTACGACGATTTTCTGCACGGCCGTGTAGAGTTCCTGACGTTTTGCGTCAGATGTCGCCACGGCGGCTTCCTCGAATAGCCGGTCTACTTCCGGATTGGAATAGCCCGCGATATTTGAGAACAGGATACCCTTGCGGATATTCGCCGTGATGTAACTGCGCGACACGCCCAGCGCCGGATCGCCGAACTGGTAAAGCAGATTACAGGTCATCTCGTAATTCCAGTTGCTGGTGCGCTCGGCCCAGCCGGCAAGATCGAGATTTTCCAGTTGCAGATCGATGCCGACACGGCCGAGCGACTGCTTGAAATATTCAGCCGAGCGCTGCCAGATTTCGCCGTAAGGCGGAACCAGGAATTTGATGCTGACACGCTTGCCGTCGGCGCCAGGCTTCAAGCCCATCTCGTCGAGCAGGGCTTTCGCCTTGTCCAGCGAGTAATCGTACTGCTTGACATCCTTTTCGTAGAAACGCGTCTTCGATGAAACCGGTCCTGTCGCCACCTTGCCGAGATTGAAGAACACGCGCTGCAGCAGCGCCTTGCGATCGACCGCGAACATGACAGCCTGACGGAAGCGCTTGTCGTCCATCGGCTTGACGCGAAGATTGAACTCCAGCCAGAAATGCGGCGCGAAGAACTCGTAGCCCTTGGTGGTCATTTCGACATTGGGCAGCTTTGAGAGACGCGCGACATCGAACAGTTCGACGTCAGTCCACTGCGTCAATTGGACCTTGCCCTGTTCGAGCGCGACGGCGCGCGATGCGCCGTCCGGAATGACGCGGTAAATAATCTCGTCGAGGTGCGGCTCGCCCTTGCGGTAATAGCCCTCGTGCTTGACGAGATGAACGTGCGAGCCCTTGACCCATTCTTTGAGCTTGAACGGACCTGAGCCGATCGCCTGCGCGTTGGCAGGGTTCTTGCGAAAATCGGTGCCGTCATAGACGTGTTTCGGCACGATCGGCGCGGTGGTGCAATCGAATGAATTGAGGAACGGCGCGAACGGCGCCTTCAGCGTGAACACCACCGTGAGTGGATCGGGCGCTTCGGCCTTGTCGATGCGCAGGAAGGTGCCGCGCGCACGCGCGTGGGTTTCGACGAGGACCTTGGTGACCGAGAACACCACGTCTTCCGACGTCAACGGCTTGCCGTCATGGAAGGTGATGCCCGGAAACAGCTTGAACGTATAGACGAGGCCGTCGGGCGAAACGGTCCACGATTCAGCGAGACCAGGCAGCGGCTTGAGATCGGAGCCATAGCGGAGCAGGCTCTCGTAGATCTTGCCACCAAGCGTCAGCGTCGGCTGCTGCTGGTTGAGCGCCGTCACCAGGATCGGCGGCTCAGGCTGGATGATCGTGTTGAGCGTGCCGCCCTTGGTCTGACCGACGGCGCGGGTGACGCCGAGGGGAATTCCCGAAAGCGCCGTCGCACTCAAACCCAATAGCTTCGCGAATTCACGTCTGTTCATCTTAATTCCTTTGTAGCAAAGATATTTGAAGCGTTCAACGTCATCCGAAGCTCACCGCCCCGAACGTCTCGTGCACCCCGATCGCCGTCGACAGCACGTTCTTCAGCCGCTTGTCGATGAAGTTCGGATAGTCCTGCTCGAACGTCCAGACCACTGGAACGTCCTCAACGAGAATTCTCTGGACCTGACTATAAAGCTCCTGCCGCTTGTCATCGGATGTCGCCACGGCTGCTTCTTCGAACAGGCGATCAACTTCCGGATTGGAATAGCCGGCGGTGTTCGAGAACAGGATGCCCTTCTTGATATTCGACGTGATGTAGGTGCGCGCCACACCGAGCGCGGGATCGCCGAACTGGTAGACCAGGTTGGCGGTCATATCGTAATCCCAATCGGCGAACTTTTGCGCCCAGCCGGCGATATCGGTGGTCTGCAATTGCAGATCGATACCGACGCGTCCGAGCGACTGACGCAGGAATTCGGCGGCCCGCGTATTGGCCTCGCTGACCGGCGAAATCAGAAAGCGCAACGTGACGCGCTTGCCATCCGGACCCGGCTTCAGCCCCATCTCGTCGAGCAGCGCCTTCGCCTTGTCAACGGAGTAGTCATAGCTCTTGACGTTCTTGTCGTAGAACCGTGTCTTCGACGAGATCGGGCCGGTCGCCAGCTTGCCGAGCCCGAAATAGATTCGCTGCAGCATCGCCTTGCGGTCGATCGCATGCATCACGGCCTGACGAAAACGCTTGTCGTCCATCGGCTTGATGCGATTATTAAGTTCGATCCATTGATGCGGTGCGAAGAATTCGTAGCCCTTGGTGGACACCTCGTAATTCGGCAGTTTCGACAGCCGCGGCACCTCGAAGAATTCGATATCGCCCCACTGCGTCAGCTGCACCTTGCCCTGCTCGACCGCCACGGTACGCGACGCACCATCGGGGATCGCGCGGTAGATGATCTCGTCGAGATAGGGTTCGCCGGGCCGATGATAACCTTCGTGCCGGACAAAATGAATGTGCGATCCCTTGACCCATTCCTTGAGCTTGAACGGACCGCAGCCGATTGCCTGCGCGTTGGCGGGATTCTTGCGATAGTCGGTCCCCTCATAGATGTGCTTCGGCAGGATCGGCGCCGTTGTGCAATCCAGCGACGTCAGGAACGGCGCGAAGGGCGACTTCAGCGTGAAGATCACCGTCAGCGGATCGGGCGCTTCGGCCTTCGCGATGCGCGCAAATGTCACGCGACCGCGCGCATGGGTTTCCATCAGCACCTTGGTCATGGTGAAGATCACGTCCTCCGACGTCAGCGGCTTGCCGTCGTGAAACGTGATGTTCGGGAACAGCTTGAAAGTGTAGGTCAGCCCGTCCGGCGAAACCTCCCAGGATTTGGCGAGGCCGGGAATCGGTTTGAGATCGAAATCGTAACGCAGCAGACTCTCATAGAGTTTGCCGCCAACGGTGAGGGTCGGCTGTTGCTGATTGATCGCCGTGACCAGGATCGGCGGTTCGGGCTGGATGATCGTATTGAGCGTACCGCCTCTGGTCTGCCCCGTGGCGCGGGTGATGCCGAGCGGGATGCCCGACAGTGCCGTAGCGCTCAGACCAAGCAATTTCGCAAACTCACGTCGATTCATTCAGCTCTCCCGATGCACAGAGGGTTGAACGTCAGGGTTGCACTGACGCGCAAGGATGAGCTTGCAAAATTCAAGCCGCCGCCGTCGCCGGGCCGATCATCATCGCGATCGGGCCGGCCTTGCCTGAGAACCGAGCTTGTTCCGTGAATGAGCAGGCATTCAGTATCCCAGTGCCGGATCGACGCGGTTGAGTAGAACCTCTCCAGCCTCGAGACGGCGGATATTCTCGGCAATCTGGTCGGCGATGACGCGCGGCTTGGCCAATCCGGCCATGTGGGGCGTCACCAGAATACCCGGCTCTGTCCACAGCGGATTGTCCGGCTGCAGCGGCTCCTTGCCGAACACATCAAGAACTGCGCCGCGCAGATGGCCCGAACGCAATGATGCAACCAGATCCGGCACGTTCAGATGCTCGCCCCGGCTGCAGAGAATAAGCGCCGCCCCTTTCGGCAGGCGGGCGAAGCGATCAGCATTCAGGATTCCTACCGTGCTCGGCGTTAGCGGCAGCAGACAGACCAGAATGTCGGTCTGCGCCAGGAAATCGCCGAGCGCGGCATCGCCGACGAAGACCTCCACACCCTCGACCTGTTTTGCGGAGCGCGACCAGCCGGAGACCCTGTAGCCGACCGATTTCAGCAGCGTGGCAGCCTGGATTCCGAGGGTGCCGAGACCGAGAATGCCGACGCGCTTGTCGGCAGCAGCGACCTGATCGTAGCGATGCCAGTGCCCATTGCGGGCATTGGTGGAGACGCGATCAAATTCGCGATGAAAATACAGCGTACCCCACAGCACATATTCGGCCATCGCCTTGCCCAGCAGCGGATCGACGATCCGGCAAAGCGGCCGGTCCGGCAGCGCGGTGTCGGACAACACATTGTCCACACCGGCGGCGATGGAATGGATCAGCCGCAAATTCGGCATGGTCGCCATCACACCCGCGGGTGGTTTCCAGCAGACCACAACCTCCCCGTCCAGCGCGCCCTCTTCCGGCCAAGTGGTCACGACAGCGCCGCGAACCGACCGTTTCAAGTGGTCTTCCAGAAAGCCCATGGTGTTGGACAGGGTTGTCATGAGAGTAATCCGCGTCATCGAATTCCTGCGTTTGTTTCTGCCATTGGCATGAAGCCTGCTTTGAGAATGGCAACGTTGGGAACGATGCGCTCAAAACCTCTATCCTAGGGTACGATGTCAGCGCATCATCTCCGTCTTCACAGGGTCAGGATTTGTCGCGTATGGGCCATATCTCTTCAATTTCATGCAACACGCCGCGCCAGCGCGTCGCGCCGCCGGCCATGGTGAGTTTTTCCGGTTTCGAGGCCAGCGGCCGCCGCGCCGACGCACTCCAGGCCGCACAGCGCCCGGTGGTTGCGATGGCCGCCGAATTCTCCTCGGGCGGTGTTGGAGTCCGGCACAGCCACCGCCGTGCGCAGTTTCTACATGGTCTCACAGGGGTCATGACCGTGATTACCGAGACCGGCAGCTGGACCGTATCGCCGCAGCATGCGCTGTGGATCCCGCCCGGCGTCGTCCATCAAAGCCGCTGCTGGGGCACCGTGCAGCTCCGCACCCTCTATGTCGAACCCGAAGCAGCCAACGGCCTGCCGACCTCGTGTCAGTTGATGGAAGTCTCCTCGCTGGTGCGCGCATTGCTCAACGAGGCCGTCACCTTCCCGACCGAATACGACATGGCGGGCCGCGAAGGGCAGATCATGAATTTGATGCTCGCGGAAATTGGCCGCATGCCCGCGGTGCCGCTGCGCGCGCCGATGCCGCAGGACCGCCGCCTCGCGCGAATCTGTGAAGCGATCCTGCGCGAGCCCGGCAACAATCAGGATCTGGAATCCTGGTCGCAGATCGGCGGCCTCGGCCGACGGACGCTGACACGGCTGTTTCGCCGCGAGACCGGCATGAGCTTCGCCGAATGGCGCCAGCAGGTGCGATTGATGGAAGCGCTGTCGCGTCTGACCATGCGTGAGCCGGTGACCAATGTCGCGCTCGATCTCGGCTATGATAGTCCGAGTGCCTTCAGCGCCATGTTCCGCCGCTCCATGGGGATTTCACCGCGCGACTATCTGCGCTGGAGCGAACAGACGGCGGACTTGGCAACGTAACCGACGCGCACCACCTCAGGATTCGACCGCTGGCCGCGCTTCCATCGTAGCGCGCAATCGGCGAATGCCGGCTTCGATCTCGCGGATGTCGTCGTCGAGTTGCCCGAGCAGCACGCCGAAATTGAAGTCGATTCTGTTGCGGACCGATGCTGCCAGCGTTTCGCGGTGCACCTTGAGATCTTGCAACGCACTCAACTGGTTTGTGTCGACATAGCCGGCAACGACCAGCTCAATCGCGCTTTTCACTGCGACGCTTTCTTCTCGGCTTCATCGAACTGGGCCTTCAACCGCGCTTTAGTCGCTCGAACACCGGGGAACGGTGCTCCCAGTCGGCGCGCCTGGATCTGTACGGAACTCTGCGGTCGTTTCATAATCACCGCAGCTCTCGCCAGCGATATTTTACGAGCGATAAGCCCTTTCAGAATTTCAATTTGTTCGTCGTCCCAACGATTTTTCGCCATGTCGTCTTATGAGTGTCGCTACAATAATTTGTCTGCACAGTCGCTGACCTTAGCAACGCAAGCTCACAAATTTTGTTCCCGACACAGGCCTCACCTCGGGTGACGGCGGCGGAAACCAAGTCTGACTCTTAAGGGTTGCTCGTCAGTCCCTGATGAAAAGGCTCCGGAGTACTCCGGAGCCTTTTTGTCTGGCGGCTACCTATTCGGTAGCAAGGTATTTGTCAGCTGCGGTGATACCCGCTGCTTACATCACCACTTCGATCAGCTTCGGCCCCTTCGCAGCGATCGCGTTGGCGAGCGCCTTGTTGAAGTCGTCGACATTGGACACCGAAACGCCGGGGACGCCCATGCCCTTGGCGAGCGACACCCAGTCGAGCGCCGGGCGGTCGAGGTTGAGCATGTCGAGGGCGCGTTGGCCGGGTTCGCCAGCGTCGACGCCGGCGAATTCGCCAAGCAGGATTTGATACTTGCGATTGGCGAACACGATGGTGGTGATGTCGAGCTCTTCGCGGGCCTGAGTCCAAAGCGACTGCAGCGTGTACATCGCGCTGCCGTCACCGACCATGCAGATCACCTTGCGGTCCGGGCAGGCCACGGCGGCGCCGGTGGCGACCGGGGTCGAGAAGCCGATCGAGCCGCCCATGTTCTGCAGCCAGTCATGCGGCGCCGCAGCAGCGGTCGGCGGGAAGAAGCCGCGGCCGGTGGTCAGCGACTCGTCGACCATGATGGCGTTTTCCGGAATCGCATAGGCAATCGCCTGCGCAATCGTTGTGTGGTTCAGCGCGCCGGTCGGCTTCACCAGTTCGGCGAGCTTCTGCGGCTTCACGTCCGATGGCTTGGCGCCGAGCGCGCCGGCCAGCGCTTCGAGCGCAGCGATCGAGTTCTCGCCGCCTGCGGTTATGCGATGCACTTCGCAGCCTTCCGGCTTCAGCATGCTCGGCTTGTTCGGATAGGCGAAGAAGGCCACGGGATCGTTGGCTTCCACCAGCACGATGTTCTTGAAGTCCTTCAGCAGCGGAAGTGCGGCTTCGATCACATAGGGAATGCGATCGATGGAGAAGCGGCCGCGGCCGCGCGCCATGCGCGGATTGTAGGTCTGGCCCATCACCTTGCAGCCGGTCTTGCCGGCGATCTGCTCGGCCAGCGCCAGGCCCTTTTCGGTCAGCCCCTGGCCGGTCATCAGCAGCAGCGTCGAGGCGCCACCGTCTTTCATGATCCTGGCGGCGGTCTCGACGGCCTGTGCCGAATAGCCGGCGCTCTGCTTCTCGGCCGGCACCGGGGCCACGCCGTCGGCCGCGCCCCATGCAGTGTCAGCGGGCAGGATCAGCGTGGCAATCTGGCGATCCTTGGCGGCGGCAATCGCTGCGGCGCCGTCCTTGGCCACCGACTTGGAATCCGGCGAGGTGTGCACCCACTGCGACATCGGACGGGCGAGGCCCTCGATGTCCGAGGTCAGCGGCGCGTTGTATTCGATGTGATAGACGGCGTGCTGGCCGACGATGTTGACGATGCCCGAATTGGCCTTCTTGGCGTTGTGCAGGTTGGCAAGGCCATTGGCGAGGCCGGGGCCGAGATGCAGCAGCGTCGAGGCCGGGGTGCCCTTCATGCGGAAGTAGCCGTCCGCCGCGCCGGTAACGACGCCTTCGAACAGGCCGAGCACGCAGCGCATGCCTTCGACGCGGTCGAGCGCCGCGACGAAATGCATTTCCGACGTTCCCGGATTGGCAAAGCAGACATCCACATTGCCCGCCACCAATGTCCGCACCAGGCTTTCCGCACCGTTCATCGTCTCACTCCGTTTGATTCAGGGTCGTATCTCGGTTTCTTGATCTCGGGGGCTGATGAACCATTGTTCGGAGGGCCCGTCAAAGGGTCCGAACGCAAGGCTTCGTTGTGAACGCCGCGGGGCGGGCTGAACGCCAGTTATTATCGCTCCATCCGGGCTGCCCTCACACGACCGTGGCTTGCGGATCGGGGCGATTTATGGCCTGTCTTGGGCCTCAATTTTTTCTGGCGAGGATCATGATGAAGCGCCTTTTTGCTCTCTTTTTTGCCGCAGCCGCGTTCACCACAATTGCGTTTCCTGCCGATGCACGCGTCCGCAACCAGCCGCCGGCACAGGACTTCGAGGTCGACGACGGCCCGTCGCTCTCCAACTTCTTCTCCAATTTCGGCAATGGCGGCGGCAACAGCTCCGGCCCGATCCAGCGCCAGACCGTGGGCTTCCACAGCAATTACGCCCCGGGGACCATCGTCGTGAACACCGCCGAGCGCCGGCTCTATCTGGTGCAGCCGGGCGGCCAGGCGCTGCGCTACGGCATCGGCGTCGGCCGCGACGGCTTCCGCTGGGGCGGCGTCCACCGCGTCACCGCCAAGAAGGAATGGCCGAGCTGGACCCCGCCGGCCCAGATGCTCGCCCGCCGGCCCGACCTCCCCCGCCACATGCCCGGCGGCATCGACAACCCGCTCGGCGCCCGCGCCATGTATCTCGGCTCGACGCTGTATCGCATCCACGGCTCCAACGAGCCGGAGACCATCGGCCAGGCCGTGTCCTCGGGCTGCTTCCGCATGACCAATGACGATGTGACCGACCTCTATAACCGCGTCTCGGTCGGCGCGACGGTCATCGTCAAGAACTGAGCTTGACCTGAGAACGAAGGCTTCCTGCGGGAAGCCTTCGAATTGTCCGCGGGGGCGGCACTGAACGCTTGCGCAAATACGCGCATTGCGAGAACTTGAGTAATAATGCCCGCCCCGACACCAGATCGATTCATCGTCCGGACGATTGCCGCGCTGCTGGCGCTAGCGTCTTTGACGACCTTCGTGCCACAGCCGTCTTATGCCGGTGCGAATGAACCGCCCGCCGTTACGGCGCGCCAGCGCACCGAGAAGAAGATCTTTACCGACAGCGAGATCATCGACGGTTTTTTCAAGACCGCCTTTGGCGCCGAATATCACCTCGCCGGCCGCGTCGACCGCATCCGAAAATATGAGCTTCCGGTGCGGGTCTTCGCCGAGGGCCGTGCCGACCGCAAGGCTCAAATCGCCAAGGTCGTGACCGACATCGCGCGCCGGGTGCAGCATCTCAACATCGCCATGGCGGACAATCGCGACGACGCCAATGTGCTGGTGAAGCTGGTGCGCGACCGCGATCTCTATCGCACCATCTCGACCTTCTACGGCACCGACCGGGCCAACGAGATCCGCGACTCGCTGGACCCGCAATGCCTGTCCGGCTTCCGCAAGAACGAGGCCTTCGAGATCGAGCGCTCCGACGTGATCCTCACTGTCGACAATGGCGACTTCGTCTTTCTCGATTGCGCCTATGAGGAATTGCTGCAGTCACTGGGCCCGATCAACGATACTAATTCGGTGCCGTGGACGATGTTCAACGACAACGTCCAGATGGGCTTCTTCGACGTCTACGATCAGTACATCCTCAACATCCTCTACGACCCCCGCATCAAGGCCGGCATGACCGTGCAGGAGGTCAAGGACGTGCTGCCGCAGGTGCTCACCGATGTGCGGATCTGGGTAAGCAAGGTGAACGAGCTGCAGGATTAGCGGCGCTTCTCTTATCCCTCCCCCGCGCGAAGCGAAGCTTCGCTAGGCGGGGAGGAATTCCACAAACGCCTGCGCGCCATCGCAGATTCAACTGTCAAACAGCCACTGCGCTTCAGACATGCGTCATCACCCCTGTTGTTTGCGGCGCGGGGGCGCCGTCGTGTCTTGCATTCCCACCCTCCTGTGAGAGGGCGTGCGGAACGCCAGGTGCCCGTTGCACCCTTGGGCCTGATGCGAATGCGGTCTTCCGCAATTGAGCGTGCATCAGGACTTTCGGAGGCGCCGAGCAAGTGCCCGACGTTCCGCATACGGTGTTTTTTCAGCCTGCTTGCACTTTGCCTTGGCGAACGGTCCGATCACCAAAATGATGGTCCCACGGCGGAGGGACAGGGAGCCTCAAGCGAGTAAGCCGGACGCGTTTCGATTTGGTCGTCCGTCACACTGTCCAGGGGTCTTTCCATCTCAAGGCCGGCCGTCTCCTTGCCAGTGGCAGTGCTGGCGCAGATCCGTCCTGCCCGAAGACAGACGTCACCCCATGAACCGCGTAACGCCGCATCTCCGGCGTCCACCGCATCCCACCCCGCGAACGTGACGATCGCGATCGCCCCTCTCGGTGGGGCAGGACAAAGGGGAATATAAACCTGATGGAGATGCTGTCAACGGGAGGTAGGAAAAAATGTTTAAGCACTGTCCTGCCGCCCCATACCCGTCATTCCGGGGCGCGAGGAGGCGCCGAAGGCGGCGTATCGCGAACCCGGAATCTCAGCATGGGAGTCTTCAACCGCCCAAACATGTCGGGATTCCGGGTTCGCGCCGGCCCGCTTCGCGGTCCTTTGCGCCCCGGAATGACGAGAGAGAGAGAGAGAGAGAGAGAGAGAGCCCCCTCACCCCCGCGGCTTCGGCGTGAACGGTCCCTTCGGCGCATTGCCGATCAACGACACGACGATCAGCGCCGCCATCGCGAACCAGAAGGTGAGCCAGAAGCCGTCGATATAGGCCAGCGTATTGGCTTCGCGCTGCACGAGGCTTGCGAGCGTGCCAATGCCGCGCGCTTGTGCGAGACCCTCACCATGGCTGGCGAAACGCCCGGTGAGTTTGGCAAGAATGCCAACGACATCGGCATCGCCGCTGGCGACATGCTGGCCAAGCAGATTCGAATGGATCTGCTCGCGCACGCGCAGCCAGGTGCCCATCAGCGCAATGCCGATCTCGGCGCCGCCGAGCCGCATCACCTGGATATAGGCTGCAAAGGCCGTGGCACGCGAGGGATCGGAATTCGACAATGCGATAATGATGATGGGGAGCAGCGTGAAGCTCTGCCCGAGCGATTGCAGCAACACCATCGGGATGAAATCGCCAAGCGCCCATTCATGGGTGAGTTGCGTGCCCAGCAAGGCCGCGCCGGCGAATGCAGCGAGCCCGATGATCAGCGTCAATTTTACATCGTAGTAGCGAATGAGCCAGATCGAGAGCGGCACCAGCACGATCATCGGCACGACGGCGTAGAGCAGAAACAACATGCCGGACTGTTCAGGCCGGAGTTGCGCGATGTTGGTCAAGAAATTCGGCGCCAGCGACGAATTGGACAGGCTGGTCAAGGTGTAGAGAATGATCGTCAACAGCGCGAGGCCGATATTGCGCGACAGCAGCACTTCGGCATGGGCCCATGGCCGCTTGACCAGCGACTCATTAATGAAGAAGCCGACGGTCAGGACCGTCCCGCCTGACAGCAGCGCCACCACGGTGCCCGAGCCGAGCCAGTCCAGCCGATTGCCCTGATCCAGCCCGGCATAGATCATCGCCATGCCAGTGCCGAGCAAGAGCATGCCGCCCCAATCGGCCTCGCATAGAACGAACCGGTTGACCGGCTCGCGCGGTGTGCCGAGCCAGACGAACAGCGCGAGCAGCGGCGCGATGATGACGTCCTGCCAGAACATCCACTGCCAGCCGAGGTGATCGACATAGAAGCCGACCAGCGCGGTGCCGGAATTGAGCGAGAAGCCGACGCGGATGGCATAGATCGCAATGGCCGGCAGCCACCATTGCATCGGCAGATTGCGAAAGATGATCAGCAGCGTTGCCGGCACAAAGGTGCCGAGCAGCATGCCGTGCACGATGTTCAGCACCAGCAGCAGATTGTAGTCGCGCACCAGCGGGATCACCAGCGAGATCGCCGCATAGACCAGAGCGGGAACGCCAAGCACGCGGCGCAGCCCGAATACGGTAGCCATCCAGGCCACCGCCGGCGCGATGAAGATCTGCGACGCGGTGCCCGCCGTGGACAGCCACGCGCCTTCATCGAAACTCAGCCCCAGCGCCCCGCGCAGATCGGCGAGGCCGATGGAGAAGATACGTGTATCGAAATTGGCGAGGAACGCGCCAAGCAGCACCGCGCCGACCGCAAAGATCGGATGGTGCGAAACGCCCCCGGTCGAGACCGGGCCGCTTTCGATGACCTTACTTTCCGCCATTGCCGGCCGCCGGCGCGTCGGTGTTGATGCTGGCGGTCACCGACATGCCCGGCAGCAACCGGTCGAGCAGCGGCTGCCCCTTGTCGAGCGTGATGCGGACCGGCACGCGCTGCACGACCTTGGTGAAATTGCCGGTGGCGTTGTCCGGTGGCAGCAAGGCGAATTGTGACCCCGACGCCGGCGAGACCCGCTCCACGCGGCCGCGCAAGGTCTCCGCCGAAAACGTATCGACGACGATATCGACGGGCTGGCCGGGCTTGACGCGCGTGAGCTGCGTTTCCTTGAAATTGGCGATCACATAGACCTCGGGCAGCGGCACGATGCTGATCAGGCTCGATCCGATATTGACGTAATCGCCCGGCTGCACCTGACGCTCGCTGACCACGCCATCAAAGGGCGCCACGATCTTCGTATAACCGAGGCGCAGCTTGGCGGCGTCCAGCGTCGCCTTGGCGCCGAGCAGATCGGCGGCGCGCTGCTTGCGCGTGCCGGCGAGCACTTCGAGCTGATGCTTCTGGGCGGCGATCACTGCGCCACTTGCTTTCACATCGGCCTGCGCCTTGGCATAGGCGGCGGTCGCCTGTTCGAAGCGCTGCCGCGTGCCGGCCTCGGTCTGCGTCAGCGAGGCCTGGCGTTCCTTCTCCTGCTGCGCCTGCACTTCGAGCGCTTGCGCAGACACGCGCTGCGCCTCGGCCTGCGCGATGGTGGCGTATTGCAGCTCGACCTGGTTGGCGAGATTGTCCAGCGCCGCCTGTGCGCCGGCGACTCCCGCCTCGGCCTGCGCCACCTGCGCCTCGTAATCCGCGGGATCAATCTGGATCAGCAGATCACCGGCTTTGACGTGCTGGAAGTCGTTCACCGGCACGGCTTTCACGGCACCGGCCACGCGGCTCGACAGCCGCGTCGTCTGCGCGCGGATATAGGCATCGTTGGTGGTCTGCACCGCGCGGTTGCCCATCCAGATGTCCCAGCGTGTGGTGGCCAGAACGATGAAGACAAGCGCAGCAGCAACGGCCAGCAGCGGAATCGCAAGACGACGCCACGCTAGCTGCGCGGGCGTCAGCGCAGCAGGCTGCGCGGGCGGTTGCGTAGCCGGTTGCACCGGTGGCGGCGCAACAGGTTGTGACGGCGCCGGTTGCGGCGTTGGGGATGCATCAAGCTGGGACATGTCTTCCTCGCAGCGACCTGAGTGACATTATGTCTCATGTCGTCGCACCCGATTCAATCGCCCGATATCGGCAATCCATACCGGTGCCGCAGCATTCGGGTTCGATTCATACCAAAGACCGCAGGTTTATATCTTTTTGCGGCGTGCGGGCCTGTCGTCGCCACGCGATGGTGCCGGAGTATCCGGACCACGCGGCTGCAGATAGCGTTGCAGCGCAATGGCGCGCTCGCTGGATTCGACGAGGCGTTCGACGCTCCCCAGCAATTGATGAAATTCGTCCGCGTTGAGACAATCGAATTGCACGTCATTGACCTGACGCTGCGTCGGATTGAGGCTTGCGAGCAACGCATCGCCAGCCTGCGTCACCATGAGACGCAGGCGCCTGCGATCGGCGGGATCCACGAGCTTGTCGAGCAGGCCCATCTGCTGCAGCTTGTTGGACACTGTGGTGACGAAAGCGCCGCTGAGATGCAGATGCGCTGCGAGTTCGCGCACGCTGACATCGCCTTCGGCGGCCAGATATTTGACCGAGATCAGCACGGTGTATTCGATCCCGGCCAAGCCGATCGCGGCGGCATGCCCCTCGCGCACGGTCTCGTGTCGCGCCAGGAACGCCAGCAATGTGTGCACGAGTTGCCGGAATGCATGATCGGAGCCATCGACCAGCAGCGCCTTGCGCGACGTGGTCAGCGCCGGTGCCGGAAGTTTCGCCTTGAGCGCAGTTTTGGCTCCCGTCTTCACCTCAGGCTTTTCGGATTTACGCAGTGCCGGCGTCTTGGAGAGCGGCGCAACCTTGGAACGAGACATACCGCTTCCCAGTGAACGATCCGCTACAGGATTGGCTGGCGCCCCCTGCTTCGTCAAGCGATTCCGCATACCTTCTAAACGAAGCTATTGATCAAACGCATTTACTGCGTCAGGATCGGCGCCAAATCTGACGGGAGAACATCATGAAACTCGATATCAGGCGCCTGCTCTGCTTCACCGACCACAAGGAGGTCGAGGCCGGCCACCGGCACGAGCAGCCGCTGCGCCGCGTCACCGCCGTGGCCATCGTCGCCAATCCCTATGCCGGGCGCTATGTCGAGGACCTCTCCGAAGCGATCGCTGCCAGCGTCGAGGTCGGCGCCGTGCTGGCGAAGCTCGCCGTCGAGGCGATGGGGTCATACAAGGTCGAGAGCTACGGCAAAGGCGGCGTTGTCGGCCTCGGCGGCGAACTCGAACACGCCAATGCGATGCTGACCACGACTTTCGCGACGCCGCTGCGCGAGGCCGTGGGCGGCGCCGAAGCCTGGATCCCCTCTTTCACCAAGCTCGCGGCCCCCGGCTGCCTGATCGATGTTCCCCTGGCGCATAAGGACGCGCTCTATGTCCGCTCGCATTACGACGGCGTCTCGGTGACACTGCCACCCGACGCGCCGACCGCCGATGAAGTTGCGCTGATCGTCTGTCTCGCCAATCGCGGGCGGCTCAATGCGCGGGTCGGCGGATTGAATGCGAGGGATATCGGCGGCAAGGACGGCTTGCGCTAGGCTGCAGCTTCGTGCGGCCTTGGACGGCCTTGAGATTGCGGAGACGGGTATGAAAACGGCCATCGTCAATATCGGCACCATCGTCACCGGCGATCTCAAGACGCCGTTCGCCGACGGCGATGGCATCCTGATGCAGGACGGGCGCATCAGCGCGATCGGCACGTTGTCATCGGACCAGGTGTCATCGGCCGATGTGGTGATCGATGCTGCCGGCACCACAGCGATTCCCGGCCTGATCGACAGCCATGTGCACATCACCTTCGGCGATTACACGCCGCGGCAGCGCGTCGTCGGTTATCTCGAAAGCTACGTGCATGGCGGCACCACGACGTCGATCACCGCGTCCGAAGTGCATGTGCCCGGACGCCCCAAGGATCCCGCGGGCGTGAAGGCGCTGGCACTGGCGGCGCGCGCCTGTTTTCTCGACTATCGCCCCGGCGGCATGCGCGTGCATGCCGGCTCGATCATCCTCGAGCCGGGACTCACAGAGGCCGATCTGGAAGAACTGGTCAAAGCGGGCCTGTGGCTCGCCAAGGCCGGCTTCGGCGCGTTCGAGACGCCATTCGACTATGCGCCGTTGATGCTCGCCGCACGCAAGCTCGGCATGGTCACCACCATGCATACCGGCGGCTCATCGATCCCCGGATCATCGGGTATCTGGGCCGAACATGTGCTGAAGTCCAATCCGAGCGTGTCGTTTCACGTCAATGGCGGACCGGTGGCGATGCCGGAAGCCGGCTTTGCGCGGCTCGTGAACGAGAGCGACATCGCGCTGCAGCTCTGCACCGCCGGCAATCTGCGCACCGCGCTGCTGACGGCGAAGCTGCTCGACGAGGCCAAACAGCCGGAGCGCCTGCTGATCGCGACGGACACGCCGACCGGCAGCGGGATCATGCCGCTCGGCATGTTCTACACCATCAGCCATCTCGCCAGCCTGGGCGGCATGCCGCCGGAACAGGCGATCGCGGCGGCGACGGGCAACAATGCAACGGTCTATCGGCTCAACAACGGATTTCTGAAGACCGGCAAGGATGCCGACGTGGTGCTGATCGACGCCTGCGCCGGCGGCTCGCAGGACGATGCACTCTCGGCGCTCCGCAATGGCGACGTGCCGGCGGTGAGCGCCGTGATCACCGACGGCGTGCCGCGCTTTGTCGGCCGCAGCCGGAATACGCCAGCGGGGATGCGGAATGCTCGCGTGGCGGAAACGAGATTGCCGCGGGATTTCTCGGGCGCGGCGGCGCACTAGAGACACTCGCAGGCGTCGTCCCCGCCTAGCGCGCCGAAGGCGCGCGCGGGGCGGGGACCCATAGCCACCATCGTCGAAATTAAAGCTCTGGCACAGCCACACCTACGACGCTTCAACCAGTATTTCAGCGTGTATGGATCCCCGCCTTCGCGGGGATGACAGCTGAGGGGCTTTCGCCTTACTTCGCCCCACCGAACTCCGGCAAATCATACTTCCCCGTCATCTTCTCGGCCATGCCGCCCGCCCGCTCCCAGTCATAGGTGCGATAGCTGTGGCCGCGGGTGACGAACTGGGCGCCGGCATAGAACATCTCGTATTGCAGATGGCGCGAGGCGAATTCGGAGCCGACGGCGTCCCAGGTCAGCTTCAGCAGCTTGACGCGGTCCTGGCCCGACATCGCCGGCGAGATCTGGGTCAGCCCGATAATGTCGGCGATTTCCGGATTGCTGAAATCATCTACCGAGGACGGCAGCATCAAGAGCGCGCCGCCAGCGAGTTCGCGGATGGTCGAGATGATCTGCGGATACATCTCCTGCGATTGCACCTGCGCCGCATAGAGCAGATGCTTGTTCGGCAGGAAATACTCGCCGCGCATCGCGCCTCCGGCTTCCATGCCCAGCACCATGCCCTCGATCAGCGCTGCCTGCGAGGCCAGCTTGCCGAGCGTATCGACCACGGGCGGGAAATTGATCGTGCCAATGGTCTTGGCGATGCCGCGCGCAAGGCCGACCAGGAAACGCAGCTTCACCGACAGACGGATCTGCGCCTGATAGTTCTGATAGACATGGGCTGGCGTATCATGGAGCTGGGCGCGGCACATATCGGTGTTGCGGAGCAGGAACACGCGCTCCCATGGCACCTTCACGTCGTCGAAGAACACCAGCGCGTCGTTCTCGTCATAGCGATAGGCCAGCGGATTGTCGTACTCGTTCGGCGCATGGGCCTCGAAGCTCTTGCGCGACAGCATCTTGAGGCCCTTGATCCCCATCGGCAGCGCGCAGGAGAACGCCAGATGCTCCTCGCCCGGCCGCAGCGGCTGGCCGGAACCGACGAAGATCTCGTTGGCCATGATGGCTGACGTGGCGAACAGTTTGGCGCCGCGGATGGTGATGCCCGATGCATCCTCGTCGACGATGTGCGCGACCATGTCCTGGGCATTCTTGCCCTGATCGCCGAACGCCTTGGAGCGGTCGCCCTGCACGTTGTTGATCACATAGGTCAGGAACAGGTCGCTCTTGCGGGCGTAGTCGTACCAGTCGCGGAACGCCTGCGCGCGTTTCGGATCGTAGTTGTCGAACACCTCGATGCCCATCATCATGCCGGACATGGATGACGCCACGTGATCGGGCGAGCGGCCGAGGAAACCGCCGGACAGCTCAGCCCATTCCACCAGCGCCTTGCGGCGCTCGACCAGTTCCGCGTAGCTCGTCGGCAATTGCCAGGCGCGATTGACGCGGCGGCCGCCGCCGATATCGAAGGTCATGCGTTCGATATTGGCGGGGTCGGCTTGATAGTCATACAGCGCGCCGGCCGAGGCGACCGCATGGCGATAGGCCGGATGGGTCGAGACGTCGTCGACCTTCTTGCCGTCGAGATAGACCGCACGACCGTCGCGCACAGCGGCGACATGCTCGGCGCCATTCTTGACGCCGGCCACTGCCGCCCCGGATCCAAATGCCTTGTTCATCACTTTTCTCCGTCACCTGCTGCCGGCGGCGCGCCGGTCATCTTCATTAATAGCTATCATCCGAAGCTATTTTAAATCCGTTGTCAAGCGGACCTGTGGCATTCGCACCTTGCATCGCTCGTCGTGATTGCAATTAGCTCACGAAGCCGCCAAGCTCGGGCAAGTTTTGATACATGGGATCATCACGTGGCCAAATCCGCAGCGCGCTCCACTTCGATCGGCAAATCAGTGATCGGCAAGTCCGTTGGCAAGGAGATCAGCAAGAAGCCTGCCACGGGCCGGCCGGCCTCCCGCGCTGCACTCACGGTGTCCCGTCCGGAGCTACTGGTGGACGGTTCGGATGCCCAGTTCCGCCGCCTCGTTCACAGCCTGTTCGGCTTCCTGGTCCGCCACCAGACATTGCGTGAAGGCCATGCCGCCGTCATCGGCCTCGCCGGCATTGAATACACGACCCTGATTTCGATCCGGCACCTGTCGGCGCAAGGCGACGTCCACGTGCGCGCCGTCGCCGATCACCTGCATCTGAGTGGAGCCTTCGTCACCACCGTGACCAACAAGCTCGAAACCAAAGGGCTGATCACCAAGACCTCGCACACCGGCGACCGCCGCCGTATCAGCCTCGTGGTGACACCGCATGGCGCCGAATTGCTGGAACGCCTCGCCCCCACCCAGGCCCAGGTCAACGATGTCCAGTTCGGTTGCCTCGGCACCCGGGAATTCCACCAGTTGCTGGACATGGTGCAGCGGCTCGTCGATTCCAGCGACCGCGCCATTGCGCTGCAGCGTTATCTGGCCGACACCAATGTGAAGCAGCTCTCGCCCGAGGCGCATTCAATCGCCGTCGCCAAGCGCGGCAAGCCGCGCAAGGGCTGAATCCGGGCTAGAATCTGTACACGCGCCAGGACCGGCTGTTGCGCCCGGCCAAGGCCCCGGGATAGCCACAGCCCGGGTCGCCATTGCTGCGACAAAACGGCGTCCGTGCGTGCAGCCCCTGCCCGCCCACCGGCGACACGGGAATCAGCCCCGACGCGCCCGCAACATTCAAACACCCGTGAAACAGGCAGTTGCGCGCATTCCCGCCCGCCGCGGATTGCTGCATTTCCGGGCCGCACTGCCGCATAAATTAGCTTCTTAAGAGAACTATTTTATAAAGATACTCAGAATGACGATTGTCAAAGCCTGAAATTTATTGGACGATCCGACCAACGCTGTCATTCCGCTGTCACAGCTGGCGATGGCACATGGCGTGCATAGAAATCTTTATCTGGATTATGCTGCGGATCACCGCAGCAAAAGCATCAGCAGAAGAGGACGATCGTCGATGTCACGGATCAAATCGAATTTGCCGCGCGTATTGGGCACAGTTGCCGCCGTCACGCTCTCCGCCATGGTTGGCGGTCAGGCATGGGCGCAGGAAATCGCCATCGGTGCGGTGGTGCCAAGCTCCGGTCCGTTCGCCGAGTGGGGCCGCAGCAACACCGTGACGCTGAAGATGCTGGAACAGCAGACCAACGATGCCGGCGGCATCAATGGCGCCAAGCTGAAGATCACCATTCTCGACGACGCCGCCAAGCCGGCCCAGGCCGCAAGCTCGCTGCGCAAGCTGGCCGGCGACGAAAAGGTTCTCGCCGTGGCCGGTCCGCTGACCTCGAGCGCCGCCGAAGTGACCTTCCCGGTGGCCAATGAGATGAAAGTGGTCTCCACCTCGCAGGCCTCCTCGAAGCCGGGCGTGGCGAAGCTCAACCGTCCGTGGGCGTTCCGTAACACCATCGACGAAGGCGTTCTCGCCAAGACCACCGTGCCCTTCTACAAGAAGGCCTTCAACATCAAGACCGTCGCCGTGATCTTCGACGCCAAGGACGCCACGGCGTCCACCGTCGGCAAGGTGATCATGCCGGCCGTGCTGAAGGCCAATGACATCATCGTTGCCAACGAGAACGATCTGCTGTCGTTCAACACCGGCGACCTCGACGTGTCCGCACAGGTCACCAAGCTGAAGGCCCTGAATCCCGACGGCGTCGTTGTCAGCGCCGATTACAGCCAGGCCATCACCGTGCTGCGCGAAATGAAGCGCCAGGGTCTGATCAAGCCGGTCGTCGGCGCCACCCAGTTGATCTCTTCGGCTATTCTCAAGGCTGCGCCGGAAATCCCGGTGATCGCGCCGGCAACCTTCTACGCCACCATGACAGGCCCGGCACCGGAGAAGTTCACGGCAACCCTGACGCCGCTGCTGCGCAAGGAATCCGGCCTGCCGAAGGACATCGAGCCCTCGATGTATGACGCCAACATCTACGAGATCGTCTCGATGTATATCGACGCGATCAAGAAGACTGGCGTCACCGGCAAGCCGGCCGATCTCGAAGCCGACCGCACCAAGATCCGCGATCACCTTGCCAAGCTCGAAGGCTTTGCCGGTCTCGGCGGCCCGATCGGCTTCAATGACGACGGCGACGCGATCAAGGCCTTCTACGTGCTGCAGGGTCAGAACGGCGCCTGGGATACCAAGGTCAAGGGTTGCAGCTCGGCGCCCGGCCACCCGGCCTGCTGATCTCTCACATTATCCACGCCGCTGCGGCCGGGAAGTCCTCCCGGCCGCAGTCATGATGACGACCACCTGATTTAACGATTGCGATTCCCATGCTGATACAGCAACTCGTCAACGGCCTGACGCTCGGAGCGGTCTATACGCTGCTGGCGCTGTCGTTCTCGCTCGTGATGGGCATTCTCGGCATTCTCAATCTCGCGATTGCCGAACTCTTCATGATCGGCGGCTATCTCGGCTTCACGCTGATTACCGCAGGCTTCCCGCTTCCGGTCGCCGTACTCGGCGGCATGCTCGGCGCAGCCGTGATCGCCATCGCCATCGAGAAGATCGGCTACCAGCCGCTGCGCGACGCGCCGCTGGTGACGCCGATGCTATCAACGCTGGGTTTCTCGATCATCCTGCAGAATGTCGCCACCAACATCTGGGGCTCGGATCCTGCCCAGCTCCCCGACGAATATTTCGGCAAGCAATATTCGCTCGGCCCGGTCAATATCGGCGAGATGCAGCTGATCGTGCTCGTTGCCACCGTCGTTCTGGTCGCGCTGGTTGCCTATATCGTGCAGAAGACCCCGATGGGCCGCGCGCTGCGCGCCGTCGCCGAGAATCGCGAAGTCGCACGAATCCTGGGCGTCTCCGCCGACCGCCTGACCATGCTGGCCTTCATCCTGTCGGGCTCGCTCGCCGGCGTCGCCGGCGTGTTGATCGCGCTGCATTACGGCACCATCACGCCCTATCTCGGCGTCGAGATCGGCCTCAAGGCCATCGCCGTGATGGTGATCGGCGGCACCCGCCAGATCTGGGGCGCGCTGGTCGCGGGTCCCTTGATCGGCATCGCCGAAGTGCTGACCGTCGCTTATGGCGGCTCTCAGGTCCGCGACTTCGTCGTCTACGGCTTCATGATTTTGATTTTGTTGCTGCGTCCGCAGGGCCTGCTTGGCGGCGCGCGATCCGATCAGGGGCAGCGCGTCTGATGTCGACCTATTATGCAAGCCTGCTCGCCGAGTCCGGCATTCTCCTGCTCGGCGCACTCAGCGTCTATATCATCCTCGCCACCGGCCAGCTCTCGCTTGGCAACGGCGCCTTCATGGGAATCGGCGCGTATCTGTCGTCCTGGCTCACCGTCGCGCTGAACGTGCCGCTGACGCTGGCCCTGCTGATCTCGGCGATCGCCGCCGGCATCATCGGCGCCATCGTTGCCTTCCCCGCGCTGCGGCTGAAGGGCATCTATCTCGCCATGGCCACCGTCGGCTTCGGCGAAATGGTGCGCAGCTTCTTTCTCAATTTCGACGCGATGGGCGGCTCTGGCGGCTATCGCGGCATGCAGCACATCTCGGTTGGTTATGTCTGGCTGTGGGCCGGCGGCATCCTGATCGCTGTGATGCTGCTGGAGCGTTCGCGCGTCTGGCTGGAAATGCAGGCGGTGCATGATGACGAAACCGCCGCGGGCCTGATCGGCCTCAACACAACGGTGACCAAGATCGGCGCCTTCGGTGTCGGCGCCGCGGTGGCCGCGATCTCCGGCGGATTGTTCGCGCATCACAACGTCTATATCGAGCCGGCGAATTTCGGCTTCGATCGCTCGATCGAATTCGTGCTGGCCGTGATCCTCGGTGGCTCCACCGTCGGACCGGGCTCGCTGGTCGGTTCTCTCCTTCTGGTGTTCCTGCCTGAATTCCTGCGCCCCATCGCCGACTGGCGCCTCGCCGCCTTCGGCACGCTGCTGATCGTCGTGCTGCTCGTACGGCGTCAAGGCATTCTCGATCGTTCACTGATCCGAACGCTGACCTTCCGGAGGGCCGCGGCATGAGCAACGCGCTGCTTCAACTCACCGACGTCACCAAGACGTTCGGCGGCATCCACGCGCTGTCCGGAATGGTCTGCGAAGTGCCGGAAGGCAAGATCGTCGGCGTGATCGGCCCGAACGGCGCCGGCAAGACGACTTTGTTCAACACCATTACCGGCGCCTATCGCGCCGATGCCGGCGAAGTCAAACTCAAGGGCGTCGACGTCACGCAGTGGCCGTCCTATCGTATCGTGCGCGAGGGCATTGCCCGCACCTTCCAGAACATCCGGCTGTTCGGCAGCATGACGGTCTGGGAACATCTACTGGTGGCGCAGCCGCACAGCGAGAGCGCGTGGCGACGTCTGCTGCCGATCTCCTGGGCCAATCCGGCGGCGCAGGAGCGCGCCGAGGAAGTGATGGAGTTCTTCGGCCTCACCGAACTGCGCGACCGCCCGGCCAAGTCGCTGCCCTACGGCATCCAGCGCAAGGTGGAGATGGCGCGCGCCGTCACCGCGAAGCCGAAGCTGCTGCTGCTGGATGAACCCGTGGCCGGCATGAACCACGACGAGGCCGAGGAGATCCGCGCGCTGATGATCCGCTTGCGCGACACCGGCCTCACCATTCTCCTGATCGAACATGACATGAATTTCGTGATGCGGCTCTGCGACTATCTCTATGTCCTCGATTTCGGCGTGCTGATCGCCGAAGGCAGGCCCGAGGACGTGCGCGCCAACCCGGTCGTCCTCGACGCCTATCTCGGAAAGGACGACTGATGCTCACGATCCGAGGCTTGCAGGTCCGCTACGGCGCCATCACGGCAGTGCGCGGCGTCGATTTGGAGATCAAGAAAGGCGAGATCGTCGCGCTGCTCGGCGCCAATGGCGCCGGCAAGAGCACGATTGCGCGGTCCATTGCAGGACTGCTGCCATTCCAGGGCGACATCACCTATCAGGGTGAGAAGCTCGTGCCGAATGCGGCCGAAAAGAATCTGCGCCGCGGCATCGCGCTGGTGCCGGAAGGCCGCGGCATTCTCGCGCGCATGACGGTGCATGAGAATCTGCTGATGGGCATCTACACCCGCAGCGACAAGTCTGCCGCGATGGCCGATGTGGACAAGATGCTGGAGCGCTTCCCGATTCTCGGCAAGCGCCGCGACGGTCTCGCCAGTCTGCTCTCCGGCGGCGAACAGCAGATGCTGGCCATCGGGCGTGCGCTGCTGTCGAAGCCGAAGCTGCTGCTGCTCGACGAGCCGTCGCTCGGCCTGGCCCCGCTGATGACGGCGAGCCTGTTCAGCATGATCGCGCAATTCCGCGATGAAGGCCTGACGGTATTGCTGGTGGAGCAGAAGGCCCGGCAGACGCTGAAGATCGTGGACCGGGCCTATCTGCTGGAGACCGGACGCGTGGTGACGTCAGGTTCGGCGGAAGCGCTGATCAACGATCCGACATTGTCGGAGGCGTTTCTGGGCGGGACGCATTAGATCCCTGCGCCACACTCGTCATTCCGGGGCGTGACCGGCCTTGCCGGACACGAACCCGGAATCTTGAGATCGGTGAAACTCCGAAGAGCCAAACACTCCGGGATTCCGGGTTCGGCACGTCGCCTGCGGCGCCGAGCCGCCCCGGAATGACGAGTGTGGGGTGATGACGCGTCTGGGGCGCTACGCCCCATACCGCGCCAGCACCGGCCACGCCTCGACGCTGCCATTGTGCCCGACCACCTGATAGCTCCCATGCAGGTTCACCGTGGGATCACAATGGGTCGTCAGCAGCAGCACGCGGCTGCCGAGCTTCGGCGCTTCGGCCCCCTCCGGCAGCGTGATCATGCCGTGTTCGTCGCCGCCGAAGCGATAGGTCGAACCTTCCGGCACACCCAACATCAGCGACGGCACCGGGCCGTTGAAGGCCATTGCCTTCACGCCGGCATCCACCGTGAACTCGCCGGCACGATTCACCGACGTGACCGTCGCGAGAATAAACAAACTTGGATCGTAAGGCAGCGCAGCACCCTCGTGCTCCAGCTTGCCGTAGTCGGAATCCATGAAGACATAGGAGCCGACCTGCAACTCCGTAAAGGTGCCCGTGACATCATAAGCGCAGGCGCCCGTGCCGCTGCCGGTGACGATCTCCGCCTTGATGCCGGCTTCCGTCAGCACATGCAGATGGTCGTCGAGCATGGCGCGCACGCGCGCAGCGCCTGCCCTGCGCTCCTGGGCATCGATCATGTGCTGCACATGACCCGCGAAACCCTGGATGCCACCGAATGTCATGCCCGGCGTCGCTTCGATCAGTTGCGCAAGCGCGAGTGTCGATGCTGTGTCAACAACACCGGTGCGGCGCTGGCCGACATCGATATCGATCAGCACCTGCAGCGGACGGCTGCCGGCATCGAGCAATTCGTGCAGCACGTGAATCTGGTCGGCATGGTCGACGACGATATTAATATCGGATTGGTCGGCGACAGCGGCCAGACGCGCGAGCTTCGGCCGATCGGCGACAGGTGTCGTCAGCAGCAGACCCGTGATACCGGCCTGCGCGAAAGCCTCGATCTCGGCAACCGTCGCGCAGGAAATCCCGACGGCGCCGGCCTCGATCTGCAATTGCGCGATACGCGTCGACTTATGAGTCTTGGCATGCGGGCGAAGCGCAACGCCGTTCGCTTTGGCGAACTCGGCCATCCCCTGGATGTTGCGCTGAAGCGCAGACGCATCCAGCACCAGCGCAGGCGTCTGGATATCCGCGAAACCCGGCAGATTGGGATCGAGCATGTTTGTCATCACAGCAGCTTCGCGCCGAAGTTCTTCGCCGGGTCCATTTCGGCGGCGAGCCTGCCTGACGGCGTGGCGGCCCTGCCGCCCTCGCGCAGCATCAGGCGCCCCTCGCCCGGCTTGCTGGTGAACGTATCGCCGTCGACGAGGACACGACCGCGCAACAACACCTTCTCGGGCCAGCCGGTGACGGTGCGGCCAGAGAACGGCGAGAAGCCGGTGAGATCGTGCATCATCTCATCTGAGAGCGTCACCTTGCGCGCCGGGTCCCAGATCGCGATGTCGGCATCGTTGCCGATGGCGATCGAGCCCTTCTTCGGCAGATTGTAGATCTGCGCCGGGGCGGTGGATGTGAGCTCGACGAATTTCGACAGGCCGAGACGACCTTTCGACACCATGGCGTCGAACAGCAGTGGCAGGCGCACTTCGAGGCCGGGCAGACCGTTGGCGACCTGCTTGAATGTCGGGTTCGGCCCGGCGCGCAGCTTGCCGGTCTCGTCATAGCGATAGGGCGCGTGGTCCGACGAGATCAGTTGCAGATCGCCGAGCGACAATGCCTGCCACAACGCCTCCTGATCGTCCGTGGTGCGCGCCGGTGGGCTGCACATCCACTTGGCGCCTTCGGCACCGGGCTTGTCGAGATCGTCGGCGGTGAGGAACAGATATTGCGGACAGGTCTCTGCGAAAATCTTGACGCCGCGGCCGCGCGCCTCGCGGATCACCGCGGCGCCTTCGCGCGTCGAGACGTGGAAGATCATCACGGGCTGATCGAGCAATTCACTGAAGGCGATCAGCCGCGTGAAGGCTTCGGATTCCGACACACGCGCATGGCTGACAGCGTGATATTTCGGCGCGGTGTAGCCCTTGTCGATCAGCCGCTTCACCATCCAGGCGATGACACCGTGGTTCTCTGCATGGACGCAGACCAGCGCCTTCGCCTCGCGCGCGGCGGCGAGGATATCCAGCAGCTTCTCGTCGTCGACCTTGAGCCGGTCATAGGTCATGAAAATCTTGATCGAGGAATGGCCTTGACTCACCAGTGCCGGAATATCGTCGGCGATGACCTTGTCGGTGACGTCAGAGACGATGATGTGAAAGGCATAGTCGATCATCGCGCCCTTCTTTGCGAGCGCCGTATAATCGCTGACGACCTCCTGCACATCCATGCCGACATGCTGGGCGGCAAAGGAGATCACGCTGGTGGTGCCACCGAAGGCCGCGGACCGCGTCGCGCTCTCGAAGGTGTCGGCATTCATGATGCCGGCAGCGGAGAGCTGTTCGATATGGGCGTGGGCATCGACCCCACCGGGCAGCACCAGCCTGCCTGTTGCATCGATCTCTTTACGGCCCGCTGCAAGTCCGCTGCCCAGCGCCACAATGGTCTCACCGGTAATACCGACATCGGCGGCAAACACATCGCTCGATGTGGCGACGGTGCCACCGCGGATTACGAGGTCGTAGACGGGATCGGACAAGGGCAGAACTCCAAGATTAGATCGGCTATGCGAACATTTTACAGGCTTTGACGGTCGGCACTTTCCGGTAATACTGCTGTCCTGACAAGGAGCCGAATATGCAGCGCCGCAAGAAGATTCTGGTGGTCAATCCGAACAGCAATCCGCAGGTGACGCGCAACCTCGCCGAAGCACTGCAACCGGTGATGTTCGAGGCCGGGCCCGAGATTGAATGCATCACGCTGGCGGAAGGACCATTGGGCGTGCAGACGCAGGCCGATCTCGAAAGCGTCACGATACCGCTGAGCCGGCTGGTGGCCGCCGACAATTCCGCCGATGCCTTCGTCATTGCCTGCTATTCAGATCCCGGCCTGCATGTGTGCCGTGAGGCGACGGAGCGGCCGGTCTTCGGCATCGCCGAATCCGGCGTGCTGACTGCGCTGTCACGCGGCGACCGCTTTGGCGTCATCGCGGTGGCGCAGGGCTCGATCGGCCGGCACATGCGTTATCTCCGCCAGATGTGCCTGATGGATCGCTTCGCCGGCGAACGACCGCTCAACATGACCGTGGCGGAAGCGGCTTCCGGCGACGACACGCTGGCGCGCATGATCAAGGTCGGCCGCCAGTTGAAGGACGAGGACGGCGCCAATGCCGTCGTCATGGGCTGCGCCGGCATGTCGCGTCATCGCAGCGCGCTCGAGGATGCGCTGGGCATTCCCGTGATCGATCCGACTCAGGCCGCCGTGAGTATGGCGATCGGCACGGTGATGTTTCAGTAGAATTTGCGCGTCCCGACCGCGCGCAAAGCCCTCTCAGCCGTCATGGCCGGGCTTGTCCCGGCCATCCACGTCTTCGCTTGGAGCCAAGACGTGGATACCCGGCATACGCCGGGCATGACGGAGTTTAGACGAGCAGCTGCAAGGAGTGGGTAAGCAAGCGCGTAAGTCACTTACTCCGGCGGCAGAACCACACCCGTCTGGCTGGTGATCCGGCCATAATGCTCGATGCGTCGATGGCGCTTGAAGTCGAAGATGGTGTCCTTGCCGAACTTGGTGTCGTCGAGATCGACGGTGCAAACCAGCAGCTCATCGCCTTCGGTCTTGGCTTCGGCGAGAATCACGCCATTGGGATCGACGATCAGCGAACCGCCGATCAGGGGATGACCGTCTTCGTCGCCGGCCTTGGCGACAGCGACAACGAAGGTCGAGTTCTGATAGGCGCCGGCCTGCACCGACAGGCGATTGTGGAACAGGCGCTGCTCCGGCCCCTCGACCGACTTCTGCGAATTCACCGACGGCGTGTTGTAGCCGAGCACAATCATCTCGACGCCCTGCAGGCCCATCACGCGGTAGGATTCCGGCCAGCGTCGATCGTTGCACACCATCATGCCGAAGATGCCGCCCAAAGCGCGGAACACGGGAAAGCCGAGATCGCCCGGTTCGAAATAACGCTTCTCCAGATGCTGGAAGGCACGCTCGGTATCGAATTCCACATGGCCGGGCAGATGCACCTTGCGATATTTACCGACGATCTTGCCGGTCTTGTCGGTGAGGATCTGGGTGTTGAAGTGGTGGCCGTCATCAGTCAGCTCGGCGTAACCGATGGACAGCGCGATACCAGCCTTGGCGGCGGCATCGAACAGCGGCTGGGTCGCAGCGTTCGGCATTTCGGACTCGAACCAGGTATCGACCTCCTTCTGGTCGGTCATGTACCAGCGCGGAAAAAATGTCGTCAGCGCCAACTCGGGATAGACGACGAGGTCGGCGCCCTTCCCCTTGGCTTCGTCCAGCAGCACCAGCATGCGCTTGACCACGGCCTCGCGGCTTTCGGCTTTCTGGATCGGGCCCAATTGGGCGGCGGCGACGGTGAGCTTACGCATAAAATTATCCGGGTTCGGGTTGCGTGCGGTTTGTAACAGAACCGAAAGCAATGATCGAGCCAACACGAGGCCCTTCCGCAGGGATGGGACCGGGGCGGTCCAGACAGGCCTGATCCGGGCCTTCGCACCCATGACTCATTTGGTCCGGAACACAACACGATTGATCCGGTTGTGCTGACACCTGATGCCCTCGTCCAAACATTGGAAGAATCATGAAACGCAGCACCCTTATTGCCGCGAGCCTGTTGCTCGTGTCCTCCGCCCTCGCCCCAGCCGTTTACGCGCAGTCCGTCGGCGAAAAGACGGGAGTCAATTCCGTTCTCGGTGTCAGCCCGAGCACCCCTGATTTCGTCAAGCAGGTCGCGATCAGCGACATGTTCGAGATCCAGTCCAACACACTGGCAGAAAGCAAGGGAAATGCCGCCGAGAAATCCTTTGCAGCCATGATGGTGAAAGATCACACCAAGACCAGCACCGAGCTGAAGGCGATGGTCGGCAGCGGCAAGGTCAAGGCCGAACTTCCGGCAGCGCTCGACAGCGCGCATCAGAGCAAGCTCGACAAGTTGAAGGAACAAAGCGGCGCTGACTTCAGCAAGAACTTCAATTCGGTACAGGTCGACGCCCACAAGGACGCGGTCGATCTGTTCGAGCGCTACGCCAAAAGCGGCGACAACGCCGAATTGAAGGACTGGGCCGGAAAGACCCTGCCGGCGCTGAAGCATCACCTCGAAATGGCGCAGAACCTCGGCAAGTAACGCCTGCCAACGCCGAACTCCCTGAGGCCCGCGAACGCAATCGCGGGCCCTTCTCCCCGGTAACTTCTGCGAGACATCCCATGGCCAAATCATCGACGCCCAAGAGCGACACCACCAATGCAACGATTCACGATCAGACACTTGTTCGCGGTGAGGGCGGCGAACTCCATCAGATCGGCGGACCGGACGACGCGTTGCTGACCACGGCCCAGGCGGCCCGGTCTTCGACGATCAGAACTCGCTCAAGGCCGGGTCGCGCGGACCGACATTGCTCGAGGATTTTCACTTTCGTGAAAAAATCTTCCATTTCGATCATGAACGGATTCCCGAACGCGTGGTCCATGCACGCGGCTATGCCGCGCATGGCTTCTTCGAAAATTACGGTTCACTGGCCAAGCATACGCGCGCCGATCTGTTTCAGCGCCCAGGCGAGCGAACCCCGGCCTTCGTTCGGTTCTCGACGGTCGCGGGCAGCAAAGGGTCGTTCGACCTCGCACGCGACGTGCGCGGCTTTGCCGTTAAAATCTATACCCAAGAGGGCAACTGGGACCTGGTCGGCAACAACATCCCGGTGTTCTTCATCCAGGATGCCATCAAGTTTCCCGATCTGGTCCATGCCGTGAAGGAAGAGCCCGACAGTGCCTTCCCGCAGGCGCAGTCGGCGCATGATAACTTCTGGGATTTCATTTCGCTGACGCCCGAAAGCATGCACATGGTCATGTGGCAGATGTCGGACCGCACCATTCCCCGCTCTTTCCGTTTCATGGAGGGGTTCGGCGTCCATACATTCCGCTTCGTTAACGCCAAGGACGAATCGACCTTCGTCAAATTCCACTGGAAGCCGAAACTGGGTCTGCAATCGGTGCTGTGGAACGAGGCCGTCAAGATCAACGGTGCCGATCCGGATTTTCATCGACGCGACCTGTGGAGCGCGATCCAGTCCGGAAATTACCCGGAATGGGAGTTGCAGGTGCAGCTGTTCAACAGCGAATTCGCCGACCAGTTCGATTTCGATATTCTCGATCCGACCAAGCTTATTCCGGAAGAACTCGTGCCACCGATTGCCATCGGCCGTCTTGTGCTGGACCGTATGCCGGATAATTTCTTTGCCGAAACCGAACAGGTCGCGTTCATGACGCAGAATGTTCCGCCCGGCATCGACTTCACCAATGACCCGCTGCTGCAAGGCCGCAATTTCTCCTATCTGGATACACAGCTGAAGCGGCTGGGAAGCCCGAACTTCACCCATATCCCGATCAATGCTCCGAAATGTCCGTTCGGACATTTCCAGCAGGACGGGCACATGGCGATGCACAACCCTGTCGGTCGCGTCAACTACCAGCCAAATTCGTTCGGCGTAGGCCCACGCGAGTCCACCGCCAAAGGTTTCAAGACGTTCGCGGACATAGAGCATGGCGCGAAGCGCCGGCTGCGCGCAGAAAGCTTTGCGGATCACTACAGCCAGGCACGGCAGTTCTTCATCAGCCAGACCAGGGGAGAGCAACACCATATTGCCGCAGCGCTGACTTTCGAATTGAGCAAAGTGAAGACGCCGGTGATCCGCGAGCGCATGGTCTCGCATCTCCTGAACATCGACGAAGGCCTGGCCAACAAGGTCGGCACCATGCTGGGTCTTCCGACAATGCCGAAGCCCGCCGATGCAGCGATGCCAACGCGGCAGGATCTGGCGGAGTCGCCGTCACTCAGCATCGTCCTGAAAGGCCCGCAGCGTTTCGAAGGCCGCAAGCTCGGCATCCTCGTCACCGACGGGGTCGATGCCAAGCTCCTCGCCGCCCTGCAAGGCGCGGTGACGCAGGCCGGCGCAACATACGAGATCATTGCGCCAAAGGTGAACGGGGTTGAAGCCAGCGATGGTAGCCTGGTCGCCGCCGACCAGATGATCGATGGTGGCCCTTCTGTTCTTTATGACGCAGTCGCCTTGCTCCCGGCGGAGGCCGGCATCGACGACCTCCTGCAGGAGTCGACGGCCCGCGACTTCGTCACCGACGCCTTTGCCCACTGCAAGTTTATCGGACATTCCGAGGCAGCCGAGCGGTTGTTCGCGAGGGTGGGAATCTCGGACGACCTCGATGAAGGCGTGGTTGCGCTGGGCAGCGCCGACGACGTGCCGGGCTTCATGGACAAGCTGGCCAAGCTGCGGCTCTGGAGCCGCGAACCGAGCGTCAAGATGCGCTGAAGCGTGCGGTTGCCCGCGCCGTGTGCGGGCTGGCATAACTTTTGAGCAAAGCTTTCAGGTCGAAGCAATGGCGCGGCATTTATGCTGCGCCATTGCCATGTCTTGCAAGAATTCTCTGAGGCGCCGTAGCATTAGGGAATGACTTGGCCGCCGGTTATGCCCTAGGTTGCGCGGGCTATGCGCTGGTTCCATCTGCGCAGGCACGACGCAGGAGACTTCGACACCATGACCCGCCTGGAAATGACCCGCCGCACGGCGCTGCTGACCTCCGCCGCCATTGCCGCCAATGTCGCGAACCCGCTGCGCGCCTTCGCGCAGGAAACGCCCCGCAAGGGCGGCGTGTTCAATGTCCATTACGGTGCAGAACAGCGTCAGCTCAACCCCAGCATTCAGGCCTCCACCGGCGTCTACATCATCGGTGGCAAGATCCAGGAAGCACTGGTCGATCTCGACGCCAATGGCCAGCCGGTCGGCGTGCTCGCGGAGAGCTGGGAATCCACACCGGACGGCAAGACCATCACCTTCAAGTTGCGCAAGGGCGTGACCTGGCACGACGGCAAGCCGTTCACCTCGGCCGACGTCCAATTCACCGCCATGAACATGTGGAAGAAGATCCTCAATTACGGATCGACCCTGCAGCTGTTCCTCACCGCTGTCGAAACGCCGGACGCGCAGACCGCGATCTTCAAATATGAGCGCCCGATGCCGCTCGGCCTGCTGCTGCGTGCGCTGCCGGACCTCGGCTATATCTCCGCCAAGCATCTCTATGAGGGCAGCAGCGACATCCGCCAGAACCCCACCAACCTCGCCCCCGTCGGCACCGGCCCCTTCAAGTTCGTCAAGTACGAGCGCGGCCAATACATCATCGCCGAGCGTAACGAGAACTACTGGCGCCCGAACGCCCCCTATCTCGATCGCATCGTCTGGAAGGTCGTGACCGATCGCGCCGCGGCCGCCGCCCAGATGGAAGCCGGCGACATCCAGTACAGCCCGTTCACGGGCCTCACGATTTCCGACACGGCACGGCTCAGCAAGGACAAGCGCTTCATCGTCTCCACCAAGGGCAATGAAGGCAACGCGCGCACCAACACCATCGAGTTCAATTTCCGCCGCAAGGAGCTTGCGGATATCCGCGTCCGCCGCGCCATCGCGCATGCGATCAATGTGCCGTTCTTCATCGAGAACTTCCTCGGCGACTTCGCCAAGCTCGGCACCGGCCCGATCCCCTCGGTCTCCACCGACTTCTATCCGGGTCCGGATACGCCGCAATATGCCTATGACAAGAAGAAGGCGATCGCGCTGCTCGACGAGGCCGGCTTCAAGCCGGGGGCCGGCGGCACCCGCTTCTCGCTGCGCCTGCTGCCCGCGCCATGGGGCGAGGACATCTCGCTCTGGGCGACCTTCATCCAGCAGTCGCTGGGCGAAGTCGGCATTCCCGTGGAAATTGTCCGCAACGATGGCGGCGGCTTCCTGAAGCAGGTCTATGACGATCACGCCTTCGACCTCTCAACCGGCTGGCACCAGTATCGCAACGATCCCGCGGTCTCGACCACGGTCTGGTACCGCTCCGGCCAGCCGAAGGGCGCGCCCTGGACCAACCAGTGGGACTGGAAGAACGACGCCATCGACAAGGTGATCGACGACGCGGCCACCGAAATCGATCCCGTCAAGCGCAAGGCGCTCTACGCGACCTTCGTTAAGGAAGCCAACACCGAACTGCCGGTGTGGATGCCGATCGAACAGATATTCGTCACGGTGATCACCGCAAAGGCGCGTAACCATTCCAACACGCCGCGCTGGGGATCGTCGAGCTGGCACGATCTTTGGCTTTCCGCCTGAGCCAAACTTCGCCACAATAGCCAGATGCGCATCCTGAGCCTTGCGGGGCGGCGGCTCGCCGCCTCGATACCCACACTATTCCTGATCCTGATCGGCGTGTTCCTGCTGCTGCAATTCGCACCGGGAGACACCGTCGATGCCATGATGGCACAGATGGGCGGCGGCGATGCCGCAACCGCACGCGAGCTCCGCAAATTCTACGGGCTCGACCTTTCGATCCCGATGCAGCTCGGCAACTATCTGTGGCGGCTGATCCGGCTCGATCTCGGCTTCTCCTCGATCTATGGCAAGCCGGTGGCGACCGTGATCCTCGAACGCCTGCCGCCGACAATCCTCTTGATGACCGCGTCGCTGTCCTTTGCGTTTTTCTTCGGTCTGCTACTTGGCGTCGTCGCCGCACGCGGCGTCAACAAATGGCCGGACACGCTGATCTCCACGCTCGGCCTCGTCTTCTACGCCACTCCGTCGTTCTGGTTCGGCCTGATGGCCATCGTGGTGTTCTCGATCTATCTGCAATGGCTGCCGGCCGGCGGTTTCGAGGATATCGGCGCTGTACAAACCGGATTTGGCCGCACCGTCGATATCGCGCTGCATCTGATCCTGCCGACGCTGACGCTGGGGCTAATCTTCCTCGCGATCTATCTGCGCATCATGCGCGCCTCGATGCTGGAAGTGCTCAATCTCGATTTCGTGCGCACCGCGCGCGCCAAGGGACTCGACGAGACCCGCGTGGTGGCGAAGCATGTGCTGCGCAATGCATTGCTGCCGATGGTGACGCTGATCGGTCTGCAGGCCGGCACCATGCTTGGCGGCTCGGTTGTCGTGGAGAGTGTGTTCTCCCTGCCGGGCCTTGGACGTCTTGCCTACGAATCCGTCGTGCAACGCGATCTCAACACGCTGCTCGGCATCGTCTTCGTCTCGGCGCTTCTCGTCATCCTCGTCAACTTCCTCGTCGACCTTCTCTATGCGCGGCTCGATCCGCGCATCCAGGCGGAGACGTGAGATGATGGACGCGATCAAGCGCTATTTCCGCAGCCCGGCCGCCGTCGTGGGCTTGTTGCTCCTGCTGGTGGTCATCGTGATGGCCATCACCGCAAGCTGGATCTATCCGCGCGATCCGCTGGCGCTCGCAGGGCGGCCGCTGATCTGGCCGTTCTCCAATCCGCGCTTCCTGCTGGGTACCGACAATTCCGGCCGCGATATCGCCGCGCAGATCTTCTACGGCGCGCGCATCTCGCTGCTGATCGGCGGCGTGGCGACTGTCATCGCCGTGGTCATCGGCGTGCTGATCGGCGCCTTTGCCGGCTATTATGGCGGCTGGGTCGATACGGTGCTGATGCGCATCACCGAAGCGTTCCAGACGCTGCCGAACTTCGTGCTGCTGCTGGTGCTGGTCGCCGTGTTCGGCTCGACCATCACCACCGTCACCATCGCCGTCGGCATCGTCTCATGGCCGGCACCGGCGCGATTGACGCGCGCGGAATTCATGTCGCTGCGCAGCCGTGAATTCGTGCAGGCCGGACGCACGCTGGGCATGAAAGACATCCAGCTCATCCTGGGTGAAATCCTGCCCAATGCGCTGCCGCCCGTCATCGTCTATGCCAGCGTGGTGATGGCGCTATCGATCCTCTTGGAAAGCGCACTCGCCTTCCTGCGCCTGTCCGATCCCAATGTGGCGTCATGGGGCAATCTCATTGGTCTCGGCCGCGACGTGCTGCGCGTGCAGTGGTATGTCTCGGCAATCCCCGGCATCGCCATTCTGCTCACCGTGCTCGCGGTGTCGCTGGTTGGCCAGGGCCTCAATGATGCGCTCAATCCGAGGCTGAAGAGCCGATGAGCGCCGTGGACAATCCGATCCTCACCATCGACGGCCTCAGCGTGAAGCTGCCGAAAGGCGCCGACCGCTCGCATGCGCTGGGCGGCGTCTCGATGGCGATTGCCGCCAATGAGATCGTCTGCGTGGTTGGCGAGTCCGGTTCCGGCAAGTCTGTCATGGCCAATGCCATCATGCGGCTATTGCCCGGCGAAGTCGCCATCGATGGCGGCCGTGTGCTGTTCGAGGGCAAGGACCTCGCCAGCGCCAGCAATGCCGAGATGCGCAAGGTGCGCGGCGCCGGGATCGCGATGATCTTCCAGGAGCCGATGACGGCGCTCAATCCGCTGCGCACCATCGGCGACCAGATCGGTGAGATGTTCGAGATCCATACCGAACTCTCGAAGGTCGACATCAAGGCGCGCGTGCTGGCGTTGCTGCAGGACGTGCACATTCCCGATCCTGCGCAGGCCGCGCGTGCCTATCCGCACGAACTCTCTGGCGGACAGCGCCAGCGCGCCATGATCGCCATGGCGCTCGCGCTCGATCCGCGTCTCCTGATCGCCGACGAGCCGACCACCGCGCTCGACGTCACCACACAGGCGCAGATCCTGAAACTGATCAAGGAACTGCAGAGCCGCCGCAACACCGCGGTGCTGTTCATCACCCACGATTTCGGCGTGGTCGCCGAAATCGCCGACCGCGTGGTGGTGATGCAGCATGGCAACGTGGTCGAACAGGGCACGGTGAAGGATGTGCTGACCAATCCGCAGCATCCCTATACGCAGCAGCTGATCGCCGCGGTGCCACCGCTGACGGCGCCGCCGCCGCGCGCACTGTCCGACGACATCATCCTGACGCTCGACAACGTGTCGAAGACCTATCGCAATGGCGGCTTTCTCGGACGCGGCGTGCGCGTGACCCATGCGGTGAAGTCCGTCTCTCTGAAACTGCCGCGTGGCGCGACGCTGGGCATTGTCGGCGAATCCGGTTCGGGCAAATCGACGCTCGCCCGCTGCATTATCAGGCTGATCGATCCCGATGGGGGATCAATCGTGCTGGAAGGCAAGGACTGGGCGAAGCTCACGCGCGACGAGGTGCGCCGCGAGACCAAACACATTCAGATGGTGTTTCAGGACCCGTTCGCCTCGCTGAACCCGCGCCGCAAGGCCGGCGATCTCGTGGCGCAAGGTCCGATCGTGCACGGTACGCCGCGTGCGCAGGCGGTGGCACAGGCGAAGGAGCTGTTTCGGCTGGTCGGCCTCGATCCCTCGGCCATCGATCGCTTCCCGCACGAATTCTCCGGCGGGCAACGCCAGCGTATCGGCCTTGCGCGCGCGCTCGCGCTGAAGCCCGACGTGCTGGTGGCCGACGAGGCGGTCTCGGCGCTCGACGTCTCCGTGCAGGCGCAGGTGCTGAAGATGCTGCACGAGCTGCGCGAGCGGCTCGGGCTCTCGATCGTCTTCATCACGCACGACCTGCGCGTTGCCGCGCAGATCTGTGATCTCGTCGCCGTGATGAAAGACGGCGAAGTCGTCGAGCACGGCCTGGCCGGCGAGGTATTCGGCAATCCGCAGCACGCCTATACGCAGGCTCTGCTGGCCTCGATCCCCGGCGGCGATTTTGCGCGCAGCCGGAAGCCAGTGACGGTGTAGCTCCATTCCTCATGGTGAGGAGTGCGCACTTGCGCGCGTCTCGAACCATGAGATGGCTAGGTTCCGGAGCTCGCGGCCATCCTTCGAGACGCCGCTGCGCGGCTCCTCAGGATGAGGGCTGAGTGTGTGGCGTACGCTACGCCATCTCCTTCGCGTCCCTGCGGCGATAGACCAGCAGCATGAAGGGCGCGAGCAACCGCATCAGGCCGTGCGCTGCGATCGGCACCGGCTCGGAGAATGGCAGCGCCAATTCGCTTTCCGGCACACCGCGCACCACCTTCGAGAATTCATCGCCGAGCGCCACCGACAGCGCGACACCGCGGCCATTGCAGCCGGTCCAGCCATAGGCATTGGGCCCGAGTCTGTGCATGCGCGGCAGGAAGTCCGTGGTCATGCCGACATAACCGTTCCAGACATAATCGAACTGGACATCGCCGATCTGTGGCCATAGCCGTTTCAACCGTTCGGCCACCATGACTTTCAGCCGCTCCGTCTTGTCGCCGAGCCCGACCACATTGCCGCCGGTGACCAGACGATTGCGCGCGTCGTAGCGCGCGAAATACAGTTCGCCATGGGTATCGGACATCGACTGCCGACCGGGGATGATGGTCTTGCGTGCCTCGTCGGACAGCGGCTGTGTCGCCATCTGCCATGACAGCACCGGCATCACCTCGCTGGCGATGTCTGGCGAAAGCTGTTTGGAGAACTCGCCGGTATAGGCATTGGTGGCGACGATCAGGCTGCGCGCGCGGACCTCGCCGTTCTTCGTCTTGACGATCCAGCGATCGCCCTTGCGCTCATAAGTCTCCACCGGCGAGCGCGCATAGATGCGGCCGCCCTGCTCCAGCACCACGCGCGCAAGGCCGCGTGCCAGCGCCAGCGGATTGATATGGCCGCCGGTCTTGTTCCAGAAGCCGCCGAACCATGCGTCTGAGCCGAGCAGCGTGCGCATCTGCTCGCGTGACAGCAACTCCACCGGTGCGCCGTGTTTGGACCACTGCCGCACGCGGCGCTCGGCGATCTTGATACGCCCCGGCGAATGCACCGGCTGGATCCAACCGTTCTGTTCGGCCTCGGCCTGGATCTGATAACGGCGCGTGAGATCGAACAGGATCGAGGCGCTGTCGCGGATCAGACCGACGAGACGTTCGCCGGCCGCGCCATAGCGCTTGATGATGTCTTCGGGATCTGGCCGCGACAGCGTCGGAATCACCTGGCCGTTATTGCGCCCCGAAGCGCCCCAGCCCGGCTCCATGGCCTCGACAACCGCAACATCGATACCGGCTTCGCGCAGATGCAGCGCCGTCGAGAGCCCCGTGAAACCGCCACCGATGACGACCACATCGGCTTCGACAGAGCTCTTCAGCTCGGGCAAGTCCGGCCCCGGAGGCGTGACGCCGGCCCAGAGCGACTTCGGCCAAGGCACGTTTGCGGTATCCATCGTCACGCCTTTCTGCAGCATCAATCATGCATTGCGCCGCGCAACCGAACATAACCGTTCTCTTGCGGCACCCCTGCATTCTGCATAGTTTACGCGCCTGATCCATTGCAAGGTAATGAGCACGTGACGCTGAAAAACATCGTTGGAATCGACCACGCCGTGGTCGTCGTGAAAGACCTCGACGCCGCCGCCGCGAACTGGAAGAGCCTCGGCTTTACGGTGTCGCCGCGCGGCACCCACAGCGCCAAGATGGGCTCCGGCAATTACACCATGATGCTCGGCCCGGACTATGTGGAGCTGCTCGGCGTTCTGAACGAGACCGAGCACAATGCGCCGACGCGGGCGTTTCTCGCCAAGCGCGGCGACGGCATCGAGCGCATCGCCTTCACCACCACCGACGCGACCGTCGGCGCCGAGGAAATCCGCGCACGCGGCTACACACCGATCGGCCCGACCGATTTCGAACGTCCGGTGACGATGCCGGACGGAAGCCTGAGCGCAGCAAAATTCGCCACCTATCAGTGGCCCTATGAGGAAGCCCCCGGCGGCCTCCGCATCTTCGCCTGCCAGCACAAGACCCGCGAAACCGTCTGGATTCCCGAGCTGCAGGTGCATGCCAATACGGCGAAGCGCCTGAAGAAGGTGTTCATCGTCACGCCCGAGCCGGAGACAGACGCACAGCATATGGCGAAGCTGATCGACGGCGCGGTCAAGACCGAAGCCGATGGCGCTGTGACAGTGCCGTCGGGCGGCGACCGCGCGGACTTTGTATTCGTCACCAAGGACGTGCTCGCGAAACACTTCCCCGGCACGTCGCTGGCCGGCATTCCGGACCGCGGCGGCATTTCGCTGGTGTTCGGCGTGGCGGATATTGCAGCGGCGGAGAAGGCTGTGGGTTCAGCCGGCAGCCGCAGCGATGTCGGCGTCGTCGTGCCGCCGAGCAAGGGCAATGGCGTGCTGCTGGCGTTTGTGAAGGATTGATATCAACTCCTCATTCCGGGGCGCGAACGCCACTTGGCGATCGCGAACCCGGAGTCTCGTAGTGTTAAGTCACCTATAGCACCAAGCCATACTGGGATTCCGGGTTCGCGTTCGGAAGGTCGAACGCGCCCCGGAATGACAGTGAGGGTGGCTACTACGCCTTCCCCTTCTCACCCAAATCCCAGAACAACCCGGCCATGATGTTCAGCGCCTGTTCCGTCACCGGCAGGAGAATGTGTTCATCCGGCGCGTGCTGCGAGCAGCCGGGATAGGAATGCGGCACCCACACGGTGGGCAGGCCGAGAATATCCGTGAATACGTCATTCGGCAGCGAGCCGCCGAAATTCGGCAGCAACGCCGGCGCGCTACCCGTGGTCTTACGGACGGACTCGACGGCCCAGCCGACCCAGGGATTGTCGATATCGGTACGTGACGCCGAAAAATATTGCGACTGGCTCACCTTGATATCAGCGAAGCCGTTTTCAGCGAGATGCTTCTGAATCGCCGGCACGACATTCTCGATATCCGTGCCAACGACGAAGCGCAGCTGCAGCACCGCGCCGGCCTTGCCGGGAATGGCATTGGCGGGATTGTTGATATTGCCGGCATTGATCGCCAGCACTTCCAGCGTATTCCAGGCATAGAGCCTTTCCGCCGGCGACAAGCCGTCTTCGCCCCAATTCTCCGACAGAGCCGGTTCATCGGCCGACGGCGCGACGATCACGTCAGCCAGAGCCGCACGGACCTGATTGGAAATGCGCGGCGGCTTCAATGCATCGAGCAGAATACGACCGTTCTTGTCGACCAACGTCGCGATCGCCGACGCGAGGATCGTTGCTGGATTCGCGAGTAGCCCGCCCCAGTTGCCGGAATGATGCGCGCCGTCACGCAGTTCGATATCGAGATGAATGCGGCGGCCGCCACGGCAGCCGAGAAAGATCGTCGGACGCTCCGCTGACAAACGTGGGCCGTCGGAGGCGAGAAACAGATCGGCCTTCAGCGCGTCGCGATTGCTCTCGCAGACTTTCGGCAGATCGGGTGAGCCGATCTCCTCACCCATCTCGATGATGAACTTGGCATTGAAGCCGAGTTTGCCGCCGCGCGCTTCATGCACGGCGCGAAGTGCCGCGATGTTGATCGCATGCTGGCCTTTATTGTCAGCGGTGCCGCGGCCATAGACGCGCTCGCCAACCGTCGTGCAGCGCCACGGGTCGAGCCCGTCGCGCCACTCGCCTTCCATACCGGGGACCACATCGCCATGGCCATACATCAGCACGGTCGGCAGATCGTCGCTCTCGTAATAGGTCGCGAGCAGATGGGGTCCGCGCCCGGATGGCGACGGGATGATGTCAGTCGTAAAGCCGAGCGCCGTGAAAGTCGGCGTCAGTTCCTGCTCGAGATACGCGCGCAGCTCATCGGCGCGCTTATCGCTCTGGCTCTCGGTCTTGTAGCCCACCATGCGATCGAGCGTGGCGAGGAAATCACCTGATGTGAGCTGCGCGTTGACCCGCGCGATGGCATCAATCCGTGTCATCTCAGAGCGACGCCATCACGGCTTCGGCCTCGGTCAGCAGGCGATCGGCGTTCGCTTCGGTGAACACCAGCGGCGGGCGGACCTTCAGCACATTGGCATGAGGGCCGGTGGCCGAGATCAGCACGCGGCGCGCGCGCAAACCATTGACCACGGCCGATGCGGCGGCGGCATCCGGCTCCTTGGTGCTGCGATCCTTCACGAGTTCAACGCCCACATAGAGGCCGGAGCCGCGGACATCGCCGATCTGCTCATATTTCTTCGCCAGCGCATGGAAGCCGTCGCGCAGGATCTTGCCGACGCGGAGCGAATTCTCGACGAGCTTCTCGTCGCGAATGACATTCAGCACGGCCTGTGCGGCCGCCATCGCGACGGTGTTGCCACCGAACGTGTTGAAGTAGCGATTGTCGCGGCCGAATTTCTCGACGATCTCCGGCAGCATCACAGCAGCAGCAACGGGATAGCCGTTGCCCATCGGCTTGCCCATGGTGATGATATCCGGCGTGATGCCGTGGCGCTGATAGCCCCAGAGCTTTTCACCGCTGCGGCCGAAGCCCGACTGAACTTCATCGGCGATGAAGACGCCGCCGGCCTTGTGCACGACATCAAGCACCGGCTTCAGCACGTCGGTCGGATGCGAGAAGATGCCATCGGACGAGAACATCGAATCCGCGATGAAGGCGGCAACACCGGCACCGCGGCGCTGCAGGTCGACGATCTGCTCGGACACCTTCTCGGCCATCCAGGCACCGATCTTCTCCGGCGCGATGCGATAGGAGTCCGGCGCGGGGACGCGGCGCACGAAGGTGCCGAGCGGCGAATACGGCCCGAGCGACGGCGAGAAGCCGGCCGTCAGCTCCGAATTGCCGTGATAGGCCTCCTCGGTGATGATGATGCCCTGATTGCCGGTATGATGCTTGGCCATGCGGACGGCGAGATCATTGGCTTCCGAGCCGGTACAGGTGAACATCGCATGGCGCTTCGGCCCCTCGAACGTGCCGAGCAGGTCTTCGGCGTAATCGAGAATGCCCTTCTGGATGTAGCGCGTATGGGTGCAGATGGTCTGTGCCTGCTGGGTGATCGCATCGACCACGCGCGGATGGCAATGGCCGACCGACACCACATTGTTATAGGCGTCGAGATATTCGTTGCCTTCTGAGTCATACAGCAGCACGCCCTTGGCGCGCGCGACCTCGACGGGGTTGCTGTAGAACAGCCGGTAGGCCGGGCCAAGTAACTCAGTGCGGCGCGTGACGAGCTTGCGGCTCTCCTCGGTGAGGCCGGTTGCCGTGGCGGGGTCGAAGCCGTTGACCATCTTGCCGCGCTGGGCACTGGTGACTGCGGTCATGTTGTTGTTTCCTCTGGAAGCAGGGTCGGATGTGGCGGAGATTATCTGGCGAAATCCATCAACTGATCGGAGAGCTCGTCCATCGAGCGGGCGATGAACCAGTCCATCTGCACCCAGGTCTGCTCATTGTTGCGCAGGACATAGGCGGCGACGGATGGCACCCGGTTGGCCATTGCGTTTGACAGCAGCAAGCGCGTCGCCAGTCGGGAGAAGATCAGATGCGGAATGAGGCTGAGTTCTTCCGCGGTCAGATCGGCGACGGAGAGATAGCCTTTGAGGAGATCGCGGCCGTCCGCAAAGACATCGCCGTCCATTGCGACAGGCAACTGATTGAGCATCGCCGTCGACGCATCGATGGCGATGGCGGTGCGGACCGTATCGCCGAAATCGATGATGCCACTGACGAAACCCGGCAGCGACGCATCGACGACGACATTGGAGCGGGTGAAATCGTTATGCAGCACCTGCGTGCGGCATTTTTTAAGTCGGGTTTCGATGGCGGCGAAACGCTCCAGCGCAGCCTCGACCTTGCGACGCTGGCCCACCTCAGTGATTTCCGCGAGCAGATCGCGCAGCGTCAGCAGGTTCTTCACGTCCCATGCGACAACCCGGGAATCCGACGGATGGCTGAAATCCGCCAGTGCGAGGCGGAGCCGCGCCAGCAATTTGCCGATCTCGGCCCTGCCCGACGCAGTGGACGGCACCTCACTCAAAGGCTGGCCTTCGAGATAGGACATCATCCGCACCTGCCGGTTCTGACCGGCGCGATCCAGATAATTGAAATGCCGCTCGCCCTTGTCGTTGGGAATGACACGCGGCACCGGCAGATCGGGCGCGCGTGCCGCGACGTGATCGAGAACCTGCACCTGCAGATCAATCTCGGGAATATCCTCGATGGGGTTCGCAACCTTCAGGATAAAGCGCGGCCCACTCACAGGCGCGATCCTGAACGTATCGTCCTTCTCGGTGGCAAAGCGTGTCGGCCGGCCTTCGATGCCAAACCGCTCGCGGGCGAGATCGACGGCCTCAGCATCCGTCATATTTATATACGATGCCGCGAGTCCGCCCTGCATTGCACCCGGACGCGCGGAAGGCTCAAATGTCACCTGAACTTATCCATCTCGATTCGGAACCCGGCACGTCGCGGCCGGTACGCGCGACCATAGCAACGCTGTTCCCGCTTGTCAGGGCGTCCGCGCGGATGTGGGCATTTTCGACGAATTAAGCCCGTATTTTCTGCCTTTGCTGCCCATTTGGGCACGGATTCCACAGGAGCCACTTGGCATACACGCCGCATCGATCAACGCCTATGGCGCTGGCTGGCCGGTGATACAGCGGACAACGGCGTAAGCGCCGTTGGGGGCGGCCTTGGCTATTTGCCCCTGACGGCACCAGGCCGCACATCGCTGATTGGCACACAGCTCTTCTTGCGACGCTGGTTGTTCGGCGCACCTTGTACCTTCAGCACCTTGCCCGCCGAACACGAACCGTTGTCGACGAACACGGTCGCATACGGATCCATCATCAGAGGTTCGAAGGAGAGAAATTTTTGCGCGAAACACGGCTGGGCGACGGCCGTCAGGAACAGTCCAAGTAGAATAGTACGCACGACGATTATCTCACATAGATGACGAGACCGCCGATTATCACCAGGGCCGCGATCGCAAGAATATGGGCGCATGCAATCGAAACCGCCTCGATGGCGGAACCGACCTTCTGCCTGAGCTTCGACTCCTTGAATCGGAGCATAGGCATGCGAGACGCCACTTGCGCCTTGAAACGAGAGTCAGTCAATGAGCAGTCCCCAAATGCCGGCGCAAGATTTGTCCCACTTTGCCAGCAAGTAAAGACTTGCGGTCAAATGAGGCGACAGTGAGTCAGGGTAACAGCCGACAATGATCGCCGGGATTCGCGGGTCAGTTGGATTCCATGATCCATGCCCTACCCGCCTGCGCGACGGACGGCGCCACGTCGCGGCCGCAAAACTCCGCAGCGCGCTCGAATTGTTCCTGAATTTCCGATGTTACCACCCCATTTGCGGCATCGAGTTCCCGCAGCGAGATGGTCGATGTGAAGGTTCCGGCAAAACAGCTGCAGAACTTTTTGGAATCGCTCGAAGGTTTGTTCGGCCGCTTGCGAAAGTGGTTCGAACAGCTTGTTTCCAGATTGTTCGCCATCTGATCGATTTCGTTCGCATAGATCGGCGAGGCGATCACGGTGGCAAGTGCCAGTATAAATGTAGTTTGTCTCATAGTGCGATCATAACCTCGGTACTCCAGCAACGCATCGTCACTCTCGCGTCATCCTCAGGTTCCACGGGAGAAAGCTCGTGCTCACGCGCCTGTGTTCGGTATTCCGACATTCTGGGTTGAATTGTTGCAATTGTGACGGTTGAACGAATGAGCCGCATTGGCGATGTTCGCAAATGGGGCGGATGCCGAAACTGATTGTGATTCTGGCGATCTGCGGTCTGAGCGCCGCATTATTCGCATATTCAATCGGTTCTCTGCTACGCGACGATCTCGGCATTTTCAGCAGACATGTCAGGTCGATAACGCTACACTGTCCGGGATTGATTGCGCTGTTGCTTGCGCTCGAATTCCTGAGCACCAACTGGACCACGCCGTTGCAGGATAGCGGCATGCCCCATAGGGACGCCTTCATGGACAAGATCGCTCCGCATAAAGTCACGAAGGCCGATATCGTCTTCTCGGTCGGCCGCGGCCTCGTGATGGCCGCAGCCATTATCGGCGCCACATATTTCCTTGGAAGCTGGTATCTCGGCGGCAGCGACCTGGAATCGATCTACCAGACTGAAAGCTATAACGACGCCTCCCCGACGCCGCGAAGCGAACATGCGACTGCGCCCGGCACGACGGAGGAAGCGACGCAGTAAGAACACTGCGCGCCTCCCCGTATCTGCGCAGATGCGCGAGCTAGTAAGCCACTGCTTGCGGCCGCCCGATGCCGCTGTAAAGAAATCCGTTCCGCGTCACTTCATCCGGCGAATAGATGTTGCGGAGATCGATGATCACCGGACAGGCCATGATCGCCGCCATCTCCTTGAGATCGAGCGCGCGGAACTGCTCCCACTCGGTGACGATGACCATGGCGTGACACCCGCGGGCACATTCATATGGGCCTTCGCAAAAGGTGACGTTTTCAAACACCTTCTTCGCCTGCTCCATGCCCACGGGATCATAGACCCGCACCTCAGCCCCCATATCCTGCAGCGCAGTGATCAACGGGATCGACGGCGCATCGCGCATGTCGTCCGTGTTCGGCTTGAAGGTCACGCCGAGAATGGCGATGGACTTGCCGCGCAGATTGCCGCCGAAGGCATGCGCGACCTTGCGCGCCATCGCGCGTTTGCGCTGGTCGTTGACGGCAACCACGGTCTCGACGATGCGCAGCGGCGCTTCGTAATCCTGGCCCGTCTTGATCAGTGCCAGCGTGTCCTTCGGAAAACACGAGCCGCCATAGCCCGGTCCGGCGTGCAGGAATTTCAGGCCGATTCGGTTGTCGAGGCCGATGCCCCGCGCGACTTCCTGCACATTGGCACCAACCTTCTCGGCGAGATCGGCGATCTCGTTGATGAAGGCGACTTTCGTGGCCAGGAATGAATTGGCGGCGTATTTGGTCAGTTCGGCCGTGCGGCGATCCGTATACATGATCGGCGACGAATTGAGATGCAGCGGCCGGTAGACTTCCGCCATGACATCCTTGGCGCGCTGGTCGCTGGAACCGATGACGATACGGTCGGGATGTTTGAAGTCTCTGATTGCCGCGCCTTCGCGCAGGAACTCCGGATTCGAGACCACGGCGAATTCGGCCTCCGGGTTCTCCTCGCGAATGATGCGCTCGACCTCGTCGCCGGAACCGACCGGCACCGTCGACTTGTTGACCACCACGGTGAACTTCTTGATGGCCTTCGCAATCTCGCGCGCCGCTGCATAGACATAGGACAGGTCCGCATGACCGTCACCGCGCCGCGACGGCGTGCCGACGGCGATGAACACCACCTCGGCCGCACCGACAGCAGATGTGACATCGGTAACGAATTTCAGCCGTCCCTGCTTGGCATTGCTCGCGACCAGTGCATCGAGACCAGGCTCATGGATCGGAATCTCACCGTTGTTCAGCGCATCAATCTTTCCCTGATCCGTATCGACACAGGTGACGTGATGGCCGAAGTCCGAAAAGCACGCCCCCGACACGAGCCCCACATAGCCAGCGCCAATCATGGCAATTCGCATTGCATGTCCTGTCTTGTAAACAGTCCGCGGTCAGAACGACCCGGACATCCCCCGAGAATTCCGCATGCGCCTCAGCTGTTGAGGATCAACTCGCCGTCGAGATGCTGCGGAAAGAAAAAGAAGTTGTTGACGTAAGCTTGCCCGGGTTTACGGCCACCATTGGGCAACAGCGCATCGGCGTCCTGCATTTCCCCGGCGTTGAAATGATCGATGGAGATCACCTCGTCGTCCTGGAGGAAGAAGCCCCGATAGGACTTGTCGCGAAAGAAATCGAACACCGAGCGCGTCGCCTCGGCACGGTGACGATCCTCTGCCTCGACAAGGAAGACCGGCTGGCACCGGTCGATCAGGCCGACGGCACCATGCAAGACGCTCAACTCGTGCCCCTCGACGTCCACCTTCACGAAGGACACGTCCTCGCGCACAACGCCATCGAGACGCGCCAATGGAACATGCGTGGTGATCAGTTGCTTCACGGACGGCTCATATTGCTGTTCAAGCGATGCCCGCCCGTAAACAAGGCCATCCTCGCCTTGCGGCGTATAGAGCTCGGCATCGCCTTCATGATCCGAGAGAGCCACTTCATGAATGCGGACATTGGACGCGGAGGTGCGCCGGAGCAGATCGGCCATCTCGTGCGACGGCTCGAACGCATGGACCTGACCGGACAGCCGCGCCAGTTGCTGGGTATAGAGACCGCAATTGGCGCCGACATCCACCGTGACAGCACCCTGCGGCACGATCTTGTCGAGATAGGCCAGTTCACGCTCCGCCGATTTGGGACGCTTCATGAAGCGCCAGCGCAGATACATCGACGGGAAAGCGTCTTTCAGGAGTTGCTTGGTCCGTTGCGTCGCCGTCATGGCTGTCACCCTTCGTTCGAGGCTGGTTTCAAGGCAAAACAATTCCGGGCGCCGGACGGGGGTCCGCCAGCGCAATGCCTGCGATGTGTGGTGTGATCGATGCCGCCGCTCAATCGGTCGTGGGCGTCAGAAGGCATTACCGGAGAGGAATTCGCGCCGAACAGTCTGCACGATGATCATGATGTCCATACGCATCGACCATTTCTCGATATATTCGAGGTCGTAATCGATGCGCGAGATCGCCCGGGGCGCCTCGACAGTGCTGCCGCGGCAGCCGCTCACCTGGGCCAGGCCGGTGATGCCGGGCCGTGCGCTATGACGCGTAAAGTAATACGGCACGAGATCTTCATAGAGCACGTTGGCGGCCAGCATGCCCGGCACATGGGGCCGCGGCCCAACCAGAGACATATCGCCCTTGAGCACGTTGATAAGCTGCGGAATTTCGTCGAGGCTAGTCTTGCGCAGCAGCTTGCCGATCCGCGTCACCCGGGCGTCGCCTTCGACCGTCTGCTGAATGCCGCGCTTATCGCCGGCATCGGTGCGCATCGAGCGGAACTTGTAGATCTTGAAGAAGCGGTTGCGGTAGCCGTAGCGATACTGGGTAAAGAACACCGGTCCCGGCGAGGTCGCCTTGATGATGATTGCAATCGTGATCAGCAGCGGCGCAAGAAACAGCAAGGCCGAGCCCGCGGCCACAATGTCGAACAATCGCTTGGCAATCGACTCCGACGGCTCGCACCGGGCAACCTGGTTCGTCCGGCGGCTGCGATAGGCGCTGTTGCGATAGGACCCGTGGCCGGCAAACTCGACCGGCCGCACAGAAATGAACTGCCGCTCCTTCCAGAGCGGTGTCACCTTGTTGCGATCAAAACCAACTGAAACTGTAGAGGCCATGCTCTCGCTCCCTGCTGGAACTTTGGTGCGCGATAATCGAACAGAAACATGCCTATGTGGCAGGCATGCGAATTCAGAACCCTTCCCTTCGACGAACATTCGCAATTGCGAAACCATCTTCGTCGATCAGCAAGAACCTTCATCACTGAAGATTTCTTAACTGTGCGAACGAATTAGGGCGGCAAAACGGTATTGGCGTGTAACATTACGCAGTCGCAATATTGATATAATTGTGCGGCGCGCAAAATTCGTTGTGCACGGAAGCGCTTAGATCGTTTTGTCCGTCTGTTGCGCTGCATCACGCTCACAGCAGCCATGCAAAATAATTACACGACGCAGATCGATGAATTGCATCGCGTCGCTGCGAGATCGGGTGCATGATCTTCGCAATTAACAAATCGCCACCAAGCGGCAATCGATTCGAGCTTGATTTTTCACTCGATACTAAAGCGCGCCCATTATGTTGCGCACTGAGACTGCTCACTCCGCCAGATATTTCGGCATCGCCATGGTCGCTCGACGAACACCTCAGATGACTACAGGGGACATTTCATTTCCCCCGCGCGCGATCGCCGTGGATAAGGCGGCGATCTCGAGCCCTGTGGATAGTTCTGCCAGCGATGTGCGTAACGCATCTGGCCGCAAACTGCGAAACAGACTTCTTCTTATCAACGCGGCCGTCTGGGTCGTTGTGATCGTCGCGGTTCGCATCATTTTCTTCTGAGCTCATCGCTATCCCCAAAGCTTTATGAGTCCCAAGGCGTTGCGCGGCCGATTGAATTTGACCGCGACGGTTCCCTGATCGTAGCTTGCGCGAAATGCCGCGCTCCCTCTCCAGGTCAGATTCGAACAAGGCGGCACTGCCGCCCGATACGCGTATCTATGCCATCGGTGATATTCACGGACGCGCCGACCTGCTGCAGGAAACCATCGCGCGCATCGATGAGGACATCCGACGTCGCCCGATCACATATGCGGCGGAAGTCTATATCGGCGATTACATCGATCGTGGCGCAGATTCGAAAGGTGTGATCGATTTGCTGGCAGTCCGCATGGTGCACAACCATGCAATCTGCCTACGCGGCAATCACGAAGCCATCATGGAAGACTTCCTGGAGGATGCCAGCGTGCTTGAGCACTGGCGCCAACTGGGCGGACTTCAGACACTCGCGTCCTATGGCGTTTCTCCATCGCGCACGGCAACGGCCCGCGACGTGCAGAAAGCCTTTCACGCCGCATTCCCTCCGGCGCATGACGCTTTCCTGCGTTGCCTGCGGAACAATATCAGATGCGGCGACTTCTTGTTCGTTCACGCGGGCATTCGTCCCAATGTACCGCTCTCGTCTCAAGATCCGCATGATCTGATGTGGATCAGGGACGAGTTTCTGGATTCAAAGCGCGATCATGGCGTCTATGTGGTGCACGGACACACGCCGGTTCCCCATGCAGATATTAGAGATAACCGTGTGAATATTGACACAGGTGCGTGGCGCAGCGGCATCCTCACGTGCATTGCCATCGAAGGCACAGAAATTCTGGTTCTCTAAGAAGACATTAGTACGCAATCTGCGCACTCTCTGAGTACGCCACATTCTTTCGCCGTTTTTTGCCGGACACTCTCGCGCAATTGTCGTCTGCATCAATTGTCATCGAATTGATGCAGATGATCACATTGATGTTGTGTTGGGGGTCTACCATGTTGCGAACGAACCGATGCGCCGGCATTTTGATAGTACCGGTGCTTTCATTTTTCCTTGCTGGCGTCGCTCCGTCGATCGCGCTCGCACAGGACCAGCGGGTTTCTGCGGCTTCGCCGTCAGGCACCTATCTTCTTGGACCAACTGACAGGATTCGTCTGAAGGTCTATGGCGAAGCTGATATCACCGGTGAATATGAAGTCGACAGCAACGGATTTGTATCGATTCCCCTTGCGGGCCACGTGAAGGCCGCTGGACTGACCACACGGCAATTAGAGAAGGGCATCTCCTCCGCGTTGGCCAAGGGAATCGTGCGAGACCCACGCGTGAATGTGGAAATCGCGCTGTATCGACCCTTCTATATCCTCGGCGAAGTGAAGAAGAGTGGCGAGTATCCTTATCGCATGGGCCTGACCGTGATGGATGCCGTCGCGACCGCAGGCGGGTTCACCTACCGTGCCAATGAGAACAAAGTGTATTTGCGGCGGTCGGGCTCAACCGTCGAAGAGATCTATGCGCTCGATTCGCCAGTCTTGGTATTTCCCGGCGACAATGTGCGTGTCCCAGAACGATACTTCTGAACTCATCATTTTTTATTTTGTCTGATGTGTAGTGACCGATGCGCGCCTTCATGTCGCGCGTCGCCATAGTCTCGACTTTTTGCGGTGCGTATTCTTGTGCAGTGCGACGAACTTTACTTCGTACTTCGCATTGTGGGCAGCAAAGAGAAGGGCGTTTCATCAGACGAGTGTTGAGTGCGCTAGTGGGGGCGCGACATTCATCACGGGCTTGCTGAGTTTGTAAGCGACGGGATGAATTTCTAAGCGGCAATCAAGTCTCGACGACAATTCGATAGCGGAGGAATGCATGTCCTTCGCAAGGGATGAGTGATGAAATGTACGTTTGTATCAGCAGGATCGGATGCGATCGGCGAAGGACCGGAGGGGCTGCGGCCGATTCCCGTCACGCGCCGCGCTCTCCGTATCGCGCCATGGCCGGTCACGGCGATTCTGCTCGGTATTGCATCACCCGCCAATGCCCAGGCGATCCCGGCAACTAGCGACGAACTCGCGCCGCCCTGGAATGCGCAACGGATTTTCGAACCGTCCGCGCTGCCCGATCTGGTCGACCGGGATAACCGCGAAGCAGTAGCGCCAGAGGACATGCCAGTAAAAAAACGACAGCAGCCTGGTTATGAACCCGTCGGCATCCGCCAGGGATCCTGGATGTTCAACCCGTCGCTGATGACGGGCGCGCTCTATGACAGCAATGTGTTTGCCTCGAACACCCAGAAGCGTGGCGACGTCGCGGCAGTGATCGAACCCAGCCTGCGTGCGCACACGCTGTGGGAGCGACATGGCATCGACATCAAGCTCAATTCACGAACCACGGCCTATAATGAAAATTCGAGTCTCGACCAGACCGATGTGAGCCTGAAGGGCGCCGGCTGGATCGATATCGCCAACGACATGGTCGTGCTGGGCAGTTTCCAGATCGCGCATCTCAATGAGGGCGTGGGTTCGCTGAGCTCGCCCTCCAATGCCGTGACACCGACGCCTTATAATCTGATGTCCGGCGACCTGACCGTCCGCAAGGAATTCAACCGGCTGGCGACCTCGATCGGCGCGCGCGTCGACTCCTACGATTACGGCACAGCGCGCGCGCAGGATGGCAGTCTGATTGACCAGAGCAGCCGCGATGGCCAGATCTATGCACTTCATGGTCGCGTCGATTATGCGTTCTCGCCTGTGCTCGGCTGGTTCGGCGGCGTCGAAGGCAACCAGCGCAATATCCGCGGCGTGCCCGGCCAGACGCTGGACTCCACCGGCTATCGCGCGTTGTCCGGCTTGACCGTCGGTTTCGGCAATCTGCTCCGCGGCGAATTCGGCGGCGGCTATGTCGAGCAGCGCTTCGACAATCCTCTGATCGGCACCGTCGACGGACCGTCCTATCGCGCCAAGCTCACATGGAGCCCGACGCGATTGATGGACATCCACGTCAAGGCCGAACAACTGGTCACGCAGACATCCGATACCAGCTCGACCGGCGTGCTGGCCAATGCCGTGCAGGTCGGCGTCGACTACGAACTGCGTCGCAACGTCATCCTGTCGCTGGCGGGCGCCTATGAGATCGATCGCTTCTTCGGCCAGGCCCGCAAGGACCGCGTGACCACGACCAATGCCAGCGTGAAGTATTTGATGAACCGCTTCGGCGCGATCTCGGCCTATCACCGCTACACATCGCGCGACAGCGATATACCCACCTTCAGTTACGACAAACATCAGGTAGGGCTCAATGTTACAGCGCAATTTTGACCAGCCTTATCCGGCGGCACCGGAACCGCTTCCGACCGCCGTTGCCGGTTGGCAGGCGCCGACCGTCGATCTCCGCGAAATGGCGCGCATCCTGCGCCGGCGCTGGCGCGCGGTCCTGCTGCCCGCCGCCGTGCTCGGCGGCATCGCCCTCGCCTATGTGGCGACGGCGACCACACTCTATACTGCGAACTCCACCGTGCTGGTCGATCCCCGACGCGCCAATGTGGTCGAAACCAATCAATCGGTGCTGACCAATTTCGGCACGGACGATGCGACCATCGAGAGCCAGACGCTGCTGATCCAGTCGCTCTCGATCCTGCAGCGCGTGGTCGACAAGTTGAAGCTGACGCAGGATCTCGAGTTCATGCCAAAGCCCGGCCTGCTCGACCCGATCCGCAATCTGTTTCGCAGCGACAGCCCCGTCGATGGTGTGAGCCCCGAAGACGCCGCGCGTGCATACTCTATATATCTGCTCCAGCGCCGCATGAAGGTGACACGACAAGGCACGACATTCCTGGTCGATATCGCCGTCAGCTCGGAATCGCCGCAGAAAGCCGCGACCATCGCCAATGCGGTAGCTGACGCCTATTTCGAGGAACAGGTCCGCGCCAAATTCGACGCGACGCGCATCGCAGCCAAATGGCTCGGCGGCCAGATCGATGCGCTGAAGAATCGCGTCGTCACCTCCGAACAGGCCGTCGCGGATTATCGTTCCGCCAATAACCTCGCAGTCTCGCAGGGCGTGACCGTCAATGACCAGCAGATCACCGATCTCAACAGCAAGCTGATTGCTGCCCGGGTGCAGACCGCCGAGGCGCGTGCCAAGTTCGATCAGGTGCAGCAATTGGCGAAAACCGGCGGCGATGCCGGCGGGCTCAATGCCGCCGTCTCCTCGGAGATGGTGAGCAAGCTGCGCGCGCAATATGCCGATATCGCCAAGAACGAAGCGGACCTGACCAGCAAATATGGTCCGCGGCATCCGCAGGTGGCCAATGTGCGGGCGCAGCTCAAGGACACGCAGCGGCTGATCAACGAGGAAATCGGACGAATCGTGCAGGGCACGACGCATGATTATGACGTTGCGAAATCGCGCGAGGCGTCGCTGCAGGACAGTTTCGACAAGCTGCAGGGCGTGTCCAGCACGTCCGGTCAGGCCGTGGTCCGGTTGCATGAGCTGCAGCGCGAGGCCGAAGCCAACCGCACACTCTATGAGTCGTATCTGGCGCGCTCGAAGGAGACGACGGCGCAGGAAAGCCTGGAGATGCCGGACTCCCGCATCGTCAGCTTTGCCAGCATCCCGCTCAAGCCCTCCGCACCGAAGACGATGCTTATTCTCGGCTTTGCTATCCTGCTCGGCCTCGGCGGCGGCACGGTGCTGGCATTCCTGACCGACTATCTCGACGGACGGATCAAGACGCTGGAACAGGCCGAAGAGATTTCGGGCGTCCCCGCCCTCGCAGCCCTGCCGTCAATCAGCAGCCGCGAACTCGCCGGGCGCGCCAAACGCGGCCGCACCGAACTCGGCAATTACGATCCACGCACCATGCGGCTGCTGCCGGCTGCATTGCAGCCACCACTGATGCGCTATGCCATCGAGGAGCCCGGCACATTCTTCGCCGAAGCGATTCGTGCCGTGCGTCTGGCGATCCAGCGTGCGCGCAAGATCGACACGGTCAAGGTCGTGCTGGTGACATCGGGCCTCGAAAGTGAAGGCAAGACAACCTTCGCCGGCAATCTCGCTTTGTCCTTCGCCACGCTGGGCATCAAGACGCTGCTGATCGATGGCGATCTGCGCAATCCCGGCCTGACACGTGCTGTCAGCCCCAATGCCGACGCCGGCCTCCTGCAGGTGGCGACTGGCGAAGTGCCGCTGGAGCGCGCCATCCTGCTCGATCGCAGCACCGGCCTCTCGATTCTGCCATCCCCCGCGATCAAGGATGTCGATGCCATCACCGAGTTGATGTTCTCCGAGCAGATCGTCGAAATCCTCGACCGCCTGAAGTCGCATTATGAATTGATCATCATCGACTCGCCGCCGTTGATCCCGCTGGTCGACGGCCGCGCGCTGGCCGAACTGGCCGACCGCATCGTGCTGGCCATGGCCTGGAATCAGACACCGCGCGAGGTCGTCGCCCACACGATGGAGCTGCTGGCTCCGGTGCATGATCGCATCCTCGGTACCGTGCTGACCCAGGTCGATCTCAGCAAGATCCGCTTCTACGACTATTATCGCAGCTCGGCCTATCTGAAGCCCTATGGTGTCGCCGCCGCCAGTGCGGGGGCCGCGCGTTGACATTGACCCGGACCGCACCGCTCAGGCTGCATCGCAACGGCGCCCTCGCCGCGGCGGGCCCGCGTGCGCGCGTTCCGCAACGACGTCAGATCGTCAATACGGCCCAGCTCATCAATTTCATGATCATGTGCGTCCTGCTGGGCGCCATCGTCGCAATCTTCACACTGTCCGGCGGCGTTCTGACCAATCTCAAGATTCACTATCTGACACCCGGCGGAAATTTTCTGGAGAAGCTCCACCCCGGCACCTATGCGACTTTCATCGCGACGCTTCTGCTGCTGATGCGCGACGGTGACCCGATCGGCGAGATCAACCGTGCCTTCACGGACGCCAAGCTTTTGCTGGTGCATCTGTTCTGCTGGTTTGTCCTGTTGATCCAGATGTTCGTGCTGGAGCGCCCGTTCACGGTCATCATCGACACGTTCCTGCTGCCGGTCCTGCTGTGCCTGCTGATCTGGCGGCTGACGCCGGCGCAGCGGCGGCCGCTGGTCTGGGCCATCCATGCGACGCTGCTGCTCAACATCCTGATTGGCTATTACGAATATTTTTCCGGCCATCGCATCATTCCGCTGACACTCGGCAGCGTGCTGGTGGTCGGTGAATGGCGCTCGGCTGCGCTCCTCGGCCATCCGCTGACGGCCTCGGGCATCGTCGGCGCCTATATCATGGCGCTGGTGCTGCGACCGGCCATCTGCCCGCCGATCATGATCCGCGTGCCACTGATCGCCTTCAGTCTGGGCTCACTGATGGCCTTCGGCGGCCGTACCGCGCTGATGACGGTATTGCTCGTGTTGGCCTGCCTCGGTCTGCTTGAGACGATCCGGCTGATCCGCGGCAAGCGCGTGCCGCTGTTGTTCGCTGTCGGCGCAATCTGCTTTCTTTTTGCGGCGGCAGGCGTCGTGTTTGCTGCGCTCTATCTCGGCATCTTCGACAAGATGCTGTTGCGCTTCTCGTCGGACAAAGGCAGCGCCCTGGCGCGCTTTGCGACCTTCGACATGCTCAATCATTTCCAGTGGAGCGAACTGATCCTCGGACCCAATCCGGTTCGCGTGAACGCGCTGCAGTCGCAGCTCGGTTTGAATTATGGCATCGAGAATTTCTGGGTGTCCTGCATCGTGCAATTCGGCCTGATCCACACCATCCTGATCACGCTGGGTCTGACCTGCTTCTTCATCGAACTGCTGCGCCGGTCGGACCGCGCAGCCTTCGCCATCTTGCTGCTGATCCTGATGATTGCAGCAAGCTCGGTGAGCTTCTCGTCTAAGAACATCCAGCTCGCGCAGCTCGTTCTTCTCATCGCGCTGCTGTTGCCGCGCGAACGCGCGCCGGCCGTGGCGCCACCCCGCTACGTCCATCAGCGGCCGCCGATGGCCGCCCCGCATGTCCGCGCCGTCCCCCGGGATCAGGAGTTCGCATGACCATCTATGTCGATCACACGCATCTCGGACGCCATGTGACCGGGCTCGAACGGATTACGCTGGAGCTGTTCTCGGAACAGGCGCTGGCGCCGCTCGATGTCGTGCCCGTCACCTCGCGCGGCACCGGCCAGATGGTGGCGACGCAGACTTTCGGTCTGCCGATGCGCCTGGCGTCTCCCTCGTCGTTCCTGCTCTGCCCCGGCTTTCCGCCAAGCCCGCTGCTGCGGATGTTTTCATCACGTGTGCTGCCCTATATGCACGACGACTTCCTGCTGACACGACAGGCCGATCTCAATGCCCGCGCGCGCCTCTATATGGCGACGCCTTTCAAGATCGCGCTCAAGAACTATCCGCGCTTCCTGACCAATTCGCGCGACACCCAGCGCAAGCTGGCCGAACATTGTCGCCCGGATGCTGAGATCACGCTGTATCGCCCACCGGTGCGCAACGTGTTCAAACTGGAATCCGCCGAGCGCGCCGAGCGCGAGCCCGAGACGTCGCCGCTACGCGTCGTTGCCCTCGGCACCGTGGAGCCACGCAAGAACTTCATCGCCGCGGCCAATATCGTCCGTGAATTGCGCCAGCACGGTTTTCCCGGCGCCACCCTCGACATCGTCGGTCGCAAAGGCTGGGGCGATGACTGGAAGACGCTGGAGCGTATGTCGTGCGTGACCCTGCATGGCTACCAGTCGTCCGAGAACGTGACGCGTATTCTCAATGAGGCCGATATTTTCCTTTGCACCTCGCATGATGAAGGTCTCGGCCTACCGCTGCTCGAAGCCCAATATGCCGGCCTGCCGATCGTGGCGCCGAATGCGCCCGTCTTCCATGAAGTACTGGGCAAATCCGGCATCTTCATCGATCCGTCGGACCACGGCACCGCGGCGTCGCAGATTGGCGGAGCCATCGCGGCTTCGCAGTGGCGCAGGCAGTATGTTGCGGCGGCTACCGAGAACCTCGCGCGCTGGAACGCGCTGGCGGCGAGCGACCACGACGTTGTCATCGACCTGATCGCCGAACTCGCTGGCGGGCAGTTGGCCGGCCGTCGTCCAGCGGCGAAGCCCAACGTCGCGCATTAGGATCGACGCCGGCGTCCATGCCGGATCGGGGCCACGCTCGGTCCGTTCAACAGGGGACACTTTTCTTGCAGGATATCGACACCAGCACACGACATCTGGACGGGCTGCGCATCCTTGCGGCCAGCGCCGTCGTGATCCTGCACTATTCGGATTACATCAAGGAACTGCCAATTGGTCGCTTCATGGTGGACCACACCTGGCACTTCAATCTGTTTGTCGATCTGTTCTTCGTCATCTCCGGCTTCGTCATTGCCAGCCAGTATCTGGCGAAAGTCGGCTCACCCACCGCGGTGGGCCGCTTCCTGTGGCGGCGCCTCGCGCGGATCTATCCACTGCATCTGGCAACGCTGGCTTTCTACATAATGATCGCACTAGCGCTTCATGCCGGCATCGCCAAGACCGACAACCCGGCACGTTATCCATTCTCCGATCTGCCGGCGCAATTCCTGCTACTGCACGCCATCGATGGCGACCGGCTGACCTTCAATTTTCCGAGCTGGTCGCTGTCGGCGGAGTTCTTCTGCTACGTGCTGTTTCCGCTGATGGTGCTGACGATCGCGCGGAGCAGGACGGTGATTGTGGCGCTCGTCGTGCTGCCGCTGCTGGCCAACAGCATCTATGCCGTTGCCATGGGCACCGAGCCCTGGCCGGACTGGATCAATAAGGGCGGCGCCTTCCGCGCTTTGCCTGCCTTCAATCTCGGCATTGCCTGTTGGCTGTTTCGCGACCGGATTGCGCGGCTTCCGGCGCTACCGGGCCTGCTGACCACGGCCCTCGTCTTGTTCCTGATCTTCGGCGCGCAGCTTCCAATCATGGCAGCGCTGGCAGTCATCTATCTCATCGCCGTACTCGCCATCCATCACGATCTTTCCAGCCAGACCACCCTGTTCTCGCGCCTTGGTTTTGAGCGCTGGTCGTCGCTGACCTATTCCTCCTACATGCTGCATATTCCGGTCGCGACCGTCGTCCTCACGCTGGCGGCACGCTTCCTTGCCCCCGTCATTCCCGGCGGCAAGCTGACGCTGGTGCCGCTCGCCATTGCCGTTCTTGCCGCTGCCAGCATTCTGTCCCTGCGCTATTTCGAGACGCCGATGCGGCGCGCTCTCAATGAGGCTTATGATCGCCATTTCAGCACGCGAATTGCCGCGGCGACAGTGCCAAGGCAGACGTGACCTGATGGTGGATGCAACGCAGACAATGTCCGGGACGGCGCGGCCGCTGGCTCAAGCGAGGGCGGCCAGCCGGGATATGGCCATCGACAGCATGCGCGGCCTCGCCATTCTGATGGTGATCGGTATCCATTCGCTGCAGCAACCGCTCGATGCATCGTGGAAAACCATGCTCGACGCGGCGCTGCGCCCCTGTGTGCCGATTTTCCTGTTCGCGTCCGGCTATCTGACCGCGCTGTCGGGCCGCGTTCCACTCGGCAAGCGCGTGATGGCGGCATTGATCCCCTACGCCATCGCTTTCGCGGCTGCCTATCTCTACATGGCGCTGCAGAATCCGGCGATGGATCACCGCCCGACGACAACGGCTGCCCGCTTCGTGCTCGCTTACGTGTTCGTGTATTATTATGTCTTCGTCTATCTCGGCTGCACGCTCATGCTCTGGCTGACCCTGTGGTTTGCCCATCGTGTGCCGACCCAAGCCAATGAGCGACTGCGCGTCGTCCTGATGCTCGCCCTCGTCTTCGGCCTGATCATCGGCAGCTATGTCGATCCCTTGCTGATCCAGCGCGGGCTGTCCGAAGGACTGATCGAGGAAGTGCGCATGCGCGATATCCCGTTCTGGTTCAGCTTCGTGGCCCTGGGAATGCTGGTCGCCGGATCGACGGCGCGGCTGGCCCTTCCGCGGACGCGCCTGACGCTGACCGCTGCGGTACTGTTGGCCTATGTGATCTATGCGGCATCGAGACTGCTCAAGATCGGCGACGCTGCCGATTATGATTCGATGGCGTTCTTCGGCTATGCCGCGGCGCTCTGCGTCCTGTTACTCGCACTCGGCATCCGCGCGCCGGTCCTCGCCACGCTCGGCTCCGGCAGCTACTTCATCTATCTCTGGCATATTTTCATTGTCATGGCCTTGCGCGATCATGGCGGACTGCGCCAGTTCGGCCCGGTTGCGGGGACATTTCTGATGTATGCGATCACCGTCGCCTTGAGCCTTGTCGCGTTGCTCGCCGTGCAACGATGGGCGCCGCCGCGCGCGGCCCGCTGGCTTGGAGCCTGACATGCTGCTGAAACGCACGATCCTTTATCTTCCCGCCCAGATCGTCGGCCCGTTGTTCCAGCTGGTCGCGATGATCGTGTGGACCCATGTGGTCAACGAGCATACGCTGGGTGTGATCACGCTGATTACGGCGACGCATGAACTACTGCAGATCGCGTTCCTGGCCTGGTGGTCGCAATATGCGCTGCGCTTCTTCGGCCGCTATCAGGACGGCGAACAGGCCGAACGCTTCTACCGCACCGAGAATGTCGTCATTCTTGTTTCGCTGGTGCTGCAGAGCGCCGCCGTCATCGGCGTGCTCTATACAGTCATTGCCACGGACACCAATCCAGCGCTGCTCGGCGCCACCGTCGCTTACGTCATCAGCCGCTCTCTCAATCTCTATATCGCCGAACGCGCCCGGGTCCGGCACCAGATCGGCGTCTACTCGATCCAGCAGATCGTGGGGCCGTCGATCGGCTTCATTCTCGGCCTGGTACTCATCAAGTTGATCGGCCCATCGCCGGAATGGCCGCTGCTGGGCTATGCCGCCGCGCAGCTCTTTGCCGCTTTGGTCGTCCTGCCCCATATCGGCTACAGCCGCCGTTTGTGGCCGATCGACCGCGAGATCATTCGCCATGCGGTGAGCTACGGCATTCCGCTGATCATCGGCGGCGCGCTGGGCTGGGTCGGCCTCAATGCGTCGCGCTTTATCGTCAACGACATGCTCGGCGTCGCCGCCGCCGGCCTTTTTGCCGTCGGTTATGGTCTGGGCCAGCGCGCCGCGGCGGTGGCTGCGATGCTGGTGACAGCAGCGGCGTTCCCGCTGGCGGTCAAGAGCATGGAGCAAGGCGGCAGCAAGGCCGCAATGCGCCAGCTTGCCGACAATAGTGCACTGCTCATCGGCATTCTGGCGCCGAGCATTGCGGGCATCTTCCTGCTACGGGCCGAGATCGTGCACCTGCTGATCGCCACGCCGTTTCAACAGGTGACGCTGGCAATTCTGCCTCTCTCGGCCCTGGCGGGTTCGGTCCGCAACATCCGCGCCCATTTCGGTGATCAGGTGTTTCTCCTGCACAGCAGGACCCAGCTCATGATCGTCGTCTCAAGCATCGACGCACTGGTGACGATTGTGGCGAGCTTCATCTGTATCCACTATTGGGGGCTCGTTGGCGCAGCCGGCGCGACAGTGCTGTCCGCCATCGCTGCGGCATTGACCAGCTTCATCATCGGCTTTTCGAAATTCGGCCTGACGCTGCCCTGGGCGCATCTCGCCCGCATCGTCCTCGCAACCGGGGCTATGGCGGCGCTCCTGACGCAACTGCCGGAAGCGCCAAACCATGTCTTGTTGGCGGCACATGTCGCCGCAGGCGCGGCGATCTATGTGTTGGTCCTTGCCATCCTTTACGGACCGACGTTGCTTCGAATGCTGCGCCGTCAGCCGCAACTCTCCGAGCTCTGATGTCGTGAAACCGTCACGACCGTTTGGCGGTCTCCAGGGCACGGGCCATTGCGTACCACAGCGGCTTTTTCTGCATGTTCTCATCAAACGGCAGCGGCCGTGGCAGTCGTTCTGCGAGAGGATTCTTCTTTCTCGCGGCATCCGTATAGAATGAATAGTGATCGGACAGCTGCCACGCGATCACGGCCTTGACCGCGGGAACCTGCAGCACAGTTTCGAGGAATTTCCCGCCGGTCTCCGCGATCATCTTGTCGCGCGTGGCCACGTCATCGGGGAACGTGTCGTCACGGACATCGAACTCGGTGATATAAATGTCGACCTTGCGTTCGGCGAGCGCGTGGACGAATTCCAGAAATCGCTGGGGATCGTGCGGATAGCGCGGCTGCAAGTGGCCCTGCAGGCCGACGACATCGAGCCGGACGCCGGCATGCTGCAATTCATCGACCAGACGCAACAGTCCGGTGCGCACCGCGAGACCGACATCGTCATCGCGTTCCGCCTGTGCCTCATTGAGCACAAGTTTAGTCTTCTTATCCACAGCACCTGCCCGCGCGAAGGCGCGCCTGATATAATCAGTGCCAAAGGCATCGTACCACGGGCCAAGGCGATAACCGCCGGGGGCCTTGTGACCGGGCCAGAACGGCTCATTCACGACGTCCCACGACTGCAATTGGCCGGCATAACGTCCAGCGACTTCATCGATATAACTATCGAAGAAGGCCTGACGCTCAGTATTGCTCATGGACTTGATCCATTGCGGAACCCATTCGTTCCAGATCAGACAATGACCGCGCATGGGAATGCGATTGCTCGCACAAAATTGTAGCAATCGATCAGCGCTCTCGAATCGTTTCGGTCCCGCCATCGGCGCAAGCGTGCCCATTTTCAGAGCGATATCCGTCGTTATAATTTTCGTCTGTGTTGTGTAAAGCTCACGATATCCCACATCCTTGTCGATCACCGGCCCCGCAGCAGCGCCGAACATCAAACCATTTTTCGCCGCAATTGTACCAAGGCTCTGCGTTTGAGTCGCGCCGACTGCATGTCCTTGCATAGCAACTGTCGCGCCAGCGATGACTGCGAGCGACTTTCTCCTTGAACATTCGAACATATCCACTCTCCATCGATTCAAAATCGTGACTGCTATCTTTTCCATGTTGCGCGACAGCATCGCCATCGTTGCGTCGCAATAGTTCGTTTTGATGTCCATGATGTCGAGGAGATGATTTTCGACTCACTTTTCTTTGCTGCATCGGCAGCAAGCAGGTGTGCACTTCGTTCAAGCGTACCTCGGCTACATCGTCATCAGGGGACCGACATGTCGAAGACGCAGGCGCCACACGCCAAAAATCTCACCGTTGACGGAGTCACCGTGAACGTTTCATCGCTCGACGAAGCCGTTTTATCGATCGTAGAAGCGGCCGAACGCGGCGATAACTTCAGTGTATGCACGCTCAATCTCGATCATGTCGTACATCTGCAACAAAAGCCCGATTTTCGCGCAGCCTATCGGCGTGCACGCTTCGTGACTGCGGATGGCTTTCCGATCGTCGTTCTCAGTCATCTGCTCGGCAAACCTATTTCGCGAACAACCGGCGCTGATCTTGCCGCTCCCTTGTGTGAAGCTGCAGGCAAGAAGGGACTTCCCATCTTTCTGTTCGGTTCCGACAGGCCAACGCTGGACAAGACTGCAGCAGAATTGCGCAAACGATATCAGGGCTTGCAGATCGTCGGCACCTTCGCGCCTGGTCGCAACTTCGAGGCCTATTCAGCGGAGGCCGATACAGCGATTGCACAGATCCGCGCATCCGGTGCAAAGCTCTGCTTCCTCGCGCTGGGCGCGCCGCGACAGGAAGTGTTTGCGTCGCGCTGTATCGATGAGCTGGATGGGACGGGCTGCCTGTGTTTCGGCGCGGCGCTGGACTTCATCGCAGGTACACAGGTTCGCGCACCGATGTTCACCCAACGTGCCGGTCTCGAATGGGCCTGGCGCATGTTGCGGGATCCGCGCCGCCTTGCGCCCCGTTACGCACGCTGCGCTGCCGCCGTGCCACGTTTGATCGCTAGTACGCTTCCACAAATCCTGAACGCTCGCATGAGGAAAGCCGCATGACCTCGACACTCACTCTGGGTCTTCGCGCCCGGAACACCGCGCCGGCCAAGCAACGCTACCAGATCTGCCTCATCCACCCGTTCGATCCGCGCGGCCAGAAGGTGGGTGGGCTAGAGACCTATATCCGCGACTTCATCACGTTCCATCCCACGGACACCGACATCCTGTTCGTTGGCGTGGATTCGATCGGCGACCTCAAGCTCGGCGAAGTGCGACGGCTGACTTTCCGCGGGCGCGACTTCGACTTTCTCCCGATCCTGCATTATTCCGACCAGCAGGCCCGAGAGGCAGCGCGCACCATCCGCTCGTCGCTGACCGGCCAGTTCTTCATGGCTTTGCTGCGCTATTTCGGCCCGGTCTCGCGGCTGATTCGCGAGCGCGGCTGCACAGTCGATCTTCGCCGTGTCGAATTCTCGTGGCTGCCGACGCTGCTGCGCCGCCCCTTCATCCAGATGCTGCATGGCGAGGGCGCGCCGAAGCTGCAGATGGATTCGCTCCTGAAGAAATATTCGTTCGTGCATAATATCGGCGAGCGTTTCGCAGTCACGACCAGCGCAAAATTTCTATGCGTGAATCCGTTCATTACCGAACGGCTGCAAAAGACCTATCCCGGCCAGAGTGGCAAGATCGACACGCTGTGGACCTGGGTTAATACCGACATCTTCAAGCCACAGCCGTTTCCGGCGATGACCGAGCCGTTTCGCATCATCTTCGCGGGGCGCCTTGACGAGTTCAAGGATCCGCCGTTGATGTTCAGCACCATCGCCCGCCTGCGCGAGCGGCTGCATGGCCATCTCGAATTCCATTATATCGGGACCAGCGATCCGCATCGCTTTGCCGAATTCGCTGCTATCGAAGACATCACCATCCGGCACGGTTTCAAGGACGCTGTCGGCATGGCGACAACACTGGCCAATGCCCATGCAGGCATCCTGACATCGGAATTCGAGGGCATGCCACGCTGCGTGCTCGAGACGCTTGCGGTCGGCCGCCCGGTCGTCGCGGTGCACCTGCCGCAGCTGGAATCGGTGATCCATGATGGCGAGAGTGGCTACCTGATTTCACGTAGCGCGTCGCGCGACGAGATGATCGAGAACCTAGCCCAACGTTTCCTCGATACCCGCGATGCGATCGGCACAGGCGAAATCAACCCGGTGCAGGTTGCCAGCGCGATCGATAATTTCACACCAGCAACACAGCTGGCGCGCGTCTTTACCTATCACCAGGACATCCAGAACGCGCGCAACATGACGATGACGCCCTCCGCGGCACACTGAGGCTATCTGTGAATATCCTGTTGCTATCGAGCGAATATGCTCCCGCACGCGGCGGGATAGGCACCTACGCCCACGAGATCGCATTGGCCGCAACTCAGCTCGGCGCGCGGGTGACGCTGGTCGCTCCCGATTACGCACAGGATATGTCAGCCGACGATCGCGCCATGCCCTTCGCAATCCACCGCTTCAGCGGTGGATTGCATTCGGCGCGCGATCTGCCCGCCAAGATCATGCTGGCGCGCAGCCGCATTGGTACGGCTCCATTCGACGTGGTGCATGCTGCCGACTGGCCGTTCTTCATTCCGGTCGCACTCGCGCGCGGCCGCACACCGGCGCGGATGCTGATGACCGTGCACGGTACAGAAATCAATGAGACGCAGACGCCGCTGAAGCGACTGGCGATCCGCTTCAGTGGCGTGTTCGGGCCACGCACCGAGGTCGCTGCCAATAGCAGCTTTACACGCGAGCTGTTCCGCAAGAGATTCACGATCGACGAACGCCGCATCCATGCCATTCGCCTTGGCGTCTCCAATTTCTGGTCCGGACGGCGCAGCGACCGCGCTGCCACGCGCGCGATCTATGACATTGCGCCGGACCGGATCGTCATGGTCACCGTCGCGCGGCTCACGCGGCGCAAGGGACATCATCTCACGCTCGCCGCCCTCGCGCAGCTTCCTGACGAATTACGTCAGCGCATCACCTGGCTGGTCATCGGTCCGCAGGGGGAAGCGGATTATGTCGATGAGCTTCGCGGCATGATCGCAGCGTCGGACTGCGACATCAGGCTACTCGGCACACTATCGAATGAAGAAATTCGCGATATCTACGGTGCGGCGGACTTCTTTTGTCTGACCGGTGTGCCGGATTCGTCCGGCCGTGTCGAAGGCTTCGGTCTCGTCTATCTCGAGGCCGGTGCCACAGGCCTGCCGAGCGTCGCGAGCAATATCGGAGGTGTGCCCGATGCGGTGCTCGCCGGCCAGTCTGGCCTTTTGGTCGCCCCCCGCGTCGACATGATCACCCATGTGATCCGGCAACTGGCCGAGGACGATGAGCTGCGGGCGCGCCTCGGCGCTGGTGCCGCCGCACATGCGCGTGATCTGTCGTGGGAACGTTGCGCCGCAGAAACCTATGGTTTGAAGCGGCCATCACCGTCGGAGGATGCCTTGCAGACCGGATCGGAGCTGAGGGCATCGGCATGAAACAGCTCGCTGCCATCGTCACATTGCTCGTGCTCACCGCGAGCACCGCGCATGCCGACAATTGCAACAAGAGCCGGGAGTATCTGCTCGGCGGCCTTGCAGGCGATCTGACCATGCCGCCCCAGGCCTATGAAGGCCTGTTCAAGGTCTGCACCGCGACGGCGACGATGCCGAACGTCAAGGATGCCTACATCCTGAAGGATGGGGCCATCGCGGTGATTCCGAAACAGGACACGGTGGCCGCCACCGCGGCGACGCTGTCGCGATTCTGCGATGCCAACCCCAGAGCCACGCTACGCTTCATCTCCGCCAAGGAGCTCGTGCTAACGAAATCGACATCGGGCATTGTGCAGATGTCGTCAGGCTCCGCAACATCGTGTAAGAAGATCAAGGGTCTCACCTGAGCCAGAGGGAAATGCCGCCATGCTGAAGCGCATCTTTCGCTCCTCGTCCGAGACATTCCGGACCCGCTCGCCGGAGCGCGACCGCATCACCGATGAACGGCTTGTTCTTGCCATTGCGGCGACCATCGACTCCGGCCTGCGCAGTGCAGAATACGAGCATGACGGCCTGAAGCGTCGGCTGGAAGACGTCATCTCCATCGCCGCAATTGTCGGCGGTAACGAGATCGAGGACGTCAACAGTCAGTCGGATCCGCGGGCAGAACTTCTGCAGAAATCAGACGACGAGATCCGCATCGGCGAAGCACGGCTGCGGACGCTCGAAAACAATATCGAGCATTTCAGATCGCTGAAGCGGGACCTGAGACGGCGTTTCCCGGGCATCAATCTCGATGCCGCCGAGCCGGCGCCGAAATAAAGGTTTTCCGCCGACCAATACGCGGCCAATCAAGATTCGGCCAATCAGCACGCCACGCGTGAATCAGCGACGCCACGGCACCCTTCAGGGTGGTCGATGCCTCGTAGCCGAATTCGATACGATCAGGCATACTGATCGTGTAAATGTTATCCCTCACCTCGTCGCTGGCCGCCACCCGTACCGTGATCGGCCCCGCATGACTGCCTCACGCCCCAAGGCTCCCCCCAAAGGGGATCGACCGGAGTATCCACATCCATGACTGATCGCGCCGACGCCATTGCCGCCAGGATCGAGACCTTCATTCGGGCCGAAGTCATCCCCTATGAGAAAGATCCGCGGACAGGTGCTCACGGCCCGAGCGACGAACTGGTGCAAGAGCTGCGCGACAAGGCCCGCAAGGTCGGCGTGTTGACCCCGCACATTCTTGCGGATGGGTCACATCTGACGCAGCGCGAAACGGCAAAAGCCCTGATCAAGTCCGGTCTTTCGCCGCTGGGCCCGCTTGCCTGCAACACGATGGCACCCGATGAGGGCAATATGTATCTCCTCGGCAAGGTCGGTACTGCCGAACAGAAGACGCGGTTTCTCGAACCGCTGGTGTCAGGGAAAGCGCGTTCGGCGTTCTTCATGACCGAGCCGGCAGACGAAGGCGGCGCGGGCTCCGATCCGTCGATGATGCAGACCACCTGCAGGCTCGATGGCAATCACTGGGTGATCAACGGGCGGAAGAAGTTCATCACCGGTGCGGAAGGCGCCAAAGTCGGCATCGTCATGGCGAAGTCGGACGACGGCGCCTGCATGTTCCTTGTCGATCTGCCCGATCCTGCGATCCGCACCCTGCGCGTGCTGGATACGATCGACAATTCGATGCCCGGCGGCCATGCAGAGATCGAGATCGATAACCTGCGTGTGCCTGCAGACCAGATGCTTGGCGCGTCAGGCGACGGTTTCAAATACGCGCAGATCCGCCTCAGCCCGGCGCGCCTGTCACATTGCATGCGTTGGCTGGGTCTTGCGATCCGCGCCAACGAGATCGCGACCGACTATGCCTGTCGTCGCCATGCCTTCGGAAAGGCCCTGATCGATCACGAAGGCGTCGGCTTCATGCTGGCGGAAAACCTGATCGACATCAAACAGTCGGAACTGATGATCGACTGGTGCGCCGATGTGCTCGACACCGGCTCGCTCGGCACGGCCGAAAGTTCGATGGCCAAGGTGGCCGTGTCGGAAGCGCTGATGCGGATCGCCGATCGCTGCGTTCAGGTGATGGGCGGCACCGGTGTGTCCGGCGAAACCATCGTCGAACAGGCCTTCCGCGAGATCCGCGCGTTCCGCATCTATGACGGTCCGACCGAAGTCCACAAATGGTCGCTCGCCAAGAAGATCAAGCGCGACTGGAAGACCGATCAGCCAAGCGTACCGACCGCCTAGACATCCACCTCGACCTGCAGGACGTCGTTGAAGCGGTTGAACGCGCCGCACAGCGCGATCCGCCAGGTCAGTTCGACGATCTGCGCATCGTTGAAATGCGCGCGCAGGCGCTCGAACATCGCGTCGCGGATTCGATGCCAGTTGCTGGTGACCGCGATCGCGTATTCGACCACGAGCCGATCGACTTCGGTGAGCTCGGGATGCTTCTCCCAGTCGAGCAGGTTTGCCGCACCTTCCGTCGTGATACCTTCAACCGCGAGCTTCGGCGTGTGCTGCGCAACGCAGAAGTCGCATTGATTGACCAGCGAGACGGCAACGATGGCAAGCTCAAGGTATCGCTTGGGCAGCACGCCTTCGTCGGCGAGCTGGGTGAGAAGGCGCCACATATGCTCGAACACCGGCAGCCGGTTGGCCATTGCGGCGGCCTGCCCTTCGAACGGTCCATATGTGGTCATGCGATCCCACAAAGCCCTCAGGTGCTCGGGCAGTTGATCTCTTTTTTGCAGGGCGACGCGGGCCATATCGAAACTCCGGTTATCAGAAACGAGAGGATGTCTTGTCCGCGAGCGCAGAGCGCGGCTCGCGGCCGAAGCCATCCGGCTTGAAGATCAGCAATACCACCAGCCCCACGCCAACGAGGAACAGGCGAATGGCGGCGAGTTCGGACGCCCCAAGACCAGGGACGAGGTCTATCAGAAACCGGCTGCCTTCCAGAAGGAAGATCAGTGTGAAGGCGCTGGCAACGACGCCGCGGTTGCTGCCGCGCCCGCCCACCACCACGGCCATGAAGGCATAGGCGGTGATGATCGGGCCGAATTGCGTGGGGTCGATGTAACTGTAATAGAATGCGTGCAAGCTGCCTGCGAGACCGAGGATAGCGCCACCGATGGCAAACACCCGCACGCGGACGGCGAGCACGGACTTGCCGAGCGCTTCCACGACGCCGGGGTCGTCGCGCGTCGCACGCACAAGGCGCCCGAAGGGGGAGCGAGCCAGCGCCTGCAGGACGGTGTAGACGATCAGCACGGCCAGCAACGCCAGGAGCAAAAAGCCTGTATCGCCCCAACCGCGGGGCCACCACGCCTGGAACGGTCGTTCGATCCCCGAAACACCGAGCATGCCGCGGGTCAGCCAACCTTCGTAGCTGATGACGAGGCGTAGGCATTCAGCAAAACCAAGCGTCACGATAGCGAGATAGTCTTCGGACAACCGCACGGAGATGAGCGCGCTGACTGCGCTCAGCGCTGCCACGCCGAGCATGGCCACCCCAAGAGCGACCAGAGGCGGCAGCCCCTGCACCGTCAGCAAACCGGCGATATAGGCACCGAGCATGTAGAAGCCGAACAGGCCGAAATTGACCAGGCCGCCCATTCCCCATTGCAGATTGAGCGCGAGCCCTGCCAGCGCAGCCAGCGCAACGAGCGTCAGAGTGGCGATGAGATAAACCGTCATTTGGTAACCCACCGCGTTCCAAACAGGCCCCATGGCCGCACGAGCAGAAGCGCGACCATCACAAGGAATGTCACGATCATCCGGTAGTGCACGGGCATCACTAACGTCGCGAACTCCTCCGCGAGGCCAAGCGTCAGCGCGCCAGCGACAGCGGCCATCGGATTGGAAATGCCGCCGAGAATGGCGGCCGTGAATACGGGCAGCAGATAAGTCCAGCCCATCTGCGGCTCGACATTGGCATCCAGCCCAACGAGCACGCCGGACAGCGTTATCAGCATTCCAGCGATCAGCCAGACATAAGCGACGACGCGGGACCGCGAGATGCCGCGCACTGCTGCAAGATCCGGGTTATCCGCCACGGCGCGCATCATTCGGCCAAGCCGCGTAAAGCGAAAGATGATCCACACCACAGCGAGTGCCGCAATGACCGTAACGAGAATGGTGAGCTGTTCGTGGTTCAGCCGGATATCGCCAAAACGCATCGGTCGCGCTACCGGCACGTTATAGGCCCGCGGCGAGTTGCCGGCAAAGAAACGGATCACGTTCTCCAGCGCGATGGCGACTCCCATGGAGGCTACCAGCAGCGTTACGCCCCCGCGATTGCGAAGCGGACGATAGGCAAGCCAGTCGATACCGACAGCGATCAGCGCAAAGAGTGCCGCGCCGGCACCAGCCGCCAGCCACAGCGGCATGCCCAGTACGACATTGCCGATATAGACGAGATAGGCACCGCAGGAGAGATAGGATCCGACCGCATAATTGGCAAAGCGCAACACGCTGAACGTCAGCGACAGCGCAAGCGCAGGCAATGCCAGTAGCAGACCGGCGACAATGCCGTTGACAAGAAGCTGACCCATCACACCCCTCCGAGATAGAGGCGGCGGATATCCGGATCGGCGAGCACCTCGGCGGCGGGCGCGGCAAGGCGTATCCGCCCACCCACCAGAACCACGCCGTGATCCGCAGCGCCGAGCCCGAGGCGCGTGTTCTGCTCGACGATCAGCAGCGTCACTCCTGAGGCGGCCACCCGGCCGATCACCTCGAACAAAATCTCCGCATTGCGCGGTGACAATCCGGCGGAAGGTTCGTCCAGCGCAAGGACGGATGGCTCGGGCATCAATGCGGTGGCCATCGCCACCATCTGTCGCTGACCACCGCTGAGATGCCCGGCCGTGCTGCGCAGCTTGGCGCGGATTTCCGGAAACAGGTCGAGCACGGCATCGAGGCGCTCGCCGAACGATGGCGCCGAACATGATGCCACGAATTCATAACCGACTTGCAGATTTTCCAGCACGCTCATGTTGCGGAAGATGTTGGCCTCCTGCGGCACATAAGCGAGGCCCCGCGCGGCACGCGCAGGCGCACTGAGCGTCGTGACGTTCGCTTCACCGAGCAGGACTTCGCCCGAGATCGGACGCAACAGGCCAACGGCCGTCTTCATCAGCGTCGATTTGCCGGAGCCGTTGGGGCCGACCACGACCAGCGTCTCGCCTGCGCGAACCGAGAAGCTCACGCCATGCAAGATCGGATGGCCGCCATAGCCAGCCACCACGTCGCGCAATTCCAGTCCTGTTGCGGAGGTCGTTATGACTGCGCCCCCAGATAAGCCGACGCCACCTCCGTATTGGCGATGACATCGTCAAACCGGCCTTCGGTCAGCACCTGTCCCTCGGCCAGAACATAGACGCGGTCGCACAGCAGACGGACCATGCCCATATTGTGCTCCACCAGACCGAAAGTAGTGCCTTCCGCGCGCAGCGCCTGAACGAATTCCACGATCTCACCGATCCGCGTCGGGTTCACGCCGGCACTCGGCTCATCCATCAACACGATACGCGGATCGAGCATCAGCGCGCGGCAGATTTCCAGCAGCTTCTTCTGGCCACCCGATAGTGTACCGGCAGGCGCGTCTGCAAGTTTCCAGAGATCAACGCGCTGCAGCAGTGCGCGGGCCTTGTCGATGGCTGCGTCCTCCTCGTCACGCACCGCGCGGCGGGACCAGAGCAGCGACAGGACGTTTTCTCCGCGCATATGAGGCTGCGCGACAAGGACGTTCTCAAGCACCGTGAGGCTCGCCAATTCGCGCGAGAGCTGAAAGGTCCGCGCCAGCCCGCGACGCGCCCGCCATGCCGGGCCATGCTGCGTCACGATCTCTCCGCCGAGCTGCACCGCACCGGCAACAGGCCGCACCGCGCCGGCGAGTACGCCGAACAGTGTGGACTTGCCGGCGCCGTTGGGACCGATAAGTCCCGTGACGGCGCCCGCAGCGAGCTGCACCGATGCACCATTCAGCGCCTTGAAGCCGCCTTCATAGATCACACTAACATTGACGGCCTCGAGCATCGGTTCAGCGGATCTCGCCAACCAGTTTGCTGTCGCCTGCCTTGATCAGGAAGTGCCCGAAAGTCAGGTCGGTCTGGTCGCCATTGGGCGCAAAGCGGAAATCCGACGCTGCCCCCGCATAACGGAACGGCTCGCCTGCACGCAGCGCCTTGAGCGCTTCGGCCGGATCGCCGATCGAGGGGGCATCGGCATTGACCAGTGCAGGAACTTCCACGCCGAAACGGATGCCATCAGTGCTCTTGGCCTTCTCGATGGCCAGTGCCGTCAGCACGATCTGGTCGAACACCTGCGCACCGAAGGTCATGATGGTGCCGTCGGGCTTGCCGATTTCCTTCAGATAGCGGCTGTAAGCGGCAGATTTGCCAACGGGCACCTGCTGGGTGTGATGCACGCCTTCGGCGACTTCGGCACCGACATTCTTGACGAACTGACCGTTGCTGCCCGCAGCGTTGCCAAACGCATAGATCTTGCTGTCATAGCCCGAGCGGAAAGCTTCCTTGGCGATGGCGCTGAGCTCGTTAATGTAGGCAGCAACGAACACGGCGTCCGGCTTCTTGCCGAAGATGCGCTCCACCTCAACCCGATAGGACGGCTGGCCAGCGTTGAAGCTGACTTCATCCAGCACCTTGCCGCCGGCGTCCGTGAAGCTCTTGCGGAACGGCTGAATGGTGCTCTGCGTAAAGGGCGTCTGCAGCACGAGGATCGAGGCAGTCTTGATGCCGTCCTTGGCCATCGCCTTGCTGAAGGCCTCGCCCCAGCTCTTGCCATTGGTCTGGAAACGCCAGACCAGATTCTTGTTGTCGCCGTCGGTGATTTCATCGGCTGAGCCATTGACGGTGAGAAGTACGCCCTTCTCAAGCGTAATCGGCTTGACCGCCAGCGCGACGGCACTGCTCCATACGCCTGCGATCGATGCGACCTTGTCCACGTCAATCAGCTTGCGTGCGGCAGCGACACCGGCGGTCGGCTGCGTCTCGTCATCCGCCACGATCAGTTCCAGCGGGCGACCGAGAACCCCACCGGCGTCGTTGATAATTTTCACGGCGGCGCGAGCGGCTTGCTCTTCTTCCTGGCCGTAAGGTCCGCCGATCCCCGTCAACGGGGCCAGCAATCCGATACGAATCGGTGATTGCTGAGCGAGCGACATTGGCGGCGAAGCGAGGCTCGCTGCGAGCGCAACCGATGTAGCCAAAAGAGCGCGGCGGGACAGATACGAGGTAAGCACGGTGATCTCCAGGATACGTCACGGGCGAGCGCTGGAACAGATCTCTGCCCGGCCGTCGAACGCCGCAAGCCGTGAAACAGCCATGACATACATGTCAATGCTGCCCACGAAAGAAGCGCTTTTAGCCTCGTTTGCACCGCTATGGAACCTCGCGCGAACCGGGACACAGCCGGGAAAGAGATTTTTATTCTCGCACTCATAAGACGCATGGTGCTTGCGATAACCTGAATGGGTGTATCGATTTCGCGTCTCCAATCCGCCCCATATCACGGGACGTCAGCACAACTTCCGGCAGGAACGAGCCGCGGCAGGCCTCGTCAAACAGACAAGCTGGCTCTTCATTCGGTCGCCTATCGAGAGCAAACCGCCTTCTCTCTTCGCAGGGATTTCGAGAAAAACCGTCTCACATCGATCGTTGCGCCAGTGGGCTTGTTCTGAAGATGGCGCCATCGCATCTGCACGCTGGACGCGTTGCCTGATTTCCTGAAGTGTAGTTGCAACTTCTCCAAAGCGCACACTTATGCCGCATCAGCAGGCACTGAAGAGACATATCATGAAGACAGCAAGATTTCTGCACGTCGGCGCGCTCGCGTTGGGCTTTGTCGCGGCGACTATGCAAGGCGTTCGAGCCGAGACGGCCCAACTCCGTATCGCGCAGCAGTTCGGGATCGCCTATCTCCCGCTCATCGTCGCGAGCGAACGAGGCTTGATCGAGGACGAAGCCAAGGCGCTTGGCATCACGCCGCCGAAGATCGAATGGCTGCGGCTCTCGGGCGCCGCATCGATGAATGAAGCACTGATTTCCGGCGGACTGGATTTCGCGACCGCCGGCATCACGCCGATGATCCTGACCTGGGACAAGACGCGGACCACCGCCAAGATCATCGGCGTCGCCGCCTTGGGATCAATGGCCAATATCCTGACCACCAACAATCCGAACATCAAGACACTGGCCGACTTCACCGAGAAGGACCGCATCGCGCTGCCGTCGGTCAAGGTCGGCTTCCAGCCGATCGTACTGCAGATGGCGGCCGACAAGGCGTTCGGCAAATTCGACAAGCTCGACGAACTCACCGTCAGCATGCCGCATCCGGACGCAACGGCGCAGATCCTGTCGGGTCGCTCCGAGATCACCGCGCACTTCACGTCGCCACCGTTCTCGCAACAGCAACTCGCCAGCGGAAAAGTGCACGAGGTGCTGAACAGCTACGACGTGCTCGGCGGCCCGCATACGTTCAACGTGGTCTATGCCACCACCAAATTCGTCAACGACAATCCGAAGACGATCCAGGCTTTCGTGCGCGGACTCGACCGCGCCAATGACTGGATCAAGGCCAATCCGAAGGAAGCCACTGCGCTTTACATCAAGGCGGAAAACTCGAAGCTTGCGCCGGATTTTGTCGAGAGCATCATCCGCGACAAGAACATCAACTTCACGACAATTCCCGAAGGCGCGCAGAAATTCGCCGACTTCGAGGCCAAGGTCGGCCTGATCAAGCAGGCGCCGGCGTCGTGGCGGGATCTGTTCTGGTCCGGCCTCGGGGAAAAGCCGGGAAGCTGAGGTGAACGTCGCGCCGCGATCGGCTGACTTCGTCGGCGACGCCGTAACGGCGCCGCTGCTGGCGCTCGATCACATCAGCATCAGCTATCCCACCCGCGACGGCATCCTCACCGCCGTCGAGGATGTCAGCTTCACACTCTCGGCCGGCGAACGGCTGGTGCTGCTCGGCCCGTCGGGCTGCGGCAAGTCCACGCTGCTGCGTACGGTGGGCGGTTTCCTGAAGCCGAGCAGCGGCGAGATCCGGCTACACGGGCGGCGCATCGATGCGCCCGGCCCTGACCGCATGACGGTGTTTCAGGAATTCGACCAGTTGCTGCCGTGGCGTACGGTGCTCGGCAATGTTCGCTACGCACTGCAACGCGGCAAGTCGCTGCCGCGCCCACAAGCGGAAGAGGTGGCGCGCCACTGGCTCAGCCGCGTCGGGCTGAAGAATTTCGTCGATACCTATCCGCATACGCTGTCCGGCGGCATGAAGCAGCGCGTCGCCATCGCCCGCGCTTTCGCGCTGGAGCCGGCATTGCTGTTGATGGACGAGCCGTTTGCAGCACTGGATGCGCTGACGCGCCGGCAAATGCAGGACGAACTGCTGAAGCTATGCGAGGAGACCGGCAGCACGGCGCTATTCGTCACCCATGGCATCGACGAGGCGATCCGCGTCGGCACCCGCATCCTCGCACTGACGCCGCATCCCGGCCGGCTGGCCGCGGCATTCGACGTGCCGCCCGACACCCGCATCCGCGGCACCGCGCGCTTCGCCGAGCTGGAACGGCAGATCCAGCAGAGCGTGTTCGCCGATCCGGAAACCGAATATGTCTGACATCGCCGCACCGAAGCTCGTTCGCGCGCCTGCCCTGCAACGCGCGTTCTCCGGCACGCCGTGGCGCCGCGCCGTGATCCTCGCGGGCTTTGCGCTGATCTGGGAGCTTTATGCGCGCTGGCTCGACAACGCGTTGCTGCTGCCGACCATGGGCGCGACTTTGTCGGCGCTGTGGGCGGCGACCGTCTCCGGTGAACTGCCGGACCGCACCCTGACGTCGCTGCGCGTCCTGATCACCGGCTATGCGCTGGGCGTCGCCGTCGCCGCGGTCCTCACCACCCTCGCCGCACTGTCACGCTGGGGCAACGAAGCGCTCGGGCTGCTGACATCCATGTTCAATCCGCTTCCCGCCATCGCGCTGCTGCCCGTTGCATTGCTGTGGTTCGGCATCGGCACGCCGAGCCTGATCTTCGTCATCGTCCATTCCGTGCTGTGGCCGGTGGCGCTGGCCTGCTATGGCGGCTTCCTTGCCGTGCCGCCGACGCTGCGGATGGCTGGCCGCAATCTCGGCCTGTCCGGCGGCCGCTTTGTCGTGGAGATTCTGGTGCCCGCGGCATTTCCGCAGATCCTGTCGGGCCTGCGGATCGGCTGGGCCTTCGCATGGCGGACCCTGATCGCGGCCGAACTGGTGTTCGGCGTCAGTGCCCGTTCTGGCGGTCTCGGCTGGTTCATCTACACCAGCCGTGCACAGTTGGAGACGGCCAGCGTGTTCGCGGGACTGCTGACGGTGATCCTGATCGGCCTCGTCGTCGAAGGGGTTATCTTTCGCACATTGACGCGGATCACGGTGCAGCGCTGGGGCCAGGAGCAGGCCTGAGCGAGCAATCTGCGGCGGCAATACCGGAAGCACAACGTTCTCCGGATGGCGGCATTGTGCAGAGCGATCAACCCATGATCGTCCCGGTTTTTGGAATTCCCCAGATCGCCTGCTTGGGACTCTAATGCGTCATCGGTGATGGCACCTTTCACGCCCCAATGCAGGACAACGACAATGCATGCCAGACGAATGATCTTGAAAGCCGCCATCGCCATGGGTCTCGGCGTGGCTGTCGTCTCCGCTCCCACGCTGATCGGTTCCGGATCAGCGCACGCGCAAGAGAAGACCGTCCGGATTGGCTTCCAGAAATACGGCAAGCTGGTTCTGCTGAAGAGCAAAGGCAGCCTTGAGCCACGCCTGAAGGCGCTTGGCTGGTCCATCAAGTGGACGGAGTTTTCGGCAGGCCCCGCGCTGCTGGAAGCCATCAATGTTGGTGCGCTCGATTTCGGTAACACCGGCGAGGCGCCGCCGATCTTCGCGCAGGCCGCCGGCGCACCGATCCGCTATGTCGCCTACGAGCCGCCAGCGCCCAAGGGCGAAGCGATCCTGGTGCCGAAAGGCAGTCCGATCAAATCGGTCGCCGAGCTGAAGGGCAAGAAGGTCGCGCTCAACAAGGGCTCCAACGTTCACTATCTCCTCGTCAAGGCGCTGGAGAAAGCCAATGTCAAATATTCCGACATCACGCCGGTGTTCCTGGCGCCGGCGGACGCGCGGGCGGCGTTCGAGCGCGGTGCCGTGGATGCCTGGGTGATCTGGGATCCGTTCCAGGCGGCCGCTGAAGCTGCGATCGAGGCGACGGTTCTCGCCGACGGCACCGATACCGTGTCAAATTACCAGTTCTATCTGTCATCGCAGAAATTCCTGGAATCCGATCCCAAGGTGGTCGATGCGATTCTCGAAGGCCTGCGGGAAGTCGACGACTGGGCCAAGACAGACATCAAGGCGGTGGCCGAGCAATTGAGCCCCTCGGTCGGCCTGCCGGTTCCTGTCCTGGAGGTCGCGCTCAAGCGGCAGGCCTACGGGATCAAGCCGATCGATCGCAAGGTCATCACTGAACAGCAGCAGCTGGCCGATACGTTTCTCGCGCTCGGACTGATCCCGAAAGCCATTGCCGTAGCCGACGCCGCCGGGACATCCGCACCATGACCGCAGTCGACGACGCTCTCAAGATCCTCTGGTTCCTGCCGACCAGCGGCGACGGCCACTATCTCGGAACCACGGCCGGTGCGCGCGAGGTCGATTTCGACTATCTGCGGCAGATTGCGCGTGCCGCGGACAAGCTCGGCTATTACGGGGCCCTGCTCCCGACCGGCCGCAATTGCGAAGACTCCTGGGTCATCGCATCGGCCATCGCGCCGTGGACGGAACGATTGCGCTATCTCGTCGCCGTGCGACCCGGACTGCAGTCGCCCACCGTGGCGGCGCGCATGACTGCCACACTGGATCGCCTGACCAACGGACGGTTGCTCATCAACATCGTGACGGGCGGCGATGCCATCGAGAACAAGGGCGATGGCGTCTTCCTCGATCACGACGAACGCTATGAGGTCACCCGTGAATTTCTGAATGTTTACGCGCGGGAGCTCGCCGGCGAAGCCGTCACTGTCGCGGGCAAGCACATCACGGTCGAAGACGGTCGCATCCTCTACCCGCCGATCCAGACGCCCCATCCACCATTCTATTTCGGCGGTTCGTCCGATGCCGGCATCGATGTCGCCGTCGATACCGTCGACAAATACCTGACCTGGGGCGAGCCGCCGGCGCAGGTGGCGGAGAAGATCGCACGCGTGCGCGGGATCGCCGAGCAGCGCGGCCGCAAGATCACGTTCGGCATTCGGCTGCATGTCATCGTCCGCCATACCAACGAGGCGGCATGGAAGGCCGCCGACGAACTGATCGAGCATCTCACCGACGACACGATCGCATCCGCGCAGCAAATTCTCGGGCGAATGGATTCCGTCGGCCAGCAGCGCATGTCGCAATTGCACGGCGGCCGGCGCGACCGGCTCGAGGTCAGCCCGAATCTGTGGGCCGGTGTAGGCCTGGTGCGCGGCGGCGCTGGCACGGCGCTGGTCGGCGATCCCGCCACGGTCGCCGCACGCATCCGCGAATATCAGGACTTCGGCATCGATACGTTCATCCTGTCTGGCTATCCGCACCTCGAAGAGGCCTATCGGTTTGCCGAACTGGTATTCCCGCTGCTGTCGCTGCAACGGACCGACAATGTCCGGCAGTTCCGTGCCAATACCGGCCCGTTCGGAGAGCCACTCGCCGATCACCGCCGGGCGATTGCAAAAGTTTGACGCGCCACCGGTCTTGATCTCAGCGGCGCAACGACGCCGCGGCATCTGGAGGACACCACGTGACGAAACAGATTCGCCTCAACGCATTTGCCATGAACTGCGTGGCGCACCAGTCGCCCGGCCTGTGGACGCATCCCGACGATCGCTCCGGCGACTATAATCGCCTGCCCTACTGGCTCGATCTCGCGCAAACGCTGGAACGCGGACGGTTCGACGGACTGTTCCTTGCAGATGTGCTCGGCGTCTACGACGTGTTCGGCGGCAATCCGGACGCGGCATTGCGCAATGCCGCGCAGGTGCCGGTGAACGACCCGCTGCTGCTGGTGTCAGCGATGGCTGCCGTCACTGAGAATCTCGGTTTCGGCGTGACCTGTACGCTGTCTTACGAGCCGCCCTATCCATTCGCCCGCCGGATGTCGACCCTGGATCACCTCACCGATGGCCGCATCGGCTGGAACATCGTCACCGGCTATCTCGACAGCGCCGCCAAGGGCATGGGTAAGGCCAGCCAGAACGCCCATGACGACCGCTACAATGTCGCCGAAGAATATATGGAGGTCGTCTACAAGCTGTGGGAAGGCAGCTGGGAAGACGACGCCGTGCAGCGCGACAAGGCGCGCGGCATTTTCACCGAGCCGTCGCGCGTTCACCGCGTCCAGCATTATGGCGAGAACTACACCCTCGACGCCATCCATCTCTCCGAGCCGTCACCGCAACGAACGCCGGTGCTGTATCAGGCCGGAACGTCGCTGCGCGGAAAACTGTTCGCCGCGCAACACGCCGAATGCGTGTTCATGTCCGGTCCGGCCGCAAAGGTGATCGCGCCGCGCGTCGCTGCGATCCGCACGCTTACGGCAGAGACGGGGCGCGACCCGTCGGAAATCCTGATGTTCAGCATGATGACGGTCATCCTCGGCCGCACAGAAGAGGAAGCCGCCGCGAAACATGCGGAGTATCGCCGCTACATCAACCATGAGGGCGCCCTGACGCTGATGTCCGGCTGGACCGGCGTCGATTTCTCGACCTATGACCTCGACCAGAAGGTGGAGCACGTCCAAAACGAAGCAGGCCGCACGGCGATGGACAATATCACCCGCGCCGATCCCGATCGCACCTGGACAGTGCGCGAGGTCGCCGAGCATGTCGGCATCGGCGGCATCGGGCCAATCGTGGTCGGAACGCCCGAGCAGGTGGCTGACGCCATCGAGGACTGGGTTGCGCAGACCGACGTCGATGGCCTGAACCTCGCCTTCGCGATCTCGCCGGGAAGCTTTGAGGACATCGTCGATCTGCTGGTGCCGGAACTGACCCGGCGCGGCATCTACAAGAGTGCCTATACGCCCGGCACGCTTCGCGAAAAACTGTTCGGTGCCGGTCGCGCACGGCTGCAGGTGCCGCATCCAGCCTCCTCGTTCCGCCCCGCGCTGCCATCCGCTATCGCCGCGGAGTAACGGCCCGAACGACTCGACGTCGGCCTTCCGCTTGGGCTGGCACCAAAACAGCAGAGGGATCGACGCATGCGGGGCGCTCTGATCATTCCGGGCCTTCACGGCTCACCGGACGGCCACTGGCAGACCCTGTTGCAGAGCCATACGCCGTTTGCGCGCCGCGTCGAGCAGGACGACTGGGACGCACCTGTGCTCGATCGCTGGGTGGAGCGACTTCTGTCGAGCGCAGATGCCAATCCCGGCGCGATCGCAGTCGCCCACAGTCTCGGCTGTATCCTCATTGCCCATGCAGCGCTGCGGGTGCCGGACATCAAAATCGGCGGCGCACTTCTGGTCGCACCGGCCGATGTGGAAACGAACACCGACGCATTCCCGCAATTGCGCAACTTTGCACCGATGCCGACGACATCCCTGCCGTTTCCGAGCATGGTCGTCGCCAGCAGCAACGATCCCTTCATGTCGCTGCAGCGAGCGCGCATGCTGGCCGAGAGCTGGGGCTCGGACTTCGTCAACATGGGCGATGCCGGCCACATCAATATCGCGTCGGGCTATGGCTGGTGGCCAGCCGCGCATGGCATGGTGGACGCTCTCGTTGTGACAGCCGACGCGGCACAACAGCGAAAGACCCGGCTGTTCAGGGACATGCCAGGCAAACGAATTCCGGCGGCTTAGGCGTCATTTGCGTCGTCATTGCGAGAAGCGTTTGCGACGAAACAATCCAGTCTTCCTTTGTGGCCTTCTGGATTGCTTCGCTGCGCTCGCAATGACGAACTCCTGGACTAGTTTCAATCAATCATGCTCTGGAAAGGTCAGCCGTCGCCGCATTGGCAGACGAACGCACGAAGGCACTCTCGATGGCGGGGATCGATGACAACAAGGCCCTGGTGTAGTCATCGGCCGGGTTGGAAAATACCTGATCGACCGGTCCGGATTCGACGATCCGCCCGCGGTGAAACACCAGCACGCGATCCGCGATATGCTGGACGACGCCCAGATCGTGAGAAATGAAAAGCAGCGCGGTCCCGAGGCGCGCCTGCAGTTCGCTCAGCAGGTCCAGCACCTGCGCCTGGATCGAAACATCCAGGGCCGACACCGGCTCGTCGCACACGATGATGTCCGGCTCCGCCGCCAGTGCACGTGCAATGGAGACACGCTGCCGCTGGCCGCCCGACAACGACCGCGGAGTGCGACCGAGATGACCGGCGTTCAGACCGACCTGCTCGAGCAGCGCAACGATGCGGTCGCGCTTTATGCGCGCATCGCCGGTCAGGTTTTCGGCAATCACATCGGCGACCCGGTAGCGCGGATCGAAACTGCTGAGCGCATCCTGCGGGATATATTGCAACCTTGCGCGCAGCGCGCGCCGCTCAGCCTCCGCCACCCCGGACCACGGCTGCCCGAGCAGGCGCACCTCGCCCTCGTCCGGCGCGAGCAGGCCGAGCACGATCTTGGCGCATGTCGACTTGCCAGATCCGGACTCGCCGACGATGCCGACAACCTCGCCGGCCTTGACCGAAAAAGTTACTCGGGCGAGCGCCGGCGGCGATACCGCGCCGACCGCAGCTGATCGCCGCTGGACATAACGTTTAGAAATGCCCTCAATCTGGAGCACCAAAGCTTCATCCGACGGCCTTCGAATGGGAAGGCGCTCGCGGACGATGACAGACCCGACGACGCCGTTCCCTTCGACGCTTGCAACGTCAAATCGGGCAGACGCGAGCAGATGTCCTCTTGAATCAGCGGATGGGATCGCAGCGAGAAGCTGTCGCGTATAGGGATGGCGCGGACGGCGCAAGACATCCGCCGTGGCTCCGCTGTCCACGATGCGGCCGTCGCGCATCACAATCACCCGATCGGCGATTCCAGCCACGACAGCGAGATCGTGGCTGATCAACAGCAGCCCGGCGCCTTCCCGCACGCGCTCGGCCAATACGGCGAGCACCTGCGCCTGAACGGTGACGTCCAGCGATGTGGTCGGTTCGTCTGCGATGATGAGATCCGGATCGGCGGCAATGGCCGATGCGATCAGCGCGCGCTGGCGCAAACCGCCGGAGAGCTGATGCGCATATTGTGCAGCTCGATGTTCGGGATCGGGAATGCCGACCTTGCGCAGCACACCGGTGACACGTGCGGCAACTCTTTGTCGCCCACGTAATGTCCGATGCGCGGACAGCACCTCGCCGACTTCCTGGCCGATGGTGCGCAGCGGATCCAGCGACACCAGCGCGTCCTGCATGACAAGGCCGGTGACCGTGCCGCGCAGCTTGCGCCAGTCGGCTTCACGAAACTGCAACGCATTGCGGCCCTTGATCAGGAAGCGATCAGCGTCGACCTCGGCCCCATCGCCAGACAGGTTGAGCAGGCTCCGCGCCGTAATGCTCTTGCCCGATCCGGACTCGCCGACCAGCGCCACGCATTCGCCGCGGCGGATCGTCAGGTCGAAGTTCCGGACGATCGGTGCGCCGCCATTGGCGCCGGCAAAACCGATCGAGAGGCCCTCGATATCGATCAGCAGATCATCGGGCTGTGGAACGACCAGATATGGTTTGTCCGTCATGCCAGCCGTCCCTCGAACCGTTTCTGGATGGCATTGCCGACCAGCGTGAAAGCGATCACCGTCAGTGTGATGGCGAGGCCGGGAAACACGCCGGGCCACCACGCTACGCGCAGCACGTCGCGACTCTCCGCCAGCATCACGCCCCATTCCGGCGTCGGCGGCTGCGGGCCGAGCCCCAGAAAGCTGAGGCCCGACACCGCGAGGATCGTATTGCCGATATAGACCGTCGCAATCACCGGCACCGCGACCAAGACATTCGGCAGCACATGGCGGATGAAGATCTGCCAGCGGCCGAGGCCATAGACGACCGCATGCGTCACGTAATCGGCATCGCGCACCAATTGCGTTTGGGCACGGATGACGCGACCGAATTTCGGAATGCCGGCAATTCCCACAGCGATGGCGATGTTGAGCATACCCTGTCCCAGAAACGTGACCACCAGCATCGCCAGCAACACGCCGGGGAATGACGACAGCACGTCGAACACGCGCGACGTCGCCTCGTCGAGGAAACGGTTGCGTTGTCCGGCGAGAATGCCAAGCACGATGCCGAAGGCCAGGCTGATCGCCATCCCGCCGAGCCCGATCAGGAGCGAATAGCGCGTGCCGTGGATGGTCCGCGCGAACACGTCGCGGCCGAGCCGGTCGGTGCCGAACAGATGCTCCCAGCTCGGCGGCTTCAGCCCCAGCGCGTAATCGCCGATCAGCGGATCGAACTGGGTGAAGGCGCGTGGGAATGCCGCGGCCAGAAGCAGCACGAACAGAAACGCTAGCGAGATAGCAAGGCCTGGCGACAGCAATCGCGGCGCGATCACGGCCGCCGTCGTCACCGGTTCCACCGCACCGGGCGGGTTAACCTGCGGGTCAAGCGCGATGGACAAGTCCGCGAGCGGACGGGTTTGCACGTTCATTGCGCCCTCAGTCTCGGGTCGATCAGTAGATACAGGATGTCGAGCAGGGTCGACGCGGCGACATGGATGAAAGCGGCCAGCAGCACCACGGCCAGCACCACCGGCACGTCATGGGTCAGCACGGCGCCGAGAGTCACGGTGCCGAGACCCGGACGCCCGAAGACTTTCTCCGTGATCACAGCGCCGCCGAGCAGTCCGCCGATCAGCCAGCCGCCGAGCGTCACCGCCGGCAGCAGAGCATGCCGCAGCACATGGCGCGCGCGGATTACGAGCTCGCCGACGCCGCGCGAGCGTACCGTAGTGACGAAGGGCTGATCGAGCGTCTTCTCCATCGCCTCACGCAGCACCTGCGCCAGGAGGCCCGCCGTCGGCAATGCCAGTGTCAAGGACGGCAGCACAATCGACTTCCAGCCGCTGCCCCCGGACACCGGAAACCAGCGCAGCGTGAAGGAGAACGCCATCAGCAGCAGAATGCCGAGCCAGAACACCGGCGTCGATGCGAATACCAGTTCCAGAAAGGATGCGATCTGGCGCGAGATGCGCCCACGCCCTGCCGTCAGCAACGCGAGCGCGACTCCGATCACGATGGCCAGAAGTCCGCCGAGCAGCGCCAGTTGCACGGTCGGCATCAGTTGTGATCCCACCACCTCGGTGACGGGCTGACGCAGCACATAGGACGTGCCGAAATCGCCCTGCAGGATGCGCAGAAGAAAATCCAGGTACTGCGCGAGCAGACTGCGATCGAGCCCCCACTCCGCCGCAATCGCCTCGCGCAGCCCTGGATATTCCAGATCGCCCGCCAGGATATCCTGGATGCGTCCCGGCAAAGCGTGCAGCGCCAAGAATGACGCCGTCACACTTGCCCAGGCCACCACGAGACTGGTGAGCAATCTGGAAATAATACGAGACCACATGATCTCGTCTACTTCGCCAGCCAGAAGTCGTAGGCGCTCGATGGCGAGTCCAGACCCGCCTCGAAGCTCAACCCGTTGACGTTGTTCTTCGCCGCCAGGAACCAGCTCGGTGCGAACATTGGCACGATGAAGGCCTGGTCGACGCCGAGCTTCTGGATTTCATCGGTGAGGGCACGCTTCTTCGCCACATCGGTCGAGCGCAGCGCCTCATCGATCAGACCCGTGATCTGCGGATCCGGATTGGCAATGTTGGAATACAGAAACCCTTTGGAGCCGAGCATGTCCCACAACTCCCGCGCCGGATCCGATGGATTGTCGGTGTTCGGATAGATCGTCCAGTTGCCGTTGGCGTTGTTCTTGGCATATTCGCCAGCGGTGATGATGCGCAGGTTGAGATCGAAGCCGATATTCTTGCGCAACGCGGCCTGGATGCCTTGGATCAGCACTTCGCGGTTGTCGCGGACGTAAGGCTGCGGATAGCCGACGTCGATCTTCAGGCGCACGCCATTCTTCGTGCGGAAGCCTTCAGAATCGCGGCCGGTCCAGCCGGCTTCATCGAGCAGCTTGTTGGCGCCTGCGATATTGTTGCCCCACGCACCGACCAGCGCCTTGTTATAGGCCGGGTTGGCCGGGCCGATGATGGACCATGCACGCGGCACCGTACCGAGATAGACCTGCTTGACCAGCGGTTCGAGATCGAAACCGTCACGCAGCGCGCGCCGGACCCGCACGTCATCCGCGGGCGGAATGGTGTAGTTGATGTTGAACGTGAACGACGTGCTGGCGCCGGACGGACCGGTCAACAATTTGAATTCAGCCTGATCCGCGAACAGCGGCGCGTCGGTCGGCTGCACGCCTTCGATCAGATCGACCTGCCCCGACGTCAGCGCACCGGCCCGCACTGCAGCCTCCGGCAGGAACCGCAAGGTCACGCGATCGAGATAGGCCGGACCAGTATGCGCGGCATAACCCGGTCCCCACTTGTAATCCTTGTTGCGGACGAACACGGCGGACTGGCCACGGCTGTAGCGCTCGAACACGAACGGCCCGCTGCCCGCCAGCAGCGGCCCACCGCCGCACAGGTCGCCCTTGGCGAGGGCCTTTGGCGAGATGATGCCCAGCTTGACGTTGGACGTGGACTCCAGGAACGTCGAATCCGGCTGCGTCAGGATCAATTTGACGACATAGGGCGACACGACTTCGGCGCGATCGAAATATTGCAGCAGCGCGACTGCATTGGTGGCGTTTTCCGGCTTCTTGACGAAATCGTAATTCGCCTTCACCGCCGCGGCGTCGAACTTCTCGCCGTCGTGGAAGACGACGTCCTCGCGCAGCTTGTACGTATATTCCTTTCCGTCCGGCGAGATCGACCACTCAGTCGCCAGCCATGGCGCGAAGGTGCCGTCGGTCTTCTTGCCGACCAGCGAGTCGATATAGTTGCGCGCCACGAAAAACGCGGCCTGCTGGGAGGCGCGATGCGGATCGAAGCAGCTCGGCTCGGTCGCAACGCCCCATGTGATGGCGCCGCCCGAAACCGGCTTGCCCTCCTGCGCCTGCGCAAGCTGCCCGCCAAGCATGACCGACACGATGGCAATCGACGCGCGCGCCGAAATACTAATCTTCCTCATTGGGGACCGTCCGTTGGTGTTTTTGACTACCAACCGCGGCAGCAACGTCTCGCATTTTCTGAAGTGATCAATGACATGGAGTTGCCACTTCATCTGAGCGCTGCAACGCGGTAGCAATTTGTAGCGCGATCTAAATCTGCAATCCGCGCAAAGACAATGCACTTCACGCGATCTCACCGTCGCGACACCAAGTTTGAAAGATCATTCGCGATGCGATGCGATCAGTGGGCGAATGTCATACGCGCGAGCCCGAAGACAACTGGATCGCTCTCCGCCTCGCCCATCAGGAATGCTCCATGAGTGAACGCAAACTGCATCTCAACGTGAACCTGCTTCATTCCGGCGTCTATGCATCGGCATGGCGGTTACCCGACAGCGATCCCGGCGCATTCTACGACGTGCAGCATTATGTGAATGTCGCGAAGATCGCCGAGCGCGGAAAGTTCGACGCGATCTTTCTCGCCGACACGCCGGCCATCACCGACCGCATCGACCTGCGGCCGTTTCAATCCATGGAGCCGACCATCGTTCTGGCTAGCGTGGCTGCCGCGACCACGCATATCGGCCTGATCGCCACCGCATCCACGACCTATAACGAGCCGTATAACATCGCACGTCGCTTCGCGACGCTCGACCATGCAAGCGGCGGCCGCGTCGGCTGGAACGCGGTGACCACGGCGGACGCGTCTGCGAGCCGCAATTTCGGCCTGTCGAACGTACTCGAACACGGCTTGCGCTATGAGCGCGCAAAGGAATTCGCCGAAGTCGTGCACGCGCTGTGGGACAGCTGGGAAGACGACGCCTTTGTCGGCGACAAGGCGTCGGCGCGCTTCGTCGATATATCGAAGGTCCACGCCATCGATCATCGCGGCACGCATTACACCGTGGCCGGTGCGTTGACCGTACCGCGCTCGCCGCAGGGACGGCCGATCACCGTACAGGCCGGCGGTTCAAGCGACGGCCGCGACCTCGCGGCGGCGCAGGCCGATGCGGTGTTCACGCTGTCGCAATCGATCGACGACGGCGTCGCCTATGCGCGTGATCTGCGGGCGCGGGCCGTCGCCTATGGCCGCCCGTCGGATTCCATCGTGATCCTGCCGGGCCTCGCGACCATCATCGGCAGCACCGAGGCCGAGGCGCAGCGACGGCAAGACGAATTGTGGGACCTGGTGCCGATCCAGTACAGCCTGTCGCGCCTGGCAGGAACACTGCATGTCTCGCCCGACATCCTCGAACTCGACAAGCCATTGCCGGACATTCCACTGCCGGCCAATGCCAACCAGACGATGTTCAAGGGCACCGTCGCCATGGCCCGCAAGGATAATCTGACGGTGCGGCAACTGCTCAAGGCGCTGGGCGGCGGGGTCGGCCATCGCATCATCGTCGGAACGCCCGAGGCGATCGCCGACGATATCGAGGCCTGGTTCAGGGCCGGCGCCGCCGATGGCTTCAACCTGATGCCTGACGTCTTGCCGACCGGTCTGGCCGTGTTCGTCGACGAAGTCGTCCCCCTGCTGCAAAAGCGCGGTATCTTCCGCCGCGACTACGAGGGAACCACGCTGCGCGACCACTTCGGATTGGAACGTCCGCCCAGCCGCTATGCAAAGCGCCCCGCAGCGGCCGTCACGGCGTGATATCGTCACAGGTGAATGCTCCCGCCGCGATCGACGGGAGCATCATGGTCGCGTTAGCCCACCCTATGGTGCGTGAAACACCAGCGCGCGCAGCTCGATGCTCTCGCGCGGCGGCGCATCCACAGGCGCGGTCGGATCGGCGAAGGCCGTGTGCGGAGCGAAACGCGCGACGCCATCTTTGGCCGAATCATAGCACTTCAGCAGCAAGATCTCGTCGGGCGTCATATCCGGCACGTAGTACCAGCGATGCTGCGGATTGAATTTCACTGCGTAGGTTTCACCGACCCGGTGCTGATAGACCAGATCCGATCCGACCAGTTCGTCAAAGCGAACGGTCCGCGCATCGGCGACCGCCAGCGGCGAATCCTTCAACGGGCCGCGGATCGGACGCCAAAGATTGATGATCTGCACCCGACCCTTGAGCAATTCTTCCGCGTCCTCCGGGATCAAATCGCGGACACGTTGCGGACCCGATCTATCCGTATGATCGACATGTACCCGCGCGACTGGCTGGCGCGGGCCGTCGCCGCGGTCATTGACGCCATCGACGCGCTTGCGCACGGTATGATCGAAGATGAAGACACGGATCGCGCCGGTGATGTCTTTCAGCAGCTTCTCGGCTTCGGGATAGTAGACGCCCTTGACGTTCTCATCATCGTAGAAGTCGGAGACCGCGCTGTGCTGGTGCGCCACCGCAAAGCCGTGTTCATCGAGCGACCACTGATCGATGCTCGGCCGCACATCATGGATCGCAACCGCATGCGGCTCCGGCTCCGCGTTGGAGCGCGGCTCTCCTGCCGGAGGATCGAATGTATAGGTGCGAGGGCGGCCATTGATCGGTGCCAGATAGTTCAGATCCGCGGTGACGAATGCACCGGCCGTGATCTTCTCGTTGAGCAGTCCCATGATGGTTCTCCCGATTGACATGGGCTCATCACACATTTCATGCGGCCCATTTGCTTCAATCTGATCCCGGAGACCCGCCGCGCCAATGGGGCGTTTCAAATAAGAAACTCATTTCCCGACAGCCTGAAAACGGATGATGCGATTTCAGCATCGCTATAGATTGAAGATGTTTAATGTTGTGATCACGATCATCGTGAAAAACGTTCGGCGTCGGTGCTCCCACGCACGCGGAACATCGCGCGCATCCGCAAGCATTTACGCCTCGTGACCGACGCTCCGAAAGAAGGATTGGAAGCCGTTCGGCCCAACTTTGGAATTCCCAAGCGCGCTGTGTGGAGCGTTAATGGGTGTCTTCAGGAGTCGAATTGATGCCACATCCGCCACTTCTCGCCGTTGCCATCGCAGGCGCTCTCGCGCTTGCGACGGCCGTCGAGACCTATCACGCTGCCCATCAGCCCAAGCCTGACATGTCCCGGAATGCTGCAGTCACAGTGACGCCAGCCCAGCAACTCGATCGCGCGCTGCAGGCACTCCGCCTCGATGCTGCCCGGGACAACGCATCAGCCATGTAGACAGGAGAAAGGACCAAGGCATGTATCTCGGAAAGATGACCGCTTTGGTACTGGGACACGCGACGTTCCTCAGCCTGTTCGTGTGGTGGTTTCACTAGGCGGAGATCACGCCTTGCAGGACCGCCTTGTAGCGTCAACTCAACCGCGCGAGGCCTTCAGCAAAGTTGCCTCCCCCTTCACCCGTGGAAAGATTTGCTCGGCAAAACGCTGCATCTCACTCTCCAATGGCTGGAATTGCAGCATGAACAACTCTATGCCGGCGGCATGGAACTCGCGGATACGGGCAGCGACCGTATCGTAGCTTCCCACCAGACCCGCAGCGGTCCCGCCATTGGTGCCGACCCGCGGCGACTTCTGCATCGTTTGCATCATCACGACCTTGGGATCGGTATTGACACGCTGAATGGCCTTCATCGGCGCGTCCTGCGCGGCAAGCGCCAGCAGACGCTGATGTGCCTGCTCGGCTTCTGCATCAGTCTCACGCGCGATCACGAAGGCCGACAGGCCAAAACGCAGCGGAGCGCCGGCCCGCGGTCGTGCCGCCACATTGGCGATCAGTGCCGTGACATCGGCCAGCGGCTGGCCGTTGATGAACCAGACATCGCCATGGGACGCGACCAGTTCGCACGCCGGCTCCGACTCACCGCCGACATAGATCGCGGGCCGCGCCCGGTACAGGTCCTTCGGACGTAGCGCGTAGTCTCGGACATCGAAATTTTCGCCCTTGTGCGTCAGCCGTTCCCCGCTCGTCAGTCGCGCAACGATCGAGATCCATTCCTTGCCATAGGCATAGCGATCGTCATGCTCGGCAAAGCCGATACCGGCTTTCTCCAGCTCGGGCTTGTTCCAGGCATTGACCAGATTGAGCGCAAAGCGGCCGCGGCTGATATTCTCGATCTGCAGTGCCATCTTGGCGAGTACGACCGGATGAAACAGATAGGGCTTGATCGCCGCGATGATCTCGATCCGGCTGGTCAGTGCAGCCAGCGCCGCTGCAGAACTCCAGGTCTCGAGTTGATCGAGATCTTCCTGATGCGGATTGATGGTGTGCTGCGCGATCAGGGTCGAATCGTAGCCCAGTGCCTCGGCCTGCAGGACCAGCGCCTTGTTGCGCTCCCACGACGCATCATACGGCTCTTCGGGATCCTGATGCGCCGCCCGTGGCCCATGCACCGGTGCCCAGACGCCAAATCGAAGAGGGTTCGTGCTCATGGTCTGCCTCATATTCACGTCGCTCTCGCTATAAGACGACCCGCACACGACAATGCAAGCACCGCCGTGCACTTATGACATCGGCGGCAAAATAGCGCGGATCGAATGAGAAACTTCTTCTTCGCATGACGCGCAGCACCACAAGAAAATTCCACTGCGCGTCGGGCGGATTGAATTTCAAGGCAACACGCAGCTTCATTTTCCAAAAACAGGCACCGCAAAAGATCGTTCGCCTCTCAATCGCGTCGCTCGGATATCAAACTGATCTAATATCGCATGGAGAATGGTTTCGCCGAAGAAACTGAAGACGCTGCGCTTTTCGTTGCTCTATCATCGCCGCTGAATTTCAGAACTGCAGCAATGGATGGCAGGGTGAGCAACGTCGACTACGTCATTCAACAGGAGTATCGCGCGCCCGCAACGCCGGCACCCGCGCGCCACACCTCCACCATTGCCAAACCCGGCCTGAAGCCAAATCTGATCGTCCTGTCCTGGATCGCGCCCGTTATTCTCATCGTTGTATGGGAAGCGCTGGCGCAGGCCGGTTGGCTGTCGCCACAAGTCCTTCCTGCCCCCTCGAAGGTGCTACGCACAGCGTGGAAACTGACTTTGTCCGGATCGCTGCTGAACGATCTCGGCGTCAGCTTGCTGCGTGCGGCCGCGGGCTTTGCAATCGGCGGCAGCATCGGCTTCATCCTCGGCACGCTGGTGGGCTTCTCGCGCATCGCCGAAGCATTGATCGATCGCAGCGTGCAGATGATCCGCGCGATCCCATTCCTTGCCCTCGTACCGCTCGTCATCGTCTGGTTCGGCGTCGGTGAGGGACAGAAGATCTTTCTGGTCTCGCTCGGCGTCGCCTTCCCTATCTATATCAACACCACCCTCGGCATTCGCCAGATCGATCCGAAGCTGATCGAGCTCGGCCGCGTCCAGGGGCTGTCCACGCTGCAATTGATCCGGCGCATCATCCTGCCCGGCGCGTTGCCGTCGATCCTCACGGGTGTCCGCTATTCGCTGGCAACGGCATGGCTGGCGCTTGTGGTGGCCGAGACCGTCGGCGCGCAATCAGGCCTCGGGTTCCTGGCCATGGACGCCCGCGAATTCCTGCGCACCGACGTGATCGTGCTGACCATCGTGATCTACGCGCTGATCGGGGTTGCCGCCGACTCCATCGCCCGGCTGCTCGAACGCAAATTGCTCGCCTGGCATCCGAACTACGGCAAGGGCGCACGATCATGAGCCCGACATCCGTGACATCTAGCGAAAACGCCGTAACCGTGAGCGGCCTGACGCGGGCCTATGGCCCGCGGGTGGTGATCGATAGGCTGGATCTCCGCATCGGGCGCGGTGAATTCGTCGCGCTTCTCGGTGAGAGCGGCTGCGGCAAGACCACGTTGCTACGCGCCCTCGCTGGCCTCGACCCGATCCAGGGCGGACATATCGATGCGCCCGGGCGACCTGCGGTGGTGTTTCAGGAACATCGCCTGCTGCCCTGGGATACGCTCTGGCAGAATGTCTCGCTCGGCCTTCCCGGCGCGGATCCGCGCAAGCGTGCCGCCGCTGCCCTGGTTGAGGTCGGTCTAGGCGACCGGCTGGACGACTGGCCGCGTAATCTGTCTGGCGGGCAGGCGCAGCGCGTCGCCCTCGCCCGCGCGCTGGTGCAGGAGCCTCGGCTGCTGTTGCTGGACGAGCCCTTCGCGGCACTGGACGCACTGACGCGAATTCGCATGCATGTGCTGGTCAAGGAGCTTATCGCCCGCCACCAGCCCGGCGTGCTTCTCGTTACGCATGACGTCGATGAAGCAATTGCCCTCGCCGACCGAATTCTGGTGATGCGCAACGGCGTGATCGCATCCGAGCACCGCGTAGATACTCACGGCAGGCCGGCTGCATCCCGCGATCAACTACTTCGCGAACTCGGCGTCGCCACCAATCTCCAGGTCGCCTGATTCCACCTCACAGGAAGTTTTCTCATGTCAAAACCGTTCTTCACATCGTCACGCCGGGATTTTCTCAGTCTCGCGATGGCGGGTGTCAGCGCCTATGCCGGCATTCATCTCGCGAGCCATGACGACGCCATCGCGCAAAGCACCGGGCGAAAGACCGACAAGGTCCGTCTCACCTGGGGTTATCATGGTCTCACGCTGATCGCGAAGGAGCGCGGCGAGTTCGAGAAGGCACTCGCCCAGCATGACATCAAGGTGGAATGGCTCGGCCCATTCCCGAACCACGCGCCGACCTTACAGGCAGTGACCGGTGACAGTGCTGATTTTGGCTTTGGCGGTAGCACCACGCCCGCGCTGGCGGCCATCATCGCCGGCTCGCCACTCGTCTTCACCCAGTTCGTGCTCTACGAGCCGCGCACGACGGCGATCATCGCCAAGGATGATTCCGACATCAACAAGGTCGAGGATCTGGTCGGCAAGTCGGTCGCGGTCAACCGCTCCGGACTTGGCGAATTCCTGCTCATCGCAGCGCTCGAGAAGCACAAGGTCGACCGCTCCAAGGTGAAATTCGTCTATCTCAACCCACCGGACGCCGCGCCAGCACTCGCATCCGGCAAGGTGGATGCCTGGTCGATGTGGTCGCCGGGCGTCGACATCGCGCGGCTGGACTACAAGGCTCACGACGTTTTCCTTGAGGGACGCGACCTGCCATTCCAGATCGACTTCTCTTCTTACGTGACGTCCCGCAAATTCGCGAAGGACAATCCGGCCATCGTGCGGGCGCTCAACGCGGCTTATGAGAAGGAAGCGCAGTGGGTCAACAAGAACACCACCGACGCCGAGCATCTCATCCAGAAGGTCGCGAAGTACGACGACCGGATTCGCGACCAGTTCATTGAGCGCAAGCGCAACTACACGCTCATTCCGGTGTCGGACAAGAAATTCGTCGGAGAACTGCAAACCGCAGCGAACTGGCTGACCGAGCGAAAGGTCCTGCCCGAATCCGTCACCGTCTCGGATCATCTGGCCAGTCTTTAAGCTTCTATCGCCGCTCGATCCTTCCCCTGGAATCGCCGAGAAAGAACCCCATGAACAAGCCCACACCACAGCACTCGTTCGACGTGTCGCAGCCGATCCGGATCGGCTCGTCCGATCTGCAACAGTTGTTTGATCACATCGCGCAGGGCGAGGCAGAGCGCGAGCACGACCGTGTTCTGCCTTACGATATCATCGAGCTGATCCGCCGATCGCGGATCGGCGCGCTCCGCATTCCCAAGGCCGACGGCGGCGGCGGCAGTACGGTGCGTGAACTGCTCACTGCAGTCATCAGGCTGGCGGAAGCCGACGCCAATGTCGCGCATATCCTGCGCAATCACTATAGCGTGGTCGAGCGCCTGCTGACCTCGCCGCCAAGCGCGCAGAACCGCAAGTGGCGCGACGACGTCGCGGCCGGCGCCATCATTGGCCTTGCCACCACGGAGCTGGGCAGTTCGCAGGTGGGAGACATCGCTCCCGCCACCACCGTCACGCCGGATGACGATGGCTACCGCCTTAACGGCACCAAATATTACAGCACCGGCACGCTCTATGCGGACTACGTGCTGGTGCGCGTCGCGGATGGTAACCAAGCGCTCGCAACGACGATCATTCCGGTTAAGCGCGAAGGCATCGAGCTGGTCGATGACTGGGATGGTTCGGGCCAGCGCCTGACCGGAAGCGGCACCACGCATTTCCGCAACGTCCGGGTCGAAGCGGCCGAGCTCATTTTCGATCAGCCCAATATCGGTTATGGGGCCGCCTATCAGAACACGTTCGCGCAACTCTACCTGACGGCCATCAATGCTGGTATCGCCGCAGCCATCCTGCGAGACGCCAGCGACCTGGTCAGGCGGCGCGCACGCAGTTTCTATTACGCGCCGACTCTTCGCCCGCGCGAAGACCCCATCCTGCAGCAGACCGTTGGCCAGATCGCAAGCAATGCGTTCGCGGCAGAAGCAACCGTGCTGGCCGCGGCCGACGCGCTTGACGTATCGAGCAAGGCCCCGGATCGCGAAGATACCAAGCCAGCGCTGGATGCCGCCCTCGCATCGTCCAAAGCCAAGATCGTCGTCGACGAATTGGCCATCCGCAGTGGCAGCCTGCTGTTCGACGCCGGCGGCGCATCCGCGACCAAGAAGTCCGACAATCTTGACCGCCACTGGCGCAATGCGCGGACGCTGTCGTCGCACAACCCGGTGACCTACAAGGCACAGGCGATCGGCGCCTATGAGGTCAACGGCACGCCGCTGCCGGCCAAGGGCTTTTTCTAGGCAATCCGGAACGCTGCGACATCGTAGCGAGCGCGATACATTCACTTCATTCCCAACCTGGACACATCATGAGAGCTGCATCTCGATTTCTCATTCTCTCCCTTTCAGCGCTTGCACTGTCGTTACCCGCCCTGCAGGCCAACGCCGCCGACAAGCCGCTCAAGGTCGGCGTTTCGGCAGGGCCCTATGGCGACATTCTTCGCGAGGCCGCGCGGCTGTCCGAGAAAGAGGGACTGAAGGCGGAGATCATCGAGTTTAGCGACTGGAACCAGCCCAATGCAGCGCTGCAGGCAGGCGACATCGACCTCAACAACTTCCAGCACCGCTTCTATCTCGCCAATCAGTCGAAGGCGCGCGGTTACAAGCTCTCCGCCCTCGATGAATCGATCCTGGTGCCGGCCGGCGTCTTCTCCAAGAAATACACCAAGGCCTCCGACATTCCCGACGGGGCCAAGATCGCCATCCCCAACGATCCGACCAATGCAGCGCGCGCATTGTTGCTGTTTCAGACCGCTGGACTGCTCAAGTTGAAGACCGATGCCGGCCTCTCGGCGAGCATTCTCGATGTGACTGAAAATCCAAAGAAGCTCCATATCGTCGAGATCGACGCGGCCCAGTTGCCGCGGTCTCTCGATGACGTGGCAGCCGCCTTTGTGTCATCCAACTACGCCTATCTCGCCGGCCTGGACCTCAACAAGGCGCTTGCGGCCGAAACCAGCGTCGTCGAAGCCAAGCCATATTATACCCTCGTCTTCGCCGCACGTGACGATCGCAAGGACGATCCGCAGATCAAGAAGTTCATCTCGATCTATCGGTCGCAGCCGGTGAAGGATTTCATCCGCACCAAGTTCAACGGCTCGATCCTCGCCGCCTGGTAATCCCAAGGGAGGATAGCTTGCTTATCCTCCCTGACGCGATGTGGCATGGTCTGACTACGGGCCATGCCTGTCGGGACTGCGGCAGCGTATTAACGCGACGGCTATCCAACCATCATCGCGGGCTGATCTTGCTCCGCACCGATGCCTGCGTCACGAAACTGTTGGGCGGTACGTCTTCGGTCAACCAGACGTTGCCACCGATGGTGGAGCCGCTTCCGACCACGATGCGTCCCAGAATGGTCGCGCCGGCATAGATGATGACATCGTCCTCGATGATCGGATGGCGCGCATTGCCCTTGATGGCCTTGCCCTCGTGATCGGTGGGGAAGTGCCGGGCTCCAAGCGTTACCGCCTGATAGATTCGGACGCGATCACCGACGATGGCAGTTTCGCCGATCACGACGCCGGTGCCATGGTCGATGAAGATGCTGGCGCCAAGACGCGCACCCGGGTGAATGTCGATTCCCGTTGCGCTATGCGCCAGCTCGGCGATCAACCGCGCCACCATCGTCGCCCCGAGATTGTAAAGCAGGTGCGCGACGCGGTGATGGATGATCGCCACCATGCCGGGATAGCCAATCAGGATTTCGGGGAAGCTCGTCGCAGCAGGATCTCCCACGAAGGCGGCTCTGAGATCGCTGACCAGCCTGCCTCGGATCTCCGGCAGCCGGGCGGCGAAGCCGCGCGTCAACGCAACGGCGTCCTCAAAATGTCGCTCGGTCGGCGCGCCGTCGGAAACGAAAGTCTGCCCGCGGTAGACTTGCTCGAGCAAGCCATCCAGTGCGGCGCCCAGTTTGCCTTCGACAAACGCATCGATGCTTTCGGTGCCGAAATCGGAACGGCCATAATGCCGGGGAAACAATGCCTCGGTGAGGCTCTTGAGCACCTCTGTAAGGGCTTCGCGCGACGGCGCCCGTCTGCTCGGCCCACGCTGCCAGATATTGTGGGCAACGTCGCGGGACTCGCGCAGCCCGGCAACGATCGTACCCAAGTCCCAAAGTGGCGCCGGACCGTCCCGACCTATGTCTTGTTTGACGTCGTCGGCAACCCTCGACATCGCGGCTCCCCTGTTGCGATCTCATACAGCTGCAACTGTGACTCATGAGCCGAGGACAAGGAATTCCAAAAGTGCAGCATTTTCGATACGTCCATGCTTCCTTCTCACGCGCCGACCTCACGTCACGTGCCTTCGCTTCCGATACAATCGCGTTCAGGCACTCGAACCAGCCTACGCGCAGCTCCCAGGCCGGTGTACGCGACACGGTGCGATGATCGCATCGTAGTCGAATGGCTGGGGTCGTCGCCAAACAGCGGTTCATTCGCTGCATATGCCCGCGCACAGCATCGTCGCTATGCGGCGCCGCTAAATTTGGATGGCCATTTCATTGACGAACGAACGCCGCCGTCGGATATTCGTGACACAGATTGTGCACTTCGGAATGCCTGCATGACCGCATATGAGACAACAGTAGTGAGCCAGTTGCGCAAGCGCGTAACCCGCCGCTGCGTGTCCGCGGCCACCGGCGCGTGTTGTTGATTCCGGCGTAAAGCTCACACCGAACATCCCATCACTCACGGATAGGATCGCTGCCTCGGCGGCGAACAGAACGCGCATGTCCAATGCCTATGTCATCGAAGTCTTCAATCGCACTGCCGGAATCGTCGTCGCCGAAGAGCGCGGATTTCGCTTCTTTTCATCAGAGCCTGCCTTCGACACGCTGGAAGGCGACCATTTCGGATCGGCCCGTGCAGCGGAACGCGCGGCGAAGGCACTCATGGACCAGCGAAGTCACAAGGCTAGCCAATCCCGCATCGCCACGGCCCGCTGAGTTCGAGACTGTCTTGGCCTGACCAGAATGACAATCAGCGCGCCGAACGAACAAAATTGCCTGGTGCAGACGGCATGGAGAATATTACTCCACGCCGGAACGCCCCGACGTGCTGATCATCATTATTTCTGGCGCGCGCTTGCGCAGACCGGATTTATCGCCTTGTTATCTGCAAATGTCGCGTTGGAGAACGATGATGCGTGAACTATCGGCGGAAGCCCGGTTGCATAACCCTGCGCGCGCGTCGTCGAACCGCACAGCGGTGCGCCTGCACACGGCCGCCGTTTACGGCGCATTTGCGTTGATCGCAGCCATCGTGTTCGGCGCGACATCGGTGCGCCCATTTTGACAACGACACGGGACGGTGAGCCGCACGCAAACATGCGGTCCCATCGTCAGAGGACATCATGAGCGATCGTTCGGAGTTTCTTTGGTACATCCCGAATGACGTGAAGGCAGGTCACCGCGGCGATGTCGTCGACCCAAACCACAACAGCGTTGAGACGCTTGCCGACCAGGCGCAAGCGCTGGAACGTCATGGGTGGAAAGGCGCGCTGATCGGAACCGGCTGGGGACGGCCGGACACATTCACCGTCGCCTCAGTGCTGGCGGCCCGCACGACGAGTTTCGAGCCGCTCATAGCCATCCGCCCGGGCTATTGGCAGCCGGCGCATTTTGCATCTGCCGCAGCCACACTGGATCAATTGAGCGGTGGCCGGGTTCGTATCAATATCGTCTCCGGCAAGGACAATCTGGCGGCTTACGGCGATGACGAAGCCGACTCGTCGCAGCGATATGCGCGGACCAGGGAATTCATGCGCATCGTCCGGCGGCTGTGGACCGAAGAAAACGTCACCTATTCCGGCGCACATTTCCGCGTCGCTGACTCCACCGCTGCGCCGCGCATCATCCAGCGCGGCAGTCGCCGACATCCGAAACTGTATTTCGGCGGGGCGTCGGACGCGGCCGAGCATGTCGCCGCAACCGAAGCCGATGTCCAGTTGTTCTGGGGCGAACCGCTCGGTGACGTCAAGCAGCGCATCGAGCGGCTCAAGAGCTTGAGTCAGCGCCTTGATCGGGATCTCCCGCCCCTGGAGTTTGGCCTCAGGATCACGACGCTTGTCCGGGAGAGCTCGGCCGAGGCCTGGGCTACGGCGGAAGCCAAGGTTGCCGACATGGCGCGGAAAGCAGGCGCGGGCTGGAACGACCACGGCCCTCCAATCGCAATCGGTCAACAGCGACTGCTCGACCTGCAGGCCCGCGGCGACGTCCTCGACGACAATCTCTATACAGCGCCAGGAAAATTCGGCGCAGCCGGCGCCGGCACCACCTGGCTGGTCGGTTCGGCATCCGAAGTGGCCAGCTCGCTGCAGAAATACCGTGATCTCGGAATCAAGTATTTCATCCTGTCTGACACGCCCTATCTGGCGGAGATCGAGCGGCAAGGCAAAATACTCCTGCCTTTGCTTCGAGATTGATTTGCGGAAACGGAAATTTGACGACCTTTATATAGTTGAAATTATTATACAATTCCTGAAAACGCCTCTAGATTCAATCCTACCAAGGTCGGCTTTGCGGCCCATTCGCGCCTCCCGAAGGACGATGTAACTCGCCCTGAATACAGCGCCAGCTTCGGCGGGATCGCTTTCGTTCCGACGAGGTAAACCAGGCGAATATCGCTGCCCCTTTCGCGATACTCTGGCGCGCAAATTTAATTGCGGCGGCCTGCCGTAAGTGATTGAATTTTCAGCAACTCGACTCAACTAATGATGGAGATACTTTCGCCAGCGAGGTTACTGCCATGCTTGCCGAGAAGTTTTTTCTGGTGCTCGAGACAATCAGAAGTCACGCCTCCGATGATAAGCCATCCGGTGGTAGATCATCTTCAGTCGTGACTGGTCCCGTACCGCAGATCCCGATCAAACCGCCAAGCGAAAAGCAAACTAAGGCCGCCGACTGAGGTAGCGTTTTGCTTTTCACGAATGTGGGCGTTCGCACCATTCGAACAGCCCTGAGTCCCGCTGGTCCCGATCGATCCGGAAATTGCCGTCGTAATTTACCGCGTCATTCCATCGCCATCTTGGGCATGTCTTGCTAGTGTCATAAAATATGATGCGTGCTTCCGATGGAGTTACCATTGAACGCCCAGCAGCCAATCGTGCCCGATCCTGCTGGCGCAGCAATTGCTGTACGACCGGGCGAACAGGCGGAAATCGAACTCAAGCTGCTGGCGCCGCAAGCTATCCTGGAAAAGCTGCGCGAGATGCCCGTCATCGTACAGCATGCGCGCAATCGCGGCGTGGTCCGCCAGCTGGAGACAGTTTATTACGACACACCGGAGAGAGCGCTGTTTCAACGCGGCATGTCGCTGCGCGTGCGACGCAGCGGCAAGCATTTCATTCAGACGCTGAAACTTCTGCCCGACATCGGGCGGCCGTTGGCGCGATGGCAGTGGGAGACATCGGTTGACGGCATGACTCCCGACCTGGCGCAGCTTCCTGTTGCCGAGATTGGCGATCCGCTGACGACGCTTACGCCCGATGCGCTCGTGCCAGCGTTTGCGACAAGAGTTCGCCGGCATGCACGGCAGCTCGATCTGCCTGATGCGTCAGTTGAGATCGCCTTCGACGTGGGGACTATCGAGGCCGGTACGCGTCAAGAAGTCCTGTCCGAGATCGAGCTCGAATTGAAGAGCGGCAACGCCGGCGCGCTGTTTGATCTCGGAACGCAGTTGCTCGACGCGGCGCCACTGCAGGTCGGCACACGGAGCAAGGCAGAACGCGGCTATGCGCTGGCGTTCGATGTCGTGCAGCCGGCGGCGAAAGCCGAACCCATCAACATCACTGCCGAGCACGCGGTTGACGACGTCATTGCGCTGCTGGGGGGCGCTTGCTGGCATCATCTCCTGCGCAATCATGCGGTGGCAAAGGAAGGATCCGATCCCGAAGGCGTGCACCAGATGCGCATCGCTCTGCGCCGTCTGCGCACGATCTGTGCGCTGTTCCGGCGTGAGATTCCATCGCCCTCGTTCGAGGCAATCAACAGCGAAGCGAGGTGGCTGATGCGACAGCTCGGCCAGACCCGCGATTGGGACGTTTTCGCGACCACGATCGTTTCTCGCGTGGCGACGACAACGCCGGAGGTCGACTTCGGCGGCTTGCGCGACGCAATCGAGCGACAGCGCAAGTCGAACTACAGCAGCCTGCAGGCGGTTCTCGACGATCCGCGCTACAGCCGTTTTCTGCTTTCGCTCGGGCACTGGGTCGAGCGCCGCCGCTGGCGCAACGATATCGACAGCGATGCGCTGGCCGTCCTGTCGCAGCCTATGCCGGCGCTCGCCGACAAAATTCTGGCGCGACAGCAGCGGAAGGTGCGCAAGCGTGGCACGCACTTCCGGCAGCTCGACACCGCTGCACGGCACAGTCTCAGAATCGAGCTCAAGAGGCTGCGCTATGCGGCGGAATTCTTCTTGCCACTTTACACCGGCCATGCGCCCGCCAAACGCTACGTGGCTCGGCTCGCCAGACTTCAAAAGAGTCTTGGACGCGTATGCGACATCGCAAGTATCCGCGGATTGCTCGGTTCCGTCAGGCAAGGCGATCAGGCCGCACTTCACCTCGCCATCGGCACGGTGACCGGCTGGCAGGCCCGTGACGAGATTGCGGCCGCGACAACGCTGCGCAAGAAATGGCGGCGCTTCAAGGCGACGCCGGCATTCTGGGGCCGGTAAAGTTCGTCGCGCTCATCTACGGACGTGACAGAGCGCACCTGAAATTGCGCGGCAAACGGTGATTTTCAACCGAAACCAGACCCGCAGTAGTCAACACCACCGCTGCCCGGATTCGTGATTTTGCTCTCAATTGGCCTAAAAATGGCGCTCCGTAAGGGAATCGAACCCTTATTTTAGCCTTGAGAGGGCCATGTCCTAACCGTTAGACGAACGGAGCGTGCGCGGGAGGGGATAGCCGGGAATGGCGGTGGCTGCAAGATGCTGCCGCCCCCTCGCCCACTTATATGGTTATGGTTCGTTTTGGCGAACCTCAGGGCTCGCTGGCGAATTTCAGCGTGCCGGCGGGTTTCAGGCTCTTGGCGTCGAAAGTGCGGATTTCGGTGCTGCCGCCGACGTCCAGCGTCAGCACGATCCGGTCGCCAGCTACCCCCGTGGAGAGGATTTTGGCGCCTTTCGGCAGGGTCGCGGTCGTCGCCGACGTCACAGTGCTTCCATCCGTGCGGAAAAGGCGGTAGCCGATCACGACGAGCAGCGCGCCGACGCCCAGGGCGGTGGTCAGGCCCGCGATCAGCATCATGCGGCGGACGCGCGCGATCATGGCGGCCTGTTCAAGGGTCGGTTCGGGCGCGCTATCGGCGGCGGGCTGGGTCATGCAAACACTCGTCTCTTAATTCACGGCTCTCGAAGCAACACGCTTCTGTCAGGTAAGGCTTTACGGAATGAACGATCAACGGCTGGATGTCACGGTGCAGGGCGACGAAGGCTCGACCCGGCTCGATCGCGTGCTCGCCGTGCGCAGCCCGGCTTTGTCGCGGTCGCGGCTGAAGGCGCTGATCCTCGCCGGCCAGGTGACGATCACCCGGTCTGCGCAAGACCCCACCCCCGTGCGCGACCCCGCTTATCATGTCGCTGCCGGCGATACGATCACAATCGACGTCCCGCCGGCCATCGCGCCGGAGCCCGAAGGCGAGGATATCGCCCTCGATATCGTGTTCGAGGACGAGGACATCATCGTCATCAACAAGCCCAAGGGCCTCGTCGTGCATCCCGCCGCCGGCCACGAGACCGGCACGCTGGTGAATGCGCTGATCGCCCATTGCGGCGCGTCTTTGTCGGGGATCGGCGGCGTCAAGCGGCCGGGCATCGTGCACCGGCTGGACAAGGACACTACCGGCCTGATGGTGGTCGCCAAGAACGACGCCGCCCATGCGTCGCTGACGGCGCAATTCGCCGATCACGGCCGCACCAACGAAATGCGGCGCGGCTATATGGCCTTTGCCTGGGGCATTCCGAACCGGCCGCGCGGCACGGTGGAAGCGCCGATCGACCGGCACCCCCATGCCCGCGAGAAAATGGCGGTCCGCGAAGGCGGCCGCGATGCCGTCACCCATTGGGAAGTGCTGCAGGAATTCCCGGATCGCCACGGCAAGCCGATCGCCACCCTGCTGGCCTGCCAGCTCGAGACCGGGCGGACGCACCAGATCCGCGTGCATCTGGCCCACATCCAGCATCCACTGATGGGAGATTCGGTCTATGGCTCGCATTTCAAGACCAAGGCGTCGTCGCTGGGCGTAAAGAGCCGCGCGGCGCTGGAAGCGCTCGACCGGCAGGCGCTTCACGCCTATTCGCTCGCGCTCGAGCACCCTCGCACGGGCGAGATTCTGGAGTGGACCAGCGAGCTTCCTCACGATTTGGCGGTTTTACGGGCCCATATGGCCGTGCCAGAATGACGCAGATGCATATAAAAAAGTAAGCTTTTCCAAACGCTTATATTGGCCCCACGGGAACGTGACAGGGAATTCACTTTCAATACGCTTGTAGTAGGGTGTATGTTGCACCTGCGTCAAATGAGACGCGGAACATCGCAGCCAGGGCGGCTTTAACAAAGCGCTCGCTGCCTGGCCCGCCGCTATCGGGGGTCTGAACCACTGGAGGGCATCATAATGGCCCGTACAGCTACCCTTCCGGTTCTCAATGGAGAATCCGGCCTCTCGCATTACCTCGCCGAGATCCGCAAGTTTCCGATGTTGGAACCTCAGCAGGAATATATGTTTGCCAAGCGTTGGCGCGAGCACGACGATCGCGACGCGGCACATCACCTTGTGACCAGCCATCTGCGACTCGTCGCCAAGATCGCCATGGGCTATCGCGGCTACGGTCTGCCGATCTCCGAAGTTGTCTCGGAAGGCAACGTCGGTCTGATGCAGGCTGTGAAACGCTTCGAGCCGGAGAAAGGCTTCCGCCTGGCCACCTACGCCATGTGGTGGATCAAGGCCTCGATTCAAGAGTACATTCTGCGTTCGTGGTCGCTCGTGAAGATGGGCACCACCGCAAACCAGAAGAAGCTGTTCTTCAACCTGCGTAAGGCGAAGAGCAAGATTTCCGCCCTGGACGAAGGCGATCTTCGCCCCGACCAGGTGAAGCTGATCGCCACGCGTCTCGGCGTGACGGAACAGGACGTGATCGACATGAACCGCCGCCTTGGTGGCGACGCGTCGCTCAACGCACCGATCCGTGACGACGGCGAAGCCGGCGAATGGCAGGACTGGCTGGTCGATAACTCGCCCAATCAGGAAACCATCATGGCGGAGCACGAGGAGTTCGATCATCGCCGTCAGGCGCTGAACGGCGCCATCGGCGTCCTCAACCCGCGCGAACGGCGCATCTTCGAGGCGCGTCGCCTCGCCGATGAACCGATGACGCTGGAAGATCTTGCCTCGGAGTTCGGCGTCTCGCGCGAGCGTGTCCGTCAGATCGAAGTCCGTGCCTTTGAAAAGGTGCAGACCGCGGTCAAGGGCACCATCGCCAAGGCGGAAGCTGCCGCTCTGGAAGCTGCGCACTAACAGGCGTAGCGGATACAACGAATACGAAAGCCGGCGGAAACGCCGGCTTTTTTGTTGGGATCGATTATCTGATCGGCTTCGCCAGCGCCTCAGTCCGGTCGCGCTCGGTCATGTCGATCACCGTTTCGACAGGTGCCGTTAGTTCATAGACGTAGGACACATCGGTGAAGTAGCGCTTCGCCGTACCACCCAGTGCTTCCGGCGCCACGCGATCGAGCAGCACCAGACCGAAATCGCTGTCCGGCCGCCGCGTTGCTTCGCTGGTGTTGAACTCTTCCCAGCGGAAATTGAACAGCCCATCCGGCTCGCTGCCCGTAATCTCCCAATGCGCAACGATATGCGGATGCTTGCCGACCAGCGAGAGGCCCTCGTCGGAATGCGAGGCAAGTTCAAAGAACAGCAGCGACAGGCTCTGCGCAGCGCGCGCGCTGACAATGATGTCCGGACCTTCCAGTGCGATACGGTCGGCGTGCGGGATCGCACGCGCCTCAAACAGGCCCTTGAGCTGCACGCCCTGCCACTGGCTCTCGCTCAGCAGCGACACGACATTCGACATCGCGTGAATACGACCGATCAGGAGATCGCGCGCGCTGTCCACGTCGGAGCCGTGACGCAGCGTGCGCGTCACGATGGACTGGATCACCGCCAAAATGTTCTTCACGCGATGATTGAGCTCGTCGATGACGGCGGTCAGGCGACGTTCGAAGCCGATGCGGATCTCCACCTCGCGCCGCAGCCGCAGATTGGCGTAGGAGACATAGCCAAACAGCCCGCAAACAATGGCCGTCAGCGCGAGGCCGAACCCGCCGACGATGATCGCGGTGCGCTGCGCGCGCAGCTCGGTATTGATCTTCGGATAATAGCCCAGCGACCAGTCACGTCCGCCGAACGAAACCGTGCGCAGCACTGCCAGCGCAGGACCATTCCCCACCAACGGGCGCGCCGTTACCCTGCCGTCGTCGTCGGCGACGATTTCGCCATCAGCGACACGCGGATCTTTCAGCGCCACCGAGAACAATGACATCTCGTCATTGGCCAGCATCAACGGCCCGAGTTCATAGGAGAACGACACGAAGCCAGCCGGTGCGGGATTGCCCTCGGACACAACGGGCGTCACCAGGACCAATCCCAGCTGTCCATCGGGCTGCTGCAGCGGCGTGGGATTGGAGGCGACCGGCTTGCCTTCGTTCAGGGCGCGAGCCAGCGTTGGCCCTGTGATGGGGGAGAAGTTCAGGACGCGACCGGCAAAGCCGTCGGTGACGGAATTGCGTGGCTCCACATCCATCAGCACGTCCAGCGGCTGCTCCAGCGCCTTGGCATCGAGGCGATCGTCGTTGTAGTTGCGGATCGTGGGATTGCGGTAGCCGGCACTGGCGAGCTCCGCGCTGGCGGCCGCCAATTCATTCGGCTGCAGGCGAGCGATCCATCCGGCGATGGCGAAATCGGTCTTGAAGGCGTAGATCGAAGACCGCAACGGCTGCAGCATATTGGCCTTCATGACCGTGGGGGCACGAAACAGCCCGGCTGCAACCCGGGCCAGCAATTCGCGCTCGGTCAGACGCTCCTGCACCAGGCTGGCATGGATATCCACGGCCCGGCCCAGCGCGATATTCTCGATCGCCAGCTCCTGGTCATGCACGCGATAGGCCGCAAGGCCGGAGAGCAGAGCTCCGACCAGTGCCAGTAATGCGATGATGAAGCCAAGCCGGACCACACGGATACTCGGGAAATTAGGAGACGTTGCTGCCGGGTCAGCGGCTCAGGAGTATGCCAATCATGCCGGAACAATTTGGTTCCAGCCCGATGGAAATTATTTCCGGACCGGACAAATCTTGAAAAACAGGCTTAACGCAATATCACACGACAGATTGGCCGACGGGCATCGACCAGCCCGTCGTTATAGCCAACTCGATATGAACGCCTCAAGTCGAAGCCCGCTCGTGAGACTACGGCAGAGGCCTTATTCACAAGTTTCAGGCGACTGCCTTGGCCTTAAGACCGCCCTTGCTCTCAATGAATGAGATAATCCGGTCGAGACCTTCCCGCGTCTTCATATTGGTCATCACGAAGGGCCTGACCCCGCGCATCCGTTTGGCATCGACGTCCATCTTCTCGAGCGAAGCCCCGACATAGGGCGCAAGGTCGATCTTGTTGATCACCAGCAGGTCCGAGCGCGTGATGCCCGGCCCCCCCTTGAGGGGATCTTGTCGCCGGCCGCGACGTCGATGACGTAGATGGTGATATCGGCCAGTTCCGGCGAGAAGGTCGCCGCGAGGTTGTCGCCGCCGGATTCGATCAGCACCATGTCGAGATCGGGAAACTTGACGCGCATGTCGGCGACGGCGGCGAGGTTCATCGAGGCGTCCTCGCGGATCGCCGTATGCGGACAGCCGCCAGTTTCGACGCCAGCAATGCGATCCGCTGTCAGCGAGCCCGAGCGCACCAGATATTCGGCGTCCCACTTCGTGTAGATGTCATTGGTGATGGCCGCGATGTCGTAGCGCTCGCGCATGGTCTTGCACAGCAGATCCATCAGCGCGGTCTTGCCGGAGCCGACAGGACCGCCAATACCGACGCGGAGCGGACCGTGAAAACTGGACATATCAAATGCTCTCCGGGTTGAAGATAAAATAACGGTCCTCATCCTGAGGAGCGCTCGGCTTCGAGCGCGTCTCCTTGCGAATGGCAAAGCCATTCGCTGGGGATGGCCACAATCTCATCATGGTTCGAGACGCGCGCCAAGCGGCGCGCTCCTCACCATGAGGTCTGTGTGCAAGACGCTGACACTCATGACCTGAACAGCCGCGTATACTGCGTCTCGTGACGCATGCCGGCGATATCAGAGCGGAATGTCGCGCCGCCGAGATCGTCGAGGGATGCGGCCATGGCGCGATGGCCTGTGGTCACGACGACGGGCTCCAGCGCTGCAAGTGCGCGCTGGCTGTCGGTCTGACCGAGCGGCACCAGCCGCGCGCCAGCGGAAATCCAGTTCGAGACCACCGCGTGGAAAAAGCCATGCATCGTTGCGGAGAGCGGCACACCATGGGCGGCGCTCACAAGCCCGACGGCAACGGGATAGACGATCGGGCTGTCGCATATCGCGATCAGCCGCTCCATACCCTCATGCGACCAGGCATTACGTGCGATCTCGATGAAGGCCTTGCCTTGCGTGGTGGTCTCCAGCTGACGTTCCCTTGATGGCGCGAAGGCGCTGGCGAGTTCGGCAACCTCACGCAATGCCTTGTCGTCGCCGTCAGATGCCGCGCGGTGCACATGAGCGAGAAACACGCCATCGCAAAACCCTGCGCCATCGGACAGCATCGCCGACAACCAGTCCTGCAGGCTGGCGGCATTGGTGATGTCCCCTGCTTCCACCGCCCATTCGATACCGCTGGAATAGGAAAACGCGCCGACAGGAAAAGCCGGCGACAGCCAGGTCATCAGCCGGTACAGCGCAGCGCCTTCGTCGGCAGACAAGGCGGGAGAGTCGTTCAGCGAACTAGTGTCCGCCGGTCTATTTGTGGTCATGAGCATGAGAGTGACGATGGTGGTCGTGCTTGCTGTCGTGATCATGGTGATGATCGTGATCGTGACCGCAATGCTCGTCATGGACATGCTCGGCATGACCATGCGCCTGGTGACGATGGTCATGTTCGCCGTGATCGTGGCCATGATGATCATGTCCATGATCGTGATGAGCATGATCGTGATGACCGTGATGCCCATGTCCGGCCGGCTCATGCGCAGCGGCATAGGCCCCGCCTTCGGGATCGAACGGAGCTTCGATCTCGATCACCCGCGCGCCGAGACCCCTCACCATCTCCTCGATCACATGGTCGCTGCGGATGCGCAGCCCCTTGGCCATGATCTGCGTCGGCAGATGGCGGTTGCCGAGATGCCAGGCGAGCCGCACCAGATGGCCGGGATCGGTACCACGGATCTCGATCAGCGGCTCCGGTGCGGCGACCACCTCGATAAGGCGGCCGTCTTCCAGCACCAAGGCATCGCCGCCGCGCAAGGCGACGGCGTTTTCGAGATCGAGCAGGAATTCCAGTCCGCGCGTCCCCGTCATCGCCATGCGGCGACGATGACGGTCGTCAAAGTCGAGAACGACGGTGTCTACCGCCGCCTCTTTCCAGTTGTATTGGCCTTTGACTTCAGTCGCGCGGATCATGGAATCTCTCGTTCAGCTTTTTTGTTTGAGCATAATCTCTCGACAAACGATCTCGTTTGTCGGTGAAAACCGGTGCCCCCCTTTCGGGATCATGCTCTAGCGCACCACGACGTCAGCCGGGGTGATGATTTCGATCTTCGGAGGCGCGCTGAAGCATTTCACCGCGACGCGGCCGAAGGTCTTCATATGTTCCTGTGTCCGGTGCGGCACCAGCGCCTCGGCATTCTCCCATTGCTCGACGAACACCATGCGGGTCGGATCGGTGACGCTCTCGTGCAGATCATAGGCAATGTTACCCGCTTCCTTGCGGGTCTCGGCGATACAAGCTTTGGCAGCTTCCATCAGTTCGGCGCGGGCTTCGGGTTTCACGGACAAAGTGGCAACGACGTAGATCAAGGGGAGTCCTCCCGGTTTGTTGTTATGGCTAAGGATGCCGGGACGGACATTAGGGCGTTATGATGCGAGATTGAAGGGCTCTTTCTTCTCTCTCCCCGGAGCGAAGCGACTGGGGAGGGTGGCACAACTGCGAGCGTTCAGCGAGCATCGTGACGGGTGGCGCTGTCCTCACGTGGGGCGGCGCCCCACCCCCGCCTATCGGCGGACCCATGGTGGACGAATTCGTCCGCCAGACCCCACTGCGCAGCTACGCTGCTTGGGGGAGGGAGACCATTCACCTCAATACATAAAGTACCTCTGCGCCATCGGCAGAACTTCCGCCGGCTCGCAGGTCAAAAGCTCGCCATCCGCCCTCACCTCATAGGTCTCCGAATCCACCTCGATCTTCGGCGTCGCACCGTTATGGATCATGCTTTTCTTCGAGATGCCGTCGCGGACATTCTCAACCGCATAGAGCGATTTCTGGATGCCGAGCTTCTTGGCGAGACCGCCGGCCACCGCCGCACCCGATGTGAACACCACCGACGACTGCGTCAGCGCGCGACCGAAGGCGCCGAACATCGGCTGGTAGTGCACCGGCTGCGGCGTCGGGATCGACGCGTTCGGATCGCCCATCGGCGCCGCCACGATCGAGCCACCCTTGATGACGAGATCAGGTTTGACGCCGAAGAACGCCGGCGACCACAACACAAGGTCAGCCATCTTACCCTTCTCCACCGAGCCGATCAGCTTCGACACACCATGCGCAATCGCCGGATTGATGGTGTATTTCGCGATGTAGCGCTTGACGCGAAAATTGTCGTTGTTGCCCTTGTCTTCCTTCAGCGAGCCGCGCTGCTTCTTCATCTTGTCGGCGGTCTGCCAGGTCCGGATGATCACTTCGCCGAGCCGGCCCATGGCCTGACTGTCCGACGACATCATCGAGAGCGCGCCGAGATCGTGCAGGATGTCTTCGGCAGCGATCGTCTCCTTGCGGATGCGGCTTTCGGCAAACGCAAGATCTTCCGCAATCGACGGATCGAGATGGTGGCACACCATCAGCATGTCCAGATGCTCATCGATGGTATTGCGGGTGAATGGCCGCGTCGGATTGGTCGACGACGGCAGCACGTTCTTGAGGCCCGCGACCTTGATGATATCAGGGGCATGACCGCCACCGGCACCTTCGGTGTGGAAGGCGTGGATGGTGCGGCCCTTGAAGGCCTTGATCGTGTCTTCGACAAAACCCGACTCGTTCAGCGTGTCGGAATGCAGCATCACCTGCACGTCGTAGTCGTCGGCGACGCTGAGGCAGTTGTCGATCGCGGCGGGCGTGGTGCCCCAGTCCTCGTGCAGCTTCAGCGCACAGGCACCGGCATTGATCATTTCCACCAGCGGCGCGGGCTTCGAGGCATTGCCCTTGCCGGAAATGCCGAGATTGACCGGGAACGCATCGAAGGACTGGATCATCCGCGCGATATGCCATGGGCCGGGCGTGCAGGTCGTCGCAAAGGTGCCGTGCGACGGGCCGGTGCCGCCCCCGAGCATCGAGGTGACGCCCGACATCAGCGCGTGCTCGATCTGCTGCGGACAGATGAAATGGATATGGCTATCGAAGCCGCCGGCGGTGAGGATTTTTCCTTCACCCGCGATGACGTCGGTGCCGGGGCCGACATTGATGGTCACGCCCGGCTGGATGTCGGGATTGCCGGCCTTGCCGATGGCGTGGACCATGCCGCCCTTGAGGGCGACGTCGGCCTTCACGATGCCCCAGTGATCGACGATCAGCACGTTGGTGATGACGGTATCGACAGCGCCCTGCGCGCGTGTCGCCTGCGACTGCCCCATACCGTCGCGGATCACCTTGCCGCCGCCGAACTTCACCTCCTCGCCATAGATGGTGAAGTCCTTCTCCACCTCGATGATCAGATCGGTGTCGGCGAGCCGTACGCGATCGCCGGTGGTCGGGCCGAACATGTCCGCATAGACGGAGCGTTTGATTTTCACGGGCATGAGATCAGGCCTTCCCGACGATGGAAGATGAGGAGAGTGGATTCGAACGCAGCGATGCCGCCGGGGATGCGGACATCCCGATCAGTGCGTAGCTTGCGTCTTCGTTCATTGACGGCGTGACCCGCGACTTCCATAACTTCGCGCACCCCAACAAGGCGCGCGGCGTCGGGATCTGACACGGAGACCGATATCGTGAGATGGAAGAACGTCTATCCATTTGCTGCGGCGTGCCTGCTGTTCGCGCTGACGTTCTGGCTATACCTGACCCGCGTCATGTGGCTCGGATTTCCCGACGGCTTCATTGCCGAACTGGACGCTGCCGAGGCTGTCCTCATCACCTGGTTCAACTGGTTCAGCATCGCTCTGGGCATCTGGTTCGTGATCCTCGGCATCCGATCGTTTCGTAACGAAATCGGACGTTGGTCATTGTACAGCTGTCTTCTGTTCGTCTCGATCGTCCTGATATCGCTGGCCATCGATCGATACTTCCGCTCGTTCATGATGGACAGCGCCGGCGGCTAGGCGCTCAGAGCTTCCCCATCACATCGCCGCGGAAGCCATAAACCGTGCGCTTGCCGGCGAGCTCCACCAGCTGCACGTCGCGACTCTGGCCGGGCTCGAAGCGGACCGCCGTGCCGGCGGCGATATCGAGCCGCATGCCGCGGGCTTTCTTGCGGTCGAATTTCAGCGCCGGATTGGTTTCAAAAAAGTGGTAGTGCGAGCCGACCTGGATCGGTCGGTCGCCGGAATTCGCCACAGTCAATGTCACGGTCTTGCGCCCAGCATTGAGCTCGATCTCGCCGTCCTGGATGAAGAGTTCGCCGGGGATCATGTGAGGCCTCAACGAATGGGTTCATGGACAGTGACAAGCTTGGTCCCGTCGGGGAACGTCGCTTCCACCTGAATGTCGTGGATCATCTCGGCGATGCCGTCCATGCATTGCGCGCGGGTGATGACCTCGGCGCCGGATTTCATCAGCTCGGCAACGGTACGGCCGTCGCGCGCACCCTCAACGATGAAATCGGAGATGATGGCGATGGCCTCGGGATGGTTGAGCTTGACGCCGCGCTCCAGCCGGCGGCGCGCCACGATGGCGGCCATCGAGATCAGGAGCTTGTCTTTTTCGCGGGGGGAGAGATTCATCGGCAGGTCTCTGTAAGTTTAGTTCAACCACATGCGCGGCAGCATCGCGCCTGATCGCCCGAGCACCGCCATCATGTCGGCGCGCAGCTTGGCCGCATCTTGTGCACAGAAGCGGGCCATTGCAAAGCCGTTCCAGCAGGAGATACCGACTTCGCCGCCGGCGCCATCCGTGGCTTCGTGTAGCCGCTCAATGAGCGCCTCGTCACCGGGCACGATGAGCGCCGTGCCAATCGCCACGGCGCCATGTCCGATGGCCGGTCGCGCCAGTTTCGCGGCGATATCACCATCCAGCCGCACGTTTTCCGCGAACACCAGCCTGCCGCCGCGGCGCAGGCGCCAGCGGTCGACGAAAGACCCCGTCTGCATCACCTCGCCCATGGCCGCACGACCGAACACCACGATCTCGCAAAGCAAAAGCGTCGCGCGATCGGCCAGATCGATATCGATGCGCCTGATGGTGCGGGCTTGGTCGAACAGGATGGTTTCCTGCGGCAGCCAGGACAGATGCGCGCCGGCTTCGGCCTTCAGCGCGATATTGATTTCGGCCGCGGGACCATGCGAGCGATAGACCTTCTCGGCGGCCGCCGTGGTCACTGTCAGGCGCGCGCCCTCGCCGGCCGCGATATCGATATTGAAGCGGTCGCCGCCGGCCGCACCGCCGGCGGTGTTGACGAACATCGCCGACAGGCCGTGATCTTCAGGGGACGGAAAGCGCACGCGCAGCGAGCCGGATTCATGTAGCTGGCGGCGGCGAGTCTTGCCCTCCACCAGATGCACGTCGAACCTCACCGCGCCGCGGGCACGGTTGGCGGCGAAGATCGCCGAGGGCGACAGCGTGGTGTTGTCAGCCTGCATGCACTCTCCGGCTTTGAGCCCGCGTTACAGCGCCATCTGGCGGCTGATTTCGGCGGGATCGAGCGTGCTGCGGTCACAGGTGTATTTCACCGCGCCGCGATCCATCACGGCGAAGTTGTCGCCGAGTTCGCAGGCAAAGTCGAGATACTGTTCCACGAGGACGATAGCGATATTGCCGAGCGAGCGCAGATAGGAAATGGCGCGGCCGATATCCTTGATGATCGAGGGCTGGATGCCTTCAGTCGGCTCATCCAGCAGCAGGAGCTTCGGTCGCATCACCAGCGCACGGCCGATGGCAAGCTGCTGCTGCTGGCCGCCGGAGAGATCGCCGCCGCGCCGACCGAGCATCGAGTTCAGCACCGGAAACAGCGAGAACACGTCGTCGGGAATATTGCGGTCGGCGCGCTTCAGCGGCGCATAACCGGTCTTGAGGTTCTCCTCCACCGTGAGCAGCGGGAAGATCTCGCGCCCCTGCGGCACGAAGGAAATACCACGCCGCGCCCGCTCGAACGGCTTCAGCGTCGAGATATCCTGGCCGTCGAAGGTGATCGAACCTGACGAAATCGCCTGCTGGCCGACCATGGCGCGCAGCAGCGAGGTCTTGCCGACACCGTTGCGGCCGAGGACACAGGTGACCTTACCCGGCTCCGCCGAAACGGTGACGCCGCGCAGGGCCTGCGCTGCGCCGTAATAGAGGCTGATATTGTCGACTTTGAGCATACTCTATCGCCCCAGATACACTTCGACCACGCGGTCATTGGTCGACACATCGTCGATGGTGCCTTCGGCCAGCACCGTGCCTTCATGCAGACATGTCACCTTGACGCCGAGTTCGCGCACGAAGGTCATGTCGTGCTCGACCACCATGACGGTCTTGTTGTCGCGGTTGATTGCTTTCAGCAGTTCGGCGGTCTGATGCGTCTCGACGTCGGTCATGCCCGCGACGGGCTCGTCCACCAGCAGCAGCTTCGGATCCTGCGCCAGCAGCATGCCGATTTCGAGCCACTGCTTCTGGCCATGCGAGAGATTGCCGGCGAGCCGATCGCGCGAGTCCGTGAGACGGATTGTCTCCAGCACCTTGTCGATGCGTTCGGCTTCGCCCCGGCTGCCGCGCCAGAACAGCGTGCCGCGCACGGAGTGATCGACATTCAGCGCCAGCAGCAGATTGTCGTAAATCGTCTGGCTCTCGAACACTGTCGGCTTCTGAAATTTGCGGCCGATGCCGAGCTCGGCGATCTTGGTCTCGTCGAGCAGCGTGAGATCATGGGTGCCGTCGAAATAGACGTCGCCCTCGTCCGGCTTGGTCTTGCCGGTGATGATGTCCATCATCGTGGTCTTGCCAGCGCCGTTGGGGCCGATGATGGCGCGCATCTCGCCAGGTGCCAGCACCATCGACAGGTTGTTGATGGCATGGAAGCCGTCGAACGAGACATGGACGCCGTCGAGATAGAGCTGCGCCGAGGTGATGCGCTTCTGGCGCGCTTCCGCCTCGCGTGCTGCGACCACGGGATCGATCACGGCAGGCGCGTGGGAGGCCGGCGTTGTGGGGGCTGGCGTTTCAATCACGGTCATCACGCCTTCTCCGCCAGATGAGGTTTGGTGACGCCATCTTCCGCTGCGGCGCTATCGGCATTCGCGCTATTGCTGGCTTTGCGGCTTTCCGACCACGCATTGAAGGTGCCGATGATGCCCTTGGGCAGCAGCAACGTCACGAGAATGAACAGCGCACCGAGCATGAACAGCCAGTAGGGAGCAAGGGCGCCCGATGTGAACACCGTCTTGGCGTAGTTGACCACGACCGCGCCGAGCGCCGCGCCGACCAGCGTGCCACGGCCGCCGACCGCGACCCAGATGACTGCTTCAATCGAATTCGCCGGGGCGAATTCACCGGGATTGATGATGCCCACCTGCGGCACATAGAGCGCACCTGCAACGCCGGCCATGCAGGCCGACAGCGTGAACACGAACAGCTTGTAGGATTCGACGCGATAGCCCAAAAATCTTGTGCGGGATTCCGCGTCACGTATGGCGATCAGCACCTTGCCGAGCTTCGAGGTCACGATGGCGCGGCAGACGAGGAAGCCGACGATCAGCGCCAGACAGCTCAGCGCGAACAGCGCCGCACGCGTGCCGTCGGCCTGCACGTTGAATCCGAGGATGTCCTTGAAATCGGTCAGGCCGTTATTGCCGCCGAAACCGAAATCGTTACGGAAGAAGGCCAGTAGCAGCGCATAGGTCATGGCCTGGGTAATAATCGACAGATACACGCCCGACACGCGCGAGCGGAAGGTGAGCCAGCCGAACACGAAAGCGAGGATGCCCGGTGCGATCAGCACCATCGCCGCTGCGAACCAGAACATGTCGAAGCCATACCAATACCACGGCAGCGCCTTGTAGTTCAGGAACACCATGAAGTCCGGCAGTAGCGGATTGCCGTAAACGCCGCGCGAACCGATCTGGCGCATCAGATACATGCCCATGGCATAGCCGCCGAGCGCGAAGAAGGCACCGTGACCGAGCGAGAGAATGCCGCAATAGCCCCAGATCAGATCGATCGAGAGCGCGAGAATGGCGTAGCAGACATATTTGCCGAACAGCGCCATCAGATAGGTCGGCACCTGCAGCGGCGAATCCGCCGGCAGCAGCAGGTTCGACAGCGGAATGAGAATGCCGACGGCGGCGACGATCAGCAGGAAGATCGTGGCGCTGCGGTCCAGCGTGCGGGTGAGGAAATGCGGCGTCATGCTTCGATCGCCCTGCCCTTGAGCGCGAACAGACCGCGCGGCCGTTTCTGAATGAACAGGATGATCAGCACCAGGATGGCGATCTTGCCAAGCACGGCGCCTGCGACCGGCTCCAGGAACTTGTTGGCGATGCCGAGCGAGAACGCGCCGACCAGCGTACCCCACAGATTGCCGACGCCGCCGAACACCACGACCATGAATGAGTCGATGATGTAGCTCTGGCCCAGATTGGGCGACACGTTGTCGATCTGCGACAGCGCCACGCCGGCAATGCCTGCAATGCCGGAGCCGAGGCCGAAAGTCAGCGCATCCACACGCGAGGTCGCGATGCCCATGGACGCCGCCATACGGCGGTTCTGGGTCACCGCGCGCATCTCAAGTCCAATTGAGGTGTAACGCAGCATGGCCAGCAGGATCGCGAACACGGCAAGCGTGAAGCACAGGATCCAGAGCCGGTTATAAGTGATGGTGAGCTGACCCAGCTCGAATGCGCCAGACATCCAGGAGGGATTACCGACCTCACGATTGGTCGGGCCGAACATGGTGCGCACCGCCTGTTGCAGCACCAGCGACAGCCCCCAGGTCGCCAGCAGCGTTTCCAGCGGACGGCCATAGAGGAAGCGGATGATGGTGCGCTCGATGACGATGCCGAGGAGACCGGCGACGATGAAGGCCAGCGGGACCGCCATCAGCAGCGAATAATCGAACAGGCCAGGATAGCTGGTGCGGATCACGTCCTGCACCACGAAGGTGACATAGGCGCCGATCATCACCATCTCGCCATGCGCCATGTTGATGACGCCCATCACGCCGAAGGTGATGGCGAGACCGATGGCGGCGAGCAGGAGAACCGAGCCGAGCGACAATCCATACCAGGCGTTCTGACCGATCGACCACAGTGTCTGCCGGCTGTTGATCGCCGTGACGGCGCTGGCCGCGCTGCGCGCAACGCCGATGGTCTGGTCGCCAGGCAGGCTGGTGAGTAGCGCCAGCGCGTCCTGATCGCCGCGCCCCTTGATGATGGCGATGGATTCGATCTTCTCGGCCTCGGTCGCATCTTCCTTGTAGAGCAGGATGGCAGCACGGGCCTCGGTGAAGGCCTGTTTGGCGGCCTTGTTGGTTTCTTTCTCCAGCGCGGTCTCGATCACCGGCAGCATCGTAGTTTCGTGGCTCTTGAACACCGACTGCGCCGAGGCGATGCGCTTGGCGGGATCGGGCGACATCAGCGTGAGCCCGCCCAGTGCGGATTCGATGTTGCGGCGAAGACGATTGTTGAGGCGCACCGCTGCGGCACTGGCCGGCACTTCGGCAACGGCCTCGCCGGTCGCGGCGTCGGTGACCTTGCCGTCGGTGCCGGTGAGATAAACCTTCTTGCTGTCGGGATCGGCGGAGAGGCGGCCTTCCTGCAGCGCGGTGATCACAGCGAAAGCCTGCGGATTGCCCGAGGTTGCGATGATGCCCACGGCTTCGTCGCTATCGGAGAAATCATCATTGGCGAATTTGGCGACGGCATCCTCGAAAGGACCCGCAAAGGCCGGAATAGCGGTCGCGCCTATCAGCAGAAATGCAACAGCGATCGCGCGGAAACGATAAAGGAGATCAGTCACTGGAAAACCCCGGCCGAAGAAAAAAGAGAAGGCGACGGATTCACCGCCTTCTCCAGTTTTGGGAGTCTCGTGTCAGAAGAGTCTCGGGAGGATCATCATTGCGGGCGGAAAATGCCCGCAATGATGGAGAACACAGAACCTCAGAGCGAGATCAGGAACCCTGACCGCCGCACTTGTTGGTCTTGGTGTTGAAGTTGCCGCACTTCTTGCCGACCCAGTCGCCGATCAGGTCCTTGGAGCCGTCGAGCTCCTTCGACCATGCATCGCCAGCCACCAGCGCGGGGGTCTTCCAGACCACGTCGAACTGGCCATTGGCCTTGATCTCGCCAATGAACACCGGCTTGGTGATGTGGTGGTTCGGCAGCATCTTCGAGGTACCGCCGGTCAGGTTCTTGGCTTCGATACCGGGCAGAGCGTCGATGACCTTGTCGGCTTCGATCGACTTGGCCTTCTCGACCGCCTTCACCCACATGTTGAAGCCGATCACGGTGGCTTCCATCGGGTCGTTGGTCACGCGCTTCGGATTCTTGGTGAAGGCCTGCCATTCCTTGATGAACTTCTCGTTCTCAGGGCTCTTGATCGACTGGAAGTAGTTCCAGGCCGCGAGATGGCCGAGCAGCGGCTTGGTGTCGATGCCGGCGAGTTCTTCTTCACCCACCGAGAACGCAACCACCGGAATGTCGGTCGCCTTGATGCCCTGGTTGCCGAGCTCCTTGTAGAATGGAACGTTGGCATCGCCATTGATGGTCGAGACCACGGCGGTCTTCTTGCCGGCCGAGCCGAACTTCTTGATGTCGGCCACGATCGTCTGCCAGTCACTATGACCAAACGGCGTGTAGTTGATCATGATGTCTTCCTGCTTGACGCCCTTCGACTTCAAGTAGGCTTCGAGAATCTTGTTCGTGGTGCGCGGATAGACGTAGTCGGTGCCGGCCAGCACCCAGCGCTTCACCTTCTCGTCCTTCATCAGGTAGTCGACCGCCGGGATCGCCTGCTGGTTCGGAGCGGCGCCCGTGTAGAACACGTTACGCTCGGACTCTTCGCCCTCGTACTGCACGGGATAGAACAGGATGTTGTTCAGTTCCTTGAACACCGGGAGAACCGACTTGCGCGACACCGAGGTCCAGCAGCCGAACACGACGGCAACCTTGTCCTTGGTGATCAGCTCGCGCGCCTTTTCGGCGAACAGCGGCCAGTTCGATGCGGGATCGACCACCACGGCTTCGAGCTTCTTGCCGTTCACGCCGCCCTTCTTGTTCTGCTGATCGATCATGAACAGCACGGTATCTTTCAGCGTGGTCTCGGAAATCGCCATGGTGCCCGACAGCGAGTGCAGAACGCCGACCTTGATGGTGTCGTCTGCGGCTTTGGCCGGCGAAAATGCCGACAGGCCCAGAGCCAGACCCGTCGCGGCAGCCATCAGGCTCCGGCGCGAAATCGGCTTGGCTATAGCGTGAGTCAAATTGGTAATCATGTGCGGTCTCTCCCTGACGCAGACGAAATCAATGCGGAACGGCCCCACGGCCGGCGCGTTAAGGAGATCGCAAGAAGTGTGCCAGCCCCGGAACACACGTTAAGTGCTTGGGATTGTTCGCTGGTTTCCGATTTTCGCAAAACGCTGAGGCTGGCCTGTTTATTTTTTGTGCAGAAAAATTGATCATGCACACGGCAATCAGCTTAAATAATCACCAAAAATTGCCTCATGTCTAAATTTCATGCAGCGGTATTTTGTCGCTGGTTTTAACCCTCACGCCGATTGACCTTGAATCCGCCGCCTTGCTGTTCCATATCAATCGAACGACCTAGAGAATCATCAGGTCCTTGCGAGCCGCGTGTTCTGATCCCGTCTTTACTCTGATCTCCTCAGGGCAGTTCGACGGTTTCTGGCTTGCCCCTTCAGCTAACCAGAACTGACGCCCCAAACACGCGGGTGTCCCAGACACACTCGCGCGCTCCCTGGCCCCATGGTCTTTGAATCATGGCCGGGCGCCTGCTTTCACTTTGGAAAGATTAATCTTTTGACCACCTTTCAGGAATTCGGCCTCGCCGATCCCATCACCCGTGCGCTTAAAGAAGAAAACTACACCACCCCGACCCCGATCCAGGCCCAGACCATCCCGATTGCCATCACCGGCAAGGACGTGATCGGCATCGCCCAGACCGGTACCGGCAAGACCGCTTCCTTCGCGCTTCCTATCCTTCACCGCCTGCTCGAGAACCGCATCAAGCCGCAGCCGAAGACCTGCCGCGTGCTGGTGCTGAGCCCGACCCGCGAACTCTCCGGCCAGATCCTCGACTCGTTCAACGCCTATGGCCGCCATATGCACCTCGCATCGGCGCTGGCCATCGGCGGCGTGCCGATGGGCCGTCAGGTCCGTTCGCTGATGCAGGGCGTGGACGTCCTCGTCGCAACCCCGGGCCGCCTGCTCGACCTCGTGCAGAGCAACGGCCTCAAGCTCAACATGGTTGAGTTCCTGGTGCTCGACGAAGCCGACCGCATGCTCGACATGGGCTTCATCAACGACATCCGCAAAGTCGTCGCCAAGCTCCCGATCAAGCGCCAGACGCTGTTCTTCTCGGCCACCATGCCGAAGGACATCGCCGATCTTGCCGAAGCAATGCTCAAGGATCCGGCCCGCGTTGCGGTGACCCCGGTTGCCTCCACCGTGGAGCGCATCAGCCAGCGGATCATGCTGGTCGATCACTCCGCCAAGCCGACGATCCTCGCCCAGATCCTCAAGACCGAGACGGTCGATCGCGCACTGGTGTTCACCCGCACCAAGCACGGCGCCGACAAGGTCGTGAAGGGCCTCGAGCGCGCCGGCATCGCCGCCGCCGCGATCCACGGCAACAAGTCGCAGAACCATCGCGAGCGTACGCTGGCCCAGTTCCGCACCGGCGAAATCCGCACCCTAGTGGCCACCGACATCGCCGCCCGCGGCATCGACGTCGACGGCATCACCCATGTGGTGAACTTCGACCTGCCGAATATCCCGGAAACCTATGTCCACCGAATCGGCCGTACGGCCCGTGCCGGACGCGAAGGCATCGCAATCTCGCTTTGCGCGGGCGAGGAAATGGCGTATCTGCGCGATATTGAAAAGCTGATCCGCATTTCGCTTCCGAAGGAAGACCGCCGCACCCCAGGCCGCAACGACGTGGGGCCGTCGCCTTCCCAGAACCGTGGCGGTCAGCGCAACGGTCGCTCCGCCCCGCACGCACCACGCAGCAATGACGGAGCGCCCGGCAAGAACGCGCGCAATCGTCGTCGCCCTCATGGCGGCAACGGCGGCGCATCGCAGCCGAACCGCGATCATGGTCGGAACGAGAATGCGAGACACGAGAATGCACGGCATGAGCCGATCTCACGTCCGGCCAACCAGGCTGGAACCGCGACTAAAGAAGGGATGCAGGGCGTTGCCTTCCTGCACCGCGAAAGCCGACCGAATACAACCCCGAACCGCACCCAGCGGCCACGCTAACAGCCGATCGATCTGGAGCTAACAATGGCCAAAGAAGAGCTGATCCAGTTCGAAGGACTGGTGACCGAAATCCTCCCCGATGCACGCTATCGCGTGCAATTGGACGCAGGACACGAAATCGTCGCCTACACCGCCGGCAAGATGAAGAAGAACCGCATCAAGACGCTGGCCGGCGACCGCGTGACCATCGAGATGTCGCCTTACGATCTCGAAAAGGGTCGTCTGATTTTCCGCCACAAGGACGAGCGTCCCGGCGGTCCTCCGCGTGGCGCACCGCCGCGCGGTCAGTTCCGTCGCCGCTAAGCGCATCCAGCGTTTAAACTGTCGACAGTTTAAAGCGCAACGACAACCCATCCGCGCATCGGATCACTCGCGATGCGCGGATGGGTAAGCGTTCCTGACCGTTCGTGCGCAATCAAAAAATCGTGCGCGTCAGGATTGTTTTGAGGGGGCGCTTCCCCTAATATGAGTTAATCGATTTTCGGCCGGACGACATTATCTATCCCCCGGTGCAGCCGGTCTAGACTGACGACCCTTCCAAAAATTCGATGTCACCAGCCCACATTTGTTGCGTGGGCTACACTATATCTTTGAGAAGGGACTACCCCCATGAGCATGGGAACAGTGAAGTGGTTTAACGCGACCAAGGGCTTCGGCTTCATTCAGCCGGACGATGGTGGCAACGACGTGTTCGTTCACATCAGCGCCGTTGAGCGTGCCGGTCTCGGCACCCTGCGTGAAGGCCAGAAGATCAGCTACGAAATCGTTGCTGACCGTCGTTCCGGCAAGTCGTCGGCCGACAATCTCCGCGCCGCAGGCTAAACGTCACTCGCAAGCTTGATGCTTGCGAACTGATCGACTGAATACGAAAAGGCCGCGCTCTTGAGCGCGGCCTTTTTGCTGAAGCATGATCCAAAAACTGGATCGACGATCGTTCGCTGCAACTACAAATACGCGGCGCATGATCGCAAATTACGGCGTGCAGCTCGTCACCATCACGACGCATGAGGTTTGACGCGGTCGCGTGTACATCGCATCGGACAGCGTGAGCCCGCCCTTCGGCACGACCCAGCCGATCGTCGGCACGTATGTATAGTTGGCCTCGCCGAGGATCAGATACTGGTTCGGCAGATAGTTCCCATTGGCGTCCTTGACGATCAGATTGGTGGGAACCGATACGATATCGTTCACTTTCCTGACCACATCATTGCCATTCACTTTCCCGGTGGGAAAATCGCCGCGCGTCCACACCACCTTGGCGATCTTGGTCGACGGATCGATATAGACCTGACTGATCGACGCCTTGAGCTGCGTCTTGTCATAAGGCGTCAGCATCGCATCGGCGATGATGAAGAAATTCGAGACATCGGTTTCCGCCAGCGTCGTGTAGCGCGACGCAAGATCGGCCAGCCCCTGTGAGATCTGGCTGACCTTGCGATCAACGGCAAAACCGTTGGAAACATCCAGCATGCCGAAGAACATCAGGAACATCAGCGGAATGATCATCGCGAACTCGACCGCGGAGACGCCTCTCGTATCGTCTCGCAACAGCAAGGCCTGTCGCCAGGCTGCCAGTGCTGCCATACGCACGCGCATTGTCCCGATCCCTGCCATCACTGCGGCCCGGTAGCCGCCGTCGCGGCCAGCAGGCGCTTGCTGCTCGTCGTTCCACGACTGATATTGGCGATATTGTAGCCCAGGCCAGTCACATAAAGCGGCCACTGATAGAAGCCGCGCACGACCACCGTCTTGCTGGTCGGACAGGCCGGCGGCTGGTAGACGAGATTCGTCGACACATAGTTGCCGCTGGCGTCGATCGGATCCGAAATCGTGATCGCGGTGCCGGGATCGTATGACCGCACATCGATGTCGAGCTTGGTGCAATCCATCAATGCCGATGCGCGCGCGCAGATCGACGTCTTGAAATCGACGGCTGTAGCTGCAGCGGAACACGTATAAACCGACCGCGCAGCATCCTGGACGCCGGTTTCAAGGACCTGCCCCGCCAGAAACACCATGCCGGTTTCCATGATGGCGAAAATCAGCGCGAAAAAGATCGGCGCGATCATCGCGAATTCGACTGCGGCCGAGCCGCCGCTGTCGTGGCCGAAGCGGCGCAGCCGCCTGGCGAGCATCGCCATCGAGATCAGCGGTAACAGCATCTGCAAGTGCCTCGGTGATAGGAAATAGCTACCACCGAGATGTATCGGAAACAGATTGTTGAAGTGTTTCGCCGGATCGAGACAAGACGGCTCGATGGGTTAACCCACTGTTGACCATGTCTCCGCTGAACGATACCGCATGGGATGCGGCACCATTTGCGCGTTTACGAGATCACAGGTCAGTTGTTGAGCCTGGCGGCATTTCCTGCCGTTATGGCCTGAGTACTGAGAGTCCCGGCCTGCCCAATCGCGGATCTGAAGAAGGTCTCACCGTCACCCAGCCTCACGCGTCGCTGACATTCCGGCGTACAGGTATAAGTCTCACGCTCGACACCACGATAGACGGTGACGAGTTTGTCGGTCGGACCTTCGACCTGAACCAGCCGATCCATCAGGACAGCGCCCGTACGATCCATTGCGATCACATTGGTGGCGCCATAGCCCTTGCCGGTCACCACGACCATGCCGCCGGGCTGTAGCGTCACATCTGCAATCAGGGGGTTGCCGACCACAATGGTGGCGATCTTCTCAGGAAATTTGACGAGCTTGGCCTGATCGACGCTGACCGCGATCAGATCGTCCGCAGGGGCCGCAAGACCGCCCACCGGCAACAGCATGGTCCCTGCCACCAAGGCACGGGCCACAAACACCGCACGCATCCGCGCGCGCTTCGACTGAAACGACATCCTGTACTCCGGGACGATACAAGCCGACAAAAGCAGATACGCAGCGGTGCCGGCGCCCGACATGGCAAATGTGCCGTTAATTGATGAAGGAACTGGAAACGGCGGTGGCGGGGTGCATGATGGACGCTGTCCCGGCTTAGGAAGCCTAGATTGACGGGCCATTGCCCGGCAAACCAATTGGTTTGCCTGAGGGCGCACGAAGGCGGCGAAGCCACTGCAGTTCGAACCTCAGCACTCCAATTGGAGTGGCAGAGAATCCTGATCCAAGCTCGTCATTCCGGGGCGCTGCCCGCACTTGCCGGACGCGAACCCGGAATCTCGGTGTGTTTTGCGCTGAACAGGTCGAGATTCCCAACCACACCAATTGGAGTGGCTGAGGTTCGTCTGCGCGAAGGCGCGCAGCCGCCCCGGAATGACAGTGTGGGGCGGCAAGCAGCACCCGAACATTTTTCCTATTTTCCGTTGACAACATCCCCAAAAGGTTTATATTCCCTTCGTCCTGCCCCACCGAGAGGGGCGATCGCGATCGTCACGTTCGCGGGGTGGGATGCGGTGGACGCCGGAGATGCGGCGTTACGCGGTTCATGGGGTGACGTCTGTCTTCGGGCAGGACGGATCTGCGCCAGCACTGCCACTGGCAAGGAGACGGCCGGCCTTGAGATGGAAAGACCCCTGGACAGTGTGACGGACGACCAAATCGAAACGCGTCCGGCTTACTCGCTTGAGGCTCCCTGTCCCTCCGCCGTGGGACCATCATTTTGGTGATCGGACCGTTCGCCAAGGCAAAGTGCAAGCAGGCTGAAAAAACACCGTATGCGGAACGTCGGGCACTTGCTCGGCGCCTCCGAAAGTCCTGATGCACGCTCAATTGCGGAAGACCGCATTCGCATCAGGCCCAAGGGTGCAACGGGCACCTGGCGTTCCGCACGCCCTCTCACAGGAGGGTGGGAATGCAAGACACGACGGCGCCCCCGCGCCGCAAACAACAGGGGTGATGACGCATGTCTGAAGCGCAGTGGCTGTTTGACTTTGAATGCGCAACGACGCACAGGCGCCAGATGCATCCCTCCCTCAAGCATTGTTTAGCAATGCGCCGTGGCTCCGCCGCTTGGGGGAGAGAGAAGGAAGAGCGCCCTACTGCTTGAACGGATAGACCAGCTGGCCGGTGAATTCAGTGGGCAACGGCTCGCCATCAACACCGTAATTGTCCGGCAGTTCGCCCTTCGGCATGCGGAAGGTCCCGAACATGATGTCCCAGATCGGAAACGTGCCGGCGAAATTGGTGTTGCCGCCGCGCTCCTGCGAGGTGTGGTGCCAACGATGAAACACCGGCGTCGCCAGCACATATTTGAACGGCCCGAGGGTCCAGTTCAGATTGGCGTGCACGAAAGCCGAGTGGAAGGTCGTGAACGGTCCGACCCACAGCATGATGTTCGGCGAGATACCCGCCATCAATAGCAGCACGTCGACGGCGACGGTACCGAGAAACAGGTTGACCGGATGAAACCGTGCAGCGGAGATCCAGTCCACCTCTTCCGACGAGTGATGGATCGCGTGGTATTTCCAGAATCCGCCGCCGTGATACATCCGGTGCAGCCAGTACAGCATGAAGTCGGACGCCACGAGGAAGAAGATCGCCTGTACCCAGAGCGGCATCTGCGCCAGCGGCCCGTGGCCATTGTCGTAGAAGGCGATCAGTTCATCGGCATCGTGAATATTGAAGACGACGGCAGCGCCGACCACGAGGAGTCCGATCCGCACGACGCGGGTGATCAGCGGCACGAAGAACCAGTAGACCACGTCGGTTACGATCTCCGTCTTGCGCCACCAGTGCTTGCCGGGATTGCAGGCCCAGAAATGCGTCAGCACCGTAAAGACCACGGCCAGAGCCAGTGTGATCGGGACCACCTTCATGATGGTCTCACCGAACATATTCAGGATATCGAAGGGGAGTGTCGTCATCGCGGCCTCGCGGTATTCGAAGGCCAAGAGTTACCGCGGTATGCTTAAGGAGCAATGAAGCGAAAAGGACACGCGTGGTGTCATCAAACCCAAGTCATTCTAAAATCGTCTTAAGTAGGTATTTACCGTGCAAAAGAAGAGACAAATGCGACCGACTTTCATCAATCGAATTAACCGCACTGCAATTCCCCACTCCTAGTGTTCCCTCATGGTCACGGTGCTGAGAACGCCGGGGAGACCAGGCATCACGATCGACAGCCACGTGCACATATGGAGTTTTGTATTATGAAGAACCTCGTTTCGCGTTTCATGAAGGATGAGTCCGGCGCCACTGCTATCGAATACGGCCTGATTGCTGCCGGCATCTCGCTGGCCATCATCGCAATCGTTAACGGCCTCGGCTCGAACCTGAACGGCAAGTTCGGTCAGATCAACACCTCGCTCAAGTAAGCGACTGTTACGAGTGCACCAAAAGGCTCCGGTGTCCGGAGCCTTTTTTGTTTCCGAATGCTGCTGACCGTCGCCTTCAGGATCGTTCTGCGTATGAGACACCCCGACATTCCCCGCTCCGTCCTGCAGGGACTTCAGATCTCGCTCCGCGACCCTGCCGGCTTGGTCTGCGCCGCATTGATCCTCGCGCTGGTCGCCGTTGCGATCCGGATCGCCAGCGTTTGGTAAATTCTTTCTTGTTGTCCGATTGTTCATTTCTGCTGGCTAGGTTTTCCGTCGTCGCCGCAACGGGCCTTTGAAGCCATGATCCTCGATTTGACGCGCCTTCTGCTGTTCCCGGGCCTGATGGCCTATGCGGCGATCAGCGACCTTTTCACGATGACCATTTCGAACCGCATCTCGCTGCTGCTGGTGGCGGGCTTCGCCGTATTGGCGATCTTTGGCGGAATGGGTCTGCAGGGTGCGCTGTCGCATCTCGGAGCAGGGGCATTGGTGCTGGTGGTCGCTTTTACCTGTTTCGCGTTCGGCTGGATCGGTGGCGGCGATGCCAAGCTCGCCGCAGCGGCGGGACTGTGGTTCGGCTTCGACCATCTCGTGAACTACCTCGTTTACGCCTCGCTGTTCGGCGGCGCGCTCACGTTGCTGCTGCTGCAATTCCGTCAGTGGCCACTGCCCTACGCGCTCGGCGGCCAGGCCTGGCTGATGCGTTTGCATCACAAGGAAACCGGCATCCCCTACGGTATTGCCCTCGCCCTCGGCGCACTGCTCGTTTACCCCGACACCGGATGGGTGAAGACGATCAACCTGGCACGTTTCGCGCTTCACTAAAATCGGAACTTTCTATTAACGCGATTTAGATACCGCTCATTAACCATGCTTTGACGAATAACTGGTCAACTCCCGTTACAGCGGCGGCAGCGTCGCGGCGTAATGTGGAAAGTGAAGCGTATGAATACCGCACGCATTGTGGTCCTCGCCATTGCACTCGGCGCTGGCAGTGTGGCGCTATATCTTGCGAGCACATCGGACGCACCGCCCCCCCCTCAGGTCGCCGAGGCCCCGACAACTGACGTCCTCGTTGCCAAGGCCGATATCGCGCTCGGTCAGGCACTAGGTCCCGATGATGTCCAGTGGCAGTCTTGGCCCGCATCGGCGGCGAGCACCAACGTCATCAGCCGTAACAGCCGCCCGGACGCCGCGGCGCAAATCGCCGGCTCCATCGCGCGTTCGGCCTTCATTGCCGGCGAACCGATCCGTGAACCGAAACTTGTGCGCGCAAATGGCGCTGGCTTCATGGCCGCCGTTCTGCCGACCGGCATGCGTGCCGTCTCCACCGAAATTTCGCCGGAAACCGGCGCCGGCGGTTTCATTCTGCCGAACGACCGCGTCGACGTGATCCTGTCGAAGCGCGAACGCGGCGGTGATCGCGGCGGCATGGAGGTCATAAGCTCCGAGATCATCTTGAACAATATCCGCATTCTCGCCATCGATCAGGCGCCCAAGGAAAAGGACGGGCAGAATTCAGTCGTCGGCAAGACCGCAACGCTCGAATTAAAGCCCGAACAGGCCGAGTTGCTCGCCCGCGCGCGGCAGAGCGGCACGATCTCGCTGGCGTTGCGGGCCCTGGTCGACGCCAACGCGCCTCCGCCGGTTGAAGATCCCAATAGCGGCAAGCGCGACAGCATTAGCATCGTGCGTTACGGCATCCCGTCGACCGCGACCATGACGAAGTGATCGAGAGGACGCAGGCGATGAAGCGCATCACAACAGGCGGATCGATGCGGGCTCTTGCAGCCCACGCGCTGTCGCTCACCGCCATCACGGCGCTCGCGATCAATCCCGTATTGACGCCAGTTTTCGCGGCCGACGCCACGTCTATGCAAGCCGGCAGCGCCGGCCCCTTGAACGCAAAATTCCTGCCGCTCGGCATCGGCAAGTCGATCGTCATCGACCTGCCGCGCGACATCAAGGATGTGCTGGTCGCCGATCCCAAGATCGCCAACGCCGTCGTGCGTTCGGCGCAGCGCGCCTACATCATCGGCGCGACCGTAGGCCAGACCAACATCGTATTCTTCGACGTCACCGGCCAGCAGATCGCCGCCTACGATATCGCCGTCACGCGCGACCTGAACGGTATTCGGGCCGCGCTCAAGCAGACCATGCCCAATTCGGATATTCGCATCGAAGGTCTCGGCGATGGCGTAATGCTGTCGGGTACGGCATCGAGCCAGGTCGAAGCGCAGCAGGCCGCGGACCTCGCGGCGCGCCTCGCCGGCGGCATGGACAAGGTCGTGAACAGCATCTCGGTGCGCGGGCGTGATCAGGTCATGCTCAAGGTCACCGTCGCCGAAGTCCAGCGCAACATCGTCAAGCAACTCGGCGTTGATCTGTCGGCATCGATGAGCTACGGGACGTCCGTCGTCAACTTCAACAATAGCAACCCGTTCACGGCGCGCGGCAGCAGCCTGGTCTCCGATAATGCCCTCAAGGCATCCTTCGGATCGACGCCATCCGTCACGGCGACGCTGAAGGCGATGGAAAACGCCGGCGTCATCCGGACGCTCGCCGAGCCCACGCTGACCGCGATCTCCGGCGAGACCGCCAATTTCCTTGCGGGTGGCGAATTTCCGGTCCCCGGCGGCAATACCTGCGATCCCACAACGCGGATCTGTACGACGCAGATTACCTTCAAGAAATTCGGCATTTCGCTGGGCTTTACGCCGGTGGTTCTGAGCGAAGGTCGTATCAGCCTGCGTGTCGGCACCGAAGTCTCCGAGCTATCGCAGGAAAATTCCGTCACGATCAGCGGAACGTCGATCCCGGCGATCAAGGTCAACCGTGCGGACACCACGCTCGAGATTCCGTCCGGCGGTTCGATGGTAATGGCCGGCCTTATCAAGCAGCAGACCAAAGCGGCCATCAGCGGCCTACCGGGCATGTCGCAATTGCCTGTGCTGGGCACGCTGTTCCGCAGCCGGGATTACGTCAACAACAACACCGAACTGATGGTCCTGGTCACGCCCTATGTGGTCCGCGCTGTCGCGCAGAAGGATCTCTCGCGTCCGGATGACGGCTTCGTGGATGCGTCCGATCCGCAGGCCGATCTGCTCGGCAACGTCAACCGCATCTATGGCGCACCGCACCGCACCGAGCCGACCCAACCGATGCGCAGCTATCGCGGCGTTTTCGGCTTCATCACGGATTGAGACGGGGCAAGTATCAGATGACCATGATCAATCACACAGCGATACATTCTTCGCGCACGCGGACTGCCACGGGCGCGCTGCTGTTCCTGGCGCTTGCGCTCGGTGGCTGCAAGACCGTTGCGCAGGACGCCACGTCGAGCATACCGGACGATTACCGGCTGCGGCATCCCATCGTTGTCGAAGAACGGGCCAAGACCACCGAGGTCTTCGTCGGCAGCCAGCGCGGCGGCCTGTCTGCCACACAGCGCGCGGATGTCATATCGCTCGGTCAGGACTGGTTGCGCGAAGGCACCGGTGTCATCACCGCGGAGGTGCCGGTCAATACACCGAATGCACGCGCCGCCAAAGAGTCTTATCGTGAGGTTCATTCACTCCTGATGGCGATCGGCGTGCCGCAGAACGGCGTCCTGATGCGCAGCTATCAGCCGAGCGATCCGCGTATGTTGCCGACCATCCGCGTCAGCTATCCGCTGATCGGGGCTTCGGCCGGTCCGTGTGGCACCTGGCCCGACGACCTTGCGTCATCGATCAAGAACAAGGGCTATCTCGCGAACAAGCCGTATTACAATCTCGGCTGCTCGCAGCAACGCAATCTCGCCGCCATGGTCGCCAATCCTTCGGACCTGGTTCAGCCGCGCGCCGAGACCCCTGTCTATGCCGGCCGACGTACCGTCGTGCTGGACAAGTATCGCAAGGGTGAGAGCACCGCGACGACCTATCCCGAAGACAAGACCAAAATCAGCAATGTGGGCCAATGATTAGCTACGCGCAGAAAACCGCAGACGAGCAGCCCTCCGCCGCAACACCCGCGGCAGAGGAGCATATTGCGCCGGCACCGCGCGTGTCGGTGCAGGCGTTCTGCGAGACAGTGGAAACCGCTGCCGCTGTGCAGGCCGCTGCCGAAGACAGGCGTTTGGGCAAGGCTCACATCAAGATCCAGATGGGCGGCATGCCTGCGGCCATCGAGGCCTATCGATCGGCACCGACGCCGAACGTCATTGTTCTCGAGACCGAGCCGCGCGGCGACATTCTCGCTGGCCTTGATCAACTGGCGACGGTTTGCGATGCCGGTACCCGCGTTGTGGTGATCGGCAAGGTCAACGATGTCACGCTCTACCGCGAGCTCGTTCGTCGCGGCGTCAGCGACTACGTGATCGCGCCTGTTGCGACGATCGACGTCGTTCGTTCGATCTGCGGACTGTTCTCGGCGCCGGAAGCCAAGGCGGTCGGCCGCATCATTGCCGTGGTCGGTGCCAAGGGCGGCGTCGGCGCGTCCACCATCGCTCACAACGTCGCCTGGGCGATCGCGCGCGATCTGGCGCTGGACTCCGTTGTCGCCGATCTCGATCTCGCTTTTGGAACTGCCGGGCTGGACTACAACCAGGACCCACCGCAGGGCATCGCCGACGCAGTGTTCTCGCCGGATCGTGTCGACACCGCCTTCATCGACCGACTGCTGTCGAAATGCACAGATCATCTCAGCCTGCTGGCTGCCCCCGCCACGCTGGACCGCGTCTACGACTTTGGCAGCGAAGCCTTCGACTCGATCTTTGACACACTGCGCTCGACGATGCCCTGCATCGTGCTCGACGTTCCGCATCAATGGTCGGGCTGGACCAAGCGGGCACTGATCGGCGCGGATGACATCCTGATCGTCGCGGCGCCGGATCTCGCCAACCTGCGCAATACCAAGAACATGTACGATCTGATCAAGGCCTCGCGCCCCAATGATCGCGCACCCCTGTACTGCCTCAATCAGGTCGGCGTTCCAAAGCGGCCCGAAATCAGCGCCAGCGAATTCGCCAAGGCCATCGAGACACCGCCGATCGTTACGATCCCGTTCGATCCGCAGATGTTCGGCTCGGCGGCCAACAATGGTCAGATGATTGCCGAAATTGCCGCCGGCCATCGCACCACCGAACTCTTTCTGCAAATTGCGCAGCGGCTGACCGGCCGCGGCGAGGCCAAGAAGCCACGAGGATCCTTCCTGGGTCCGTTCCTGGAGAAATTGCGGTCGAAGTAATTCACCGCATGGAGTGTTGTCGTGTTTGGTAAGCGTAGCGGAACAGATACCGATGTCCGGGCCGTCAAGCCCGCCGGCGCGCCGGAGCCCTCTCCCGGCGCGCTGGCTGCGTCTGCGCCACCGGCTGTGTCATCGCCGCCGCTGTCACCCGCGCGCGCCGCACCTGCGGCCCCCGTCATCGCAGAGCGCCGCTCCGAAAATTACTATCAGGTCAAAGCGACGATTTTCGGCGCCCTGATCGAGGCGATCGACCTCGCGCAGTTGGCCAAGCTCGACGGCGAATCCGCGCGCGAGGAAATCCGCGACATCGTCAACGAGATCATAGCGATCAAGAACATCGTGATGTCCATTGCCGAGCAGGAAGAACTGCTCGACGACATCTGCAACGACGTGCTCGGTTACGGGCCGCTCGAGCCGCTTCTGGCGCGCGACGACATCGCCGACATCATGGTCAACGGCGCCGGCACGGTGTTCATCGAAGTCGCCGGCAAGATCCAGAAGACCGGCATCCGTTTCCGTGACAATCAGCAGCTGCTGAATATCTGCCAGCGCATCGTCAGCCAGGTCGGCCGCCGTGTCGACGAATCTTCACCGATCTGCGACGCTCGTCTTGCCGACGGTTCACGCGTCAACGCCATCGTACCACCGCTGGCCATCGATGGTCCCGCGCTGACGATTCGTAAGTTCAAGAAGGACAAGCTGACGCTCGAGCAGCTGGTCAAATTCGGCGCGATCTCCCCGGACGGCGCCCAGATCCTCCAGATCATCGGCCGCTGCCGCGCCAACGTGCTGATCTCCGGCGGTACCGGTTCGGGCAAGACCACCCTGCTGAACTGCCTCACCAACTATATCGACGACGACGAGCGCATCATCACCTGCGAAGACGCCGCTGAACTTCAGCTGCAGCAGCCCCACGTGGTGCGGCTCGAAACCCGACCGCCGAACATCGAGGGCGAAGGCCAGGTCACGATGCGCGAACTGGTGCGCAACTGTCTGCGCATGCGTCCGGAGCGGATCATCGTCGGCGAAGTCCGCGGACCCGAGGCATTCGACCTGTTACAGGCGATGAATACCGGCCATGACGGCTCGATGGGCACCCTCCACGCCAACAATCCGCGTGAAGCGCTGTCGCGCTGCGAATCCATGATCACCATGGGCGGCTTCTCGCTACCCTCGCGCACCATTCGCGAAATGATCTGCGCGTCGATCGACGTCATCGTTCAGGCCGCCCGTCTGCGCGACGGTTCGCGCCGCATCACGCACATCACCGAGGTGATGGGCATGGAAGGCGACACCATCATTACACAGGACCTGTTCGTCTACGACATGGTCGGCGAAGACGCCAACGGCAACATCATCGGACGGCACCGCTCGACCGGCATTGGCCGCCCGCGGTTCTGGGATCGTGCCCGCTATTACGGCGAGGAGAAGCGGCTCGCGGCGGCGCTCGATGCTGCTGAAGTCATAGCGCCGAACTGAGGAGCGAATGATGAACATGCAGGCGCTCGCATTGGCATTCATGGCCAGCATCGCTGTCGGCGGTCTGGCCTGGGTTTTTCTCTATCCGCTGTTGTCCGGCGAGAAGAAGGCCGAAACCCGCCGTGCATCGGTCGCGCGGACGGAGCCCGTGGCGCGCCAGGTCGACAGAAACCAGCGCTCCCGGCGCGAGCAGGTCGAAGGATCGCTCAAGGAAGTCGAAGCACGCCTTCAGAAGGAAAAGAAGGTTCCGCTCGGAATCCGAATCGCGCAGGCCGGCCTCGACTGGAGCGACCAGAAATTCATGGTGATCTCTGGCATTCTGGGAGGCGGAAGCTTCCTGATGACCATTATATTTGGCGGTGGTCTGCTCGCGGCCGCCGGTCTCGGATTCGCCGCCGGCTTCGGCCTGCCGCGCTGGATTCTCGGCTTTCTCAAGAAGCGGCGCGAGGCGGCCTTCCTCAAAGCACTTCCAGATGCCGTCGACGTCATCGTTCGCGGTATCAAGGCCGGCCTGCCACTGTTCGATTCGATCAAGGTTGTCGCCGCCGACGCGTCGGAACCCCTACGCAGCGAATTTCTTGCCATCATCGAAACTCAGACGATCGGTATGCCGCTCGGCGAGGCCTGTGCGCGGCTCTATGAGCGCATGCCGCTTCCGGAGGCTAACTTCTTCGGCATCGTCGTCGCGATTCAGCAGAAGTCGGGTGGCAACCTCTCGGAAGCTCTCGGCAATCTCTCCAAGGTGCTGCGCGACCGCAAGAAGATGGCCGAAAAAATCCAGGCGATGTCGATGGAGGCCAAAGCGTCCGCCGGCATCATCGGCTCGCTGCCGCCGATCGTGATGTTGCTCGTCTATCTCAGCACGCCTGAGTATATTTCGCTGCTGTGGACTCATCCGACGGGCCGCCTGATGCTGGCGGCCTGCGTGGTCTGGATGTCCTGTGGCATCTTCGTCATGAAGCGCATGATCAACTTCGACTTCTGATGGTGCTGACATGATCGATATCCTGATAGCAAAGCTCCACGACGTTCGTTTCATGACGATGATGCTGGCAGCGATAGCTGTTGCGGCGACGGCTTACAGCCTGCTCACGCCGTTGTTCGCCGGCGATGGCCTCGCCAAGCGCATGAAGGCGGTCGCCAGCGAGCGGGAGCGGTTGCGGCAACGCGAGCGGGACCGCATGGCGAAAGGCGAGAGAGTGTCGCTGCGCCAGACGCCGAAGCAACTCGTCTCCAAGGTCGTGACCGACTTCAACCTCGGCAAGTGGCTGGCGCAGGAAGCCGCGCTCGACAAGCTGGTCATGGCCGGCTATCGCGGCCAGGCGCCCTATATCACCTTCCTGTTCTTCCGCGCCGTGACACCGATCGTGTTCCTGGTCTTCGCGATCCTCTACGTGTTCGTGATCTCGCGGATGGAGCAATCGATGCCCATCAAGATCGGCATGTGCCTCGGTGCCGCCTATCTTGGCCTGCAGGCGCCGATGATCTTTCTCAAGAATGCGATCTCCAAGCGCCAGCTATCGATCCGCCGCGCATTTCCGGACGCTCTCGATCTGCTGCTGATCTGTATCGAATCCGGCATGTCCATCGAAGTCGCATTTCGCCGCGTGTCCATCGAGATCGGCTCACAGTCGGTGGCGCTGGCCGAGGAATTCACGCTGACCACGGCCGAACTGTCTTACCTGCAGGATCGCAAGGTCGCATATGAGAACCTCGCAAAGCGCACCGGACTTGAAGGTGTCAAATCGGTCTGTCTGGCGCTCATGCAATCTGAACGCTACGGCACCCCGCTCGGTCAGAGCCTTCGCGTGATGGCGCAGGAAAACCGCGACATGCGAATGAACGAGGCTGAGAAGAAGGCCGCCGCGCTGCCGCCCAAACTGACCGTGCCGATGATCCTGTTCTTCCTGCCAGTTCTGTTCGTCGTCATTCTCGGCCCGACGGGCATCAAGGTCGCAGCGATGCAGTGAGGCCGGTGAGCTTGGCCTTGCTCAACGTCATTGCGAAATTTGACCTGCGAGAAATTACGACCGACGCAGTGCGTCGTCGTCCCGGGCGCCCAAACGCGGCGTGCCCTTACTGCTCAGCATCTGCTTGAGATAGGCGACATTCGCCGCTGCTTCGTCTGGCGGCAGGTCAGCCCGCACGATGGATTCCGCTTCACCGAACCGGCCCTGCAGGCCAACCACGAGACCGAGATTCTGGCGGACGCGCGGATCGACATTGCCGCGGCCCTGCGCGCGGCGCAGCGTCGCCTCGGCCTGCGGCAGATCCTTCGAGAGCATATAGGACAGACCGAGATTGGAGAGCACGGACGGCTCCTCCGGCCTGATCTTCAGAGCGCTGTCGTAATAACGGCGGGCTTCGTCATGCCTCCCCATCTGGTCAAGGACGGCGCCTTGTGCCGAGAGGATGCGCCAGTCCGGATTGGCCGGGCTATGCGCGGTGGTCAGAACGTCGAAGGCGCGCTGGAAGCTGCCGGCGTCGGCCAGCGCGCGGCCGTAGCCTGCCAGCAGCGGCCTGTTGCCGGGATTCGTCAGGGTCGCTTGTTCGAACACGGACACAGCCTGGGCGCGTTGGCCATTGGCGCGCAGCGCCTGGCCGTAGCGCAAGGCTATGTCGGCGTCCTTCGGGTTCGCCCGGTAGCGTTCGCCATAGACTTCGACGGCACGGGCGGGATCGGCATCGGCTGATGCTTCCGCCCGAGCGCCAAGGGAACCGGTGATATCGGACATGCCCGCCGTCTTGCAGCCGGCAAGGCCTGCGGCCAGGATCGCGGTCACCGCCGCGGTCGTCAAAAGCCGGGCAAGACAAGGGGGCTGACGCATGACAGGTTGACTCAACAATGGAGCGAACGGGCGGGCCGGATGCCTTCAGCAATAGAGTGTTAACCCTAATGGCTGGTTAATCGGCGCAGACTGCGCCATATCCTCCCATACCGTCGCTTGACGCCCTTTGCGCTTCGGGTGTCATTGCCGTTCAATTTCATGAGATTCTGCATATGCATTCCGCCTTCGACATGACCGCCGCCGCATCGGCTATTCCGATCACCTTCGCGAGCAAGACGACCTGGCCCGAGATCAGCGCGGCACTGCCCGGACCGGCGAAAGCTTTCGCCGCGGCCAACGGTTTTGCAGCGAAGCCCGGCGCCTGGCTGGCGTTGCCGACGGAAGATGGCGCCATCGCCCAGGTCATCTTCGGGCTGGAAGACGACGGCGCGACCTTCCGCGACCTGTTCCGCCCGGGGCAATTGCCCGGCCTGCTGCCACCGGGCACCTACCGTTTCGCCAACGCGCCACATGACGTCCGCCTCGCCGTACTGGCTTTTGCACTCGGCAGCTATCGTTTCGGCCGCTATCGCAAGAATGATGAGCCCAAGGTGAAGCTGGTGCCGCCGGATGGCATCGATGTCGCCGATATCAGCCGCATGGCCGAGGCTGCAGCACTGGCGCGCGATCTCATCAATACGCCGTCGAACGATATGGGGCCGGAAGAGCTCGCCGCGGCCGCCAAGGAACTCGCCACGCGTTTTGGTGCAGACTTCAAATGCATCGTGGGCGATGACCTCATGCAGCAGAATTTTCCATTGATCCACGCCGTGGGCATGGCCTCGACGCGCGCGCCACGGCTGATCGATTTCTCCTGGGGTGCCCCGTCGCATCCGAAGGTGACGCTGGTCGGCAAAGGCGTCTGCTTCGACACCGGCGGCCTCGACCTCAAGCCCTCAAGCGGCATGCTGATCATGAAGAAGGATATGGGCGGCGCCGCCAATGTCCTGGCGCTGGCGCTGATGGTGATGGACGCCAAGCTGAAAGTGCGGTTGCGCGTGCTGATCCCTGCGGTGGAAAACGCCGTCGCCGGCAACGCATTCCGCCCTCTCGATATTTTCAAGTCGCGCAAGGGGCCGACGGTCGAAATCGGAAACACAGACGCCGAAGGCCGGTTGGTGCTGGCCGATGCGCTGGCCTATGCCGATGAGGAGAAGCCGGACCTGCTGGTCGATCTGGGCACGCTGACCGGCGCCGCACGCGTGGCGCTCGGCCCCGATCTACCGCCCTACTACACCAATGACGAGACGCTGGCGCTCGACGTCGCGCGCTGTGCGAAGGAGCAGAACGATCCGCTGTGGCGGCTGCCGCTCTGGGCTCCCTACGATGCCTGGCTCGACTCCAAGGTGGCCAATATCAACAATGCGCCCTCCGGCGGCTTTGCCGGCTCGATCACATGCGCGCTGTTTCTGCAGCGCTTTGTCGAAGCCGCCAGGAGCTGGCTCCATGTAGATATCTATGGTTGGACGCCATCGGCGAAGCCAGCACGCCCCGAAGGCGGCGAATGCCAGGCGGCACGAGCGATCTATCAGCTATTGAGCCAGCGCTATGGATAAACGAGATCCCCGGCTCACTCCTGCGCGCCCGGACGTGGCTGCGCGATATCTTGAAGGTCAGGTCGAGGCCGCACGTTTCGTCGACGGCGAAGAATTCGAGGTTGCCGATGGCGTCACCTCCATGCGGCTCCAACCATTCTCCGGCGCCGAAATGAATACGCAGGCCTTGAAGGGCGAGCGTTTCACCATCTACGACCGCAACGAAGAAGGCTGGGCCTGGGGCCAACTCAATGGCGACGGCTATGTCGGCTGGCTCTCGGATCTCGCACTCTATCCACGCGGGCCGACACCGACACACAAAGTGACCGCGCTCCGGACGTTCCTTTTTCCTGGGCCCTCCATCAAACTGCCGCCGACAGATACGCTGCCGCTAGGCGCGCGCCTGGCCATCGTCAAGATGACCGATGCATTTGTGATGACGAATGCCGGACATTGCGTACCGAGGCGGCATGTCGCGGAGATCGATGCGTTCGAAAACGATTTCGTTGCGGTCGCCGAGCGCTTCGTCGGCACGCCCTATCTATGGGGCGGCAAGAGCAGCCTCGGTATCGATTGCTCCGGGCTGGTGCAAATCGCACTGACCGCATCAGGCACCGGCTGCCCGCGCGACAGCGACATGCAGGAGAGCGGCCTCGGCCGCGCCTTGTCCGACGCCGAGATGCAGCATCTGAAGCGCGGCGACCTGATTTTCTGGAAGGGCCACGTTGCCATCGCCCGCGATGCCGACACGATCGTGCATGCCAATGCGCATCACATGGCAACGGCCATCGAGGACACGAAAGGCGCCATCGCGCGGATCAAGGCGGCCGGCAGCGATATCACCAGCATCAGACGGCTGGATTAGGCACCGCGCGCTCGTAGTAATCCTGCAGTCGGGCACGATGCAGCGCCAGCCACTGCAGAGCACTCACCATCAGGCCGTTGTGAATTGCGCCGCTATCCAGTGCCGCGATCGCCTCGTCGATGGAGACCACGAAGGGCCGCGTATCCTCGGTCTCTCCGACGAGACCACCCCGGGTGGGTACCTTGCTGCTGTCAACGAAGCCGAGAAAGAATGTGACATACTCGTCGGTGAAGCCCGGCGTCGGCAGCACGCTATAGAGCTCGAGCAAACGCTGCAGCGTTACACCGATTTCTTCCGCACATTCTCGCGCAGCGGCAACGAGCGGCGTTTCATCCTCATCAACGCGTCCGGCGACGATCTCGACCATCTCACCACGCCCCGTGGCGAGATGCGCCGGCAAACGAAACTGGTGAATCAGCACGACTTCGCCGCGCGCAAGATCGATCGGAAGAACTGCGGCCACTTTGCTGGCACGGAGTATGTCACGCTGCTGCCGCAGTGTCTCATCGCCCGCGCGAATGATCGCGATATCGTACCGTTCGTAGGTCATGAAGCCGCGTCCGACCACCGTCGGAGCCGAGACAGCGACATCGGCAGCACGGTCCGTAATGGTGGGACGGTGATCGTTGTCTTTCGTCATCGTATCCTACTGCGCAGCATCCCCGCCCGGCGCCGTTTCGATCCTGAACGCTGCGGCAAACAGCGCGCGGGTGTAGTCGCTCTTCGGATTCTTGAACAGCTCAGCCGCCGGGCCCTCTTCGACCACCTTGCCGTGCCGCATCACGATGAGGTGGCTGGCCAGTGACGCGACCACGCGCAGGTCGTGCGAGATGAACATATAAGTGAGATCGCGCTTGCGCTGCAGCTCGCGCAGGAGGTCCACCATCTGCGCCTGGAACAGCATGTCGAGCGCGCTGGTGGGCTCGTCCAGAACGACGAAACTCGGCTCCAGCACGGCTGCGCGCGCGATGCTGATGCGCTGGCGCTGGCCGCCGGAGAACTCATGCGGATAGCGGAACCGGGTCTTGGGATCGAGGCCGACATCCTGCAGTGCCTTGACGACGCGCGTCTCACGATCCTCCGGCGAAAGAGAAGGCTGATGCACGCTCAACCCTTCGGCGACGATATCGCCGACTGACATACGCGGCGACAGCGCCCCGAACGGATCCTGAAACACGATCTGCATGTCACGCCGGATCGGCCGCATGTCCTTGAACTGCAGACCCTGGATATCCTTGCTCAGGAACACGATCGGTCCCTGCGAGGAAATTAAGCGCAGTAGCGCAAGACCGAGCGTCGTCTTGCCGGAGCCGGATTCACCGACGACGCCGAGCGTCTCGCCTTGCCGCACCTTCAGGCTGACACCGTCCACTGCCTTTACGTGGCCCACCGTCTTGCGGAGTAATCCCCGCTTGATCGGAAACCAGACCTTGAGATCGTCCGCCGACATCACCACCGGCGCTTCGGGCCGTGGGGGTGCCGGATCCGGCTTCGGCTCAGCAGCAAGCAGATCGCGTGTGTAGGGATGCCGCGGCGACGTAAACACCTGCTCCACCGGACCCTGCTCGACGATCTTGCCATTGTTCATGACGCAGACGGTGTCTGCGATGCGGCGGACGATGCCGAGATCGTGGGTAATGAAGAGCAGGCTCATGCCGAGCCGCTGACGAATATCGGCCAGCAGAGCGAGTATCTGCGCCTGCACCGTGACGTCCAGCGCGGTGGTCGGCTCATCGGCGATCAGGAGATCAGGTGCATTGGCGAGCGCCATCGCAATCATCACGCGCTGGCGCTGACCACCCGACAATTGATGCGGATAGCTGGCGAGGCGTGTTTCCGGGTCTGGAATGCCGACTTGCGTCAGCAATTCCAGCGTTCGTTCGCGCGCCTTGCTGCCGCGGATGCCGTTATGGAGTTGCAGTATCTCGCCGATCTGCGCACCGATCGTGTGCAGCGGGTTCAGCGAGGTCATCGGCTCCTGGAAGATGATGGAGATATCGTTGCCGCGGATGCCGCGGATCTCGCGCTCCGACATGCTCAGGAGCTCATGGCCCTTGAAGCGGATATGGCCGGACGGGTGCGACGCCGTCGGATATGGCAAAAGCCGCAGGATCGACATTGCGCTGACGGATTTGCCCGAGCCGGACTCGCCGACAAGCGCAACGCATTCGCCGCGCTTGATCTCGAACGATACGCGATCGACCGCGACCGATGTATTACCGCCATGGTGGAACGCGACCGAGAGATCGCGCACATCGAGCAGCGGCTGGTTGATGGCATCCATGCTGCGGCCCTACCTGAATGTCTTGCGCGGATCGAAGGCATCGCGGACGCCCTCGCCGATGAAGATCAGCAGCGACAGCATGATCGCCACCGCGAAGAAGCCGGTGAAGCCGAGCCAGGGCGCCTGCACATTGGCCTTGCCTTGCGACAGAAGTTCGCCGAGCGATGGCGAGCCCGGCGGCAGGCCGAAGCCGAGGAAATCCAGCGCAGTCAGCGTCATCACCGAGGACGAGACGATGAACGGCAGGAAGGTCATGGTGGCCACCATGGCATTCGGCAGCAGATGTCGGATCATCATCTTGGCGTTGGACACACCGAGCGCCCGCGCCGCCATGATATATTCGAAGTTTCGGCCGCGCAGGAACTCGGCGCGCACGAGACCGACCAGCGACACCCATGAGAACAGCAGCAGGATCCCAAGCAGCACGAAGAAGCCGGGCACTAGCACCGAGGACAGAATCAGCAGCAGATAGAGTGACGGGATCGCACTCCAGATCTCGATGAAGCGCTGAAAGGCGAGATCGACCCAGCCACCGAAATAGCCCTGCACACCGCCTGCGGCGATGCCTATGATTGACGAAATGATCGTTAGTGCGAGACCGAACAGCACCGAGATGCGGAAGCCGTAGATCAGCCGCGCAACAACATCGCGGCCCTGATCGTCGGTGCCGAGCCAGTTATATTCAAGGTCGCGGCAGCTCTTGAGGCCCTTCTTCTCGACCACCGGCTTGCACTGTTCTTCAGTGAGCATCCAGGTCGGCTTCGAAGGCGCAGGCGTCGGCAGATCGAGATTGTGCGTATCGTAGGAATAACGGATCAGCGGCCAAAGGATCGTGCCGTTCTTCTCGGCGATCAGTTTCTGCAGGAACGGGTCGCGATAATCGGCGGCCGTCTCGAAATCACCGCCAAAAGTCGTCTCCGAATAGGTGACGAAAGCCGGGAAATACATCTTGCCGTCGAACTTGATGAAGAACGGCCGGTCATTGGCGATCACCTCGGCGAACAGCGAGATGAAGAACAGGAACATGAAAAGCCAGAACGACCAGTAGCCACGGCGATTGGACTTGAAGTTCTGCCAGCGACGCTGGTTGAGCGGCGAGATGCCAAGCGGGTGACGCGATGGCGGCACGGCTTCGCCGAGCGGCGACAGCGTGGTGGTTTCGACGGGCACGGGCGCTGTGATCGTCATCAGACTTCTCGCGCCTCAAAGTCGATCCGCGGATCGATCCACATATAGGCCAGATCGGACAGGAGGTTCACAACGAGACCGACCAGCGAGAAGATAAACAGCGTGCCGAATACCACGGGATAATCGCGGTTGAGCACGCTCTCGAAGCCGAGCAGACCGAGGCCATCAAGCGAGAAGATCGTCTCGATCAGCAACGAGCCTGAGAAGAAGGCATGGATGAATGCGCCAGGGAAACCGGCGATGACGATCAGCATGGCATTACGGAAGATGTGATTATAGAGCACCTGCCGCTCGTTGCAGCCCTTGGCGCGCGCGGTCATCACATATTGCTTGCGGATTTCATCGAGGAACGAGTTCTTGGTCAACAATGTCATGGTGGCGAAGGCGCCGAGCACCATCGAGATCAGCGGCAGCGTCATATGCCAGAAGTAGTCAATGATCTTCCAGTACCACGGGAACTGGCTCCAGCCGTCCGAGGTCAGGCCGCGCAGCGGGAAGATGCTCCAGAACGATCCGCCGGAAAACAGGATGATCAGCAGGATCGCGAACAGGAAGCCGGGAATGGCGAAACCGACAATGATGACCGCCGAGGTCCATGTGTCGAAGCGCGAGCCGTCCTGCACCGCCTTGCGAATGCCGAGCGGGATCGAAATCAGATAGGTGATCAGCATCATCCAGATTCCGAGCGACATCGAGACCGGCAGCTTCTCCTTGATGAGCTGCAGCACCGTCGTGTCGCGGAAATAGCTCTTGCCGAAATCGAAGCGCGCGAAGTTCCACAACATCAGCGCGAAGCGTTCCGGCGCAGGCTTGTCGAAGCCGAACTGCTTTTCCAGGCTCTTGACGAAATCCGGATCGAGGCCTTGCGCTCCGCGATACTTCGAATTCACCGCGTCGCCTGCAGCGCCGGGCTGTGCCCGATTACCGAAGTCCCCACCGGACGAACCGGAGACACGCGACGCGCCGGTATCGGCGCCGCTGAGCTGCGCGATCACGCGCTCCACCGGACCACCGGGCGCGAATTGCACCACGACGAAGGACACGAACAGGATTCCCAGCAGCGTGGGAAACATCAGCAGCACGCGCCGTGCGATATATGCGCCCATGCTATTTGGCCTGCTCGCTTGAAGGTTTTGCGGACGCCCACCACAGATCGGGGGCACCGACGCCGATATATTTCGGCAGATTGGCGGGATGGCCGAACACATCCCAATAGGCCACGCGATGCGACGCCGCATACCATTGCGGCACCCAGTAGCGGCCGGCGCGGATGACACGATCCAGCGCCCGCGCCGCGAAGACCAGCTTGGGGCGCGTATCGGCGGCGATGACTTCGTTCATCAGCGCATCGACGATAGGATCGGAAATGCCGGCGAGATTATTCGAGCCCTTGGTGACTGCCGACTGCATCGAGAAGAACGAACGCAGGGAATCGCCGGGAATGGTGGAAAAGCTGAAACGTTCGATGGCTGCGTCGAAGTCGAAATCGTCGCGGCGTGCGCGGAATTGCACGGGATCGACAAGGCGCACACTGGCCTCGATGCCGAGCGTGCCGAGATTCTTGATATAGGGCATGTGATGCGCCTGGAAAGCAGGCTCATCGAGCAAAAACTCGACCTTGAACGGCTCGCCCTGCGCCGTCATGCGCTTGCCATCCTTCATTGCGCAACCTGCGTCGTTCAGGAGCTGGATGGCCTTGCGCAGCAGCGCACGGTCCTGACCTGATCCATCCGATGTCGGTGGCAGATAGGGCGCTCCAAAAACCTCGGCCGGCACCTTGTCGCGGAACGGCTCCAGCAATGCTAGCTCTTCCAGCGACGGCGCACCAGTCGCCATCAGGTCAGAGTTCTGGAACGGCGACACCGTGCGCACATAGGCGCCATACATGATCGTCTTGTTGGTCCATTCGAAATCGAATGCGTTACCGAGCGCCTCGCGCACACGCGGATCCTTGAACTTGGCGCGGCGTGTGTTGAGGAACCAGCCCTGCGCACCGGAAGGTGTGTCGTCGGGCAACATCTCCTGCTTGACCCGGCCATCCTTTACCGCCGGGAAATCGTAACGCGTGTTCCAGATGCGCGAGGTGAACTCCTCGCGATACAGATAATTGCGGCCGGTGAAACCTTCGAAGGCCACGTCGCGGTCGCGATAAAAATCGAACCGTACCGTATCGAAATTATAGCTGCCGCGATTGACGGGAAGGTCCGCGGCCCACCAGTCCTTCACGCGGTCGAATTCGATGTAGCGCCCGACCTCGAAGCGGCCGACCTTGTAGGGACCGCTGCCGAGCGGCGTCTCCAGCGACGTCTCATCGAATGCGCGCTTATCGTAATAGGCCTGCGAGAAAATCGGCATGCCGGCGACAAACAGCGGCACATCGCGGCCGCGTTTCTCGGCGAATGTCACCACCAGCGTCAGGTCGTCTACGGCCTCGGCCTTCACCATGTCGCGCATCTGCTGCGTGATGATGGGATGGCCCTTGGTCTTGAGAGCCGTCAATGAGAATGCTGCATCACGTGCAGTGAGCTTGCTGCCGTCGTGGAAGCGCGCTTCCGGCCTCAGCGTAAAACGATAAGTCAGACCATCGGCAGAGATCTGCACGGACTTCGCGACCAGCCCATACATCGCGTCTGGCTCGTCGCCCGCGCGCACCATCAGCGGGGCGAAGGTCATGCCCATGCCCTGCGCGCCGTCGCCCTTCAGAACATAGGCATTCAGCGAATTGAAGGTCTGGAACGACTGGTTGAATGCACGGCTCGACGGCACCGTCGAGAAGGCGCCGCCCTTCGGTGCATTGACGTTGACGTAGTCGAAATTCGGAAAATCGGCCGGATATTTCAGATCGCCAAAGGCGGAGATGCCGTGGGCTTCTCTCGGCGCCTCTGCCAAAGCGGGGCTGAAGCGTGACGCCGCGATAGCGCCGATCCCGAGACCCAGCACGTGCCGACGATTGAGCTGCGCCATGCGCGATGTGCTCCTCAAGAGCGCTTGCCGATCTTGGCGGCCTTGTCGGCGTCGTACCACCAGATGGCGGGGAAACCCGACTGCCCGTATTTCGGCGGCTCAGGCGGACGACCGAAGCGATCCCAGCGCGCCGTGCGGACCTTGTTGTAAGTCCATTGCGGCACCACGAAGTTGTTCCACAGCAGCACACGATCCAGCGCCTTGGTCGCAGCGACGAGATCGTTGCGGTCCTTGGTGAAGATCACGCGATCGATCAGCTTGTCGATCGCAGGATTCTTGATGCCGACGATGTTGCGCGAGCCGGCCATATCGGCAGCCTGCGAACCCCAGAATTCACGCTGTTCGTTACCAGGCGACAGCGACTCCGGCCAGGACGACACGACGATGTCAAAATCCCAGGTCCGCAGCCGGTTCTCATATTGCGTGGCATCGATGGTGCGGACCGACACGCCGATGCCGAGACGTTCCAGCGACGGCTTGAAGAACAGCATCACGCGCTCGAAAGAGGGATCCTCGCCGAGCAATTCCAGCTCAAACGGCGCACCGGTCTTGGCATTGACCAGTTTGCGATCACGGACTTCATAGCCCGCTTCCTTGAACAGTTGCAGCGCTTCGCGAAGATTGCCACGCACGTTTTCAGCACTGCCGCCGACCGGATTCGTATACGGCTTGGTGAACACTTCCGGCGGCACCTCGGCGCGCACGGTCTCCAGAATCTCCAGCTCCTTGCCTTCCGGCAGACCGGACGATGCCAGTTCGGTACCATCGAAATAGCTGGAGATGCGCTTGTACTGGCCGAAGAAGATCTGCTTGTTCATCTCCTCGAAGTCGAATGCATAGTTCAGCGCGCGGCGAACACGCGCATCCTTGAACTTGTCGCGGCGGATGTTGAGCGCGAAGCCCTGCATGATGCCCGACGAGCGATTGAGAAATTCTTCGAGGATAACGCGCTTCTCGGCAACTGCAGGAAAGTCATAGGCCGTCGCCCAGTTCTTGGCGCTGTTCTCGGTGCGCCAATCGACCTGATCGCCCTTGAAGGCTTCGAGCGCGACGGTGCCGTCACGGAAATACTCGTAGCGCAGCTCATCGAAATTATTGCGACCGACATTCACGTTGAGGTCGCGCCCCCAATAGTCCTTCACACGCTCCACCGACACCGAACGGCCTGGCACGAACTCCTTGATGCGATAGGCGGCGCTGCCGAGCGGCATCTCCAGCGTGGTGCTGCCGATGTCACGCTTAGCGCCGGAAGCGTTCGTGCCCTCCCACCAGTGCTTGGGCAGCACGGTGAGCTGGCCGACGATCTGCGGCAATTCGCGGTTGCCGGGCGCATCGAAGGTGAACTTGATCTCGCGCTCGCCGACCTTCTCGGCCTTCACCACATGGCGGTAATAGGCAGAATATTGCGGGTGATATTTCTTGAAGGACTCCAGCGAGAAGATCACATCCTCCGGGGTCACCGGCTTGCCATCATGCCACTTGGCATTCGCCCGCAGCCGGTAGGACACCCAGGAGTAATCCTCGGGATGGCTGACGGCTTCCGCGAGCAGACCATATTCGGTCGAGACCTCGTCCAGCGATCCTGTCGTAAGGGACTCGTAGATCAGCCCGACGGCGCCGGCGATGTTGCCCTTCACGCCGGCCACCGCGATGTTGAAATTGTCGAAGGTGCCGATCGCGATCTGGCGGACGGTGCCGCCCTTAGGCGCTTCCGGATTGACGTAGTCGAAGCGCTTAAAGTCCGCCGGATACTTGATCTCCCCGAACAGGGACAGCGCATGGCGCCATTCTGCACCTTTTGCCGCAGACTGGGCACTTGCTGCATCGATGACGGAGAGGCTGCCCACACCACCGATGACAGGGGCAAGTGCGGCGAAGGCGCTGGTCTGGAGAAGGCGGCGTCGGGAAATCGTCAATGTGCTGAATCCTGTGAACCGAAGCAGTCTATTAGAACGGTCATATAAGGCGAGGGTTCGACCGATTATGCCGGCTTTTCCGCAGGATACCACCCGTCACGCTGGTTGCATCCTAACGCGTTGCGGCCAAACGTCCCGCTTAAGCTTTGGTAATGCAGATACGAAAACGGCCAGGCTGAGCCTGGCCGTTTAATCGATGATAAATTACCAAGGAACAGCGTTACGACACCGTCCTCATTTCGCTGCAGTGGGCAGCGGCACCGGCTTATCGGCGAGAGTTGCCAGATAGGCGATCACGTCGGCGCGCTCGCTATCCTTTTGAATGCCGGCGAAGCCCATGGCCGTGCCTGGTACGGTGCCCTTCGGATTGGCGATGAACTTGTTCAGCTCCTCGAAGGTCCAGGTGCCGCCCTTGGCCTTCATGCCCGCCGAGAAGTTGAACCCGGCCTTGCCTTCGCCCACCTTCTCATTGACGACGCCGAACAGGTTCGGGCCAACGCGGTTCGGGCCACCCTTTTCGAACGTATGGCAGGCGGCGCACTTCTTGGCTGCGGTTGAGCCCTTCTCGACCGAAGCGGTCTGCAGCAGCTTCTCGATCGGTTCGGACGGCGCGGCAGCGGCCTTGGCACCGCCGGCAGCCTCTTCCTTCACGGCGATATCAAAGCCGGGCTTTTCCATATGCTTCGGCGAAAACACGGCCTGGGCGGTGAAATTCGTCACCATCAGGACCAGGCAGGTGCCGAGAATGGCGCCCATAATCTTGTTGAGTTCGAAGGAGTCCATAGTCGAAAAGCCCCACGCCGTTTTAGGTCATTGGAAGGCCGCTCCAACGGCCTCGACACACTCAGGAATCACGTTCCTGCGGCCCTCGGGCCTGCCGTTTTGAGATAACGGTTTGCCCATCCTCTGGCAACCCGTATAAACGCCGCGCCCTTTGATGTGCATCATACTTTTCGGGGGGAAGATCACTGGAATCCAAGCCGATTTTGCCATGACAGACAGACGCACCCTGGTGCTCATTCCCGCCCGGATGGCGGCCACCCGCCTGCCCGGCAAGCCGCTGCTCGATATTGGCGGGCTGCCGATGATCGTGCATGTGGCGCGACGCGCCAAAGAGGCCGGTCTGGGCCGTGTGGCCATCGCCACCGATACGGCCGACATCGCCAGCGCCGTGGCAGCCCACGGTTTCGAGGCGGTCATGACCTCCCCGGACCATCCATCGGGCTCCGACCGGATCTTTGAGGCCCTGTGCAAGCTCGATCCGGCTGGACACATCCAGACCATCGTCAATGTCCAGGGCGACCTGCCCACTATTCCGCCCGGCGACATAAGCGCCGCAGTGCGGCTGCTCGACGACCCCGCGGTCGACATCGCGACCCTGGCGACCGAGATCCACAAGGATGACGAACATACCAATCCGAGCGTGGTGAAGCTGATCGGATCGCGGGCCGGTCCCGACCGGCTGCGCGCACTGTATTTCACCCGCGCCACGGCGCCCTATGGCGACGGGCCCCGCTACCATCATATCGGGCTCTACGCCTATCGGCGTGGCGCGCTCGAGGCCTTCGTCAAGCTCGCCCCCTCCACGCTGGAGGTCCGCGAAAAGCTCGAACAGCTGCGCGCACTCGAAGCCGGCATGCGGATCGACGCCGCCATTGTCGATAGCGTCCCGCTCGGCGTCGATACCCCCGCGGATCTCGAAACTGCCCGCCGCCTGCTGGCAAAAACCTGAGCGACTGATACAAGGCCCGCCATGACCATTCCCAAAAATCAGATCATGAAGATCGCATTCCAGGGCGAGCCCGGCGCCAATTCCCATATCGCCATCGTCGAGGCATTTCCGAATGCCGAGCCGCTGCCCTGCGCCACCTTCGAGGATGCGCTGGCCGCGATCACCTCGGGCGAGGCCGATCTAGGCATGATCCCGATCGAGAACTCGATCGCCGGCCGCGTCGCCGACATCCATCATTTGCTGCCGCAGTCAGGCCTGCATATCGTCGGTGAGTGGTTTCTGCCCATTCACCACCAGATGATGGCGCTGCCCGGCGCGAAGCTCACCGACATCAAGACGGTGGAAAGCCATGTCCACGCGCTCGGCCAGTGCCGCCGCATCATTCGCAAGCTCGGCATCAAGGCCATTGTCGCGGCTGACACTGCGGGCTCGGCCCGCGCGATTGCCGAACGCGGCGACAAGAGCTGCGCCTCGCTGGCCTCGCGGCTCGCGGCAGATATCTACGGGCTCGAAATTCTCGCGGAGGACGTCGAGGACGAGGATCACAACACCACGCGTTTCGTCATCCTCTCCAAAGACGCCAAATGGGCGCCGCAGGGCTCCGAACCGCTCGTCACGTCTTTTGTATTCCGCGTCCGCAACCTGCCCGCTGCGCTCTACAAGGCGCTTGGCGGTTTTGCCACCAACGGCGTCAACATGACCAAGCTGGAAAGCTACATGGTCGACGGTGAATTCTTCGCCACGCAGTTCTATGCCGATGTCGACGGTCATCCGGATGACCGCAGCCTCGCTTTCGCGCTTGAAGAATTGAAGTTCTTCTCACGCGAATTCAGGATCGTCGGCGTCTATCCGGCGCATCCGTTCCGCGCGACTTTCGGCGAGCCGACGTCGTAAGCAATTTCAGGGCGACGCCGGCCTGACATGATCGGTCAGCGCATGCGTCGCCGCCATCGGCGATCCCGGCAGGAATAACTGAACCGGCCGGATCTCATAGACCGCAGTCGGATTGACGCGGCGCAGATCGCGCGCGGTCGCGATTGCGTCCTCGCGGGTGGCGCGATCGACCACATAGAAGCCGAGCAACTGCTCCTTGGTCTCCGCAAAGGGCCCGTCGATGACGACGCCTGCACCGGGTCCGCGCAGGGTGAATGCACCCTTGGTGCCGCCGAGCCGCGCAGCCGGACCCATCTGGCCATCGGCTGTCAGTTTCTCGTGAATCTCGTGAAGACCAGCCATCACGGCAGTGTCCTGATCGGCCGTCCAGGACACGACAACGTCTTCGACGTGATAGGCCAGGATTGCATAGAGCATGGGTTATCCTCTGTTTCTTGGTGGCGCCGCCTCAAGGACGTTTCCGCAGTCCCGATTCCGACATTCCTCTCGAAACCTTACGACGCCTTGCAGATCGACGCATCCACCGCAACCAGCTCGACGATATTGCCGTCCGGATCCGTGACATAAATGGAGCGCCAGCCGATCCATCGGTGTTCGTAGGTGTTCGGCTTGAGACCCGCTTTCGTCAGGGCATCGAGAGCCGGCTGATAGTCCGATAACGCAATCTCCAGCGCAAAGTGATGCAGAGTGGGCGCCCGCAAATCGGGAGCGAGCCACTCCGTGTCATCACGATTGGACGGCTGATCAGCCCGGAAAAGACCAATGATGCGGTGATGGCCTTCAAAGCCACCCTCCACTTTGAGAAATACAATCCGATCGTCGAAGGCGCGCAGCAGACTAAGGCCTAGAACATCTCGATAGAAACTGATCGCGCGCGGCATATCGCTGACACGCAAAACGACTTCGCCAAGGCCACGCGGCGTCACCAGAGGTGCCATCATCCCCTCCTATTGTCGCGGCGCTCGCTGACCTCGCTGCGCCTAGGCTGCTGCTCTCTGCAATTGAAATACATCCGCCAACAGATCATAGGACCGCTTCCGCGCCTCATGATCATACATCGCGGTGATCACCATCAACTCATCGGCCTGGCATTCGCTGATCAGCGGCTGCAGCTTTTCCATGATTGTCGATGGACTGCCGACGAACAACCGTGAGCGATTGCGCGCGATCTTCATTTTTTCGCTGTCGCTATAAGGATAGGCCAGCGCCTCTTCGATACTCGGCAGCGGCGCATATTCGCCGCGGTCGCGGCGCAGGCGATTGAGATCGGCTGACGAGGCGAGACGCTCGGCCTCGGCATCCGTCTCCGCACAAATCACTGCGACGGCGAGAATCGCATGCGGCGCCTGCCGCCAGCCGGAGGACTTGAAGCGCGCACGATAATGCACCATCGCGTCGGCCGCATCATGGGATGCGAAATGATGCGCAAAAGCGAAGCCCATGCCGACCTGCGCCGCGAGATCCGAACTGTAGTCGCTGGAGCCGAGCAGCCAGAGCGGCGGCAGCGGCACGTCATTCGGCATCGCCACGACGTTGTTATAGGGATGACCTTCCGGGAATTGCCGCGTCTCCCAGAGCACCAGCTCGCTCAGCCGTTCCAGAAAGTCATCGCCTTCGCGTCCGGCGAGACGATTGCGCAGCGCATAGGCTGTCGCACCATCGGTGCCCGGCGCACGGCCGAGACCGAGATCGATCCGGCCGGGAAACAGCGCCTCCAGCATCTTGAAGCGCTCGGCCACCATCAGCGGCGCATGGTTCGGCAGCATCACGCCGCCGGAGCCGACGCGGATATGCTGCGTTACCGCGGCGATCTGCCCGATCATGATCTCCGGCGCGGGGCTCGCCACCGAAGCGAGGTTGTGGTGCTCGGCCAGCCAGTAGCGGACATAGCCGAGGCGATCGGCATGTTCGGCCAGATCGATGCTGTTACGGAGCGCACCCGCGGGCGGCGTGCCTGACGTGACGACCGAGAGGTCGAGAATGGACAATGGGATCATGGCGCCAAGCTAGTGCCTGCGCTGGAGAGGGCAAAGAGCGTTTTGGGCGACACACCCCTCCCCTCAAGCTAGCGGCAAAAGAGGGCGCAAACCGTGGGACATACTAAGCCATAATTTCATCCCGATACTACCTGCCCACATTTAGAAAACATCCTCTAAGCAACCATCTGGAGCTAAAATAAGCAAAATATGCACGTATTTGGACGAACACGACGGCGAGTCCCCTCTGCCCACACATCGAGAAAACTTTGAGATTATCTGGGTTTGAAAACCGATGTTGGGCCAATTCCCACCCCAAAACGGCTCAGGATGGGCTATCTGAATGCCGAACCTAAACTATCTTTGTGCAGTGCGGCCAAAGTCCCCGGGCTTGGCGCTAGAGACAACCGGTACCGCTAATCATGCGGTGGAGTTCGACGCGATGACCGAGATCAACCCGGCCACCCCCACCAAGCTTCCCAATATCTCCTTCGAGTTCTTCCCGCCGAAGACCGAGGAGATGGACCGCACCCTATGGGACACCATTGAGCGCCTGGCGCCGCTGAACCCGTCCTTCGTGTCGGTGACCTATGGCGCTGGTGGGTCGACGCGCGAGCGCACCCACGCCACCATCGTCCGTCTGCTCAAGGAGACCGCCCTCACCCCGGCGGCGCATCTGACCTGCGTCGGCGCGCCGAAAAGCGAAATCGACGATGTCGTGACCCGCTATCATGAGGCCGGCGTTCGCCACATCGTGGCCCTGCGCGGCGATCCGACCACGGGCATCGGCACGGAATATATACCGCACCCCGACGGTTACAAGACCTCCGCCGACCTGGTCGCCAGTATTCGTAACCGTTATCCCGATATCGACGTCACCGTCTCCGCCTATCCGGAGAAGCATCCGGAGAGCACCGACTTCGATGCGGACATCGATACGCTGCAGGCCAAAGTCGATGCCGGCGCGACCCGCGCCATCACCCAGGTGTTCTTCGATAACGATCTCTACTTCCGCTACCTCGACAAGGTCCGCTCCCGCGGCATCGATATCCCGGTGCTGCCCGGCATCATGCCGATGCATAATTTCAAGCAGGCGAGAGCCTTCGTCACCCGCGCCGGCACCACAGTGCCCGACTGGCTCGCCGCCAAATTCGACGGCCTCGATCACGATGCCGAGACCCGCAAGCTGGTGGCTACCACCGTCGCCGCTGGCCAGGTGCAGAAACTCGCCAAGCAGGGCGTCTCCGATTTCCATTTCTACACGATGAACCGCGCCGATCTCGTTTTCGCCATTAGTCACCTGTTGGGCTTCCGGCCGAACGGCGCGCAGAAAGCTGCCTGATCTCATGACCGTACCCGTTTCGCCGAAGCGTACCGAACTGCTTGCCGCCGCTGCCGAGCGCATTCTCGTGCTCGACGGTGCTATGGGCACCATGATCCAGGGTCTGCAATTCGACGAGGCCGCATTCCGCGGTGAGCGCTACAAGAATTTCCACCGCGACCTCCGCGGCAACAACGACCTGTTGATCCTGACGCAGGCCGACGCCATCGAGGACATCCACGCGCAATATCTGCGCGCCGGTGCCGACATCGTCGCCACCAACACCTTCTCCTCGACCTCGATCGCGCAGGCCGATTACGACCTGCAGGACATCGCCTATGAGATGAGCCGCGAAGGCGCGCGGCTCGCCAAGAACGCTGCCATTACCGTCGCTGCCGAGGACGGCAAGCCACGCTTCGTCGCCGGCGCCATCGGCCCGACCAACCGCACCGCCTCGATCTCGCCTGACGTCGCCAATCCCGGCTATCGCGCGGTGACCTTCGACGATCTGCGGATCGCCTATAGCGAGCAGATCAACGGTTTGCTCGACGGTGGCGCTGACCTTTTGCTGGTCGAGACCATCTTCGACACGCTGAACGCCAAGGCCGCGCTCTATGCCATCGCCGAAATCTGCGAAGCGCGCGGCATCGACGTGCCGGTGATGATCTCCGGCACCATCACTGACAAATCCGGACGCCTGCTGTCGGGCCAGATGCCCGAAGCGTTCTGGAACTCGGTGAAGCACGCCAGGCCCGCGACCATCGGCTTCAACTGCGCCCTCGGCGCCGAAGACCTGCGCGCGCATATCGCCGACATCGGCCGCGTCGCCGACACGCTGGTCTGCGCCTATCCGAATGCCGGCCTGCCCAACGAATTCGGCCAGTATGACGAAAGCCCTGAATTCATGGCCGGGCTGATCGGCGAGTTCGCCGCCAGCGGCCTCGTCAATGTGGTCGGCGGCTGCTGCGGCACCACGCCGGACCATATCGCGGCCATCGCCAAGGCCGTCGCGCCGCACAAGCCGCGCGTTGTACCGGAGATCGCACCGCTCCTGCGCCTGTCAGGTCTCGAGCCGTTCGAACTGACCTCGGCGATTCCCTTCGTGAATGTCGGCGAGCGCACCAACGTCACCGGCTCGGCTAAATTCCGCAAGCTGATCACCGCCGGCGACTACACCGCCGCGCTGCAAGTGGCGCGCGACCAGGTCGAGAACGGCGCACAGGTCATCGACGTCAATATGGACGAAGGCCTGCTGGATTCCGAAGCGGCGATGGTCGAATTCCTCCATCTCGTCGCGTCCGAGCCGGACATCGCCCGCGTGCCGGTGATGGTCGACTCGTCGAAATTCAATGTCATCGAAGCCGGCCTGAAATGCGTTCAGGGCAAGCCGATCGTCAATTCGATCTCGATGAAGGAAGGCGTGGAGAAATTCATCCACGAAGCCAAGATCGCGCAGCGCCATGGCGCCGCCGTGGTCGTCATGGCCTTCGACGAAGTCGGCCAGGCCGACACGTTCGCGCGCAAGACCGAGATCTGCAAACGCGCTTACGACATTCTGGTGGGTGAGCTGAACTTCCCGCCGGAAGACATCATCTTCGATCCGAACATTTTCGCCATCGCGACCGGCCTCGAAGAGCACAACAATTACGGCGTCGACTTCATCGAGGCGACACGCTGGATCCGCCAGAACCTGCCGCATGCGCATATTTCCGGCGGCGTCTCCAACTTGTCCTTCTCGTTCCGCGGCAACGAGCCGGTGCGCGAAGCGATGCATTCGGTGTTCCTGTATCACGCCATCAAGGCGGGCATGGACATGGGCATCGTCAATGCCGGCCAGATGATCGTCTATGACGACATCGATCCCGAGCTGCGCCAGGTCTGCGAAGACGTCATCCTCAACCGCGATCCCGGCGCCTCCGAACGGCTGCTCGAACTGGCCGAGAAATTCCGCGGCCAGACCAAGCAGGCGAAGGAACAGGATCTCACCTGGCGCGAATGGCCGGTGGAGAAGCGGTTGAGCCACGCGCTGGTGCACGGCATTACCCAATATATCGACGAAGACACCGAAGCCGCGCGCCTGACCGTCGCGCGCCCGCTGCATGTCATCGAAGGCCCGCTGATGGCCGGCATGAACATCGTCGGCGATCTCTTCGGCGACGGCAAGATGTTCCTGCCGCAGGTGGTGAAGTCGGCCCGCGTGATGAAGCAGGCGGTGGCTTACCTGATGCCGTTCATGGAGCAGGAGAAGGCCGACAATCTCGCCGCAGGGATCACCGGCGATGGCCGCAAGAATGCCGGCAAGATCGTGCTCGCGACGGTGAAGGGCGACGTCCATGACATCGGCAAGAACATTGTCGGCATTGTGCTCCAGTGCAACAATTTCGAGGTCATCGATCTCGGCGTCATGGTGCCTGCATCGAAGATCATCGACACCGCCAAGGCCGAAGGCGCCGACATCATCGGACTTTCGGGCCTGATCACGCCGTCATTGGACGAGATGACATTTTTGGCCGGCGAGATGGAACGGCAGGGTCTGAAGATGCCGCTGCTGATCGGCGGCGCGACGACCAGCCGTGTCCATACGGCGGTGAAGATCGATCCGAACTACCGCGCCGGCGCTGTGGTGCATGTCAACGATGCCAGCCGCGCCGTCGGTGTTGCTTCGTCACTGCTGTCGCCTGAGAAGAGCGTCGCCTATGCGGCCGAGGTGCGGGCCGATTACGCGAAGATCTCGGCGGCACATTTCCGCGCCCAGCAGGACAAGAAGCGCCTCTCGCTCATCGCAGCGCGCGCCAATGCGCATGTCGCGGACTTCAGCAAGACGGTGCGCAAGCCGACCTTCCTGGGCATCCGGACTTTCAGCGATTATTCGCTCGAAGAACTTGCGGCCTATATCGACTGGACGCCGTTCTTCCAGACCTGGGAACTGTCCGGCCGCTTCCCCGGCATCCTCACCGATAGCGTCGTTGGCGAAGTCGCGACGTCGCTCTATGCCGATGCGCAGAAAATGCTCAAGCAGATCGTTGAGGAGAAGTGGTTCACGGCGAAGGCAACCATCGGCTTCTGGCCGGCCAATGCCGTGGGCGACGACATCCGCCTCTATGCGGATGATACCCGCTCAACCGAGATCGCGACGCTCTACACGTTGCGCCAGCAGCTCGAGAAGCGCGAGGGCCGCTTCAACGCAGCGCTCTCCGACTTCATCGCACCGAAGTCGTCGAACGTGCCGGACTATATCGGCGCCTTCGTCGTCACAGCGGGGATCGGCGAGGACATCATCGCCGACCGCTTCAAGAATGCGAATGACGACTATTCGTCGATCCTGTGCAAAGCACTGGCCGACCGTCTCGCCGAAGCATTTGCCGAGCGCATGCATGAGCGCGTCCGCAAGGAATTCTGGGCCTATGCGCCGGACGAGGATATCTCGACCGACGATTTGATTCTGGAAAAATACCAGGGCATCCGCCCTGCTCCCGGCTATCCCGCGCAGCCCGATCACACCGAGAAGGCGACGATCTTCAAATTGCTCGATGCCGAGAACACCGCGGGCGTAACGCTCACCGAAAGCTACGCCATGTGGCCGGGCTCGTCGGTGTCCGGGCTCTATTTCAGTCATCCGGAAAGCTATTATTTCGGCGTTGGCAAGATCGAGCGCGATCAGGTCGAGGAATATGCCGCGCGCAAGAACATGAGCGTCACCGAGGTGGAACGCTGGCTGGCGCCGGTGCTGAACTACATTCCGGGTGCCGGTGCCGAGCCTGCGCTGGTCGCCGTACCCGCACCGGCCAATGACGAACTCGCGACCCATCCGCCAGGATGTAACTGCGCGGTGCATTTGATGTATCGCGGCAAGAAGGTCGGAGCGAAGTAGATAAGTCCTGATTGAGACGCGCCACTTGGTGATGATCTGCGCTCTCTCCACACGTCATGGCCGGATGGCGCGAAGCGAGCTTCGCGATGCTCTCAGGTCTACCACCACGTCATGGCCGGGCTTGTCCCGGCCATCCACGTCTTATGTCCCTTGCGGCCAAGGCGTGGATACCCGGCATTCGCCGGGCATGACGGCGGGGTGTGGGGTGACGACGGAGCGTCACGTTGCGTCCGATTCAACTGTCATACATCCACTCCCCTTCAGACATGCGTCATCACCCCTATTGTTTGCGGCGCGGGGGCGCCGTCGTCTCTTGCATTCCCGCCCCCTTGTGAGAGGGCGTGCGGAACGCCGGGTGCCCGTTGCACCCTTGGGCCTGATGCGATGCGGTCTTCCGCAAGGGGGTAATGCATCAGGACTTTCGGAGGCGCCGAGCGAGTGCCCAGCGTTCCGCCTGCGGTGTTTTTTCGGCTTGCTTGCACTTTGCCTTGGCGAACGATCCGATCACCAAAATGATGGTCCCAGGGCGGAGGGACAGGGAGCCTCAAGCGAGTAAGCCGGACGCGTTTTGACTTGGTCGTCCGTCACACTGTCCAGGGGTTTGTCCATCCCAAGGCCAAACATCTCCTTGCCAGTGGCAGTGCTGGCGCAGATCCGTCCTGCCCGAAGACAGACGTCACCCCCAAACCGCGTAACGCCGCATCTCCGGCGTCCACCGCATCCCACCCCGCGAACGTGACGATCGCGATCGCCCCTCTCGGTGGGGCAGGACAGAGAGGATAATAATCCATAAGGGAATATTGTCAATAAAGGGGAAGGAATATTTTGCACCCTTCGTATCTCGCCGTCATCGCCTCAACGCACCGCGGTCGCTGCTGACCACCCCGTCGTAACCGTTATTTCAACCGCCTGGCAATGGAACAAAGCGGATGACCATAGCTTGTTGCCTGCGCAATGTTTGCGTTTGGAGGGTTGAAATGAAACGTACCATGATCGCGGCAGCGGCGGCGGGGCTCCTGGGTCTCGGCTTGATGCTTCCAGCGAACGCCATGCCGGTCGGTGGGCTTGCGCCTGCGAGCACCGCCAGCGACATCATCCAGGTTCGTGGTGGCCATGGCGGCGGACATCACGGCATGCATCGCGGCGGGCGTGGACATCACTACGGCTGGGGCCGCGGACGCGGCCATCACTATGGGTGGTCGCGCGGACGACACCGCGGCTGGCGCTAACGAACAACATCAGGCGCGATCAACCTGACATAAACATCATGAAGAGCCGCCTGCACGGGCGGCTCTTTCTGTTTCGCGAGCAAATTTTCAATCTTTGCCCGGATCGCTCGCCAATACGCCCTTCACCGCCTGCGCCCAGCCCTTGAGCTTGCGGGATCGTGTAGCTTCACTCATCACCGGACGGAAGCGGTGTTCGAGCCGCCAGTTGTCAGCGAATTTGGCGGGTTCGGGAAATACGCCCGCCTTGAGACCGGCGAGATAGGCAGCACCCAGTGCGGTGGTTTCCTGGATCATGGGGCGATCGACGGGGGCATTCAGCAAATCGGCGAGACGCTGCATGGTCCAGTCCGACGCCGTCATGCCGCCATCGACGCGCAGAACAACAGTAGCGGCGGAGACGTCCGGCCAGTCGGCGCGCATCGCCGCGTAGAGATCACGCGTCTGATAACAGACGCTTTCCAGCGCGGCATGGGCGAGTTCGGCCGGGCCGGTGTTGCGCGTCAATCCGAACAGCGCGCCCCGCACATCGGGATTCCAGTAGGGCGCACCGAGGCCGACAAAGGCCGGCACCAGATAGACCGACTGCAATGAATCGTTCTTGTCGGCAAGCGGCCCGCTTTCGGCGGCACTCTTGATGATGCCGAGACCATCGCGCAGCCACTGCACGGCGGAGCCGGCGACAAAGATCGAGCCTTCCAGCGCATAGGTGCGCACGCCGTTGAGTTGATAGGCAACCGTGGTGAGCAACTTGTGCTTCGACGCTACTGGAGTGGTGCCGGTGTTGAGCAATGCGAAACAGCCGGTGCCGTAGGTGGACTTGATCATGCCCGGCGCAAAACATGCCTGCCCGATGGTGGCGGCTTGTTGATCCCCCGCGATGCCGCCGATCATGATGGAGCCGCCGAACAGGTCGGTGCTGCCGAAATCGGACGACGAGTCCTGTACCTTCGGCAACATCGCCTTGGGCACGCGCAGCAGCTTCAGCAGTTCGTCATCCCATTCGCCGGTGTGGATATTGAAGAGCTGCGTGCGCGAGGCATTGGTGGCGTCGGTGGCATGCACCTTCCCCGCCGTCAGCCGCCACAGCAGATAGCAATCGACGGTGCCGAACAGCAATTCGCCGCGCTCGGCGCGGGCGCGCGCACCGGGCACGTGATCGAGAATCCAGGCCACTTTGGTACCGGAGAAATACGGATCGACGATCAGGCCGGTCTTCTGCGTGATCAACGGCTCGTGGCCGTCGGCCTTCATCTGCGCGCAGATCTCGGCCGTGCGGCGGTCCTGCCAGACGATGGCGCGGTGCACGGCCTGGCCGGTGACGCGATCCCACACCACCACCGTCTCGCGCTGATTGGTGATACCGATGGCGGCAATATCCTTCGCGGTCACGCCAGCCTTCGTCATCGCCTCGCGGCAAACGGCCAGCGTCGAGGTCCAGATATCCTCGGGCTCATGCTCGACCCAGCCGGAGGCCGGGAAATGCTGCGGGAATTCCTGCTGCGCGGAGGCCGCGATCGAGATGTCGGCGCGGAAGATCATCGCGCGCGAGGATGTGGTGCCCTGATCGATGGCCATCACGAAAGACATAGGCGTTTCTTCCCGAAAGATTGTGGTCGCGTTGTGTTGGGAGGGGCAGGCAACCGGATTAGCGCAAGCGCGTCAAGCGGCGGCGGTCAGGTCGCCGAGTCGATCATCATGACCAGAGCGGACGCGACCATCGCCAGTTCGCGCGGCAGCGTCTCGCGGGCCCGCCGCACCATGCCCTCGCCGAGCCGGCCGAAGAAACGTGCCCAGCGCTGCGCGCGCCAATACAGCGAATTCTCGACAGTGACTGAGCGCAGCTTGAACGCCTTGCCGGTGGCCCAGGCGTCGCATTCCAGCTTCAGAGGATCGGCGTAATATTGCGCGATCTTGTCGGCGCCCATGCCATCGGTCGCGAGCCAGTTCGGGATGTGCACGCTGCAAAGCTGCGCGACATCCGTGAACACCTTGTCGGTGCCGCAGCCGCTGCCGGGGCATGGCGACGCAAACGCATCGCCCACCAGCACGACACCGGGCTGGACCACATTGTCGCTCTCATAGAGATCGATGGGGCGGATCCTGATATCGCCGGATATCTTGTAATCACCGATCAGCGCACGCAGCTTCGGCAGACAGGCGTCAAGCGCCGTCTCCGGCGTCCGGCGCATCTGGCGAATCCAGGGATCGTCAGTCTCGCGATAGACGAACAGGTTGCCGCGCATCGTGTCGCCGATCGGGAACAGCGTGACATAGGCGGTGCGATGAACCGTGGTTTCGGCAAAGTAGGTCAGCGCCGGAAAGGCGAAACGTTCACGGCCGACGGGCGCGATATCGAAGCCCACCGAGATCGAATGATTGGCCGAGATGACCGGGCGACCGATATTGAGCTGATTGCGCAGGCTGACGCTGGCGCCATTGGCGAGCACAACGAGACGCGCGGAAATCTCCTCGCCATTGGAGAGGCCGATGGTCTGGCGATCATCGGATGTGGCGATCGACGTCGCCTTGGCGTGAATGGTTCCGACAGATGACGGGATCTGGCCACGCACGGTGTTGACCAGCGTGTCGTAGAGAAAGCCGTGCTGCTGGCTGGGGCGCTTGTCGATCACACGGCCGAAGCGCGCGATCCAAATCTCGTCGTCATGGGTGGCGGCACCGAGCACGGCATCGACGAGACCCGTCTTGCGCAACCGCTCGAGCTGAACGCCGCCGCTGATCTTCTCGCAGCGGAGCTCAGGCGGATGGACCTGATGCGGCTCGATCAGGATCGCGGACACACCGGCGCGACCGAGCATCGCCGCAGCCGTCGACCCGGCGAGGCCGCCACCAATGATCGCGATATCCGTCTGCCGCACGGGAACTCTCCAGCTGCGGCTATCCGTGCGCCCGAAATGTTAAAAAACGGGAAAGGATTGAGGCAGGCGGCAAGTGGCTACCGCCGGAGGTTTGTTTCGGACGGTTTCAGGCTACCGGAAGTGGAAAAGCGGGAAATTACACCGATGCGGTCGTCACGCCGCCGTCGATGACGATGGTCTGGCCGGTCATGAAGGTGGAGGAATCCGAGCCGAGATAGGCGACGGCGCCGGCGATCTCATGGGGCTCGCCGATCCGGCGCAGCGGCGTGGTCGCGGTGCGGCGCTTGAGATTGGCCTCGTCTTCCCACAGCGCTTTCGCGAAGTCGGTCTTCACCAGTCCAGGCGCGATGCAATTGACGCGCACGCCCTTGGGGCCCCATTCGCCGGCGAGACTGCGGCACAGGGAGAAGTCGGCAGCCTTGGAGATGCCGTAGGCGCCGATCACCGTGGAGCCGCGCAGGCCGCCGATGGAGGAGATGATGACGACGGAGCCCTTGCCGCGCTCGGCCATCGCCGGGATCGCCTTGGCACAGAGCCAGATGTTGCTCTTGACGTTGGAGCCCATGATCTTGTCGAAGGCTTCGTCCGCGATATCGAGCAGCGGGCCGTAATAGGGATTCACCGCGGCATTGCAGACCAGAATATCGATCGGGCCGTAGTGTTTCACGGTGCCGTCGATCAAAGCTTCGACTTCATCGCGGCGCGAGATGTTGCAGGGAATGACATGGGCATCGCCGCCATTGGCCTTGATGCCATCGACCACGGCCTGACAGGCATCGGCCTTGCGGCTGGAGACGACAACCTTGGCACCGAGGCTGGCGAGCAATTCCGCGGAGGCCTTGCCGATGCCGCGGCTGGAACCGGTGATGACGGCGACCTTGCCGGTGAGATCGAAGGGATTTTTCACGGGCGGTCTCCTGTCTGTTGATTGAAGTGGCGGCGGCGCGCGGTGCCCTCGCCCCGCTTGCGGGGAGAGGGTGGCGTGGACGAAGCCCGCGACGGGTGAGGGGGACTCTCAGCGAGCTCGGAGCGTATGGAGAGCCCCCTCACCCGTCACTCACATGCTTCGCATGTAAGTGACGACCTCTCCCCGCAAGCGGGGAGAGGTTAGCAGGCAAGCCCTACTCCGTGATCCCGCCCGCCTGCGCGACGCGGCGCAGGTGATAATCGGCATCGCCGAACTGCTGCTCGATCATGGTCAGCCGCTTGAAGTAGTGGCCGATCTTGTACTCCATGGTCACGCCGACGCCGCCATGCAGCTGCACGCCGCCCTGGCCGACGAAGCGCGCGGAGCGGCCGATCTGCACCTTGGCAGCGGCGACCGTCTTGGTGCGTTCGTCGAGATCGGTGAAGCTCGACGCCATCGAGGCCAGGAACGACATGCTGCGCGCGGTCTCCAGCGCGGTGAACATGTCGGCCGCGCGGTGCTGCAGCGCCTGGAACGAGCCGATGGCGACGCCGAACTGCTTGCGCTCCTTGATGTACTCGACGGAGATCTTCAGTGCCTCTTCCATCGCGCCGACCGCTTCGGCACACAGTGCGATGCGGGCGTCATCGACGACCTGATTGACGATCGACAGGCCATCCTCGGCATTGCCGATCGCGGCGTCAGCGCCGACCTCGACATTGTTCAGCTTGATATCGGCGGCGCGGCTGCCATCCTGCGTCTCATAGCCCTTGATGTCGACGCCCTTGGCATTGGCGGGCACCAGGAATACGCCGACGCCCTTGGCATCGCGCTGGCCACCAGCGGTGCGCGCGGTGACGATCAGCGTATCGGCAGTATCGCCGTGACCGACGACGAACTTCTCGCCGGACAACGTGTAGCCCGAACCGCTCTTCTTGGCCGACGTCACGACGTCACCGAGATCGTAGCGCGAGTCGCGTTCGACCTGCGCGAAGGCCAGCGTCTTCGAACCGTCGATCACGCCTGGCAGATGCGCGGCGCGCTGTTCGGCCGAGCCACGGCGCAGGAAGCCGCCGCCGAGCACTACCGTGTCGAGATAGGGCTCGACGACGAGATTGCGACCCAGTGCTTCCATCACGATCATGGTCTCGATCGGACCGGCGCCGAAGCCGCCGTCGTCTTCCGAGAACGGCAGACCGAGCAGACCCTGTTCGGCGAACTTGCCCCAGACATCGCGGCTCCAGCCGCCCTTCTCAGCGCGGTACTTCTTGCGAGCCTCGAATTCGTAAGACGATTTCAGCAGGCCGTCGACGCTGTCCTTGAGGAGGCGTTGCTCCTCCGACAAATCAAAATCCATGGTCTTTCTCTTTCGGATCGCGCGTAACGCGCGTGTGAATGTGTTTGAGCTCCCTGACCTCTCCCCGCTTGCGGGGAGAGGTCGAAGGCGAGCGAAGCGGGGCCTTCGGGTGAGGGGGACTATCCGCGGGCACCGAGCCGGCGGAGGTTCCCCCTCATCCGGTCCGAATGCGCTACGCGCAATCGGACCACCTTCTCCCCGCAAGCGGGGAGAAGGAAGAAATCACAGCCCCAGCACCGCTTTCGCGATGATGTTGCGCTGGATCTCGTTGGAGCCGCCATAGATCGACACCTTGCGGTAGTTGAAATAGGTCGGCGCGATCGGCGAGGCCCAGTCGCCCTCTTCGTTCTGCCCCTCGCCTTCCGGCATGAAGGGCAGTGCGAACGGGCCGGTGACTTCGAGCAGCAGCTCGGTGAGCGTCTGCTGGATTTCCGAACCCTTGATCTTGAGGATCGAGGAGGCCGGATCCGGCTTGCCCTTGCCGTGCTTGCCTTCGGCCGCGACGACGCGCATCTGCGTCAGTTCGAGCGCCTTGAGCTCGATCTCGGTCGCAGCCAGCTTCTGGCGGAACTGTGGATCCTCGATCAGCGGCTTGTCACCGGACTTCACGCTGGAGGCCAGCTCCTTGATGCGGCGGATGCGTTCCTTCGACATGCCGACGCGCGCGATGTTGACGCGCTCGTTGCCGAGCAGGAATTTGGCGTAGTCCCAGCCCTTGTTCTCTTCACCGACGAGATTCTCGGCCGGCACCACGACTTCATCGAAGAACACTTCGTTGACTTCGACGCCGCCATCGATGGTCTGGATCGGGCGAACGGTGATGCCCTTCGACTTCATGTCGATGAGGATGAAGGAGATGCCCGACTGCTTCTTCGCATCGGGGTCGGTGCGGCAAAGGCAGAAGATCCAGTCGGCATGCTGCGCGAGCGTGGTCCAGGTCTTCTGGCCGTTGACGATATAGGTATCGCCCTTCTTCTTCGCCGTGGTCTTCAGCGAGGCGAGGTCCGAACCCGAGCCCGGCTCCGAGAAGCCCTGGCACCACCAGTCGTCCATATTGGCAATGCGCGGCAGGAAGTGCTTCTTCTGCTGCTCATTGCCGAAGGTGTAGATCACCGGGCCGACCATGTTGACGCCGAACGGCAGTGGCGGCGGCGCAGGGGTCTTCTGCAGCTCTTCCAGGAAGATGTACTGCTTGGCGGCGCTCCAGCCGGTGCCGCCATATTCCTGCGGCCAATGCGGGACGGCCCAGCCCTTCTTGTTGAGCGTGCGCTGCCAGTTCACCAGGTCGTCCTTGCTGGTGTGGTGACCTTCCTGCAGTTTCTTGCGCACCGCCGGGTCGAGGCTTTCGCGGAAAAAGGTGCGCACCTCGTCGCGGAATGCTGTTTCTTCTTTGCTGAAGCTCAGATCCATCGGATCCTCCTTGTGAGCAGATTTGTAATTAGTGAACGATTTCGAGCAGGCCAGCGGAGCCCATGCCGCCGCCGACGCACATGGTGACGACGGCATATTTCGCCTTGCGGCGGCGGCCTTCGATCAGCGCGTGACCGGCGAGACGTGCGCCCGACATACCATAGGGATGGCCGACCGAGATCGCGCCGCCATTGACGTTGAGCTTCTCCGGATCGATGCCGAGCTTGTCGCGGCAGTACAGAACCTGCACGGCGAAGGCTTCATTGAGCTCCCAGAGATCGATGTCCTCGATCTTGAGGCCATGACGCTTCAAGAGGCGCGGCACGGCGAACACCGGACCGATGCCCATTTCGTCCGGCTCGCAGCCGGCGGAAACGAAGCCGCGGAAGATGCCGAGCGGCTTGAGGCCCTTCTGCGCAGCAAGCTTGTCGCTCATGATCACGGTGGCACTGGCGCCGTCCGAGAGCTGCGACGCATTGCCGGCGGTGATGGTGAAGCCGTCGCCGCGCACAGCCTTCAGGCCGGCGAGACCTTCCGCGGTGGTTTCCGGACGCGGACCTTCATCCTTCGACAGCGTGATGTCCTTGAACGAGACTTCGCCGGTCGCCTTGTCGACGACGCCCATCTTGGTCGCGATCGGCGCCAGTTCGTCGTTGAACTTGCCGCCCTGCTGCGCGGCCGCGGTGCGGCGCTGGCTTTCCAGCGAATACTCGTCCTGGCGCTCGCGCGAGATGTTGTAGCGCTTGGCCACCGTCTCGGCGGTGTCGAGCATCGGCATATAGACGTCGCCCTTGATCTTCATCAGTTCGGGATCGACGGTGTGGAACTTGTTGGCGTGCTCGTTCTGCACCAGCGAGATCGACTCGCCGCCGCCACCAACCGCGATCTCGACGCCGTCGAAGATCACCGAACGCGCGGCCAGCGCAATCGCCTGCAGGCCCGACGCGCACTGGCGATCGATGGTGGTGCCGCCAGCCGTGACCGGCAGGCCGGCGCGGAGCAGCGCCTTGCGTGCGATGTTGCCGCCGGTCGCGCCCTGCTGCAGGGCTGCGCCCATCACGACGTCTTCAACTTCCTTCGGATCGATGCCGGCGCGCTTGACGGCATGCTCGATCGCATGGCCGAGCAGCGTTGCGCCTTCGGTGGCGTTCAATGCGCCGCGAAAGGCCTTGCCGATCGGGGTACGGGCGGTGGAAACGATAACGGCTTCGGTCATGGGCGAGATCCTCCGGAGGCGGTTTGTTGTTGACTGATGATGGGCGTGGGTTGCAGGCCACGCAAGGCGTGACGCGAGAGTTTTCCGACTGCGGTGCGCGGCAAATCGTCGACGAATTCGACCATCGCCGGCAGTTCATGCTTGCCGAGCTTGCCGGTGAGAAATGCGCGCAACTCTTCGATGGTAAACGGCGTTGCGCCATTGCGCAGCTTGATGAAGGCCTTGGCCGCTTCACCACGATATTGATCGACGACGCCGATCACGATCACTTCCTGTACGGAAGGATGTTCGTAAATCGCCTGCTCAATCATCTGCGGGTAGACGTTGAAGCCGCCGGAGATGATCATGTCCTTCTTGCGATCGACCAGATAGAAGAATCCGTCCTCATCCATGTAGCCGATATCGCCGGTGAGGAAGCGATCGCCGACAAAGGATTCGGCACTCTCCTGCGCGCGGTTCCAGTAGCCTTTGGTGACGTTCGGCCCCTTGATCCGGATTTCGCCGGTCTCGTTGACGCCGAGCACCCTGGTCGGGTCATCGAGTGACACCACGTCAATCTCGATCCCCGGTAGCATCAGGCCGATCGAGCCCGGCTTATCAAGGCCACCGGGCGGATGGCTGGTGCCGGGCGAGCAGGTCTCGGTCATGCCCCAGCCGCTCTTCAACGACAGGCCGGTCTTGCGTTCGAACAGACGTGCCACCTCGTCCGGCAGCGGCGCACCACCGGAGGCCGCCGAGGCCAGCGACGACAGATCACGCGTTTCCAGCGAAGGATCGGCCGCGATGGCGATCCACATGGTGGGCACGCCGGGAAATACGGTGGCTTTCTTCTTCTCGATATCGTCGAGCACGCGGCTGACGTCGAAGCGCTGATGCAGCGAGATGGTGTCGCCGAGGCTTATGCGGCTCAGCAGGATCACGGTCAATGCATAGATATGAAACAGCGGCAGCACGCAGATGACGCGCTCGATCCGATTGCGCTTGGCCCGCGCCGGCGCGCCCCACATATTATAGATCGAGACCGCCGAGGTGAGATTGCCGTGGCTGAGCATCGCGCCTTTCGGCAAGCCGGTGGTGCCGCCGGTATATTGCAGCAGCGCGACGTCATCCGGTGAAATCTCGGGCCACTGCGCAGGCAGTGTCACGCCCGTCGTGAAATTGCGGAAAGTGACAATCGCGGGATTTACCGGCAGCGGCAGCTGCGGATTGTTCACCGCACCCCAGTCGTCGTCTTCGCAGACGATCAGCCTGTCGAGCAGGCCCTTGTCGAGAAACTTCAGCGCCATCGGCAGCAACGCCGCAAGGTTGCTCGTCACGAGCACGCGTGCGCCGGAGTCTTTCAGCTTGTGCGACAGCGCGATCTCGCCATCGAGCGGCGACAGATGCACGAGACGCGCGCCGGCCCTGAGGCCACCGAAGAAGTGGACCGGATGATCCGGCGTATTGCCAAGGAAGATGCCGATGGAGGAGCCTTTGCCGTAGCCGGCGCGCATCAGCGCGGCGGCAATAACATCGACGCGCGCCTGCAGGTCGTTGAACGAGATTGGCTGATCACGAAATTCGATGGCGGTGCGGTCGCCATAGCGAGCGGCCGCGTTCGCCAGCAAGCCCGGCAGCGTGCCGCGTGCAATGGGTGCGTCCCAAGTGACACCGGGTGGGTAATGCTGCTCGCCGGGATGGGTCATTGAGTAGCCTGCTTACGTAGGGAAGGCACAATGCCAATGTCTCCTCCCCACAAGGGGGAGGAGAACAGGCAGCGTCCGTATCATCTCGATCAACCAGCCTTCGCCAGCGACGCGAAGGTCTTGCCTTCATCGGCGAGCTTCTTCAGCAGCGCGGCCGGCTCCAGCGACGGATCGTTGGTCTGCTTGGCGTAGAACTGCAGGCGTTCGACGATCTGCTTGAGACCGACCTGATCGGCATAGAACATCGGGCCGCCGCGATAGATCGGCCAGCCATAGCCATAGAGCCAGATCACGTCGATATCGCTCGGACGCGAGGCGACCTTCTCTTCGAGGATGCGGGCACCCTCGTTGATCATCGGATACATCATGCGTTCCAGGATTTCCTGATCGCTGACGGCGCGACGGGTCAGGCCCAGGCTCCGGCAGGTATCGTCGATGAGCTTCTCGACTTCCGGATCCGGCACCGGCGCGCGGGAGCCGGCTTCATACTTGTAATAGCCCTTGCCGGTCTTCTGGCCGAAGCGACCGGCTTCGCACAGCGCGTCGGCGATCGGCGAGGTGATGCCGCGATCCTTGCGCGAGCGCCAACCGATATCGAGGCCGGCGAGATCGCCCATGGCGAACGGACCCATCGGCATGCCGAACTTGGTGACGACGGCATCGACCTGCTGCGGCAGCGCGCCTTCAAACAACAGCTTCTCGGACTGCTTGGAGCGGGCCGCCAGCATGCGGTTGCCGACGAAGCCGTCGGAGACGCCGACCACGGCCGGCACCTTGGCGATCTTGCGGGCGACCGCAACGGCGGTCACGAGCGCATCCGGCGCGGTCTTGTCGGCGCGAACAATTTCGCACAGCTTCATGACATTGGCCGGCGAGAAAAAGTGCATGCCGAGCACGTCCTGCGGTCGCTTGGTGACAGCCGCGATCTCGTCGATGTTCAGATACGAGGTGTTGCTGGCGAGGATGGCGCCCGGCTTGGCATAGGCATCCAGCGCGGTGAACACTTCCTTCTTGATCGCCATGGTTTCGAACACGGCTTCGATCACCAGATCGACGTCCTTGACGTTTTCGAGGCCGACGACACCGTTGATCAGTGCCATGCGCTTGGCCGGCGCGTCGGCAGGAATGCCGCCACGCGCTGCAGTCGCCTCATAGTTCTTCTGCATGATACCGAGACCACGCTTGAGCTGCTCCTCGCCGGTCTCGATCAGCGTGACGGGAATACCGGCATTGGCGAAGGACATCGCAATGCCGCCGCCCATGGTGCCGGCGCCGATGATGGCGACGCGCTCGACCGGACGCGGCTTGACGCCTTCCGGCACGTTCTGAACCTTGGCAGCTTCTCGTTCTGAGAAGAACGCGTAACGCTGCGCCTTCGACTGATCGTCGGCGACCAGCTTGAGGAACATCTCGCGCTCCTTCTTGAGCGCCTCATCGAATGGCACATCGAGCGTCCAGCTCACAGCTTCGGCGCAGGCCAACGGCGCGTTCATGCCGCGGTTCTTCTTGTTGGCGGCTGCAGCCGCATTGGTGAAGATGGTGCGATCGGCGCGCGCGGCGGCGAGCTTGGAATCGTCATTGCGCAGCAGACGCAGCGGACGCTTCTCGGCAATCACCTTGCGCGCAAAAGCTTCTGCGCCCGAGGCCGGGCCTTCGACGATCTCTTCGATCAGACCGTTCTTCAGGGCTTCGGATGCGCTGATCGGATCGCCCGTGACGACCATCTTGACGCCGAGCTCCGGACCGACCGCGCGCGGCAAGCGCTGCGTGCCACCGGCGCCGGGCAGCAGGCCGAGCTTCACCTCGGGCAGGCCGAGCTTAGCGTCTTTTGTCGCCACACGGAAATGACAGCCGAGCGTGAGCTCAAGGCCGCCGCCGAGCGCGGTGCCATGGATCGCGGCGATCACCGGTTTGGAACAATTCTCGATTTCCGAAATGACTTCGCTCAATCCAGGCGACTGCGGCGGCTTGCCGAATTCAGTGATGTCGGCGCCAGCAACGAAGGTACGGCCTGCGCATGCGATGACGATCGCCTTCACGGCAGGATCGGCAGCGGCCGTTTTGACGTTCTCAAAAATGCCGCGGCGAACCGCCGCACTCAGCGCATTTACAGGGGGAGAGTTGATCGTGACGACGGCGACTTCATCATGACGTTCAAGCTTTACGACATCGCTCACGGCATTCTCCTTGGCTACGTTTACTGGTCTGATTTTCTTAGTTTCGCACTGCGAAATTTAATTCCACATCTTGACACGGAGGGTTATTTTGAAGAGCGTCCCTTGTCAACGAGGGCCGTGGTGCAATCGTATGAAACTGACAAAACCAAATTTTGGGAAGCATGAAACGTCCAGCGAAGAATGTGGCGACAGATCGCAATTTCGTCGTCGCATTGGCTCGCGGCCTGGATGTCTTGCGTGCATTTCGCCCCAATGACGGGCTTCTCGGCAATCAGGAGATTGCCGCCCGCACCAAATTGCCGAAGCCAACCATCTCGCGATTGACTTACACACTCACGAAGTTGGGCTACCTTACACCTGTGCCACGCTTCGAGAAGTATCAGCTCGCGCCAGCAGCTATGGCCCTGGGTTATGCTGCACTTGCGAACTTGGGCGTTAAGCATCTCTCGGAATCGTTTCGCGACGAATTGATGCGGCAGACTGGCGGTGCCTGCGCAGTAGGCGCGCGCGATCGGCTGAGCATGATTTATTTCGGGCAGAGTCGTTCCAGTCTCACCGTCGGCGTTCAACTCGACGTCGGCTCGCGCATTCCCATTGCAACCACGGCGATGGGCCGCGCCTATTTCTGGGCGCTGCCGCCGGAAGAGCGTGCCCAATTATTGCGCGAATTCCGCGAGCACTACGGACATCGCTGGTCGAAGATGCGCGACGGCCTCGAACGCGCTGGCGAAATGGTCGCACGCCATGGCTTCGTCATCTCGGCTGGCGAGTGGCAGGACGATGTGCACGCGGCCGGTGTCGCGATGACATTAAATGACGGCACCGGTCCATATGCCTTTAATTGCGGCGCGCCCGCGTTTCGTTTCACGGAAGAGCGCTTGCTCAACGATATTGGACCTCGGCTGTTGACGATGGTAAGGAACATCGAAGCGGCGCTCGGGGGAGCAGCTGCGCCACAATCAAAAAAACTCGACAGCAAAAAAATCAAATCAGGAGGGAAAGTTGCACGTATTGTTGAAGGGCTCTGACAGCCTTCATCGTCGTGACCTGCGGAAAACTTCGCCGCAGCAGACGATCGAGGGTCGCCGCACATGACGCAGGCACAACTCGCAGAGCGCGCGCCCGTCGCATCGACGGCGCCGCTGCTTTCGGTTCGCGACGTCAGCGTCGTGTTCGGCGGCATCATTGCGTTGAACGGCGTCTCGTTCGACATGCAGAAGGGTCATATCCTCGGCCTCATCGGACCGAACGGCGCAGGTAAAACCACGCTGTTCAATTGCCTTAGCCGGCTCTACCAGCCGAGCAAGGGCGATATCCTGATGGACGGCCAGACGATCCTGAATCGTCCGGCCCACAAGATTTCCGAGATCGGCATCGGCCGTACTTTCCAGAACGTCGCGCTATTTCCGAACCTGACCGTGCGTGACAATGTCCGCGTCGGCAAACATGCGCGCACCAACAGCGATATCATCAGCGACTCGCTGAAGCTGCCATGGGTTCGATCAGGCGAAGCTGCGATCAACAAGGACGTCAACGACATCCTTGATTATCTCGATCTGCATGGCGTTGCCGATACGATCGTCAGCGGACTGCCGTTCGGCACCCAGAAACGCGTCGAACTCGCGCGCGCGCTCGCCGCTGAGCCGAAGATCCTGCTGCTCGACGAACCCGCAGGCGGTCTCAACCACGAGGAAGTCTACATCCTTGGCGACCTGATCCGCCGCATCCGCGACGATCGCGGCGTGACGGTTCTGCTGGTCGAGCATCACATGGGTCTCGTGATGTCGATCGCCGACCATGTGGTCGCGCTGAATTTCGGCAAGAAGCTCGCTGAAGGCACACCCGCTACCGTCCAGAAAGACCCTGCTGTGATCAAGGCCTATCTGGGAGACAAAGACTCATGACCGCGATGCTTCACGTAAAAGACCTGCGTGCGTATTACGGCCAGGTCCAGGCGCTGCACGGCCTCGAATTCGAACTGCAGGAAGGCAGCCTGACCACCCTGCTCGGCGCCAACGGTGCCGGCAAGACCACCACGCTGCGGTCGATCTGCAACATGATCCGCTCCACGGGCTCGATCGAGTTCGAGGGCAAGAAGCTCGACAACAAGTCGACCGAAAGCATCGTGCGGCTGGGCATCGCCCATGTTCCGCAGGGCCGCGGCACCTTCACCACCATGACGGTGGAGGAGAACCTGCAGCTCGGCGCGATCAGCCGCAAGGACACCAGGGCGATCGGTGACGACATCGAGCGCATGTATGCCCACTTCCCGGTGCTCAAGCAGCGCCATACCCAGCAGGCCGGCACGCTCTCCGGCGGTGAACAGCAGATGCTCGCGGTCGCCCGCGCACTGATGCTGCGTCCCCGCCTGATGCTGCTGGACGAGCCGTCCTTCGGCCTTGCGCCCTTGATCGTGCGGGATCTGTTCAAGATCCTCGGCAAGATCAACCGCGAGGACAAGGTCAGCATCCTCGTCGTCGAACAGAACGCACAGCTCGCGCTCGAACTCGCCGACAAGGCCTATGTCATCGAAACAGGACGCATTGTGATGTCCGGCACCGCCGACGAGATCGCGAACAATGAAGACGTCCGTAAATCGTATCTGGGATATTGAGGGGGCGGCCGCCTCTTAGGGGAAACGATATGGAACTCTTTACCAACCAAGTCCTGGCTGGCATCGCCACCGGCGCGATCTACGCCTGTATGGCGCTCGCTGTCGTGATGATCTACCAGGCGATCGACCACCTGAACTTCGCCCAAGGCGAAATGGCGATGTTCTCGACCTTCATTGCCTGGCAGCTGATGCAGTGGGGCATTCCCTATTGGGGCGCCTTCGCGCTGACGCTGATCTTTTCCTTTGTCGGCGGCATCGTCATCGAGCGGGCTTTGTTCAAGCCACTCGCCAAGGCACCGGTGCTGACCCACGTCGCCGGTTTCATTGCGCTGTTCGCCATCATCAACAGCGTTGCGGGCTTGACCTGGGACTTCACCATCAAACAGTTCCCGTCCCCGTTCGGCTCGTCGCCGTTCCTCGGCAGCCAGCTGATCTCAACGCATCAGGCCGGCATGATCGGCGTGACGCTGATCCTGTTGGTCCTGCTGTTCATCTTCTTCCGCTACACCCGCGTCGGTCTCGCCATGCGTGCCGCCGCCACCTTGCCTGAATCGGCACGGCTGGTCGGTATCAACACGTCATGGATGATCGCACTCGGCTGGGGCATGGCAGCCGCGATCGGTTCGATCGCCGGCATGCTGATCGCTCCGGTGGTGTTCCTTGAGCCCAACATGATGGGCGGCGTCCTGATCTACGGATTTGCCGCGGCCGTCGTCGGCGGTCTGACGAGCCCGCTCGGCGCCGTCATTGGCGGGTTCCTTGTCGGCGTCTTCGAGAACCTCGTTGGCACCTATATCCCGGGTGTCGGTAACGAGCTGAAGCTGCCCATCGCGCTGGCGTTGATCATCACCGTGCTGGTCGTCAAGCCCAATGGCCTGTTCGGCCGTACCATCGTGAAGCGAGTTTGATCATGAGCACCGTTCAAGACGTCTCCACTGCTCCTGTGGTCACCGCCGTTCCCAAAAAGGCAATGGCGCTCGGTCCACTGGCATCGCTGATCATCCTGGCGTTGCTCATCGTCACGCCGCTGTTCGTGAAGAACTTCATCATCTTCCAGATGACCATGTGGCTGATCTACGCCATCGCAGTTCTCGCACTGAACATCCTGACCGGCGCCAGCGGCCAGTTCTCGCTCGGCCAGAGCGCGTTCTACGCCCTCGGCGCCTATACATCGGCAATCCTCATGGAACATGTCGGCGTCAACTACGCGCTGACGCTTCCTGTGGCTGGCTTGGTCTGCTTCATCGCCGGCTTCCTGTTCGGCCTGCCAGCACTGCGGCTGTCCGGCATCTACCTCGCGCTGGCGACCTTCGCCCTCGCGGTGGCGATGCCGCAGCTCTTGAAGCTCGGCGTGTTCGAACACTGGACCGGCGGCGTGCAGGGCCTTGTCGTCACCAAGCCTGATGCACCGGAAATCCTGGCCTCGCTGGGTCTGAAAGTGTCGCAGGACATGTGGCTGTACTTCTTCACCCTCGCGGTCACGATCCTGATCTACATCCTCTCGGTCAACCTGCTGAAGTCGCGCTCCGGCCGGGCCATGATGGCGATCCGTGACAACGAAATCGCCGCTTCGGCGATGGGCGTGGATGTCTCGCTCTACAAGACACTGGCCTTCGGCGTCAGCGCCGGCATCACCGGCGTTGCCGGCGGTCTCGGCGCCATCGCCGTGCAGTTCGTGGCGCCGGATGGTTACACTATCCAGCTCGCCATCGCGCTGTTTCTCGGCATGGTGGTCGGCGGCGTTGGCTGGCTGCCGGGCTCGCTGGCCGGTGCGGCCTTCATCGTCTTCGTTCCGAATATTGCGGAACACGTTTCGAAGGGTCTGTCTGGCGCCGTGTTCGGCGTCATCCTGATCATCATCATCTTCCTGCTCCCGAACGGGGCCAGGCAACTCGCCTATTTGGCACAGGGCTTGATAGGCAAACTACGTAAACACTGAGGACCTATGAACTGCAGAAACTTTCTGCGCACCGCCGCGCTCTCGAGCGCGGCGTTTGCGTTTCTCGCCTTCTCAACTTCCGCGAATGCCCAGAAGAAATACGACACCGGGGCGAGCGATACCGAGATCAAGATCGGCAACATCATTCCCTACAGCGGACCTGCATCCGCCTACGGCATCATCGGGAAGATGGAAGAAGCCTACTTCAAGATGATCAACGATCAGGGCGGCATCAACGGCCGCAAGATCAACTTCGTCAGCTATGACGATGCCTACAGCCCGGCCAAGGCTGTGGAGCAGACCCGCAAGCTGGTCGAATCCGACGAAGTTCTGTTCGTGTTCGGTCCGCTCGGCACGCCGTCGAACACGGCGATCCTGAAGTACCTGAACGCCAAGAAGGTGCCGCAGCTGTTCGTCGCCACCGGCGCGACCAAGTTCGGCGAGTACAAGACCGCGCCATGGACGATGGGCTGGCAGCCGGCCTATCAGAGCGAAGGCCGCATCTTCGCGCAGTATGCGATAAGCGAGAAGCCGAACGGCAAGATCGCCGTGTTCTATCAGAACGACGACCTCGGCAAGGACATGCTGAAGGGCTTCAAGGATGGCCTCGGCGACAAGGCCTCGATGATCGTGGCCGAAGACAGCTATGAAGTGTCGGAGCCGACCATCGACTCGCACATCGTCAAGCTGAAGGCCTCGGGCGCAGACATCTTCATCTCGATTTCAACGCCGAAGTTTGCCGCACAGGCGATCAAGAAGGTGGCCGAGATTGGCTGGAAGCCGATGTTCTTCCAGAGCAATGTCGGCTCCTCCGTCGGCGCTGTGATGCGTCCCGCCGGGATCGAGAACTCCCAGGGCGTGTTGTCGCTGGCTTACGCCAAGGACGCGCTCGACCCGCAGTGGGACAATGACGAAGGCATGAAGAAGTATCTGGACTTCCTGGCTAAATACGCTCCCTTCGCCAATAAGGCCGAAAGCTCGGCACTCTATGGCTATGGTCAGGCGCAGACCGTGGTGCAGGTTCTCAAGCAGGCCGGCGACGACCTGACCCGCGCCAACATCATGAAACAGGCCGCCAGCCTGAAGGACTTCACGACCGACACACTGCTGCCGGGCGTCAAGATCAACACCTCGGCGACCGATTTCTATCCGATCGAGCAGCTGCGCATGATGCGCTTCACCGGCGAAAAGTGGGACGTGTTCGGCCCGCCGATCGACAGCAAGCTCGGCGGGTAAACTCAACATCGTCATTCCGGGATGCCCGTAGGACGACGAAGTCGACCGAAGGGCAGACCCGGAATCTCGACATGGTTGATGAACACTACAAGGTTCCCCGCCACTCCAATTGGAGCGGCTGAGGTTCGCACGCGCGAAGGTGCGCGTACGCCCCGGAACGACAGCGATAATGCCCAATAAAACAGCCCCTTACGACGAAAGTCGTGAGGGGCTTTTTCTTGCTAGTTGCAGCGGAAAAGTATTCAATCCGACGCGCCGCAGCATTCAATAAAAACAAGAATACGCGCGGTTTTATTCAGATGATCAGGGAGATCAGAAATGCCTTCGTTCAGCTCGCGTGCAATGACGTTCACGGTTGCCGCAGCCCTCAGTGCGGCCCTTGGCAGCACTGCCTTCGCCCAGAAAAAATACGACACCGGCGCCAGCGATACCGAGATCAAGATCGGCAACATCATGCCCTATAGCGGGCCCGCTTCCGCCTACGGCGTGATCGGCAAGATGGAAGAAGCCTATTTCAAGATGATCAACGATCAGGGCGGCATCAACGGCCGCAAGATCAATTACATCACCTATGACGATGGCTACTCGCCGCCGAAGGCCGTGGAGCAGGCACGCAAGCTCGTCGAATCCGACGAAGTGCTGTTCATCGCCAGCTCGCTCGGCACGCCATCGAATTCCGCGATTCAAAAATATATGAATGCGAAGAAGGTGCCGCAGCTGTTCGTGGCCACCGGCGCGACCAAGTTCGGCGACTACAAGGACTTCCCCTGGACCATGGGCTGGCAGCCGGCCTATCAGAGCGAGTCCAGGATCTATGCGGCCTATCTGCTGCGGGAAAAGCCCGACGCCAAGATCGCGGTCATGTACCAGAACGACGATTTCGGCAAAGACATGCTGAAGGGTCTGAAGGATGGTCTCGGCGCCAAGGCGGCATCGATGATCGTCGCCGAGGAAAGCTATGAAGTGTCGGAGCCGACCATCGAGTCCCACATCGTCAAGCTGAAGTCGACCAATGCCGACACCTTTGTCAGCTTCACCACGCCAAAATTCGCTGCGCAGGCGATCAAGAAAGTGGCGGAGCTCAGCTGGAAACCAACCTTCATCCAGAGCAATGTCGGCTCTTCGGTCGGCGGCGTGATGAAGCCGGCGGGTTACGAGATCGCCCAGGGCATCCTGTCGGCGAACTACGCCAAGGACGGCGCCGATTCCAGCTGGGACAATGACGAGGGCATGAAGAAATTCTACGCTTTCCTCGCCAAATATGCGCCCACCATGGACAGGAGCGACGGTTCGGTCGTCTATGGCTATGGTCAGGCGCAGACCATCGTTCAGGTGCTCAAGCAGGCCGGTGATAACCTGACCCGCGCGAACATCATGAAGGAAGCAGCCAACCTCAAGGAATTCGCGCCCGACACGTTGCTGCCCGGCGTGACCATCTCGACCTCGGCCACCGACTTCTACCCGATCGAGCAGCTGCAGATGCAGCGCTTCAAGGGCGAGAAGTGGGAGCTGTTCGGCCCGATCATCGCGGGCAAGATCGACGGCTGATTTTCTGATCTCTCCCCGCCGGTCGAAGCAAAGCTTCACCACGCGGGGAGAGATCGCGATCAGTAATAATCCCGAAACGCATCCGCGAGACTGTCCGGCTGCCAGTCGATCTGGTCCGACGCGATCGGATCGTCCGATAGCAGCGCACTCGCCTGCGTCTTGTAGTCCGGCGCCACGTAATCCGCCTGCGGCAGGCCACGGCGCACGATATCCTGATAGTTGAGATAATTGTCGCGATTGCCGACGAAGGTGCACATGCATTTGGCGGGATCGGCATAGAGATAGCGCGGGCCCTTCGGCGTGTTGTGCACGACGAAGCGATAGGCCGGCAATTTGCTTAAGGCCACCTTCCCTGCCGCATCGTTGGCGAAGCGCGCCTTGAAGCCGGCGGACTCCATGTCGAAGCCGACCTTCTGCAACACCGGCACGCTCGGCAATTCGCGCGCCACCAGCAGCGTGACATCGAGCAGCGCCAGCACCGCGATGACAGCAAGCGCCGTGCTGCGCGGGCGCAAAGGAGAAAGCGTCGTGATCGTCAGTGCGCGCATGTCGCGAAACCCCGGCTGCGAGCGCGCATCGCCGCGCTCTGTTGCCGGCGACAATACCGGCCCGCACGCGCGGTGTCACGGTAACGCTGCCGCAGGAAGCAAGGCCGGTTAACAAATCCATCACGCCGCCTCGCTGGCGACGAGCGCCTCCAAGATACGCCAATACATCTCGTCCAGCATCGCTTGCTGCTGCTCTGCATTCAAAACGCGCCGTCGTTGAAACAGCAGACAGATCGGCCGGCTGCCTGTGCAATGGTGTGCACGACGACAGGCCTTGATGACGCAAGTGCGATGGGTACGAAGGATGTTCGCATTGCCGCGCTCGATCTCCTCGATGCAGGCGGCGACGATCATATCCGACAGCCGCTTGGCCGCCAGGTCGCTCTTGTCCCTGGCGCGCTGCGCGAGATGCCAGGCGTCGTGTTGCGAGATGATCATGTGAACTCCCGTTGTGACGATGATGACTGGATATGAGTGACTTGGATGACGGCCACGCGCCGTCCTTGCCCGCGCCTGTACGCGTGAGTGGCAGTCCCGGTGGCCTCCCTCAAGAATGAGGGAGATGAAGCGCCGAAAGGCGCGACTTGGTAACAGTGCCGCAGCGTAGTGTCCGGATCGCCGGACAGCAGAGGCCGCGGAAACGCCTTTCGACGCTCCATCGTGGCGATTTCTGTCCCCGGGACCGTTCTTCCGGGCAATGGCGCAGACCTCCGCAGTCCGCTTATCCCGACGGTTTCCCGCCGTTCACCAATGCCACGTCCAGCCAGCATGAGTGGCAGACCCCCGTAGTGGGGCCGGACGGTGACCCAAGGCCTCCCGAGTGCGAAAAGGAACGTCTCCCTCCCGCCCGCAGGCGCCACATCCCGCCCCGCGCCAGTCGGCGTCCGGTAACGCTCCCTCAAGTGGAGCGGGATGGATGGGAATATATACTGAGGTGAAACGACGTCAAGGATTATTTTCAAAATACTCGCGGGGCGCTAGTGCCGACGGATCACGCGTCATGCGCCCAGCGATACACTCCAGGGATTGCGCTACCCCGCTCCACGTGATCGATGGCGAATGACACGGCGCTATTCCATCCTGCGAGCTGGAACTCTTGACCGCGGTACGACTTCTCTTTCCATCAGCATCCGCTGCCTCGGGAGAAGACTTCCAATGAACATGTCCGGCGAAAGTCTTCTTGTCATCCTGATCGTTGGCATCGTCGCGGGTTGGCTCGCAGGCCAGATCGTTCGTGGCGCAGGCTTTGGCCTGATCGGCGACCTGATCATCGGCATTCTCGGCGCATTTATCGGAAGCTGGCTTTTACCCAAGCTCGGTATTCATCTGGGGGCGGGAATCGTCCGCGCAATCATCAACGCAACACTCGGCGCGATCGTCCTGCTTCTCATCATCCGGCTCGTGCGTGGCGGTGGGTTCGCGCGTCGCTACTAGCGATGAAGCGCCCCGATCGGTTCCGCAAGGCGCAGCACGCCTGAGGGATGATCCCTAGCCTAACGTTACCGCGCTTCCGGCTTCAGATATTTCGGAGGATCGTAGCGATCCTTCTCTCTTTTCAGATTGTGCCTCAACAGCATAACCCGGCTGTTGCAATGTGCATCCGGGCTACACATTCGGCATTGAACGTTCAGCCGCGCTTCGCTGACACACCACCATGTCTCCGACGTCTGATATCCCCACCCCTCCCATGTCCCGCGTCTCGCGATGCCTGATCGACATCGGGCGCATGATCGTCGGCCTGATCGCGGCGATTATCATCGCGCCCTTGGCCATGGGAATTCTGCTGCAGCTCAGCCTTCGACCCACCGGCGGACTCGCCGCGCATCTCGGCGCGGTCGCCACCGCGGCTCTCCTGACTCTCGTTTTCGGCGTGGCGGGTTCATTCAAAGCCGCCGTGCTGATCGCCGTGCCCGGAATCCTCTTTGCGCGATGGGCCGGCATCATGTCGCCGGTAATGTGCATGATCGGCGGCGCCATCACCGGCGGCGGATTCTTCGGCATCAGCGCCTTTGTTGGCTCCTCACTGCCGACCGAATGGGGGCTGATCGGCGCAGCGGCGTGCGGCGGAAGCGTTGCGGCGCTCGCTTACTGGTGGCTGGCGGAGCGTCCGCTGCGGACAAAAGAAGCTCTGGCGCCGCAGCGATGACCCGTTACCGTATCTGACGATCGGCACGTCAGCCGTGACTACTGGCGCAAACGACCGCCCACGCCTCGCCGGACTTGAGCCACGCGTGACTGATATCAAGCCAATCCGCCAGTGGCAGCAACCGTAGCCCGAATGTCGCTTCGCGCGCCCGATTGAAAACTCCGCGTATTACGCGACGTTTTATGCTCGAGAGGTTTTGCAGCGGCTCCTTTTCGTATCTGCAGCGGTCCTGTCGACAGGTGACATCAATCCGGAGCGAAGCAGCCCCTAGAAGCCGCATTTCCCGCGGCATCCGGGTCGCTCCACACCGTTGGTCTGAGAGATCAGGCGCGTACTTCGAAGATCATATTGAAAGGCGTCTCGGTCGCGCGGCGGAAGCGCTTGAATCCTGCTTCAGTCGCGACCTGACGCAATTTGCCTTCACCTGCCTGGGCACCGAGCCCCAAGCCCACCTCCTGAGAGAGCGACGCAGGTGTACAAATGAATGTCGAGGCGTGATAGAAAATGGAGCCGATCGGGTTGAGATTATCCTTGAGATTGTCATGAGCAAATGGCTCGACGATCATCCACGACCCGTCTTTGGCCAGTGTTTCCTTGACATGCTTGCCCGCACCAACGGGGTCGCCCATGTCATGCAGGCAATCGAAGAAAGCGACCAGATCGTAGTCTTTTGCCGGAAAATCCTTGGCACTGGCCTGCGCGAATTCAATTCGGTCTCCGACCCCCGCTTCCTGGGCCAGGACCTTCGCGCGATCGATTGAAGGTTTGTGGTAATCAAACCCGAAGAACCTGGATTTGGGGTACGCCTGCGCCATCACGATGGTCGAGGCGCCGTGGCCGCATCCGACATCGGCCACCCTGGCGCCAGCTTTCAGTTTGGCTTCGACGCCTTCGAGCGTCGGAATCCAGTTCGAAACCAGATTGGCGTTATAGCCCGGCCTGAAGAAGCGTTCGGTGCCCGAGAAAAGGCACTTCGAATGCTCATGCCAGCCAACGCCCTTCCCTGTTCGAAATGCTTCGGCGACCTTGGGTTCGTCGAGATAGGTGGACTGTACGACATCGAACGCACCGGCGAAGAAAGCTGGCGACCCCTCCTCCGCGAACGCCATCGCTTGTTCGGCCGAGAGCGAGAACCCATTTTTTTCAGGGTGGTAGTCGATGTAACCAGAGGCGGCCTGGCCGGAGAGCCACTCGCGGACATAACGCTCGTGCAGGCCGGTTTTCTTGGCAAGCTGCGAAGGCGTGAAGATATCTCCATCCGCCATTGCCTTGTAGAGGCCGAGACGATCGCCGAGCAGTATACTGGCACCGCCAAGTGAAATACCGAGATCGCTGACCAGCTTTCCTACGAGTGCGTTCAGCTTTTCAGGATTTGGTTCACGCATTGCAGCATCCTCCACTCCGTGAAGAACAGCCCCCGTTCTAGTTAAGCACGACTGGCGAATTACAAGTGGGCGCCGAGCGCCACGCGATGTCAGATTCAGGATTATGCGGAATTGTCCGCTGCTGGCGCAACACCTGCGTTCCCTCTAGATTTACTTCTGCGAGTTTTGACATTGCCGCTCAATTTTCACCAATGTTCGGGGGAGATCATCCTTGGCCGAAAGTGAGATTGCGAATATTCGCGCACTACTGTTGTCAAAGCCCCGCCCGGTCGGGTGGGAGCAGCGCCGGCAGCGACTTGATGAAGTCGGGTCGATCTGGCCGGTGGCCGACGATGTCGAGTTGCGGACTGTCGATTGCGGCAATGTCGCGGGGGAATGGTCCTTCTCACCGGGGGCAGATACGACGCGCGTGCTTCTGTATTTTCATGGCGGCGGGTTTTGTTCGGGATCAATCCTCAGTCATCGACGCCTCGTGACAGAGGCGGGGCGGGCTGCTGGCATAAGCACCCTGGCGATTGACTATCGGCTCGCGCCGGAAAATCCGTTTCCTGCCGCTCATGACGACGCGATGAGCGCCTGGCGATATCTGCGCCAACAGGGCATAGACGCCGGCAATATAGTAGTTGGCGGTGACAGCGCTGGCGGCAATCTCACAATTACCCTGATAAATGCCTTGCGCAGCGCCAATGAAGAGTCGCCGGCATGCGCTTGGCTTATTTCGCCCTGGACTGATCTTTCAATGTCCGGGACGACGCTACAAAGCAAGGATCAGATCGATCCGATCATCCACCGTGGCTACCTCAAGGAACTGGCTGACGCCTTTGCTCCGGCATCGCTCGACCGCAGGAGCCCGTTTCTGTCTCCGCTGTTCTCGAACCTCATCGGATTTCCACCAACACTCATTCAGGTCGGGTCAGCCGAAACTTTGCTCGCAGACTCGACACGTTTCGCGGAGGCTGCCGCGATAGCCGACGTCGCGACGACGTTGGAGGTATGGCCCGACATGATCCATGCATGGCCTTTGTGGAATGGCGGTCTTACAGACGCAAGGTTGGCGCTCAGGTCAGCTGGACAATTCATCAAGCATCAATTGTCTGATCTGGTTCCGTAGGGACTGCGCAAGGATTGCGCGCCAGTCGTCTGCGTTCGCAAATATCGGGGTACGATAACGATCGGCAGCAAAGCCGTCCGCCTCTGGTGCAAAGCGGTCGATGGATCATATTGACACCGTGTTGCGAACGAGATCGCGTCCCGCTGAATTCGTCTGAAATGACCCGAAGCTGACATTGTCGCTATCGAGAGGAGGCGTTACGGGCGTCCGGTGGCAGCAATTGCAGCGCCAAGGCGGTCGAGGATCGCAGCTACTATCTGCGCCGCCGGGCGCTAACACTGATGGATCACCCTTTGGGGGCAGCCCACCCCTGGACACTAACATCCGCCAGAGCCTTGAATATCGCCGGCGTGCGTTCCAGGCGAGCGATCGTTCGCGCGCCTTCGACGGCGGCTACCAATGCCGCTGCGGTAGAGGATGCGCGCGCGGACGTGAAACCGCACCCCCTAAAATGCTCCGCAACTATCTCGGTCGAATCAACAAATCCACGCGCTACCCGTTTTGTCAGATCAGCGTCGAGTGCGGGAAGCTCATTCGCCAGATTTTGCATGAGGCATCCGTACTGGAAATCGGAGGCGACCATTTCGGCGGCGAACGCGCCGAAAATCTGATGAACAAAATTCTGAGCATCGCCCGCCGTATTCGCCGAGATCTTCCGCAATACGGCGATTCTGCTCGCAACGTAATGATCGATTGCTTCTTCGGCGAGCTGTGCCTTGCCGCGCGGAAAGTGAAAGTAGAACGATCCTTTAGGCGAGCCGCTCTCTTGAATGATCTGGTTCAATCCGGTCGCAGTGTAGCCTTGGATGCGAAACAGTCGCTCGGCAGTGGCAATCGCGCGATCGCGGGCGTCGGTCTTACGGGGCATCCGTCAGCATACCATGCCTCGCTTGACACATCTATGGTGATCGCCATACTATGGCGATCACCATAGTAAATATGTCCCGCCGTATCACCGTTATCAAATCGCAATCCAGAAGTTGCACGCGGGCACATGCAGCTCTCCCAGATTGCCGCGCAGGAAATACTCAAATGAGTTCGAGGAACTTCGATTTCGGCAACTGTTCTAGCGAACGGGATCACTGAGATGGCCTCCAGAACCTGCTCACTGATGCTTTTAGGAGCCGCCATGTTCACTGCGATGTTCACTCAGGTTGCTTCCGGGGGGACTTCAGACGAGGCCGTCTGGCACAATAAAATCCCGGCCGCTTTGAGCGAGCCTGCCGTTGATATCGATAAGGATCCGAACCTTCTGCACAAGTATGCAGACAATGCGGGAACGAAAATCCACTACGTCACAATGGGATCCAATCAAAAACCGCTGATGGTGTTCGTGCACGGATTTCCGGACTTTTGGTATTCTTGGCGAAATCAGATCCAGGCATTTTCAGCAAGTTATCAGGTGGTCGCTCTTGATCTGCGCGGGTACGATTTGAGCGATCGGCCGCAAGGCGTCGAGAACTACAAGTTTTCGGTTCTCCTCGATGACATCCGCGCCGTGATCAACGCAGAGAGAAACGGCCGTAAGGTCATCCTGATCGGGCACGACTGGGGCGCCGCCTTGTCATGGCTATTCACCGGGCAACATCCAGATCTGGTCGAAAGACTTGTCGTCCTCAGCGTTCCTCATCCTGGCGCCATCACCAAGGAACTGCTCCCCTGGAATCATCCTGTTGCGCAGACGAGGGCCAGCGCTTACGCCACACGGTTCTTCGCTCGAGGCAAGGGCGACAATCTGACTGCGGAAGATTTGGCATACTGGGTTGTAAATCCAGAGGTTAAGCGTCGTTATATTGAGGCTTTCGCAAAATCGTCCGTCTTGTCCATAATGGCTTATTACAAAGCCAACTACAGTCTCTCTCAGTTTGCGCTCAACCTCTTCGATCCGACCATGAAGAAAATCTACGGTGCCGTTATCAAATGCCCAGTCTTGCATGTGCACGGAATCGAGGAGAGCCATGCTTTGTTGAGCACTCTTGATCTTGAAAAGTCATGGATGGAAAATCCCGATAATCTCACGGTCAAAATCGTGCCTGGAGTTGGCCACTTCATTCAGCATGAAGTGCCTGACTATCTTAACGAGACGATTTCCTCCTGGTTAAAAGATTCAGGACATTAAGCCCGGTATCGCGGTGGTGGATGGTCGATGGCCGCTCCCGGCGCAAAGCGGACACTCAATCTCCAGGATGTTTGCCACAAATATCCGAAGGCTGGCTCCCGACCTGAGCTCCTCGGCGAGATGTCGCTTAACAGGTGCCTGGGGCCCTAGCCCTTCGCAGCGGGTGTCGGAGGCACCGGCAGAATGATTTCAGAAGCGACCTTCCAATCCTTTCCGACGCGAAGCCAATTGATGATCATCAGAAACGGCTTGGCTGTTCCATCCTGTCCCGCATATGAGACCGTGATGTTCATCGGCACGTAGGACTCTGCTACGTCGCGCGTTAGGCCGACAATCTTGAGCTTCGCATAATCTGGCTCAAGCACGACCGGACCGGAGCTACCGATGTCATGCAGCTTTTGATCAATTGCTTCGTTGCCCCAAAAGCCGGCCCAGTTCCCCTCGGAGGGGATCGCGCTCTTCGCCACCAACAGGGTCGAGGGCGATTGCCAAAACATCTCATGCAAAGCCTTGAAATCGTGTTGGTTGGCCAATTCCATCAGTCTGCCGAACTGCGATTTGATAGTGTTAAGGGTCGCGGCATCCAGCGGCTCAGCACTGGCGGCGGGAGCAGCCGTGATAGCCATTGTCGAAAGAGCTATCGTGATGAGGAGGGCAAAACGTTTCTTGTACATGTCGGAATTCTCTTCCAGGTTTAATGGCCATTCGTCTCGCTCGCGTCACGAAGCTGCGTTCTCGCGTTGCGCGATTGCCGCTTTGAGACGCTCACTTCCACCGACCGAAACGTCATCGGGAAGTTTTAGCTTGCACATTCGCGCAGCAAGGTCGTGATTTTCGCATCGAGGTTGCGGGCGACGGCGAGTGCTTCCGTGCTGCCATACGGCAGCAGATAGCTCTCCATCCTGTCATAGGAGAGATGCACGCCATCGGAACGTTCATCAATGAGGATTGTCACTGGAGCGTAAGATCCAGCATCGGGTACGTGTTTGACCATTTCTTTCATGATGAGTGGATTGCCCACCACAAAACGCATACTGCTAGGCGTCTTTGAACTAGATTCGAGACGCAGAACGGCGCCCAAGTCGAATTCCGCAAAGAGCATAAAACCCGTACGGCCGAGCGCGCCCTGCACAACGCGCTCCAATTCCGGGAAGGAATCTGCCGCCCTCGACGCCTTGAAGAATTCGACTATATCAGGCTGCCCGATCGCCGACTTGAATGCGGCCACAACGGCATCGAATGGCTTTGCGCTCGTAAGGCTTAAACGTTCGACTTCGACTTTCTCTATTTTCATTTTATCCTCCGAAATAACTCTCATGGATAGAGTGCGTATGATCGCGTCGACCTCTCGCCGGGGATCATGCGGCTGCCGGTTACGCGTTCAGGAAAGTCCGGACGTGACTGACGAAGATCTCGTGGTGCTGAAACAGGGCGCCGTGGCCTGAATCGGGATAGAGGACCAGCTGCGCGTTGCTGAGTTCTTTGAACATTGCGTAGGCATTGTTTGCTGGAAGCATGGTGTCGTGGCTACCGCTGACCACAAGAGTGGGCTGGCGGATGGCGCGCAGCATGGCGTGCTCGGGATCAGGTGTGGCGCACCAAGTGATCAACGCCTTGGCCTGCGGATCGGTGACCGCGCTGCCGTTGTCGGTGTCCCTATCGTCCTTACGCACCTGCGTCCGCTTCAGGAACGCCAGGCCGGCCGATTGGCTGGCGGACGACGTCGTGAAGAACAGCGGCAGGCGAGGATCCGGTGCATCGGTTTGGGAAAACGCCTCCTGGAGAACCGCTAACAGATGCTCCTCCCCGCCTTTGGGCGCGGTGCCGACGAGGATGAGCTTGCGGACCAGACGTCCGTGCTCGGCAGCGATCTGCTGGGCGACGCATCCGCCGAGAGAAAAGCCCAGCAGGTCGACTTCGGAGATGCCAAGCGCGTTGATGAAGGCGACCGCGTCGCGTGCCATCGCCGCGACATTGTCGGGCGTCTGACCGGTCGAGCGACCGACTCCGGCGTTGTCGAAGGCGATCACAGGGCGATCGGCGGCCAGGACGTTGACGACGGCGGAATCCCACGCATCGATGTTGCCCGAGAAATGCTGCAGAAGCACCAGCGGCGTTCCGGTCGGGGGGCCGAGGCGGCGATAGGCGAAGCGGATTCCGCGGCCTTCCACGTAGCGGGTGGGTGCCGTTTCCAGCGTGGCGTCCCCGCTCGTGATGTCGAGTGCAGTCATGTCATCCTCCGGATGCTTGGCATGAAGTAATCAAGTGGAGACCAGTGCAGCGCTCCCGGCACGCATGCGCCGGGAGCGGTCTTGTCACTTCACCAGCGCGGCCTTTTCAATCACCGCCGCGACTTCCTTCGCATGAACAACAAGCGAAGCATGGCTGCCGGCGACTTCCGTCGTCTGAGCCTTCATCTTGCCGGCGAAAAAATTCTGAGCCTCGGGTGCGATCACCTTGTCCTTCGTGCTGATGACATAGAATGTCGGCTTGTCGCCCCAGGCTGCAATGTCGACGGGCGCCTCGAATGCAACGTGATTCAACGGAAGCTGCGAGTTAGCCAGGTGCGCGGCGATCTCCGGAGGAAGGTCGGCCGCAACGGCCGACGGAAATACCTTGGGATCGATGTAGAGGTTGCCCTTGTCGTCCGGATGAATCGCCGCACCACCTTCGGTCGCGGGACCGCTCTTGGCGAGGTCCGCCAGAGATTGTCCCACGTCGGGCGCGAAAGCGGAGACGTAGACGAGCGCCGAGATCTTGGGGTCGTTGCCGGCTTCCGTGATGACCACGCCGCCCCAGGAATGGCCGACGAGAACGGTCTTGCCGTTCTGCTTCGCCAGGGCCTGTTTGGTGGCATCGACGTCAGCGGCAAGGGAGGTGAGCGGATTTTCGACGAGCGTGACGTTGTAGCCCTTCTTGGTGAGGATGTCGGCAACGGGCTGCCAACTCGTCTGGTCGACGAAAGCGCCATGGACGAGCACGATGTTGTGAGCGGCCCCCTTGGGCAGTTCGGCCGACTGGGCAGAGGCGGCAAATGCCGCTCCGGCCAGAAGGACGGCGGCGGTTGAAAGCAGAAGATTTCGCATGAATGGCTCCTGTTGGATGACGAACGACGCGAGGTCGGGGATGGCAGGCGATCCAGAAAAGTCGCGGATCATCCATCTGCCTTTTCGGGAGATGGATGACTGCACGATGCGTCCGCGCGCTTCGGCAGGACCTAATATGAAGATGTTTTCGGACGGTAGAGCCCAATCGTCCAAGTATTGCGTCGGATCGTCCGCGAGATTAGCATCGCTGCCATGGACATCCTCGCCGAAGTACTCGACCGCGTGCGCCTCGGGGGGACTTTGCTGTTCCACTTCGAGCTCGGCCATCCCTGGAATCTGGCGTTGCCACAACGCCCGTACGCCATGTTTCATTATATCAGTCGTGGCTCAGCGACCCTCGCGCTCGAACAGGGATCAGAACTCCGCATGAACGCGGGCGACTGTGTTGTCATCGCGCGGGGCGAGCCCCATGTGATTTATTCGGATCGCCGAACGACGCCATTTTCGGTTCTCGACTTCGATCGATCGGCCGCGGATCGTGGCGTCGTTCGTCACGGCGGCAACGCGCAGCCGCATGCGACGATGATCTGCGGCAAGTTCACCGTGGCGCGGCCCTCACGCGGCAGCGTGCTGGACTTGCTCCCGCCGGTGCTTCTCCTGAAGCCCACGGAGGACGGCGCGTGGCTCGAGGCGATTCTGCGACGCATGGTGAGCGAGTCGGCGTGTGAGCGTCCCGGCCAGGGCGTCGCGTTGTCACGACTAACAGAAGTGCTCTTCGTCGAGGTTTTGCGAAACTGGATCAAGTCGCTTGGTCCCGGAGAAGGCGGGTGGCTGGGCGCGATGGCGGACCCGCACATCGGACCGGCACTTCGGTTGATCCACGAGCGACCGGATCGGCCCTGGACCCTCGATGACCTCGGGCAACGCGTGGGGCTAGGTCGCTCGGCGTTTTCGGCGCGCTTCACCAAGCTCGTCGGCCAGTCCATGTACAGTTATCTGATAGCGCGCCGGATGTCGGAGGCCGCATTCTTGCTTGAAACAAGCGACGAGGCGATCGCACGGATCGCGACCTCTGTCGGCTATGAGACCACTGCCGCGTTTTCGAAGCTCTTCCATCGACATCACGGCCTATCGCCTGGTCGTTACCGAGCAACGTTGCGCTCTGACGGCGACCGGAGGCAAGAGGACGTCGTCTTGGAAGCAGAAGTCACCGATTGACCCGCAAGCTCTACAACGGGGTTCGGACCGTGTTTAGCTTGTCCATGGTAGGACTCCCAACTTCCTTCGTTATCGCAGCTTACCGAGCCAGAGCGCAGAGAGCGACGGACGATTGCGCACGCCGAACTTGGCGTAGATCGATTTGACGTGGAAATGCGTGGTGTTCGGACTTTGGTCGAGCTTCTGCGCGATCCGGCTTTCCGTGTCCCCGTCGAGCAGTGCGAGCAACACCCGGCGTTCAGCGGGTGTGAGGGGCGCGTTGGCGATGAGCAGACCGTGGCTGAGCAATTGTTCTCGGTGGAACCATCTCAAGGCGCGCATGACGAAGCCCAGACGCTGGCCGTCCTGCACCGTAAAGCGGGGTGCCTGCGCATCGCGAAACACGAACAGGCGAATCCTCACGTCGTCATTGAGCGCAACGCGCACGGAAATGCTATCGGCGAAGCCGACGTCCAGATAGTGCCGCCGATAGTGCTTGCCCTCGAACCATTCCGGCGGAAGCGTTTCAAACAGCAGGCGGACGCGGAACTGCTCATCGCCCGACATGGAAAGGATCTGAGACAGGTCGACGTCGTCGGACCAGAGTGTATCGTACTGCTTCTGCACTGATGCCGCCACCGCCGGCATCGGGTCCAGCACCCTGACGAGGCGCGGACGCCAGCCGAGCAAGGGATCGGCCCGCTTCGGCGAAGGCAATCGCACGACCACGCCCCATAGCACATTGCGTGCCGACAACATGGTACGCAGTGCGGACAGCAGGTGTGTCAGCGCGGCGTCGCCGTCGGCGACTGAGAACTCGGCCAGCTGATCCCAGAGTGCATAGACTTCTTGATTTTGCGGATCGGTGGGATCCGTCGAGAGATGCATGTCATTCCCAATCTGTGCAGGAAGCCGGGCCTGCGCGGTCATACATAAAGCACAGCGAACCACCTTTCTAGGTAGTTCTCAGACGCATCAGGTAGCGCGATATTCAGTACGGGTGCTGGGAAGAACAGATTCTCTCACCGTGCCGATATGGGGGATATAACGATGCGCACACGGCGCGAGCCGGCGTGAAATGCCAGGCGACGACCGGACGGACGCTGTTCTGGCTGCAGTCAACCTCTCCTGACCAGCCGGTTGAGCAACTTGCACGAAATCACTCCCACACGAGAAATACTAACGCTGAGATGACGGTCCGCTGACGTCATTGACGTACTCGATTGCCCCTATGCGCGTTCGCCAGCTTCTGCGAGTCGGCTCTCTGGTGCTGCGTTCTCTCGCTATTCGTGACGCTGCGTTAGCCGTCTTGCCGCCGCTCTTTCGAGGCGACTGACGGGACTTCTTGTCGAAAGCAAATGCGCTTGGCGTTTTGGAGTTAAGTTATGAAGTGCAGGCTCGGTTCGAAGACGTTGCTGCAGACGGCGCTATTGCTTACCGGGAAGCACGTAGCCAATTGCCCTGAGGCTTACGGCGAAAGGTCGAGCCCCCGGGCCGCCTCCGCCGCATCAAAAACTATTCGCCCCGTCACCTGGCTTGGTTCAACCGCGCTGCTGGCGTCGCTGGCCGGGACGGTCGTGCCATCGGAGGCGCTCGCGGCCTGTGTCGGCGAGAACACCGGCAGCGTGACCTGCGATGCGGCCAACCCGGCGACCGGCGGCATGCTGATCACGAGTTTTGCCGGCACAACGGTCGTCACCGTCAATCCGGGCGCGCAGATCGACACCGGCCCCGCCAGCGTGACAGTGACCGCTCCCGGCAGCCTGACCTTCACCCACAGCGACACGAACTTCGGCATCCCCCAGATCGTGACCCTCAGCAACGATTTCGGGGACATCAGCTATGTCGGCAATGCCGCGACGAACGCGGTCAATGCGCAAGGCACCACTGGCACGATCGACATTCTCAATACTGCGGCGATTGGCACCGGAGGCCTCGCGGCGCTGACGACAGGCAACGGCAAGATCCAGATCAATTCCAACGCCACCGTGAACGGTACCATCTTCGGACAGTCCAGCGGCGGCGACGTCTTCATCACTGGATCCGGCAACGTCACATCCACAACCGCCGGCATCAGCGCCACGACCGTCGGCGTGGGCAACGCGATCATCACCTACAACGGTCCCATTACATCGGCAGACGCCGCCCTGTTTGCGTCGACCTTCGACGGAAACGCCACGGTGACGGGGTCCGGCAGCGTGACGAGTGCCGACGGTGCCGGCACCATCAAGGCGTGGGTGGCCGGCAACGGCCCCGGCAATGCGCTGATTGCCTGGAACGGCGCCGTCAACAACACCGCCGGCGGGGCGGGCCTCTATGCGATCGCCGATTTGGGAACAGCCACGGTGAACGTCCCGGGGAACGTCACATCGACCAACAACGCGGCTGTGCGGGCTTCCAGCGGAACTGGGACTGCCACCGTGACTGTTGCCAACGGCTTGACGCTCAGCGGCAGCTTCCAGAACGCCATCGATGTCGGTTCGCCATTCGGCAATGTAAATCTCGTGGTCGGCGATGGAGCTTCCATCAGCGCAATCGTTGACGCTATTTTTGCCCATACGATCACCGGCAACACCACGGCCACAATCGGCGCCGGAACCGTTGTCAGCGCCGCAATAGGAGGAGGACTCGTCCTCCAGGCGCCGGGTGGCATCACCACGGCCACGATCGGCGCCGGAGCCATTATCAGCGGCGAAGGAGGCATCGGCATCGACACAGGCAGCGGCTCGCTGACGATCGGCAACGGCGCGAGCGTCACAGGAACGGGCGGAACTGGCGTCAGCGTGCAGAGCAAAGCCGGCTTCACGCTGTTCAATGCTGGCATCATCAGCGGTCAAACGGCTGCGATACACTTCGCACACTTTACACCGATCAGCGATCCCATGACGCTGACGCTGGGGCCGACGTCGGTCATCGTGGGCCAGGTGATTGGCGGCGCCAGCCCGTTTCAGATCGCTCTGGGTTACGTGCCGGGTGTCGCCGACATCTTGCAGCTCGGCGGCACCGGCGCCGGCACATTCGATGTCTCGCTAGTCGGCGACACCGCGCAATATTCCGGCTTTGGCACCTTCAACAAGGTCGACGCGTCGAACTGGACGCTGACCGGCACCAGCACGTTCGCGGGACCGGTGAACGTCAGTGGTGGCACGCTCAGCGTCAATGGCGACATCACCTCGGCAGCCAGCCTGACGGTGAATGCCGGCGGTACGCTGGGCGGCACCGGCGTCGTCGGCACCACGGCGATCAATGGCGGCACGCTGGCGCCCGGCAATTCGATCGGCACGCTCACCGTCAGCGGCAGCTTGACGATGACGGCGGCATCGACCTATCTGGTGCAGGTCTCCGGCACCACGTCGGACAGGACCAACGTCACGGGCCTTGCCACGATCAGCGGCAAGGTGATCGTCGATCCGCTGCGCCCGCTCGGCGTCACCACGACCTACACGATCCTGAATGCCGGCACGCGGACCGGCACTTTCGACAGCGTCAGCATCGACAACTTCTTTGCCCGCAATGCGCGGTTGAGCTATGTCGGCAACGACGTGCTGCTGACGCTCGATCCCGGCCTGCTCGGCCCGATCCTGCCCGGCAGTGCCGGCACCAATCAGCGCACCGTCGCCGGCGCGATCGACAATGCGATCACCGGCGGCGCGGTGCTGCCGAGCGGCTTCAACGCGCTGTACCTTCTGTCCGGCAACGAGCTGCTAACTAGACTGTCGCAGGCATCCGGCGAGACAGCCACCGGCGCCCAGCAGACCACTTTCGACGCCATGACCCAGTTCATGGGCGTGATGACCGATCCGTTCACCGCAGGCCGCGGCACGGCGCAGGCCGGCGCGGCGGGGTATGCGGACGAAACATTGGCCTACGCCGCGAAGCGCGCTCCGAGCGATGCGCTGGCCGCGATCTATCGCAAGGCTCCGCCGATGGCGCCCGCGTTCCAGGCGCGCTGGAACGTGTGGGCGGCGGGCTTCGGCGGCTCGCGCAACACCGATGGCAACACGGTGGTCGGCTCGAGCGACACCCGGTCGAGCATCGGCGGCGTTGCGGTCGGCGCCGACTACTGGTTCTCACCAAATACGCTGGCGGGCTTCTCGCTGGCTGGCGGCGGCACCAACTTCTCGGTAGCCAACGGCGGCTCGGGCCGCAGCGACCTGTTCCAGGCGGGTGCGTTCGTGCGCCATACGGTCGGATCAGCTTACATCACAGCAGCCGCGGCCTATGGCTGGCAGGATATCACCACCGATCGTGTCGTCGGCGGTGATCGGCTGCGCGCTCAGTTCAATGCCAACAGTTATTCGGGTCGCGTCGAAGGTGGCAATCGTTACCTGATGTCCTCGCTGGGCGGCGTCGGTTTTACGCCTTATGCCGCGGCGCAGGTCACGGCACTCGATTTGCCATCCTATGCAGAGACTGCCGGCGGCGGCGCCAACACCTTCGCACTGGCCTATGCGGGCAAGACCGTGACCAGCACCCGCAGCGAACTCGGCTTCCGCATTGACAAGTCGTTTGCCGTAACGGACGCGATCTTGACGCTGCGCGGTCGCGTCGCATGGGCGCACGATTTCAATAGCGACCGTTACGCTTCGGCGACGTTCCAGACGCTGCCCGGTGCGAGCTTCTTCGTCAACGGCGCGGCGCAGGCGAGCGATGCTGCGTTGACGACCGCATCCGCGGAGATGAAGTGGACGAACGGCTGGACCGTCGCCGGCACCTTTGAAGGCGAGTTCTCGGATGTCACGCGCAGCTACGCCGGCAAGGGCGTGGTGCGGTACGCGTGGTGAGACGCCGAGGCGTCTGCTGACAACCTCAGCTCTGATGCGGGCCTTGCATGATCTTCATGGCATCCTTCACGTGGCGCCACTCGTTGGCTTCTTCCACCTGACCTTTTTGCTCGCATGTCAGTGCATTCTGAGCGGCATGAGCGATGGCCACGGCGCCGTGCCGATCAAGCATCTGTCGGGCAATGGTGTGGACTTGAGTTTCGGACATCATTTGCTTTCTCCTGATTTTCCCGAGCCAAAGAAAGCTGGTCCTGCTGGAACCGAACCGGCCCGGTGTCTCTGAAAACGGTGGAACAGCCAATCTCGTTCCCGGAAAAAACAACCGGCCCCGCGCTGGCATGGGCCGGCCATCTATCGCGGCCGCTATGCCATGAATTTCAAACTCGAATTGCGATCGGGCAAAGCATTGTGCACCGCAAATGCAATCATCCGATGTTAAACATCGGATGATTGCATTCGCTCTGAAAACGTGAGATAGGCCACTGAGGAAACAAGCGGGGAAGAACACTCGTGGCACGAAGTCCTACGAAATCGTTGGAGCGGGGAAGCAAGCCAGGCCGTATCAATTCGGTCTTGACCACGCTCGGCTGCGAAATCGCGCAGGATATTATCCCGATTGGCGCGACCCTCCCCCCGAGCCGGAATTGGAGGCGCGCTTCGGTGTCGGGCGCGGCGTCATCCGGGAAGCGATCAAAACCCTCGCTGCGAAAGGAATGGTCAGCGTGCGTCCGCGTTACGGTACGCACGTCTTGCCGCGCCGCGACTGGAGTCTGCTCGATCGCGATGTGCTGGGATGGCTGGTCGGCGGCGGCGAACCGGACCGCGATCTTCTGATGGCGATTCAGGAAGTCCGACTGATCATCGAACCGGCAGCAGCAGCGCTCGCGGCAACGCGGAGCACCAAACAGGACAGGTTGCGCATCGAGGCCGCACTGGTCGGCATGGAAACCTCGCACGATCAGGAAAGCGCCATCAAGGCGGACAAAGCATTCCACCTCGCCATTCTCGATGCGACGCATAACCCCGTGTTGCAGGGTTTTCGCGGCGCCATCGATACCATTCTGAGCGCGGTGTTTCTTGTCGCGGTCGGCAGCCCCGGCTGGTTCGAAGACAATCTGCCAAACCACGCGGCCGCGGCGCGCGCGATTGCCGCGGGCGATGCAAAGAAGGCCAAGACCGCCATGGAGCAGGTGCTCGGCTACACGCAATTCAAGCTCTCGAAGCGTCGCGCGACTGCGACGCCTGAGGGCATAACGCGGGTCTCAACCGCGGCGGCGAAAAAAAGAAAGAGGAAGCCCCATGTATCGTGACATGATCGGATCGACCCACGTTCTTGCATCGCCGGAAATCGCCATCGTCGCTATTCCCGAGGACGAGCGCGTCTGGGTCCCGCAGGCGCCGGATGTCTGGTTTCGTCCGCTGATGCTGAACACACGACAGGGGCAGTGGTGCAATCTGCTGCGCGTGCGACGCGCCGGCGTACTATCGCGGCATCTGCATCCCAATCCGGTGCATGGCTTCGTGTTGCGCGGCAAATGGTTCTACCGCGAACACCAGTGGGTGGCGACGGAAGGCTCCTACGTGTTCGAGCCTCCGGGTGAGATCCACACGCTGATCGTCCCAGAGGACGTTCCGGAAATGATCACCTTCTTCAACATCCAGGGATCGATGCTGTATCTCGATGAGAACAACAAGCATGTCGGCTATGAGGACGTCTTCACCAAGATCGATATGTGCCGCGCCCACTACGAGTCCGTCGGCCTTGGCCGTGACTACGTCGACCAGTTCGTGCGCTGATGGCAGACGGTGCCAACATGATCGAGGAGATGCCGTCGGCCGCATGGGCGTCGATCTGGTACGCGGGAAAACGCGTGCTGGTGACGGGTGGAACGTCAGGGATCGGTGCGGGTCTCGCGCGCGGCTTCGTTGAGGCCGGCGCGGAGGTCATCGCGACCGGCGTGAATGCTGCGGAGATCGAGCGAGCGCGTTCGGATTCGGTGTTGCGCGAGGCTCAGGCGCATCAGCTCGACGTTCGCGACGACAGCGCGATCAAGTCCCTTGTCGGCTCGCTCGGCGAACTCGATGTGATCGTCAATTGCGCCGGCGTCATTCGTCGCAGCGAGGAACTCGACCCCGCGGTTTTCCAGTCGGTGGTCGATATCAATCTCAACGGCACCATGCGGATGTGCGCCGCCGCGCGGCCGCTGCTGGCACGCTCCAAGGGCGCGATCGTCAATCTGGCATCCATGCTGTCGTTCTTCGGCGGCGGTCTCGTTCCCGGTTATGCCGCCAGCAAGGGCGGTATTGCACAACTGACGAAATCGCTGGCGATCGCCTATGCGAATGACGGCATTCGCGTCAACGCGATCGCGCCGGGCTGGATCGCCACGCCGCTGACGACCGATCTGCAGGCCAGCCCGGAACGCAGCCAGGTCATTTTGGGGCGCACGCCCTTGGGCCGTTGGGGCAAACCATCGGACCTCTTGGGCGGCGTGCTCTATCTGTGCTCGCCGACGGCATCTTTCGTGACGGGGACGATCCTCGTCATCGACGGCGGATATGCCGTGACGTGATCAGGACGGCGGCAAAGTGCCGCCGTTCGCAGACGAGATTTGAGTACCAAACTGCGTAGCCGAGAGCCTCGCAGATAAAATAAAGCGGCCAGAACGCTGGTCAAAGGGAGGTCGCGTGCTCGTTGCGCCCGGTCAAAAAGTGCGGTCCCGCGTCGCCTGGCGCGGCATGAACTCGCTGGTGGGCGCAACCTTGTTCGTGGCGCCCTTGCTGGTGCTCGTCGCCATCTGGGCGATCGTGGTCCCGCTCTTCAATGTCAATCCGCGAATTTTTCCGTCGGTCGGCTCGGTGGCCGAAGCAGCGGTTGCCGCGATCGGCGATGGCTCGCTCATCCGCCATATCGGCGCGAGCATGCTGCGTGTCGGACTGGGCACGTTTCTCGGCGTGCTCGTCGCCGTCCCGCTTGGCATCGCCATGGGCGTGAGCCCTGCGGTCTCGGCGTTCCTGACACCGCTGTTTCGCTTCTTCTCGGTGCTTGCCGGCATCGCCTGGATACCGATCGCGACATTGTGGTTCGGCTACGGCTTCGGCGCCATCATCTTCGTGATCTTCAACGCGGTCTTCTTTGTGGTCGCCTACAACACGCTACTCGGTGTCTCCACCATTCCGATGACAATCCGCAATGCGGCCGCCTCGCTCGGTGCCGGACGATGGGCGTTGCTCACCGAAGTGCTGCTGCCGGGTGCGCTACCCAACATCGTGACAGGCGTGCGCACCGGGCTCGGCTTCGCGTGGCGCGGCCTGATCGCGGCGGAGATGATCGCGACCAATGTTGGGCTTGGCTACATGCTGTTCGTCGCCCGTGACTTCTATCGCACCGAAGTGATCGTGCTCGGCATGATCGTCATTGGCGTGTTGTGGCTATTCATCGACCGGTTGCTGCTCGTTCCGCTGGAACGCGCGACGATCGAGCGATGGGGACTGGTGAGACGCACATGAACATTGCACTAAAATTCTGGAGCGGTTACGTCCGCGCGACGCATCGGTGGCCAATTATCGCGACCATCGTGCCGTTTATTCCCGTGGTGGCGATCTGGAGCATTGTCGCCAATTCAGGCATGTTTCCACGCGCCTTCTTCCCGGCGCCGGTGGATGTGATGCGGTCGTTCATCTCCCTCACCTACAAGGGAATTCTGCCGGACTATCTGCAGGACAGTCTGGTCCGGCTGCTGTTCGGTGCATCCATCGGCGTCGCGCTGGGCATTCCGCTCGGCATCCTGATCGGTTCCAGCCGCCTCGCGCATCGCATCTGCTGGCCGGTGCTGCTGTTCTTTCAGGCTATCGGCGACATTGCGTGGCTGCCGATCCTGCTGATCTGGTTCGGCTTCGGCCTCACCACCATGACCTTTGTCATCGTCTACACCGTGCTGTTTCCGATCGTGCTGAGCACCGTGCTCGGCGTGCAGTCGGTACATCGCGATCTGGCCCGTGCGGCGCAGAGCCTCGGCGCGTCGCCGATGCGGGTGCTGTGGGAAGTGACACTGCCCGGCGCCTTGCCGAACATCATCACCGGCCTGCGCAATGGCCTCGGCTATGGCTGGCGCGCGCTGATCGCGGTGGAGATCATCGTCGGCACCAGCGGTATCGGATTCATGATGTTCGATGCACGTCGTGCCGGCTCAACGGTCGAGATCCTGCTCGGCATGATCGTTCTTGGAATTCTTTGGTACATCGTCGATGCCTGGATCCTTGCGCCGATCGAGCGCGCAACGGGCCAGCGGTGGGGATTGGTAACGTCATGAAAACGCTGTCGCTCAAAAATCTTCGCAAGACCTATTTCGATCCCTATGCGGGATCGCAGGTCACCGCCGTTCAGGACGTCTCGCTCGACGTCGAGCAGGGTGAATTCGTTTCAGTCGTCGGTCCCTCCGGCTGCGGCAAGACGACAATTCTGAACATGATCGCGGGCTTCATCCCCTATACGGGCGGTGAAATCCTGATCGACGGCAATCTGGTCAAGGGGCCGGGTCCTGATCGCGGTGTTGTGTTCCAGTCGTTCGCCCTCTTCCCGTGGAAGACGGTGCTGGAGAATGTCGGCTTCGGCCCGAAGATGCGCGGCGTGCCAAAGGACGAGCGCGACCGCACCGCGCGGGAATATCTCGCGCTCGCCGGCCTCTCGCATGCCGCGGATCGCTACCCGAACGAACTGTCCGGCGGCATGCAGCAGCGCGTCGGTGTCGTCCGTGCGCTGGCCAACAATCCGGCCGTGCTGCTGATGGACGAGCCGTTCGCCAGCGTCGATGCGCAGACCCGCATGACACTGCAGGAAGAGCTGACGCGGATCTGGCAGGAGCGCAAGCCGACCGTCATCTTCATTACCCATGATGTGGCGGAGGCCGTGTTCCTCGCCAACCGCGTCGTCGTGCTGTCCAAGGGCCGCGTGCTCGATCAGATCAAGGTCGATCTTCCGCGTCCGCGCGTCTGGGATCAACTGATCGAGGATGAAACCTTCAAGCGTCTATCCGCGCAGGTGCTGCAAATGGTGCGAGCTGCATGAGTATCGCGCGAGATGTCATTCGTTCGACGCGCGGGCGTGTGGTGCTCGCTGTCATTGCCGTGTGGGCCGCGTTTCAGGGCTGGCTGAGCATCGAGGCGCCGGGCAAAATCTCCAAAGAGCTCGCCGGCGCGTCCGACAAGGTCAATATCCAGATCGATATGCCGTTTACGCCGGAGCGTTTTCACGTTCTGGCGTTTCAGAAGTATGGGCGGATCGCCGGAGCCGACGATCATTCCATCGGACTAAGGGGTGTGAAACGAACGGACCTCAACGCGGTTGCCCGGCCTTATTGGGTCACGAGCGTGAGGCCAATCAAAGAGGAGGACTGATTTTGAAACGCATATTATGGGCCTTAACGGCTGTGATGCTGGCTTGCGTGCCCGCACAATCGCAGACATTGACGAAACTGAATGTCGGCATGGTCAGTGCCATCGACATGCTGGCGATCCCGGTGGCACTGGAGCGCGGTTATTTCGAGAAGCAGGGCCTCGATGTCACCATCGCACGCCCCTACGCGACCGGCGTTGATGCGCTGAATGCGCTGCAGGCTGGCGAGACCGAGATCCTGCAGGTCGGCGTTCCGATGATCGGCGCCGTGCTGCGCGGCATGGATCTCGTGGCGCTCGGCAATTACAGCGGCAGCGCCACCAAATCCGGTTCGGATGCGACCATGGCGATCATTGCCCGTGAGGGATCGGGCATCGTCAAGGGTGACCTCAAGAGCCTCAAGGGCAAGAAGATTGCGACCTCCTTCGGCACCATCAACCATCTCTACATCCTGGCGCTGCTGGAGAAGGCCGGACTCAAGCCCGACGACGTTCAGCTGGTCAACACGCCGCCGCCGGATATGACTGTCGCGCTGCTCGCCAAGGGCATCGATGCGTTTTCCGGCTGGGATCCGTGGCCGATCATCGCGCGGAAAGACGTCCCCGGTGCCTTCGAAGTGATCCGCGGGGGCGATGTCATCGCCTATCTCGGCTATGTCGTCTCGCTTCGGTCCTGGGTCGAGAAGAATCCGGAGACGACGGAGAAATTCCTGGCCGCGACCTCACAGGCCGACCAGTGGATGCGCAAGAATCCCAAGGCCGCCGCGCAGATCGGCACCCGCTGGATTCCCGGCCTGAAGCCGGAGATCGCCGAAGCCGCCATGGAATTCAATGTCCAGCAGCTCGACCGGCGTCTGTCGGCCAACAGCTACAAGGCAATGTGGAGCGCACAGGACCGGCTTCAGCGCCTCGGCGTGCTCAAGGCAACCTTTGACGTCAACAAGAATATCGACGCCAAGCCGATCCTGAATGTCATGAAGAAGCATCCGGAACTCTTCGCCGATTTGCCGCCCATTCCGGCTGAGGTGGCTATCGGACCGGATTTCACGTTCAAGCCATGAATAAAGAAGGCGGTCTGCCCAATTACGGACCGCCTTTTTTTGATCGATGCATCATTCGAAAACACCAGCTAGCAGCGTCGCACTTTTGCGACCAGCTCACGTTTGTCCGCAACGTCAACTGCAACTAAGCCAGTCCCAGGCCGCCATCGATAGCAACAACCTGGCCCGTCATCCATTCCGAAGCGGGACTCGAAAGCCTCACGATCCATTCTGCCAGGTCGTCAGGAACGCCGCGCCGCCCGAGCGGTATGCGCGCACGCTCCTGTTCCTTGATTGCCGCAGCCTGTTCCAGGGAGAGCCCCATCATGCCCGTCAGCGCGCCTGATTCCGTAGGCCCTGCCGCCACGGCGTTCACGCGTATGCCGAGCGGTGCAAGCTCCAGCGCCCAGCAGCGGGTCAATTGCTCCAAGGCCGCCTTGCTGGCGGCGTAGTGAGACAGTCCAGCCACCGGCTTGTGACCGAAAGTGCTCGAGACATTAACGATCGTGCCCCGTGTTGCCTTTAGGTGAGGAAGAGCAGCAGAGGCGAGGAGACTTGGGCCGAGCACATTGACGGAGAAAATGTCCCTGATCCGATCGGCTGTCGCGTCTGCCAGCGGAAGGATGGCACCTGCGCCCGCATTGTTGACCAAGGTATCAACCCTGCCCCAAAGATCGACCGTCTTGGCGATTGTGCGCTTGGCATCTTCGGCGGAGGCTGCATCCGCCACCATGCCGGCTATGTTCGCATGCTCGGCAATCGTTTCTTCGATAGGGCCGGGACGGCGGCCGGTCACGAACACCTTGTTGCCTTCCCTTGCGAAGCGCAGCGCCGCCGCCTTCCCTATGCCGGAGCTGCCGCCCGTCACAATCACGACCTTTTCACTCTGCATTTTCAATCTCTTTCTCGCCAAGATGACGCGGCTTGGTCCCGCTACTGTTGTGCAGTTCTTCTGAATCGGCGCTGCTAAAACCAGGGCGCGCACTCATTAGCGAAGAGAACGCGCCCCGGTCCTAACCCGGCAAGCGATCAGTAGTCCCAGGAGATCGGAACCCAGCGAAACGCATCGCCATCGATCGCCACGTGGCCGGCGGACGGGAATGGCAGATGGGTCGCGACCAATAATTCGCCGCTGGCCGCCAGCTCCCGCAACAGACGGGTCCGCACGCGCGCTGCTTCTTCGGGGTCGTGCTCGAAACCGTTGTGCCAATCGGGTTGGTCAAACCCGACCGTGAACACGGCGTCGCCGGCGAAGGTCAGCGCGTCACCGCCGGATGCCAAGCGGACGACACTGTGTCCGGGCGTGTGGCCGCCGGTCCGACGCACGATGACTCCCGGCGCCAGTTCGTGCTCGTCCGTGAATGTCCGGAAATGCTTTCCATATTCGGCCATGAACCGCTTGGCGGTCGCCCGCAGCGCGTCCGGGAATCCCGGCGGCATTTGGGTGTGAGAGAAATCGGGCGCTTTCCAGAATTCGACCTCGGCGGCAGCGACGTGGATCCGCAGATCCGAACGCAATTGATCCTTCACCCCTTCGACGAGAAGTCCGCCGATATGATCCATATGCAAATGCGTCAGCACGATATCAGTGACGCATGCAAGATCGATCTCGGCAGCTGCCAATCGCTGGATCAGTTGTCCGGCCCGCGGCAAATGTAGGTCCGGGTCCAATCCCAGCCCGGCGTCGACAAGAATGGTCTGCTCGCCACTCTGCACGACGACCACGTTCAGCGGCCAGTCGAAAGCGTCCGGCGGCAGGAACATGTCACGCATCCAGGCGGCCCGGACGGCAGGGTCTGCGTTATGTCCCAACATGGAGGTTGGGAGTGGCAGCACGCCATCGCTGACCACCAGCACGTCGATGTCGCCGATCTTCACTGCATAGCGCGACGGAACCAGTTCGTTACGCCCCGACTTGGCGGGGGCTGATGTCGTATCAAGGTTCATGTGTTTCTCCTTCTGGGTATTTTGCGAGGTGTTTTTCCGAGTGGCTTGAATCGTCTGTGTCATCTGTGGGTCCTCCTGGTTGATCGTGAGAGCTGACCGCGCTCCTGCATGGAGCACGGTCCTTTCTTGTGTGAGGTGGCTAGACTTCGGTCACATGCTCCGGATCGGCCGAGGCGAGAGCGGCAGCACGCTCGGGCTTCGGCGGATAAATCCAGACGGTGTTGATTTCCTGCTTGGTCTTCTTGGCGACGTCGCCAACCATCTCGACCTTGCGATCCCAGCCGCGCGTGAACAGTGCGCCGGCTTCGCCGAGGTCGAGACAGGTGACGTAGGCCTTCTGGTGATATGGCCTGGGCGCCATGCGCAATAATTCAGCGGCGGCATTGTTGCCGGCAAAGGCACCCATCCGCGTCGCATGCTGGCACGACATCAGCGCGTAGTTGCCGACATCGTCGCTGGCCGCTCTGGCAGCATCGCCAGTAGCGAAGACGCCGGGCACCGAGGGTACGCGCAAATCGCGGTCAACCAGCAGCCGGCCGAAATTGTCGCGCTCGGCGGGGATCTGCGTGGTCAGCGGCGCGGCGCGAATGCCTGCCGCCCAGATCACGGTCTCAGTCTCGATACGTTCGCCGTCGGACAGTGTGATCCCGGATGCATCCAGCGAGGCAACGCCGGCACCGAGCCGGGTCTCCACACCGAGCTTGCGCAGCGCCTCCTCGATGATGGGACGTGGACCCTCGCCCATATCGGGAGCGATCGCACTGTTTCGTTCGACGATGATGACGCGCGGCCGGGCGTCCTTGCCGAGGATCGCGCGAAGCCGCGCCGGCATCTCGGTCGCCGCTTCGATTCCCGTGAAGCCGCCGCCGGCTACGACGATGGTGTCGCGTCCGTTCGATGCCGGCCGATCGGCCAGGCTATGCAGATGCTTGTCGAGCGCGATCGCATCGTCGAGATTGTCGACGCTGAAGCCATGCTCCGCGAGGCCGGGAATATTCGGGCGGAACAACCGGCTTCCAGTCGCCACGACCAGCCGATCGTAGGAGAGCGACTGTCGCTTATTGTTGGCGGTCGCGACTTGCACCGTGCGGGACGTTGTGTCGATCGCCTCGGCGCTGCCTTTGATATAGACGACATCGACGGCCTTGAGAACATCCAGCAAAGGCGCCGTCAAGGTTTCGGGCTTCGGCTCATAGAGCCGCGGGCGAATGACCAGTGTCGGCTCGGGTGCGACCAGCGCGATCTCGAGCTCTTCGGGCGAAACGCCCTTGATGTCGCGCAGGCGGGCTGCTGACAATGCGGCGTACATGCCGGCGAAGCCGGCGCCTATGATGACTATTCGCATGTGATTTTCTCCTTGGGTTTAAGTTGCTCGGCAGTACGCGCGTCACCGCCGCCGCTTCTCACCTGCGGCAAATTTGTTGCAATCAACGATGACGCGAAGAAGGGAAACGACGAAGTGAGCCCCTATGGCGGGGTACAGTCCAGCATCGACGCCAGTTGCATGGGACGTTCACATTCGGCGCGGCAGATCCGCGGAACCAGCGGCCGGTCACGGTGAAAGATGATCGGCTGAGCGGACGTCAGCGACCGGTCGTTCAAAACCTGGATGTCGTCGCTCACGATGATGGACAACGAAGGAGTGCTGTCTTGCGCGGTCTGCGCTGGCTTCTCGGCCTCTTCCCCCGTCGATGTCGTCAGTCGAATGGTCAGTGAAAGTCCATATATCAGAGAGCTCGTGACGACTCTCCGTCGCGGTATCATTGCAAGTGGGTCGACGAAGGTCTTCCAGGCCATTGTCTGTCTCCGTCCGTTATTGGCGTGGGCACGGTGATGATCTAGCTGATCGGATCTGCAACTGCCCCAGAGCGATTGACGTACCTGTCGAGAGATTGCGGCTAACGCGTCCGTCGGCGCCAATCGCTTGGACTTTCTCCGGTCAGCTTCCTGAACGCCGCTGCGAAGGCTGTCTGCGAGGCATAGCCAAGCGCCGCTGCCACCGACACGACCGATGCGTCGGTGTCGCGCAGCATGTTCATGGCCTGCTCGAGCCGGTGTTGGCGCAACCAGGCATGTGGCGAAAGCCCGGTGCTTTCCTTGAAAGCGCGGCAGAAGTGAAAGCGCGACAGGCCGGCATCCGAGGCCAGGGCGGAAAGAGAGACGTCCGTATCGCTGTCCGAGCGCAAACGTTCGATGGCGCGTAGCAGCGTCTTCGGCGCCAGCCCACCCATGGTCTGCTGGAACGTAGTTGGCGCGCCGGTGTGCGCAGCCAGCAGGCGCGTGGCCAGAAGATCCGTCACTTGCTGCCTGAACAGGGCATCCAGGGCCGCATTGCCCTCCAGCACGTCCGCCGCACTTATGAGCAACCGCGATGTGATGGGATCGGGATGCGCCGTTCGCTCCAGAAGGTCGCCAGGAGCGGCGATGTCGGCTTCGTGGGCAACGCGCTCGAGTATTCTGTGCGGAAGATAGAGCTGAACGACATCAACAGGTTTCGGAATATCCCATCGGGAGCTTGATCCTTCTGGAATGATGATCACAACACCGGGACGAAACGTTCCAATCGCAACCGATCTTCCTGACCGCCGCTCCATGCGCTGCATCGAACCGTTGTAAGCCATGATGACGTGATGGGTCATGGGCTCGACGACGTCGTGCAATGGCTCGTGCTTCCAGTGGGTGATTCCGGCACCGGAGGAATCCAAAGCCATGTGAAATGGTGTGGTCCCGAGCACGCGGGACATCTCCGCACCGGCAGAACGCCGCTCGGCATGGGACGGAGTTTCCTGGGGCGCCTCAGATGCGGCTACCGGGTCATTCGAACGATCGTGAGGCTTGGTCATGGACGTGCACCTGCATCAGGCGTTCGTGTGCGTCCGATAAGACCTGTACCGCCCATGACGATCATCCTCATGACCTTCCTCCGATTGTTCGGGCCATCCGTGGCCTTGCTCCTGAAAGCACTGCCAGAATGCGCGCGTACGGGCCGGAAAGCCTTGTAGGCACCTTGAATTGCCGTTGAGTTTTCCTTGGCTTCTTGTGCAATCGACGCGCGGACGTGCAGTTTTCATTCAAAAATGATGGCCTGGACACGATCGGCGCGAGCTCAAGCGAGGCGCCCGAACTCGTCGCTGTTGGACCGAAGCCGTTCGATCTGCTGCTCTTTCCGGTCCAGAACCGGGCACAGGCCATCATTGAACCCGACATGCCGCTCCCGCGTCTCATCGGACGAGGAGCCGTAGTCGATGTCCGAGCCAAGTCCCCTTCTGGAATTCATCATGCAGGCGCTGGCGTCGAAGCCGGAAGAGCGTGGCATTCTGTTTTACGTCATGCTGACATTCGCCATCGGCCTCTGCGTTGCCGCGTTGTGGCCATTTGGCGGCACGCAGGGCGACATCCTGACCGGTTACGGGATCGCGGTGGTGGCGGTCGGCAGCGGCGTGTTGCTGGTGAAGTGGTTCTTTCACAGCATCAATTGATGCGGTCTTCGCAATTCGCAGGCGTTGGCTTTACGCCACGCCTGCGCGATGCACGCACGGCGCAAACGGATCGACCGCCCACGCTTCGCCGGATTTGAGCCACACGCGGCTGATATCAAGCCAATCCGCCAGCGGCAGCAACCGGAGACCAGAGGGCGTTGCCCAGCCCTGCGACTCCGTCACGAACGGCGCATCGTCATCGGGGCGGCGCACGATCTGAACCACATGGGTAATCCCGCGTGGCCGCGGATGGTTCGCGGCCCATGCTCCGCCACCCTGTCGCAAGCCGATGGTGGCAAAACGCGGCAGGCTTTCGAGATCTATCCGATCGCCTTCGAGAATAAACCCGGTGCGGGCCTCGATGACTTCGATCATGCGATCGGACCAAGTCGAAATCCCGGCAATCTCACTGGTGCTGAAGACGCCGCTTTTGGATGCATCATTCATCGCCTGCATCGCGCTGGACAGCAGCAGCGCAGCCCAGCCGGAGCAATCGATGACCGGTGGCTCCCACGCAAGTCCTTCGGACTTGACGCCGCCTTTATAGCCGACGTGCCCCATATGGCGTTCGACGAGTTGCCACATGGCGGAAGCGATCAGGCTCGTATGGGGAGGTTCAGCCAGCTCACGCACCAGACGCGCGACATGCGCTTTCAGCTCGCCCAGCGCGACTTCGGGAGGCGCCACGTCGATGTCATGCACGTGCCAATAGGTCACGCGGTCTTCCCAGCCCGGAAAGCGCTCGGTGAGCAAAGCACGGTGCTCTGCCTCCTTCACGGCCACGACCATATCGGACGCTGCAAGCGCATCATGCGTGCAGACCGCCGGCATCCGCGACGCGCCAAGGGGCGAGATGCCATCGACGGTCAGCGCGTCGATGGTCTGTCGCGCCATCGGGCCGACATTGTCGCTGCCCCGCTCGATGGCCAGGGCGTGCGACGTCGCCTCCCAGTCCAGACCGGCACGGCGCGCCAGGTGATTGAAGAGTTCTTCCGCATAGCGGCTGCGATAGTAGTTGCCGGTGCAGAGGAAGAGGACGGTCCTGGCCATGGCCGAGTGTGTTTGGCGGGACCTGCATTTGTCAATTGCAGCGCCCTCGCCGCTCGCGAGCCCATGGACCCCGCAACCATTTTGCTGGATTGTGCCGGCCTCGCCTTGCGCCCAACGAATCATTTTTCAGAGGAAATCCCATGTCGCGCTCGCTTTTCCGCACCACCCTCGTCGCCGCCCTCGCGCTGATCGGCGCAAGCCTGTCCTCCGCGGCTTTCGCCGATAGCGGCACGATCCGCATCAATGTGCTGAAGGGCGGCTGGTTCATCGGCGCGTCGGGCGGTTCGGGCACGCTGACCTTTCGCGGCCGGACCTATCCACTGTCGATCGGCGGCTTGAGCGCGGGCCTCGTATTCGGCGCATCGCAGACCTATCTGTCCGGCCGCGTCAGCCGCATCAACAGCCCGGGCGATGTGGCCGGCGTCTATGGCGCAGGCGGCGCGGGTGCTGCCGTCGGCCGCGGCGTCAGCGCCATAGTGCTCACCAACGAGAAAGGCGCGCTGCTGGAACTCAGCGGTCGCCAGACCGGATTGATGGTCAATGCCGATCTCTCGGGCCTCGCCATCTCGCTGCGGTAAGCGGCGAGCCCATAAGCGGAGCGCTGCGGCGCGTTTCAAACATGGCGGGCCGTTCTTTGCGGAATAACGGACCGTGGCAGCCTCTCGCGTGCGCACCCGTTCTGAACGCACATGGGCAGGTCAGCTGGCAACCGGCTGACTGAGATTGAACTTGTCCTGCAGCACCAGGGCCGTGCCCAACGCCTGGCTGCGATAGAACGCGTTGCCATCCGTGTCGGCGGAACTGATGCTGACATTCCAGCCCATGCGCTCCTCAAACACGAACAAGGTCATCGCCTTCGGCCAGGGGCCGAAGAGGTGGATCGTCCGCTGCTTGATCAAATCCTCCAGCTCGTTCGCAGTCCTGAGCGGTTTTTCCATGAAACCTCCGGGTGATGTGCACGAGGCTAGCATGCGCCAGGGCGGAAGGATCGAACCATCTCGCCGGAACCATCAGGCATAGAAAGAGGCATCTTCCCGTCCCATACAGCCCAACCTTTGCAATGTACGGAACCGTACCAACCTGTTACTGCGGGGAATGACCATTCCTTTGCCGCGCTCGATCGAGAACGAGCCTGACTATCTCAAGGAACTGCTCGCGAAGGCTGGCGTCGATGCGCAGGCGCTCGCCATCGCGGCCAAGCTGCAGGAAGTGGTGATCGGTGAACTGCATCACCGCGTCAAGAACACCCTTGCCATCGTGTCGGCCATTACATCGCAGAGCCTGCGCACGGCCGGCAGCCTCGAAGAAGCTGCCAAGACCATCGGCGATCGCCTGCAGGCGCTGGCGGTGGCGCAGGATCTGCTGATCCGCGAGACCTGGACCGGCGCGAGCTGCCGTTCGCTGATCGAGAGCGCGGTGCGCGCATTCCAATCCAAGAGCCTCGATCAGTTCACGATCACCGGCGACACCCTCGCCATCTCGTCCGGGCCTGCCATGTCGCTGTCAATGGTGATCCACGAGCTTTGCACCAACGCCACCAAATATGGCGCGCTGTCCACGCCGGCCGGCCGGGTCACGATCTCGTGGTCAACGACGCAGGATACGCCGAAGCGCTTCATCCTGCGCTGGAACGAAAGCGGCGGACCGCCGGTGATCGAACCGTCACGGAAGAGTTTCGGCAGCCGTCTGATCGAACAGGCGCTGCCCGGGCAGCTGCAGGGCGAAGCACGCCTGCGCTTCGATCCCGATGGCCTCAGCTGCGAGGTCAACATTCCGCTCAGCATCATGCAGGAACGCTAGGCGCGAGTGTCACGCCGCAAGCCTGCGAAAGAATGACCTAGCGTCAGTTAAACACCACATTCAGAAAAGCCGCATCGTGATCGATCGCGCGAATGTGCACGCGATGTCACGCGGGTTTCACAAATCCTGAAGATTTTTGCACTGCGTTTTATTCGAATGCGCAAGTCATACTGCGCGTGGCGGGATGTCGCGCAACACCGCATGAAGGTTCAACGCTCTAACTTCAAAACAATGTCACTAGCCGTCATCGACGTTTCATCGCACGGACCAAGATACGCCCCAATGCGTCAGCATGGTCCGCGCAGCTCGAGACGACGGAGTGTATCATGACAACCGACCCGACACCGAAGTTCGACGCAAACTATGTGGCCACGCTGCGCCAGGTGCTGGATATCGCCGTGCAGCAGATCGCCGTACAGCATCGTACGCCGGCGACGAAGGCGATGATGGCGGAGACCATCGTGCGCCATGCGGCCGGCGGCATCACTGATGCCCATGCGCTCGTGTCGCACGCCGTGACCGCAGGCGCGAACGGCGCGCCGTAGCATTGCTGCGCAATCTTTCGCAACGCGAAAAGCGGGAACTGCCACGTATTTGATGGCATGCCGCCACGTCTTCGCCAAACCGGACAGCGAAGTTCCATCGAAGCCGATGGAAAACGATACCGATGATTATGTCAGAAAATTATTTCAGAGATCGCGCGGACAATTGCAACCGCCTCGCCCGCGAGGAGAGCGATCTGGAAATGCGCGGCATGCTCTGCGATCTCGAACTGGACTATCGCGCCAAGGCGCTCCACGCTGCAGCCCATGGCTGGCGCGACGCGCCGCGGTATTTCGAATTGGCTGAGGCGTAGGCCTGTCGCGATTGAAGCTGTCATTCCGGGTCGCGAAGCGGCGCCGTCAGGTGACGTTCGCGAACCCGGAATCTGGATGTAATTAGAACATTTCGGGATTCCGGGTTCGCGCAAGAGCGCGCCCCGGAATGACGAGTTTCAAATTCTACGCTTTCACGAGCCGCACCTGAGTGCCCCAGGGATCGGCGATCGCAATGCCATCTGTGATCGACTCGCCTGACAGACCCGCCGCCGCAAGACGGTGCTTGCGGTCGGCCATCACGGCATTATCGGCAATCCGGAGCGAAAACCAGGCCAGCCCGGTCTCCTGCGCATTGCGCGGACCGCTGCCAGCGCTCTGCCATGTGTTGATGCCGATGTGATGGTGATAGCGACCTGACGACAGGAATGCGACACCCGGCCGGCCAAGCCGCGTCGGCTCCATGCCGATCAGACCCTCATAAAAATTGCGCCCACGCGCGACATCGCCGACGCGTAGATGCATGTGGCCGATACGCAGCGCCTTCGGCGCGGTGTGATATTGATCGCGGGTCGTGTCCGTCTGCGCCACGATATTGTCGATATCGAGCTGGTCGGTCCCCATGGTCACCATGTCGCCGGTCCATTTCCACGCCGACGGCGGCCGGTCCGAATAGACCTCGATGCCGTTGCCCTCGGGATCGGTGAGATAGGACGCTTCGCTGACATGATGATCGGCAAAGCCGTCGAACGGCGTGCGCGCCAGCGCGGCATGGACCAGCCAGCGCGCGAAGTCCGCGCGGCTCGGCATCAGGAACGCGGTGTGAAACAGCCCGGCGGTGGTCTGCGCTTCCAGCGGCGCATCGGGCCGATGGATCAGATGCAACAGCGCCACGCCATCGACGCCGAGCACGACCTCGGTCTTGTCCGCACTGATGGTATCGAGCTTCAGCAGGTCTGTGTAATAGATCCGCATCTTGCCGAGGTCGCGGACGCGCAACGCCGCCGCGCCGATACGCATCGGCGTCTGTTGCGCGAAGGGGAGCGCAGCCGACACGGCCGCGCCAAGATCGACACCGCCCTCGGCACGCACCGCGCCCATCAACGCGGTCTGGCTGGCAGCAAAGGCGGCGAGCTTCATCACCTGTCGGCGCGTGGTCATGCGGGGGGTCCATGGCGGCAGAAGGGGTTCAAGAGCGGATCATTGTGGATAGCAGGCAACCATACGGGGTCAAATCACATCGCTGTAGGCCCAATCCACGGGACCTTTTTTAACATAATGTTACGTTCCGACATCGTTTTGGTAGTTGATCGCAGAAGCGAAGTGAGGAGAACTCACCCCAACTCAAAAATAAAACAGACGGGAAACGCCATGTCGACAGCCCCCCACATCATCCGTGATGATAACCGCGCGCGTGCCATCGTGACGGCGATGGCCTTGTTTGCTGCGCTATGCGGCACCACCGCCCCCGCTTCCGCACAACAGCTCGCCTGCGACGACGGTATCAAGACCGCATTTCATCCGGATGAGGCCACCACCGTGGTGGCCGTGCGGGCGATCAAGAAGGGCGAGGAACTGATCGCACAGGATTCGCCTCGCCCGATTACCATGGCGGCGGATATGTGCCTTGTGAAGCTTCTGGTGGGGCCAGGCTTCACGGCGGAAAAGGACAAGGCTGCGCGCTCCTGGTCCGAGGGCATCGGCATCGAGGTCTGGCTGCCAACACCGGCGAACTGGAATACGCGCATCCGCAATTACGGCGGCGGCGGCTGGGTCGGCGGCGGCCATCGTTATGCCGACAAGATCGGCAGCAAGGTGCCCGCCCTCGTCAACGCCAATATGGGTTATGCCTCGGGCACCACCGATGCTGGACAACCCTGGTATCAGGACGGCTCCTTCACCTTTCTCTCCGACGGCAAGATCAATACCGAAGGATTTCGCGACTTCTCGGTCCGCGCCCTGGTCGAGCAGGCCGTCAAGACCAGGGCGCTCGCCACGCTCTATTACGGCAAGGCGCCGGCTTACGCTTATTACGATGGCCACTCGCAGGGCGGCCGGCAGGGTATGAAGATCGCCCAGGACTATCCCGAGCTCTATGACGGCTACATGATCGCGCAGCCGGCGCTCAACATCCCGCAATTCGGCACGGCTGCGCTGTATCCGCAGATCGTGATGAAGACCGAACTCGGCTTCACCGCACTCGACAAACCGAAAGCCAGCGCCTTCGCCGCCAAGATCAACGCCGCCAACAAGCGCGCCCTCGCCGCCTGCGACCAGGCCGGGCTCGGCTTCCTGCTCGATCCGTTCGTCTGCGACTACGATCCCGCACGCGATGCCGCGGCCCTCTGCAGCGGCGAGGCCGGCCAGGGCGTCACCGGCAGCAATGCCGATGCGGCAACCTGCATGAGCCTCAAGGAAGCGATGGCGCTCGACAGGATCTGGTTCGGCGCAACGCCCGATGGCAGCTACGACGCCGCGCAAAGCTCCGACAGCCGCAGCGGTAAGGCGCTCGGCACGAAGCAGGTGTGGTGGGCCTTCACCAGGACCACTGCGATCGGCAGCCAGATCACCGGTACGGCCGCCGGCAGTGTGGCCCTGGCACTGAAGGACGTCCGCTACGCCGCCGATGCCAGCGCCACCAACCCGTCGGACATTCCGTTCAACAACGGCTCGACTACCGAACGCAACAAGTGGCAGGAGCTCAGCTATGCCGGTCTGGCCGATGCGGTGAACAAGAACCTCGCCTTGCAAGCGACGCTGTTCAGCAATCTCGGCACCGACAAGGCGGATCTCGGCAAGTTGCGCGATCTCGGCCGCAAGATCGTCGTCTATAGCGGCCTCGTCGATGACGCGATCCCGCCCGCCGGCAACGTCAACTATCACGAGCGCGTCGCGGCGCAGATGGGCGGCCATACCGAGGTGCAGAAGTTCATGCGGATGTATCTGCTGCCCGGCTCGGCCCACAGCTCGCAGGGCCGGGCCTATACGGTCAGCGGACAGAACGATTCCGTGCCGCTGCCGAAACTGCCGGGGAATGCCAACCAGACGCCGACGCGTGAGCAGGATCAGTTCTTCACCGCGCTGACGGACTGGGTCGAGAAGGGTATGGCTCCCGGCGAGATCGCACTGACGTCGCGCGACAGCAAGTTGAGCTATCCGGCTTGCGTCTATCCGCTGCGGACGGTGTGGAATGGCGGAGCGATAACGCAGGCGGCGAGTTTCGGCTGCAAGTAGCTGGCACTTTCAACAGCTGTCATTCCGGGTTCGCGCAAGAGCGCGCCCACAGGCGCACCAATTGGTGCGCCTGTGAATGACAGTGTGTGGCTTCTTAGAAGTTACTCGCCCCAGGCCGCGAAGGCGTCGTTGAAGGCACGCTCGCCGGGCGAGCCCTTCTCGATGGCGATGATGGCGCGGCGCTGGTTGGCATAGACCAGCGGGATGTCGAACCATGACCGCTCCTTCAGGAGCTGCAGGTTGCGCGCGCGATCGCTTTCGACATTGCTGAGACCGACAAGGAAGAAGCCGTCGGTGACCTTGACCGCGAGGCCCGCCAGTGGCGTGCCCCTCGCCTGCTCGTTCGACTTCATCAGCACGCCCGGAACGTTGGCGATACCGCCGCCGGCGAAATCGGGCGGCAGCACGAAAGTCAGTTCGGCCGTGTGGCTGGCGGGCAGCGACGTGTCGGTGTTGCGGCGGAACGACATGGTCATCTTGAACTTGCGTTCCGGAATCTCGATGTCCGCGCGCACGGCGATGTCACCAGGCTTGCCGCCGGTGCCCTTGATCTGCTCGGTGCGCCAGACCACCGTGCCGACATATTGCCGGCCCTTCGGCTCAGCCGGATCCTCGTCATACAGAACGACGCGCTGTGCAACCGGCGCGATCTGATCCGACGAGGACGGCTGACCGACGCGATCAGCGATTTTCGGCCGCGGCGCCAGCGGCGCATCCTTGTTGTCGGTGACGACGGGCGCCGAACCGCCGGCGAAACCGCGCACCATCTTGTTGATCGTCGGCCATCCCAGAATCACGGCGCCGATCAGGATCATCACGATGCCGATGAGAAGCGCGGTCTTGAACGGGAAACCGCCACTAACGCGCTTCGGCTTCGGAGGCTTGGGCGGCTTCGCCTTCTTGCCCTTGGAATCCTTGATGCGCGACGGTGGCACCTGCGACTCGTCGCCGGCCTGCTCATCGTAAGCTGTCTCGTCGTAGCCGAAAGCCTCGCTACGCGCTTCCATGCTGGGTTCGAGACGATCGAATTCCGGCGTCGGCGACGGCACGTTGGCGTAGGTCTTGCGCGCCGCACGATTGGCCTGCGCAGCGGCGCGGCCGAGATCGTCCACATCGGCGGTGACGTCGCGGAAACCGCGCATCGCGGCATCGCCCTGGTCGCCGCGATCGTTGCGGGCCGGCGGCGGCGTGTTGTTATCGGAGCGGCGCGGCGTGCCTGATCGTTCGCGGGTTGGCGGACCGTTCGGATCCTGCGCACCGGCATTGGGCGACTGCTGCTTTGGAATCGGCGGCGGATCGACGCGCAAGGTGCGCGGCGGACGCGGCTCTTCCGGGGCACGCGGAGACGGCGGCGTCGGCGTGATCGGCTGACGGCCGCGCGGCGACGGCTCGGCCGGCGTGGCACCGGCACGCGACCCGGCATTACGGAAAGCATCGCCAGCGCGCGGCTTGCCATCCGATGGCGGCCGCGAGGCGTCGCGGGCGCGCTGGGCCGCTTCGGATTCGACCTTGCGGACTGCCTCTTCAAGCGACAGCCGCTCGCGGGTGATCTCTGACTCGCTGAGGGGCGGCTCGACACTGCGCAACTGGGCAATCAGAGCCGTGCGGGCGCGCTCATAGAGCGCGCGCCGCTGCTCACCGGGAGCACTGGGGTCCAGTCCGGCGATGGCACGGGCGATCAACGGGTAGTAATCAGCCATCTCGACTCAATGTTGCGGGTGCATCAATTTGGAGGCTATCCGGTAACAGTTCGTTAAGCCTCAAACGGGTTTTGCACCAGAATAGTATCTTCGCGTTCCGGGCTCGTGGAAAGCAAAGCAATCGGGCAGCCAACCAGTTCCTCGATCCGGCGCACGTATTTAATCGCCTGCGCCGGCAGATCGGCCCATGAACGGGCGTTCGCGGTCGGCTCTTTCCAGCCTTCGATGGTCTCGTAGATCGGCTCGATCCGGGCCTGGGCGCCCTCGCCGGCCGGCAGATAGTCGATTTCCTTGCCGTCGAGCTTGTAGCCGACGCAAACCTCGATGGTGTCGAAGCCGTCGAGGATGTCGAGCTTGGTCAGCGCCAGGCCGTTGATGCCGCAGGTGCGGACAGTCTGTCGCACCAGCACCGCATCGAACCAGCCGCAGCGACGCTTGCGCCCGGTATTGACGCCAAATTCCTTGCCGCGACGGCCGATCTCTTCGCCGATCTCGTTCAGCAGTTCGGTCGGGAATGGACCTTGGCCCACGCGCGTGGTGTAGGCCTTGCAGATGCCGAGCACATAGCCGACCGCGCCCGGGCCCATGCCGGTGCCGGTCGCTGCCTGGGCGGCCACGGTGTTGGACGAGGTGACATAGGGATAGGTGCCGTGATCGACATCGAGCAGCGCGCCCTGCGCACCTTCGAACAAGATGCGCTTGCCCTCGCGGCGCTTGCTGTCGAGCAGCCGCCAGACCGCCTCGGCGTAAGGCAGCAGCACCGGCGCGAACGCGGCGAGATCCTTGACGATATCGGCCGACTTGAATTCTTCGAGGCCGAGGCCGCGGCGCAGCGCATTGTGATGCGTCAGCAGGCGATCGACCTTGTGCGGCAAGGTCTGCAGATCGGCGAGATCCATCAGACGGATAGCACGGCGGCCGACCTTGTCTTCATAGGCCGGGCCGATGCCGCGCTGGGTGGTGCCGATGGCGGTGGCCTTGTTGGCATTCTCGCGCAGTGCATCGAGTTCGCGGTGCAGCGGCAGGATCAGCGTGACGTTTTCGGCGACTCGCAGATTGTGCGGGCCGACATCGACGCCCTGGCCGCGGAGCTTGGCGACTTCATCGACGAAGGCCTGCGGGTCGAACACCACGCCATTGCCGATCACCGAGAGCTTGCCGCCGCGCACCACGCCCGACGGCAGCAGCGCCAGCTTGTAGGTCTGGCCGTCGATGACCAGCGTATGACCGGCATTGTGGCCGCCCTGATAGCGGGCGACGACATCCGCCTGATCCGACAACCAGTCAACGATCTTGCCCTTACCCTCGTCGCCCCACTGGGCGCCGACGACGACAACATTGGCCATTTGGCGCTAGTCCTCTGAAAATACACGCGTCGAAGCGTGATCAGCGCGGAAAACGGTCTGCCGTTTGCCGGATCACGCCCAGGCATCCGCCTAAACGCGGCCAATGATCTTGGTTACCCAAGTCTTCCAGGACGCTGTCTGCGATGCAAAACGGGAATAAAGGAAGCGCGGGGGGAAAACAAGCACGAACGCCCCGAAAATGGCCTCGTTAGCCTCATGCAAACCTTTGATATCCCCTGAAAATCCGGGGCGTTGTGGCGAGATTGCGGCAGCGCTCGCGGCCCGATTACTGAGAATGCCTCTCAATCTCACATGGTCGTGAGATCGGCCATCCCGGTTGGATCTGCCCTCGTTGTGCCGCTGCGTCGCCCTATATGGGTACCTCCGAGCGTTAATCACGCCGCTCGCCCGCAGACGTTGAACGAAATCGCCCGCCGCCCGCCTTACCGATGTCGCGTTCAGGAGTACCAACATGACCCATTCAATCAGGCTGGCGGCGGCCATCGTCACTGCGGCGTGCCTGTACGGCGGTGCTGCATCGGCGCAACAGGCCAACCCGGGCTGCACATCGAGCCAGCCGGCCGGCGGACCGCAAACCCTGCGCTGCGGCGGCGTAACGATCATTGCTGAAAACGGCGCGCGCTTCACGCTGCTCGATCGCGACCGCAACGGCCGTGTCGACGGCGTCGACCTGCAAAGCAAGGCCGTTCTCATCGAGGCCCCCAAACAGAAGGCAGGCAAAACCTTCGAGGTGATGACACCGCAGGCGATCGCCGCGGTGCGTGGCACCAGGTGGGCGGTGGACGCCGAGGGCAGCAAGACCTCCGTCTTCGTCGAGACCGGTCGCGTCGGCGTCAGGCGCGTGACCAGCCCCGGCAGCGTAACCCTCGGCCCCGGTGAAGGCGTCGATGTCGATACCTCGGCGACGCCACTCGACATCAAGCGTTGGCCCGCGCCGCGCGTCACCGCATTGATGGCAAGGCTTGGTCGTTGACAAAGGCTTGGGCGTTAAACGGCCCGGATACGCGACGATGATGAAGGCCAGCAGATTGCAGACACCGCTCGCCATGGTCCTGGCGGGCGTGTGGGCGGCGGCGCTGGCCTTTGGACATAACCGCGGCGATGTCGGCTTTCTCGACAGGCTAGAAGCGACGCTGACCGACCTGCGCATCCAGATCCGCGGCGTGAAGAAACCGCCCGATCTCGTCACCATCATCGCGATCGACGATCGGGTCGCACGCGAACAAGGCAGCTATCCGCTGCCCCGCGCCACGCTGACGACAATCATCGAGGAAATCGCACGCTACAAACCGAAAGTGCTCGCACTCGATCTGCTGCTGGTCGATGGCGGCGCAGCAGAGAGCGATGCCGCACTGGCACAGGCGCTCGGCAAGACCAACGCCGTCATTGCCGCGGCGGCTCTGTTCAGCGAGTCCAAACAGACCGTGGCCACCAAGGAGGCCGGACCTCTCGCCGACCTGCCGGTGGCGTCAGGATTTCTGCTGCCGCTGAAAATCTTCGCCGATCAGGCCACGGTCGGCGTGGTCAATCTCAACACCGATAGCAGCGGCGTGCCGCGCTCGATGCCGATGCTGATGCGCTCAGCCGACCGCGTGATGGTGTCGATGCCGCTGCGCGTCGCATCAGCCGCCTCGCGCGACGATGCCCAGATTGGCGAGTATAATTTCTCCCTCGCCGGCACCCATGTCCCGACCGATGTCGGCCATTTGTTGCCGATGTCTTTCTATGGGCCGCGCGGCACGATCCGGACGATCAGCGCATCGGAGGTTCTGGCGGGCAAACTCCGCCGCGCCGATGTCGAGGACCGCGTCGTCGCCATCGGCGTCACCGTCAGCGGCGGCGGCGATTTCTTCTCCACGCCGTTCGATCCGGTGATGCCCGGCGTCGAAGTCGTGTCCACCGCAATCACGCATCTGCTCGCCAAGGACACCTTGCTGCGCAATACATCCATCCGGCTGTTCGATGCCGGCTTTGCGATCGTCCTGGCGATGCTGTGCATCGCCCTGCTCGCATGGCGGCGCAATGCCGTCGGCCTCATTGCGATCGTCGCCGTGGTCGCGCTGTGGGCCGTGATCAACACCATCGCCTATGGCCATGGCATCTGGATGAGCGCCGCATTGCCGCTGGCCGCGGCTGTGCCGCCGGCGATGGCGTTCGGCGCACTGCAAATCTGGAGCAGCCGGCGCAGCGTGCAACGCTTTGCAGCGCGCAGCGACCTGCTGCGCCAGTTCCAGGCGCCGGGTCTGCGTGACTGGCTGATCAAGTATCCGGACTACCTGTTGCAGCCGGTGCATCAGCATGCCGCCGTCATCTTCATCGATATCTCGCGCTTCACCGCACTCAGTGAGACACTCAACGCAGACGCGGTGCGCGAATTGCTGAAGTCCTTCCACGCGATGATCGATCAGGTGACCCTCGCCCATGGCGGTGTGGTCACAACCTTCATGGGCGACGGCGCGATGATCCTGTTCGGATTGCCTGTCGTCGCCGATGACGATGCCCCCCGTGCCGTGCGCTGCTGTATCGACCTCACGACGCGAACCGGCACGTGGATCGCTGGTCTTCCGCCTGAGATCGCCAGCCAGATCGGATTCAAGATCGGCGCGCATTTCGGCGATATCGTCGCATCGCGTCTCGGCGGCGCCAGCTACCAGCACATCACCGCGACCGGCGATACCGTCAATGTCGCCAGCCGGCTCATGGAGGTCGCCGCGAGCCACGGCGCCAAGGTGGCCCTGAGCGACGACCTGCTGCGCGCCGCGGGAGCGGACTGTGCGGTGCGCGCGACGGGGGCGCTGAGCGGCCCGACCGAAGTCCAGATCCGCGGCCGCAGCGGCGCGGTCAGCGCGTGGCTTTGGCACGACGGCAGCGCGGCGGAGGCTATATCGACCTCAGCGTAAATCGACGCACGCGGCATCGCCGCGATGGAGCCGGAACCCGCTCTGGTCTGGCACGTTTGCTCGAAGACCTGTTACCGTACATCCGCAACCGTATCTGTTTGCGGCCGTATTTCATTGCAGCGTATTTTTGCGATCGGAGCCGCAGCTCCCGGGGTATTCGTGGATCAATCGTTCGGACCTATTCAGGACGCCAATTCATTCTTGCGAAGTTTGCTCGCAGCATCGGGCGACTGCATCAAGGTCCTCGATTTCGACGGCAACCTCATCTTCATGACCGACGGCGGCCAGCGCGTCATGGAGGTCACGGATTTTGGCGCGATCAAGGGGTGCCCATGGCCGGACTTCTGGCAGGGGCAGGGCAATACCGACGCCAAGGCGGCTGTAAGGGCCGCTCAGCTTGGGCGCACCGGACACTTCCAGGGTTACGCCACCACGATGGCCGGCACGCCGAAATGGTGGGATGTCACCGTCACCGCCATTCCCGGCCCCGATGGAAAACCGCATCAGCTGCTTTCGGTGTCGCGCGATATCACTGCATCGCGTGCCGTGGATGTGGCGCTACAGGCCAGCGAAAGCCAGCTACGACTTGCACTCGACGCTGCCGACACTGGAACCTGGGATCTCGACCCGCGCACCGGCTTGCTGCAATGGGACCGGCGCTGCTACGAATTGTTCGGCCTCACCTTCGGCAAGCCGATCTCGTTCGACGTCTTCCTGCAAGGACTTCATCCCGATGATCGCGACGTCACCGAGAAGGCGTGCCTGGACGCCATGATGGTGGACGGGCCACAGGCCTATGACATCGAATACCGCACCATCGGTCTCGATGACGGCATCGAGCGCTGGTGTTCCGCCAAAGGCAGGGCTGAATTCGAGAACGGCGCCGTCACGCGCTTCATCGGTACTATTCGCGACGTCGGTAAACTGAAACGTGCCGAGACACAGCAGCAATTGCTGACGCGCGAACTCGAACATCGCATGAAGAACACCATGGCCATGGTCGGCGCCATCGCCAGTCAGACGTTCCGTACCGCAGCGACCAAGGAAGAGGCTCGGACCATTTTCGATGCGCGCCTCTCCGCACTCAACCAGGCACACGATATCCTGACCGCATCGAGCTGGACCAGCGCGTCGATGCCCACGGTGATCGCTGGCGCACTGGCGCCGCATCGAACGGGCGAAAAGCGCATTCGCGTCTCGGGCCCCGAGGTGGAACTGACGGCCAAACAGGCACTGTCACTGGCGCTCGCGCTGCATGAACTCGCAACCAATGCCGCAAAGTATGGTGCATTATCCGTTCCGGACGGAACGATAGATATCGACTGGGCTTGTCACACCGGCAGCGACGGGCCGGCGTTAGGTTTCGCGTGGCGCGGATCCGGCGGCCCCGTCGTCGTCCCGCCGACGCGACGTGGATTTGGCTCACGACTGATCGAAGGCACGCTGTCAGCCGACTTCGGCAGTTCTGTCAAAATCGAATTTTTGCCCGAAGGGCTCACATGTCGGTTCGAAACCAGATTGAGCGAGCTGGCTTCGATACCCGACGAAAGGTGACACCAATTTTGATGGCAGCACTCTCAGATCCCAACGCACGTGACATCCAGCGGCCCGCCGTCCTTATCGTCGAGGACGAGCCTCTGCTCCGCATTCACGCAGCCGACATCGTCGAGGAAGCCGGCTTCATCGCTATCGAGGCCAACAATGCCGACGAAGCCGTGCGAATTCTCGAGAGCCGCAACGATATCGTGCTGCTGTTCACCGACGTACAGATGCCCGGCAGCATGGACGGGTTGAAGCTTGCGCATGCGGTGCGCAACCGCTGGCCGCCGATCAAGATCGTCATCGTGTCCGGCCATTTGCAGGTCGCGCAGAACGATCTGCCTCACGATAGTCGCTTTTTCGGCAAGCCGTTTGAGACGACGAAGATGATTGCGGAACTGCGCGCATTGATCGGCTAGAGCCGGCGCTATTGGACGGGTTGCTCACCCAGGATGGCGCGATCGATGGCGTCGATCACGTTCTGAATCTCGACAAACTTCATGCGAGCCCGTTCCGCATTGTCGCGATTGAAGGGTGCCGCCAGCACTTTCGCGTGCGCATCACGTTCCTCGATCATGCGCATATGCGCCGCCTTGAGCGTATCCAGACGTTCAATCATCTTGATCGATCCTCATATCGGACACTGAAATCGGACGTATGATCATACTTATAGCATGAAGCCCGCCGGTGATGATCACCGACGGGCTTCAGTCATTCCAAATCTATGAGACGACGCAAAACTTGCCGGTCGAGAAATCCCAGTACATCCGTGGAAATTTCAGGACCTTCAAGCTCAGATCGCGCGCAGATCTTCCGCGCTGGTCTTGCCGCGCATCTTGTCAGCCTTGGCTTCGAAAGAAACCTTCTGGCCTTCATTGAGCGAACCCAATCCAGCGCGCTCGACTGCACTGATGTGAACGAACACATCCTGGCCGCCGTCATCAGGCTGAATGAAACCGAAACCCTTGGTCGCGTTGAACCACTTAACTGTACCGACTGCCATAACTATTCTCCAAGATGTGCGAATGCGCGAGCCCTACGCGACATCGCGTGAGCCCGATCCGATTTCAACGATGTCTTGGGGAATGGAGCCGATTACGGCGCGGTCAACAAGCCAGAGCATATATTCGAATAAGCACAATATAGGTGATTTCAGCCGAATTACAAGGACAATGATTCCAGAGCGTGTTTCACGAGTGGTTACAACGGCGAACTTCAGATCGAAGCTGGCTGCGGAACTCTGATTTACCGTTGCTGCAGTGGGCGCGCGAATGGACAGATCGAGGCGACGCACACCGGTTCTGGCCGAACTTCGCTTCGCCGAGCGACGTCGCGAATTCGACGGGCTCGATCTCGCTACGCGTTTCGAGCTGATCTATCGCACCAATCTGTGGGGCGCTGAAAAATCGCAATCCGGCCTCGGCTCCGAACTCGACGCAACAACGGCACTCCGCCGCGACCTCATGCAATTGCTGCGGCGATTGCCGGTGCAATCCATCCTCGATCTGCCCTGCGGCGATTTCACCTGGATGGCGCAGATGGACCTCGGCGGTATCCGCTATCTCGGCGCCGATATCGTTCCGGATATCGTGGCAGCCAATGCCGCGCACTATGGCAATGCAGGCCATATCGATTTTGCCCGCCTCGATCTCGTCAGCGATACCCTGCCCGCTGCCGATCTGGCGTTGTGTCGCGACTGCCTTGTGCATCTGTCATTCGCCAACATCCACCGCGCCATCGCCAATCTGAAACGCTCCGGCACCTGCTGGCTGCTGACCACGACATTTCCCGACGCATCAGCCAATCGCGATATCGAGGACGGTGACTGGCGCGTACTCAATCTGCAGCACGCACCGTTCCTGTTTCCTGCTCCGTTAGCCGTGATCAACGAAGGCTGTACGGAAGCTGGCGGCGACTATGCCGACAAGTCGCTGGCCCTGTGGCGCGTGGGAGATCTGCCGGACGAGGCGTGATTCAGCTTACACGTCGATACGGCCCTGCATCACCGGCACGCAACGGCCGGAAATGCGAACGCTCTCGACATGTCCATCACGCTTCCGCACCTCGACCTCAATGAGGCTGCGACGCCCCATCTCGACACCCTGCTCGATGGTGATGGCACAAACCGCATCGCGGCGCGGGTCGAGCGTGACGAGATAGGCCGCCAGCGCCGCAGAGGCGCTCCCGGTGGCAGGATCTTCGGGCACGTTGCTGAGCGGGGCGAACATGCGGGCGCGCAAATGATCGATGCCGTCGCCTGTGCGGACATAGATGAAGGCCGAGAAGCGATCGTCGCGGTGCCAGTATGTCTTTCCCGCGACCTCAAAGGCCGATGTATTCGGACGCGCGGAGGCCAGTGCATCGAGACCCGACAGTTCAGCGACAGCGAAAGGCAGGCCGACGGAGACGATGCGCGGCGGATGCGTGTGTGACACGACCGCATCCGGCGGCAGCGAGATGCAGCCGGCCAGCGTCACGACATCGACTGCATCACCGATCTGAACGGATTGCGGCGCGACAAAGCCGGCGCCGATGACCTCGCTGCCTTCCCGCAATAGATCGAGATGGACGAGGCCTGCCTTCTCTTCGAACATCATGTGATCGCCGACAGGCCTGCCAAAGGCCGCGCCCTGGCGGCCGAGCACATAGGCGGTGCCGACATTGGGATGACCCGCGAAGGGAATTTCATCGGTCGGTGTGAAGATGCGAACGCGTGCGGTATGCGCGGGATCATCCGGCGGAAACACGAAGGTCGTTTCCGAATAGTTGAACTCGGTGGCGATCTTCTGCAGCAGCGCATCGTCGATGCCGCGCGCATCCGGAACGACTGCCAGCGGATTGCCGCCGAAACGCTGGTCCGTGAACACATCCACGGTGACATAGTCGATCATCATGCAGCCCTCACCATTCCGTTACCGCCGGGTTCGCCGACGTAACAGTCAGCGCCGGCCCTGCGTATTCGTAGCCATAAACCTAGGTATGCCGGCTGCACACTACCGTCCGATTCACCGCAGCCTCGCCATCCCATAAACCAGATAATGTCATGCCGATCCTCTCCCGTTCGAGCTGACCGGCGCGAACTCGTAAAGTGCTGCAACATCCATGCTTCCTTCATCCCTCCGGCCAGGACAATCGCCGGCAACCGAATGGTGATACCATGTTGATGAATTCCCTTTCCAAGACGACTCTGCGTGCGATGCTGACAGTGGCCATGTGTGTGCTGACGGCGCCGATGGCTCAGGCCGCAACGGCAGCGCCCGTGAAGGCGAAGAACGTGGTGCTGGTGCACGGCGCCTGGGCCGACGGATCGAGCTGGGCCGGGGTCATTCCGCTGTTGCAGAAGGCAGGCCTCCATGTAACGGCCGTGCAAAATCCGCTGAGCTCGCTGGACGACTCCAATGCCGCGACGCGCCGCGCATTGGCGCTGCAGGACGGCCCGACCGTGCTGGTCGCCCATTCCTGGGGCGGCACGGTGATCAGCGACGTCGGCACCGACCCGAAGGTCTCGGCGCTGGTCTATGTCGCCGCCCGCGCACCGGACGCCAATGAGGACTTCGTGGCGCTGTCCGGCAAATTTCCGACGGGCGAGGTGCGCGCCGGAATCCAGACCCATGATGGCTACACCCAGCTCTCCGAAGACTCGTTCCTGAAATATTTCGCCAATGGCGTTCCGCGCAAGCAGGCCGAAGTGCTCTATGCCGTGCAGGGCTCGACCGCCGCATCGATCTTCGCAGGCCGCACCACCGCAGCCGCGTGGCACGATAAGCCCTCGTTCTATGCGGTGTCGAAAGAGGACAAGACGATCAATCCCGATCTCGAACGTTTCCTCGCCAAGCGCATGAATGCGACCACGATCGAGCTCAATGCGGGCCATCTCTCGCTGGTCTCCCATCCCAAGCAAGTCGCCGACCTGATCCTCGCCGCCGCAGGCGTCAAGAAGTAGACCTGTCTCTTCCCCTTTACTGCGCGCGTCGGGAGTTACCCGGCGCGCAACGCTTCCATCGATTCAAAACCATGACGCAGATCCGCGTCGCAACAGGAGGACGTCCCATGTTCTCACGGAGAGATCTCATGGCGGCAACAGCATCGGGCATCGTGATGACCGCCGCAGCATCCGCACAGGCCGCGACATTCGGCAATCCGGATCTGCCGCCGCAGGGCGCGATCAACGCCAAGGGGCCGAACAATCTGAGCGATCCCGGCCCGCAGAATTCCGTCATCGCCGGCCAGTTTCCATCCTCGCAATTGCCGCCTGCGACCGATATCGGCGGCATGGCCCTGCCCTGGGCCACGTTCAACAATGCACCGCGGCGCATCCAGAACGGTGGCTGGGCACGGCAGGTGACGCAAGCAGACTTTGCGATCTCGACCACTATCTCCGGCGTCAATATGCGGCTCACCGCCGGTGGCATCCGCGAGATGCATTGGCACCAGGCCGGCGAATGGGCGATCATGACTTACGGCTCGTGCCGGGTGACCGTGCTCGACAATCAGGGCCGGCCTTATGTCGCTGATGTCAATGCGGGCGACCTCTGGTACTTCCCGTCCGGTGCGCCGCACTCGCTCCAGGGTCTCGGCCCCGATGGCTGCGAATTCGTGATCTGCTTCGATGACGGCCAGGCCAACGAATTCAATACGCTGCTGCTGTCGGACTGGATCGCGCATACGCCGCCGGAAATCCTGGCCAAGAATTTCGGCGTGCCGGTCGAAAGCTTCGCGAAAATCCCGCTGCAAAATCTCTGGATCTTCCAAGGCACGGTTCCCGGTTCGCTCGCGGCGGATCAGGCCTCGTCCTATCGCGATGCGGATGTCGCGCTCTATCCGTTCACCTATGCGCTGGGATCGTCCAAGCCGGTGAAATCGACACGCAACGGCGAGATCCGGATTGCCGACACCAGCAACTTCACCGCTTCGGCGACGATTGCGGTGGCACTGGTGACGGTGAAGCCCGGCGGCATGCGCGAGATGCACTGGCATCCGAATGCCGACGAGTGGCAGTATTATCTCGCGGGCCGCGCGCGGATGACACTGTTCAATTCCGGCCCGAACGCCACCACCATCGACTTCACATCGGGGGACGTCGGCTACGTCAAACGCAACTTCGGCCACTATATCGAGAACACCGGCGACACCGACCTGCAATTCATCGAGGTGTTCCGCACGGCGCATTACGAGGAAGTGTCGCTGTCCGACTGGCTGACCCACACGCCGCCGGCTCTCGTCGCACAACATCTCAACGTGGCACCGGAAGTCATCGCCAAATGGCCCCGCCGGGCGCCAGGCATCATGCCGGCCTGACGCTGCAAGAGCGCACGGGAGGTCTCAGGACTTCCCGTGCCTTCCGCGATCAACCGCCCGACTGTCCGTCGATTGCGACATCGACACCTTCATAGTTCTTGCCGCGAAGACTGACCTTGTCGCCGTCGAATGACAGCATCCATGTCCGCGTGCGGCCGTCCTCGCCGAGGGTCCTGCGCTCGATTTCGAACGCATGTTCGTCGAGCCACCTCCCCTTCACGGCAATAATCCCAAATGCCGTTGGCGTCCCTCTGCGATACAGTCCGTCGAGCCCGAGAGGGCCACTGATTTTCTCAGCCCCTCTCGTGGGATCGCGACTATAGATTTCGAAATCATAGTGCGGATGGGAGCCCACGAATGTCAGCGACAGCGACTTTACAGCGAGAGGATTGGGCGGAAAGGTGTAGGTCTTGCCTGATACCGCCGAGGCGATCGAAGGCGTTTCCTTAACGTCCACCTCTGCCTCCGTCGAAATGGCGCGAACAACGCTTGCGAGTCGCGCAGTGCCGGCGGGGTCCGGCTCTATTGCTATCTCGGACCTGACAGCCTTTGGGATGGCGTCCACGATGTCGGTCACCGGGCAATTGTCTCGGCCGGTCGTCACTGCAACGAGGTCCAGCGCTGGATAGACCATCACAAGCTGACAGTGCAGCCCGCTTGCCCAATAGACATTGCCGTTGGGTCGCGTCCAGAAGAAGTTCGAATAGCGAAACTCCGGAGCAAAAGAGAGCTTCATGTCCACCGTGGCGTGGCTCACTCTGTCGATCCAGACGGGCGACACCAGCGTCTTGCCCTCCCACACCCCGTTATGCAGATACAGATAGCCGAATTTCGCCATGTCGCGCGGATGCAGCGCCAGGCCGTATCCGCCCGTCGAGATGCCCTGCGGATCGCGCCGCCATTTCCACGCCGTGATGCCCAACGGACCGAACAGCTTCGCTTTCGCATAATCCTCCGCGCTCATCCCGGTCACTTTGGTCAGGATGGCCGATAGCAGATGTGCATTTCCACTATCGTAATTGAAGCCGTCTCCCGGCGAAGCAGCCATCGGACGATCGAGAATGTACTGGATCCAGTCCCGGCTCCGCTCCATGCCGGCCGTCGACTCCAATGAGCCGTTGACACCGGCCCGGCCGTCCCGCGCAAGTCCGGACGTCATGTCCAACAGACTTTGAAGCGTGATCGCCTTCTTGTTGTCATCAAGGTTAGCAGCGCTGCGCTCGCCGAAGAATGCCAGCATCCGCTGGTCCGTGCCATTCAGGAGACCATCCTGCAACGCCATCGATGTCAGCGTGCCGATGACGGCCTTGGTGACGGAATTGACCACATGCGGCAGATCGGCAGTGTAAGGCGCGTAATAGGCATCCAGAACGATCTTGCCATGACGCACGATCAGCACGCTGTCGAAATCGTTGCGGCTTCCGAGCTCCAGCAGTGCTGCGAGCGCTGCCGGGTCCACGCCCTGCTCTTCCGGCGTGGATGTCTGCCAGCCCTGGGTCGGCCACACCGGAGCCGGACCTTCGCCCGCAACCGCGCTGCCGAGGAAGGTCACAAACATGCCCAGGCCGAGCACAAGCTTCAGAACGGGAATTCGTGAAGATCGCATGAAAGCCTCGATGCGAGTTTTAACGCTGCGCGAGGACCATATCTCCAGCTACAGATTGTTCAACCGAATTGCAGCTTCATTCCGCCCGCGGACTTGCAGGTGCGCGATCGCCTAGACAGCAACAGGAACAAGCTTCGCGACGGCGCTGAGCAAATCGGTCTGGGTGATCAGCCCCTGAATCAGGCGGTCCTGATCGACGATGATGACGGCGTGCGTTCGTCCATCGGTTAGCGTCGGAAGCAAGGTCACAGCGGGTGTCTGCATCGTCGCCGTCGCTGCGGGCGACATGGATTTTCCGACATCGCCCGATTCCTTCATCAGCTCGCGGAGGCCGACCGTTCCGACGAGCTGTCCCTGCATGCCTAGGACGGGAAGCGTGCGGACATTATGCAAGAGCAGCCGCGAGCGGGCCAGTTCGGCACTATCCCGCAATCCGACCGTGACGACATCGCGCGACATGATGTCTCCGCACAGGATCGTGCCGTGCGAGCGCAACATGGCCTGCAGTTCGACCTGCCGCAGCAACGTCTCGAGATCGTCGGGGCTGATATCGAAGGTCTCGCTGAGCGCTTCCAGCGCCTTGTCGATATCTTCGGCGCGAAAGCCGACCCGCAGCTCCGGGCTGATGTCCGATGTCTGATGCGGATTTGCTGATGGCACCGGCGCCCTGTGAGGATAGGTCCGCCGCGAGATCTTGTGAAACAGATAGCCCAGCCCGACCAGAAGCACCGAGTTCAGGCCAACGGGCACGAATGGAAACAGATATCCCGACGCGGTCACGATGGGCCCGCCGATGATCGCCGTCAGCGCCGTGGCGCCGCCGGGCGGATGCAGGCAGCGCGCAAAGGACATCGCGGCGATGGCGAGCGATACACCGAAGCCGATCGCCAGGATCTGATCGGGCACCACATGCGCGACAGCAACGCCGATCAGAGCCGAGATGGTGTTACCGCCGATGATCGCCCATGGCTGGGCTAGCGGACTCGTGGGAACCGCAAACAGGAGCACAGCAGATGCGCCCAGCGGCGCCACGATCAGCGGCAGGCTGGAGCTGTCGCCCAACACAGATCGGCAGATCAGTCCCGTGAGCACGATACCCAGCAGTGCACCCAGGCAAGCAATCATGCGCTCGCCAAGCCGTGCCCCCGCCAGGATGGGGACGAACAGTCGAATACCTGTCTTGCGAGGTGCAACGTCGCTCGAAACGTTCCTTGGGTCTTCTCTTTTTGTCATTGAATCGAGACCGGCGCATGGCCCCGCCAGAATGACGGGCCCCCCTTTGACCACTATGCGCAAGCGCCTGCAATGTTGAATACGACACGCGGGCCTGACGATCGCGATCTGGCAGAGCTATCCCTGCTCGGCTACAACGGCACAGCCATTCGCCCGAACGCGCCCCATCAGGAGGGCACGACGGCGATCTCAAGGGAGGACCCATGGCCCGCATCGACTACAGCGATCCCGCCGCAGCCAGCGAACGCACCCGCGAGATCCTCGGCAAGAACCGCAATGCCAACATCTTCCTCATGATGGCGCATTCGCCCAGCTACCTCGAACAATATTGCCGGCTCGGCGGCGCCATCCGCAACAAGGGCGAGCTCGATCCCGTCATCCGCGAACTGGCAATCACCCGCACCGGCATTCTCTGCGAGGCGCCCTATGAAGTCGCCGCGCACAAGCGCATCGGCGGCTATGTGGGCGTGTCAGACGAACAGAACGCCGCGCTGGACGACTGGCAGGCGGCGAGCTGCTTCACCGACGTGCAGCGGGCGGCGCTGGCCTTCACCGATGATATCGTTGCGCTGCATCGCCCAACCGACGCGACCTTCAAGGCGATCGCAGCCAAGCTGACGCCCTGCGCGCTGGTGGAATTGCAGCTCTCGGTCGGCTTCTACATCATGACCTCGAAATTCCTCGAAAGTTTTGCTATCGACATGCAGCCCGTGTCCGAGATCGTCTGAATTCACCACTGCTTGAGCGCTCCAATTCCCTTGAGTCTCACATGTCGAAAACCACCCGCGCCACGCAGGCGCTGAGCAAGCTCGGCGCCGCGTTCACCCTGCATACCTACGATTACGACCCAGACGCCGAGAGCATCGGCCTGCAGGCAGCGGAAGCGCTCGGCATCGCACCGCAACGCATGCTGAAGACGCTGATGGCCGAGGTCGATGGCAAGCCGGTTTGTGTCGTGGTGCCCTCCGACAAGGAGGTCAGCATGAAGAAGCTGGCCGCGGCCTTTCGCGGCAAGAGCGCGAAGATGATGCGCCCGGCCGACGCCGAACGCATGACCGGTTATCACGTCGGCGGTATCAGCCCGTTCGGACAAAAGAAGCGCGTGCCCGTCGCCATGGAGCAGGCGGCATTGTCGGAAAATACGATCTATCTCAATGGCGGCCAGCGCGGGCTGCAGATCGAGATTGCGCCGGAGGCCGCGCGTGCGGCGCTGGATGCGATGGCGGCCACACTGACGGACTGATGCGCATCACCGCGGTTTGAAGTCCCTGTCGGACGGAGTGATCACGACGTGCTGTCGCAGGCGGGAACGGCGATGTAAGCTGCGCATTATCGATTTCGGACCTCAAGGGAGAATCGACATGCGCTCAATCCTGGCAGCAGCTGCACTTCTGGTCGTGATGGGCGCCACGCCCTCCATGGCCCGCGAATATCCATGGTGCTCGCGCACCTCGGCCACCGGCTTCAATCCGAGCTGTACGTTCACCTCCTATAACCAGTGCATGGCGACCGTGAGCGGCCAGCGCGGCGACTGCATGCAGAACCCGATGCTGGCCTATGGCGACCAGCGCCGCGGCAGCCGCGCGATGCGTGGCCAGCAGGACGGTTGGGACAATGGATGGAATAACGGCTGGAACAACAACTGGGATCGGCGCTGGTAGCATCATAGGCCAACGACGGATTAGCCGAAGGCGTAATCCGTCGCTGGCATTGCGGTGCCGGAGACGTGGCGGATTTCGCCTCGCTCATCCGCCCTACTTTCTCATGTCACTTCCGGCCATACGCCCATGCCGCAATCGCGATCGGCAGCCCGACGCCGAACCACGCAAAATAGCGGCCGGGATCGCCGGCGAGCAGCGCTGACAACAAGCCTGCGAGCGATAAGACGCCAATGACGATCGGCGCGCCGAACACGCGCCACCAGTTCGCTCTGTGCTGCGGCGCCTCGTTCATGACGATGGCCCAATCGCTGCCGTCACCCCGGCAGACAGCCGCGCGCCGCGCCTGACCTTGCTGCGCTTCACTGCCCACAGATACAGCCCGCTGCCGAGCACGATGATGGTGAAAACCGTGAGCAGCGCCCAGATGATCTTCAGCGGCATGCCACCATAGTCGCCGAAATGCAGCGGCTGCGAGACCAGTACCGCTTTCAGATAGGTCGGCAGCTCGCTGGTGTCAGACACCTCACCGGTCTCGCCATCGAGCAGCACAGGTTTCACCAGCCGCGAGGTCAGCGGTGTATCGCCGCGCAAAAAGACCGCGAAGTGATGCGTCGATGTGAACGGCGTGCCGGGGAATGCGATAAAGGCTGGATCCATGCCGGGCGTCGTCTTCATGGCGTTGCCCAACACCTTGTCCAGCGATGCCAACTGGTTCGGTGTCGGCTTGCCGGCATAGGGCGCGGCCATGGCAGCCAGTTCATTACGCTGCCAGATACCGAGCATGACTTCGGCATAGGCGTTGATGACGCCGGTGCCGCCGACCACCAGCGCCCAGACGATGGTGACCACGCCAAGCAGATTGTGCCAGTCGAGCCACAAGACCCGGCGCGATTTCTGTTTGCGGATCGCCGCGAAATTCAGGCGGCGCGTGAACGGCCAGTACAGCACCACGCCGGAGATGATGGCGATCATGAAGAGAAAGCCCATGACGCCCATGAACCACTTGCCGGGCAGACCGAGATACATGTCGGTATGTAGCCGCAGCATCACCAGCATCGGGCCGGTGCCGAGCAGACCCACAGGCTTCGCCGTATAAGCATCGAACGCCTTCACCACCGTAGTCTGCGGATCGGACGTCACCGACGTGTTGGAGAAGGTCGAGACCATGCCGGGCTCGTCCTTGTCCCAGGCCATGTAGAGCAAGATGTTGCCGGGATGATCCGCGATCGCCGCACGGCCGATGGCGTCCAGGCTGAGCTTCGCCGCACCGGGCGTATGCACATCCATCTTCGGCGCATAGCCGAGCGCCTCGTCGATCTCATGATGAAAGATCAACGGCAGCCCCGTGAGGCACAGCAGCAGCAGGAAGACGGTGGAGACAAGGCTGCTCCATTTGTGGATCAGCGACCAGATGCGAGCCGTACGCGCTTTCAGGGGATCGATCCTTCTTCAACTACTGAAAATGTCGTCCCCGGCGAGCCGGAGACGACATGAGCAGATCATTTTGACGTGGCGACCGTGCGGCGAGCGTGACGTATGGCGACCTATTGTCGTGCTGTCTCGCTCGCCCGTACCGTTACCACTTGTAGCCGATGCTGCCGGTCACGCGACGGCGATCGCCATAGAAGCAGGAGTTCGGATCAGAACAGCTACTGACATAGATCTCGTCCGCGACGTTCTGAAGATTGACCGCCAAGCGCCAGTTCTGCCATTCGTAGTGAACGGCAAGATCGCCGAGAACGCGCGACGGAACCGCTTGCTGATTGGCCGGATCCGCGTAGGACGCGCCAACATAGCGTACGCCGCCGCCGAAGCCGAAGCCAGCGAACGTACCTGACTGGAACGTATAGTCCGCCCAACCCGAGGCCAGCTGACGCGGCGCAGCGGTCGGGACCTTGCCGATCAACAGCGGATTGAGATCCTGACTGATGAAGAGATTATAGGACGTGAACGAGCCGACCACCTTGAAGCCCGGTGCCAGATTGGCGACGGCCTCAAGCTCGATACCCCGCGACGTTACCTCACCGAGCTGTGCAGGCAGGTTCGAATTGGGGAAGTCCGTCGAAGGTGTATTCTGCCTCTTCAGGTCGAACAGCGCCACGCCGAAATGACCGTTGAAGCCATTGGGCTGGAATTTGACGCCGACCTCGGTCTGCTGTCCGGTCTCGGGCAAGCGCAGCGCACCCGTGGAGAACACCACACCGGTAAGCGGATTGTAGCTGGTCGCGTACGATACATACGGTGCGAGACCATTGTCGAAATTATAGATTAATCCGGCGCGTCCAGTGAACTTGCTGTCTTCGCGGGTCGCGCTGGATCCTGCGCCCAGTCGGCTCACATCGTCAGTCGTGACGAAGTCGTTACGGCCGCTCAGCACGAGCGTGAAGCGATCAAGCTTGATCTGATCCTGGGCGTATATACCGAGCTGTTTCTGCGTCAGGGTACCATCGCGATATGGCATACCGGCGAATTGGGCATTCGGCGTGTAGACCGGGTTCACGACATTGATCGAGGTCGCGGGAAACAGTGAGGCCTGGAAATCGCTGATCTGGTAGTAGCGCATGTCGAGACCGAACAGCGTCGTGTGCTGTACCGCTCCGGTGTTGAAGCGATATTCGACTTGGTTGTCGAGGTTGGCCTGGTTCGCGATGCCGCGTGTAGCGAAATACAGACGCGACAGATCGCCGGTCGCGTTGGTGCCAAGCCCCTGCAGCGTCGATAGATTGACGTCCGTGTGGGCGAAACGCGCATTCTGCCGGAAGGTGACACTGTCCGACAGGCGCCGTTCGAACAGATAGCCAAGCATTTCCTGCTCACGCGTAAAGCGATCTGCACTCGGCTCGCTGGCGAAGAAGCCGGTTCCGATACGACCGTAGGGCGCGGCGACCACGGTCCCGGTATAAGGCAGGAAGCCCTGTACCCGCGAGTCGTTTTTCGAAGCAGATGCGAGAACTGTCAGCGACGTATCCGCGTCCGGCTTCCAGGTGATCGACGGCGCGATGAAGTAGTTGTTGTCGGAAATATAGTCCGTCTGCGTGTCGCCGCCTTTCACCTGCCCGACCAGTCGGGTGAAGATCTTGCCATTCTCGACCGGTGTTGCAACCGGACCGCCGACATCGAACGACAGGTAACTGTTGCCGTAATTATTGACGCCGACTTCCATATAGCGAATCGGCTCTGCCGGCGGCATCTTGCTCACTACGTTGACGATACCACCAGTGCTGCTGCCACCGTACAGCACGGACGATGGCCCGCGTAGAACCTCAACGCGCTCCATATTGAACGGTTGCAGCTTCCATGTCGCGAATGCCGTCGCGAACAACTGCATGCCGTCAAGGAACACGCTGTTGTCGTCGGCCTTGAAGCCGCGGATCAGGAACCAATCGTTGCGGGTATCGGAGCCGAACGTGCCTGCGAAAACACCGGGCGCGTAGCGCAACACTTCGTCGAGTTTGGTAGGCTTCTGATCGCGGATCTGTTCTGCGCCGATGACCGAGATCGCCTGCGGCGTTTCATTGATCGGCGTGTTGGTCTTGGTGCCGGTCGAGCTGCGGTTGGCGACATAGCCCTGGATCGGGCCGCGCGGGCTTTCCACGAACACGTTGCTGCGCAGGGGCTGCGCCACCGGACGCGGCGCGACGGCGGTGCGGGCGCGGGGCGTCCGGCTCGGTGTGGCGGCCGCGCGGCGACGCTGCTGCGGCTGGTTGACAACCACCGGCGGCAGCGGCTGCGCGCCGCTCTGCGTGGAACTGGACTGCGCCAGCGACGTATCGAGCGTGACAACGCTGAGCGCGCAGACCGACGACAGAAGTGCGAAACGCGACAAACGAATGGTGTTGTTCAAGGTGATCCCCGAAATCTCATCCGCATCGACATGGTCGATTGCGGACGCCCTCATGTGATGGATCGGGGTTAAAGGGACGGGGGCGTCACCGCCAATAGAAGCGTTCCAAACAACAAGCAATCTGCGGCAGTGTGACAACACTGCCGCAGATTTTAATGGTTCTAAATTTAGCGGCTACTTTCTCAGCGAGATCCAGCCAGGGCGCGACGATTATCTCTGCCCGGAAACATTCGGAACGCCTTCGCGCATCCGATTCTTCCGCGGTGGATAGTTACGCCGCGCGGACCGAGCGCAGGAAGTTGCCGACCTCATGCTTCAGTCGCGTGCTCTCACTCGACAGCGACTGCGCTGCGGATAGAACCTGCGACGAGGCGGAGCCTGCTTCCTCGACACCGCGCTGCACGTCGGTGATGTTCGAACTCACCTGCATCGTGCCTGCTGCGGCCTGCTGCACGTTGCGCGAAATCTCCTGCGTGGTGGCGCCCTGCTCTTCAACGGCCGATGCGATGGCGGACGCGATCTCCGACATCTGACCGATCGTCATGGAGATCTCCTTGATAGCCGACACCGAATCCTCGGTCGCCTTCTGGATGCCGCTGACCTGCTGGCTGATCTCGCCAGTGGCCTTCGCGGTCTGCTCGGCCAGCGCTTTTACTTCCGCGGCAACCACCGCAAAGCCGCGACCGGCTTCACCGGCGCGCGCGGCCTCGATGGTCGCGTTGAGCGCCAGCAGATTGGTCTGGCCCGCGATATTGTTGATCAGCTCGACCACGTCGCCGATGCGTGCCGCGGCCGTCGCCAGTTCTCCAACGCGGTTGTTGGTGTTGTCAGCCTGCGCAACGGCCTCGCTGGCAATGCGCGCGGCGCCCTGCACCTGACGGCTGATCTCGTGCACGGACGACGACATTTCCTCGGTGGCGGAGGCAACCGACTGCACATTGGTGGCAGCTTCTTCCGACGCCGCCGACACAGCGATCGCCAAAGCCTGCGAGCGATCCGATGTTGCCGTCAATGTGGTGGCCGAACCTTCCAGTTCCTTCGAGGCGGATGACACGGTCTCGACAATCTGGCCGACGGCGCCCTCGAAATCGGCGGCGAGCTTCATCATATCCGCCTTGCGCTGTTCGGCCGTGCGGCTCTCCGTAGCGATCTGCGCGACCTTCATGCGCTCGACTTCGAGGCCGTTCTCCTTGAATACACTCAGCGCCGTCATGATCTCCCCGATCTCGTCGGCGCGCTTGCTTGCCGGAACGTCGACGGTGAGGTCTCCTTTGGCGAGCTTGTTCATCGTGGCGATGCTCGCCTTCAGCGGACGCACGATGGTGCCGCGCGCAACGAAATAGCTGAGCACGATCGCCAGCAGCATGACCACAACGGTCGCATAGACGATGGTCCAGAGCGTGTCATTGGCCGTCTCGAGGAAGTCGACCTTTTTAATGCCCACATAGAGGATGCCGATCACGTTGCGGCTGGCATCGAAGATCGGATCATAGACGGTCATATACGGCTCGCCGAGGATGGCTACTTCACCACGGAACGCGGTCTTGCCGTTGAAGACCGCGTCATAGGCCGGCCCTTTCGCCAGTTGCGTGCCGATGGCACGGGTGCCATCCGGCTTCATCACATTGGTGGAGATGCGGGTATCGTTCATGAAGATCGTGGCGGTGCCGCCGACCAGCGTCTTGATCTTGTCGACCGCCGCGAAATTGCCGTTCAGCGGCTTGCCGTCGGCAAGCAGCTTGCCATCCGCGATGCTGTATTTGTCGCCGCTCTCGCGCAGCACGTTCCAGGCGACGCGCATGTTGGTCTCGACCCGCTCCGTCGCGGATTTGGCGGCGCCCTGTTCGAGCACATATTTGGCGACCAGCGTGATGCAGACGCCGAGGATGAGAATGCCGGAGACCGTCATCAACATGATGCGCGGGCCAAGACCGAGACCCCGGCGGCGGCCGGGTTTGGGTTGAGAGGCGGACAACGGCATTACGATCTCCTGTCGCGCCGACCCCTCGGTCGTGCGCTCAAAGCCGAACGGCTCCAGACACACTCACTGCACAACGTCGACGAGGTATCCGGACCCGCAATTCAAGAAACAAGTTCCATCATAGCGATTCAGTTCTATCGGCTAGCCGTTCGAAAGCGGTTAATGTTCGCCTGGCGGAAAAGGTATAATCGTCTGATTTTGCGTGTTTTTCGGCATCTGAATACCTGAATCGAGGCTCATTCCTGGCGTCCATTCGACGCATCTACCGATGCGCGCTCCGCTGCCGCGCATGGTGCCCGCGCGCCAGCATGACTTGTGCCACCCGGCGAACTGCCGCCTATGAAAGGCTGCATTGACCATCGAGCCGATGACCCCTTCCGCTCCGCCGCGACAAACGATCGTCGGCTGGTTCGCCAACCAGCCTTATCTCCTGCTCAGCCTCACTTCGCTGTTCTGGGCCGGGAACATCGTGCTCGGCCGCTATGTCGCCGGCCACGTCCCACCGGTGACGCTGGCCTGCGTGCGCTGGATCGGGGCCTTTTTCCTGTTGCTGCCCTTCGCCTGGACGCATCTGCGCACGGACTGGCCGGTCCTCCGCGCGCAGCTTTCTCTCATGACCATGCTGGCGCTGACCGGCTTCGCTGCCAATACGGTACTGGCCTATTGGGGCCTGAAATACACGCAGGCCCTGAATGCGCTGCTGATCCAGTCGTCGGGCCCGCTCTGCGTCGCGCTGTGGACGCTGATCCTGTTCGGCGTGAGGCTGACACTGGCGCAACTGCTCGGCATCGTGGTCTCCATGGCCGGCGTGCTGATCATCATCCTGCGCGGCGATCTGACCGCACTGGCCAGTATCCAGATCAACAAGGGCGATGCGATGCTGTTCGCAGCGCTGCTGGTGTTCGGCATCTATTCGGCGCTCATGCTGCGGCGACCGGTGACCCACCCGATGTCGCTGATTGCTTTCACCACCGCCGGCGGCGCGATCCTGACCCTGCCGATCAGCATTTGGGAACTCAACTCGGGCTCGCCGCTGATCTTCGACACCGTGACGCTGCTGACGCTCGCCTATGCCATGATCTTTCCGTCCGCGCTGGCCTATCTGTTCTTCAACCGCGGCATCGCGCTGATCGGCCCCAATCGGGCGGCACCATTTCTGCATCTCATGCCGGTGTTCGGCTCGGTATTAGCGATCGCATTTCTCGGCGAGCAGCCGCAACTGTTTCACCTCGTCGGCTATGTGCTGGTGCTGTCGGGCGTATTCATCGCATCACGGCGATAGACTGAACATCCGGTCCGGCCAGCCAGACATCGGGAGTAGAAACATCTCATGACCGTTTTCTCGCTCGCCCACCTCACCGTGCTATCGCTGGCGCCGCCAGAGATGATCGACGTTGCCGCGCGCTGCGGCTACCGGAGTGTCGGACTGAGACTGATCGCCGTGACCGCGGAAAGCCCCGGCTACCCGCTGATGAACGACAAGGCGATGATGCGGCAAACCAAGGCGCGTCTCGCTGACACCGGACTGCACGTGCTCGATATTGAACTCGTCAAGATCACGCCCGGGATCGACGTCGCGGCGCTTGAGCCGATGCTCACCGCCGGCGCGGAGCTCGGAGCCCGCCATGTCATCGTCGCGCCCTATGATCCCGACTTGTCCCGCCTCGCCGACCAACTGGCGGCCATCGCCGATCTTGCGGCGCGATACGGCATCATGCCGGTGATGGAGTTCTTTCCCTGGACCAATGTGTCGAACCTGCACAAGGCGCGCGCCATCGTCGAGACCGCAGGCCGCGCCAATGCGGGTATCCTTGTCGATACGCTGCATTTCGACCGCTCCGACAGCAGCCTCGCCGAACTCGACGACATGCCATCGCGCTTGCTGCCGTTTTTCCATTTTTGCGATGCTCCGGCGGAGAAGCCTGGCACGGTTGAAGGACTGCTGCACACCGCGCGCGCTGAACGGCTGCCACCCGGCGACGGCGGCATCGACCTCTGCGCCATCGCCGCGCACCTGCCGAAGCATATTCCGGTCGCGCTCGAAGTGCCGATGGATGCGCTGACCCGGGAGCGCGGCCCCGAAGAAGTCGCGCGCCGCGCAATCGCCGGCGCGAAGCGCCTGCTGGGAGATTGAGAATCTGGCGAGTAATCTACGCGCACATGCCACCGCCCGGCACAGCACCTGTCCCGCGCGCGTTATGCCAACGTATGAACGATAACCGGGCCGGCTATCGCTGTGGCTGGTCCAATCAGCAAGGGCGCCAGATTCTGTTCGCTCCACGCGAGCCCGCGTCGGTTCGACTCCTCGGCGCCCGCGAAATTATTGAAGATGCTGATCGCCGTCACCGTATCGTCGGACGCATAGACCACATAATAGGCCATGAAACCTTCGACATCACTGATGATCGGAATGGCACCTTCCTTGATCCTGCGCGTCAGTTCCTCAGCCATGCCGGTCTTTGCCTTGCTCTGACGAATGGCAGCATACATGGGACGCTCCTTCACCCGTAAGCTGCCCGCATCGCACCTGCCGCGATCATGCATCGCACACACTCATCATCGGCGGGACGAGCAGCAGGGTTTCCCGCGCATGGAACCTACGCCATCCCGCGCAACGACGCCATCTGACGCGTCCCCACCACTACGCGCCTCCGATCAATATGCCCACCGCCAGAACGATGACGCCGCCAAGCACCACCTGAAAGACGGCCTGCAGGAACGGCGTATCCATATAGCGCGCCCTGATATAGGCGATGGCCCAGAGTTCGAAAAAAACGACAACACCCGCGATGGCCGTCGCGATCCAGAATGCATTCGGCCAACTGTCCGGCACGAGATAAGGCAGAGTATGGCCGAGACCGCCCAGCGTCGTCATCAGCCCGCAGATGCCGCCACGTAGCCACGGCGAGCCGCGTCCGGTCATGGAGCCATCGTCCGACAGTGCTTCGGCGAAACCCATGCTGATGCCGGCGCCGATCGATGCGGCGAGGCCAACAAGAAATGTCTGCCAGTTGTGATGTGTTGCAAACGCGGCCGCAAACAGCGGCGCCAGCGTGGATACGGAGCCGTCCATCAAGCCCGCAAGACCTGGCTGAACATATTGCAGGACGAACATCCGGTGGCGAGTGGTGTCCTCCATCGTGCGAACGTCGGACGTCAGGATGGCATCCGATAATTTGGCCGCGAGATGCTCGTGTCCTTTTTCCAGCTCGGCCAGATCGCCCAGCAACTTGCGAACGCCGACATCCGTCGCCTGCTCGGCGGCCCTGGCGTAAAAGCGCTCGGCCTCGAACTCCATCCTCTCGGCCTCCTTGCGGATGGTGTCGAGCGACAGGTTACGCGTGAGCCAGATTGGTCGGCGGCGGATGAAGCCCTTCACGTCTTCGCGCCGGATCGGCGGAAGGTTCGGTCCGAAGCGCTCCTCATACATCTGCAACAGCAGATGCCGATGGCCCTTTTCCTCTTCGGCCATCTCGCTGAAGACTTTCGCGGAATCGGGATAGCGCTCTGCCAGATCCTCGGCGAAGCTGAGATAGATCCGGCTGTCCTCTTCCTCGCTGGAGATCGCAACCGCCAGCACCTCGCGTTCGGTGAGCTCCGAAAACGCCTTCATATCAATGCCTTACATAATTTAGAATTGTTCTAATTTATATAGGGGCTGCTTTGCATTTGTCAAAGAGCTTTGCGCCTGCGCGGCGCTGAACCTGTCGCTGGTCGGGAAGCAGTAGCGGGGGCGAGAAGGACCGCGACGAAACGATCGCGCGTGCTCCGGAGCTCGCCCCGGCATTCGCACCGACCCCGACGCTGAGATGCTGCGGATCAGCGGCCGTCTGTAAATGCTGTCGCTCACGAACGCGATAAGGTCGCCCCGGTGTTACGACGTCGATGCATGGCCTACACCATCGACAGCGCGCCAACCTGAACGGCATACCTTTCCGCTTCCGTGCGTCACCGACCTCCGCTAGTTTGCCCGCAACAAATATGGGCTACCGAAGCCGATTCAGGGAGAAAAGCGGAATGCACGGACTTTCAATTCTTCGCGGTGTAGCGAGCGCATCGTTTATCGGAGCGCTGCTGTTGGCGACCCCGGCCGCCATCGCACAGACTGCGAACTATCCAAACCGGGCGATCACGCTGGTGCTCCCGTTCGCCGCCGGCAGCGGCACTGACACCACGACGCGCCTGATTGCCAAGGAGCTTGGCACCGCACTGAACGCCAACACCGTGATCGACAACAAGGCCGGCGCCAATGGCTCGATCGCCGCCAGTTTCGTCGCCCGCGCTCCCGCCGACGGCTACACGCTGTTCGTGACGACCAACACGACGCATTCGGCCAATCCCTATCTGCTCAAGACCATGAGCTATGATCCGATCAAGGATTTCACCCCGATCGCGCGGACCGGCGACCTGCCCTTCATGCTGGTGATCAATCCCGAGATTCCGGCCAACTCGGTCGAGGAGCTGGTCGCACTGGCCAAAAAGGAGCCGGGCAAGTACTCCTACGCATCAGGCAGTTCGTCGGCGATCGTCTCGGGCGCGACCTTTGCCCGTCTCGCCGGGCTCGATCTCCTGCACGTGCCTTATAAGAGCTCACCACCCGCACTCACCGATGTCATCGCCGGCCGCGTCAGCATGATGTTCGTCGACGTGCCCACCGGCTTGCCGCACGTCAACGCCAAGGCGCTGAAGTCGCTTGCGGTGACCACGAAATATCGCTCCAAGCTTCTGCCTGACCTTCCGACCATGGACGAGGCCGGCGTGAAGGGCTTCGACATCACCTCGTGGCAGGGCTATCTCGGCCCGGCCAACATGCCGAAGGACATCGTCGTCAAGCTCAACACCGAAATCCGCAAGATCGTCGAACGCCCCGAAATCCAGAAAGACCTCGCCAACCGCGGCATGGAAGCCTTCTCCGGTACGCCGGAAGAATTCGACGCCTTCCTGAAGGATCAGCTCAAGGTGTGGGAAAAGCTGATCACGGACGCGGGGATCGAGAAGCAGTAATTAGGGATCGGCCTCTCAACTGTCGTCCCCGCGAAGGCGGGGACCAATAGCCTCCGTCCTATCAAAAGAAGCTCGGCGCCAGCAATGCAGCGTCGACGCACTGACCGTGGTTATGGGTCCCCGCCTGCGCGGGGACGACGACTGAGGGGGGGCCGGCGGCATGTACTACGTCTACATTCTCGCCAGCAGTCGTCATGGTACGCTGTATATTGGCGTAACTAATAATATAGCTCGGCGAATAATGGAGCACCGGACGGGAAAGGGTTCGAAGTTCGCTCGGGAGTACAAGATTTTCCGGTTGGTCTATGTCGAGAGCTACGACCAACCCAGCGATGCCATCACGCGTGAAAAGCAGCTCAAGAGGTGGAATCGTGACTGGAAGATCCGGCTGATCGAGACGGACAATCCCGAATGGAGCGACCTGTCGTCGCTGCTGGCGAATGGCTCGTAACTCGGCCGTGACCTTTCAGCGGGTCGTCCCCGCGCAGGCGGGGACCCATAGCCTCAGTCGCATCAAGAGAAGCTCGGCGCTGGCAATGCGGCGTCGAAGCACTGACCGTGGTTATGGGTCCCCGCCTGCGCGGGGACGACCGGAGAGACCTGAGCAGGATGACGATAGCGGTAGCCTAACCCGCAGGCTCGGCGACTGCATGTCGCAGGGTTTTCCCCTCTCGTCATTTTCTTGTCACGGAACTGTCAGCGCAGCGTAACGCCCGCGCCTCAGAACACGCCGCATGGTCACCACAAAGGAGACAACCATGCGCAGCACATTCCTCTGCTCCGTCGCTTCCCTCGTCATGCTTTCTTCCGCAGCCTTTGCGCAGTCGGAAGGCGAATTTCCAGCCAAGCTCGCCGGCCATGCCGTGCTGCCGGCGACGTCGACCATCGACGCGCCCGCGGACGCGCCGAACGACCTGAAGACTTCGGGCAAATACACCACCGGCAAGCGCGTCGAAGCGCTCGGCACCGTGATGGGCAAGTCCTATGAGCGCGCCACCGGCATCTCGCTGCCGATGAAGGGCCAGCCGCTGCAGGGCCATTCCGGCATCAAGGTGATGCCCGACGGTTCGTTCTGGGTGCTGACCGACAATGGCGCCGGCTCGCGCTACAATTCGGCCGACTACATGATCTATCTCAATCACCACAAGATTGACTGGAAGAACGGCAAGGTCGAGCGTCAGGCCACCGTGTTCCTGCACGATCCCGACAAGAAGGTGCCGTTCCGCATCGTCCATGAAGACACCGCCAAGCGCTACCTGACCGGCGCCGATGTCGACACCGAAGGCTTCCAGATCGTCGGCGACAATTTCTGGATCGGCGAGGAATTCGGCCCCTACATCATCAAGGCCGACAAGACCGGCAAGGTGCTGGCTGTGTTCGACACCGTCGCCGACGGCAAGCCGGTGCGTTCGCCGGACCATTGGTCGGTGCAGTCGCCGGGCGCGCCGGGCGCCACCTACACCACCGTCAACCTGCGCCGCTCCAAGGGCTATGAAGGCTTCGCCTCCTCCAAGGATGGCAAGTTCCTCTACGGCCTGCTCGAAGGCCCGATCTGGGATGCCGAAAAGAAGGACTGGGAAAAGGTCGACGGCAAGGAAGCCTCGCGCATCCTGGAATTCGACGTCGCCAACGAAAAGTTCACCGGTCGCTACTGGCAGTACGTGTTCGAACAGAACGGCAATGCCATCGGCGACTTCAACATGATCACCGCCGACAACGGCCTGATCATCGAGCGCGACAACGGCGAAGGCACCAAGGACAAGGCCTGCGCCGACGGCAAGCGCGGTGAAGACTGCTTCCCGGATCTCGCCAAGTTCAAGAAGGTCTACAAGATCGAACTGAACGACGCCAATGTCGGCAAGCCCGTTCGCAAGATCGGCTTCATCGACCTGATGAAGATCCAAGACCCGAACAAGCTGGCCCGCAAGCCGCTGAACGACGGCGTGCTGACCTTCCCGTTCTTCACCATCGAGAATGTCGACCAGGTTGATGCCACGCACATCATCGTCGGCAACGACAACAACCTGCCGTTCTCGTCGAGCCGCGAACCGAACAAGGCCGACGACAACGAGTTCGTGCTGCTCGAAGTCGCCGACTTCCTGAAGGCGAAGTAAGCAACGCGAGCAGGCACTCGCCTGAAACGACGAAAGCCCTCCCGCAAGGGAGGGCTTTTTGCGTTCGAGCTTGATCTACTTTCCTCTCCCACAAGGGGAGAGGGGAAGAAGTGCCTCTACGCAGCACGCACCTTGGTCAGGAACTCGTCCACTGCCGTCCGCAACATGCCGGACTGGGTATCGAGCTCCCTGGCATTCGACAACACCTGCGAGGCCGCCGTCCCGGTCGCTTCTGCTGCGCTGCTGACGCCCCCGATATGTTCGCTGATCTCACTGGAGCCCGCCGCGACCGACTGAATGTTGCGCGCGATTTCCCGCGTAGCCTCGCCCTGCTCCTGGACGGCCGTGGAGATACTGGTGGTGATCTCGCTCATCTGCGCGATCGTGCCGGTAATGGCGCTGATCGAAAGCACGGCTTCGCTGGTGGACGCCTGCATGGCGGCAACCTGGGCGGAGATCTCTTCGGTGGCCTTGGCGGTTTGGCTGGCCAGCGCCTTCACTTCAGAGGCGACCACCGCAAAGCCGCGGCCGGACTCGCCGGCGCGCGCCGCTTCGATAGTCGCATTCAGCGCGAGCAGATTGGTCTGGGAGGCGATGCTGTGGATCAACTGAACCACTTCGCCGATCTTCTCCGCGCCGCTGGACAGCAGCTGAACGGTCGCATTGGTGCGTTCCGCATCGCCGACTGCTTTGCTGGCAATTTGGCTCGACTGCGAGACCTGCCGCAAGACTTCGCTGACCGAAGCCGACAATTCCTCGGCAGCGGCTGCAACCGTGCTGACATTGTCAGACGACCGCTCCGACGCGGCGCCAACCGTCGACGCACGCGAACTGGCATCGCTGGCGGTCGCCGTCATGGATTGCGCGGTAGTCTGCATCCCTGCCGCTGCCGTCGATACCGAGCGAACGATCCCGTTGACGCTGCGTTCGAAATCATCGGCGATGCTCTCCATGGCCGAACGCCGCTCGGCAGACGCGCGCGCCTGCGACTCGGCCTCGATCTTGTCGAGCCCGCGAATCCGGACGGCATTGTCCTTGAAGACCTGGACGGTCGATGCCATCGCACCGATCTCATCGCCGCGCCCGGTCCCGGGAATGTCGTCTTCAAGCGCTCCATCGGCTAGCGTGCGCATCCGCGCACCGAGCTGACCGAGCGGGCGGCTGATGCTGCGACCGATCATCCAGGCGATGCCGCCCGCGACCGCACCAATGGCAAGGATCGCCAAACCGAGCGCCCAGACGATCGGCTTCAACCTGGCGTCGAGATCTTCCAGATAGGCTCCGGCGCCCACATACATGTTCCATCCGGGGATCGCAGCGGCATAGGCAACCTTGCGCAGCGGCTCCGTCTGGCCAGGTTTGACGTAGTCATAAAACATCGTGTGCTCGCCTTTAGCAGCAACACTGTCGCGCCACTCGCGACCGATCGCCTTGCCATTGGTCACCACATCGAGGCGGTTCTGACCGATCTGCTTGGCATCCGGCGACAACACCGTCACGCCGTCCATCATGGAGCCAAACAGGTAGCCCGCGCCGTTGTCGTAGGTCATCGTATTTGCACGACGACCGAATTCAGCCATCGCGGCTTCCTTGGTGAGCTGGCCGGCGTCGACTTGCTTTTGCAGTCCGATCGCCACGCTGCGCGCGGCATCGACGAAGTGGCGAAGCTCCTCGATCCTTGAGGTCATCATCTCGCGCTGAACGAAATATCCCGCGAGAACGCCGGACGCGCACAGACCAAGCAACATGACACCCACCAGAATACCTAGCTTGGGCGTGATCGTCAGATTACTTATCTTCACAATGAGTTCTCCAAAAAAGGTCGCGGGGGCAAATACCAATTGAGGAGAAGAATACCGAACAGACCTTTTTTTGTTCTTTACAAACCAAACCCGCAAATCATCGAGCCTGTGATACTTGATGATGAGCAACGATTGCAGCGCTACAAGATCTCGCTCTCCGCGAGAGAAGAGGAAAGGCCCTACGCTGCGCGAACCTTCGCGAGGAATTCATCCACCGCCTTGCGCAGGATGCTGGATTGGCCGTCCAGCTCCTTCGCATTCGACAGCACCATGCCTGCCGCCTGCCCCGTTGCTTCCGCCGCTGCGCTGACGCCGCCGATATGAGCGCTGACCTCGCTCGAGCCAGCGGCAACCGACTGGATGTTGCGCGCGATCTCCTGCGTGGCCGACCCCTGCTCTTCCACGGCCGACGAGATCGTCGTGGTGATCTGGCTCATCTGCGCGATCGTACCGGTGATGGCGTTGATCGAGTTGACAGCCTCCTGCGTCGACGCCTGCATCGCTGCAACCTGCGCCGAGATTTCCTCGGTGGCCTTGGCCGTCTGGCTCGCCAGTGCCTTCACTTCCGACGCGACGACCGCAAAGCCACGGCCGGATTCACCTGCACGTGCCGCTTCAATGGTCGCGTTGAGCGCAAGCAGATTGGTCTGCGAGGCGATGTTGTGGATCAGCTGCACGACCTCGCCGATCTTCTCAGCGCCGCTGGAGAGCTGCTGCACCGTCGCATTGGTGCGCTCCGCATCGCCCACTGCCTTGCTGGCGATGTCGCTCGACGCCGCCACCTGACGCAGCACTTCGCTGACCGATGCCGATAGTTCTTCAGCCGCGGCGGCAACCGTGCTCACATTGTCAGATGAGCGCGCCGATGCCGCACCGACCGTCGATGCGCGCGAGCTCGCGTCGCTGGCCGTCGCCGTCATCGACTGCGCGGTGCTCTGCATACCGGCCGCAGCGGTGGAGACGGAACGCACGATGCCGTTGACGCTGCGCTCGAAATCATCGGCGAGGCTCTCCATCGCCGCACGGCGTTCGGCAGCAGCACGGGCCTGCGATTCCACCTCGATCTTGTCCAGCCCGCGAATGCGCACCGCATTGTCCTTGAACACCTGAACCGTTGCGGCCATGGCGCCGATCTCGTCGCCCCGATCGACGTCGGGGATCGCTTCATCCAGCGCACCATCGGCGAGACCGCGCATGCGCGCGCCAAGCCGGCGAAGCGGAATGGTGATGCTGCGGCCAATCATCCAGGCAAGCGCGCCGAGAATGACAATGACCGCGAGTGCCGCGATCATCACGGTGCGCGCACTCTCCCAGAGCTGTACCTGCAAGTCGTCGATATAGACGCCGGTGCCGATGACCCAGCCCCAGGGCTCGAAACCGACGACATAAGAGAGCTTCGGCTGCGGTGCGTCCTTGCCGGGCTTGGGCCACAGATAGTCGACGAAGCCAGCCTTCTGCTTCTTCACGACATCGGCGAATTCGACAAACAGCCGCTTGCCGTTCGGATCCTTGTTGCCGGAGAGATCGCTACCGTTCATCTCGGGCTTGATCGGATGCATCACCATGCGCGGCTGCAGGTCGTTGATCCAGAAGTAATCGCCATTGCCGTAGCGCAGTTTGCCGATACGCGCCGCTGCGGTCTTGCGCGCGGCCTCGTCCGACACGCCGCTACGCTGAATCGTCGCGTATTCTTCCTGCGCGATGCCGAGCGCCAGCTCCGTAAGATGGGTCAATTCGCTCTGGCGCTGCTGCTTGAGGGAGTCGCCGAGGGTGTTCAGCTGCATCCAGGCCAGCCCGGCGAGGCCAAGAAAGCTCAAGCCAATGATGCTGTAGAGGCGAAGGCCGATCGAAATTTTCAAACGATTCATGGGAAGTATCCCTGTAAGGCGCGCTGAAATAAGCGAGTCACCATCGCAGGGTGTAGTTTCGAGTTCGTGAAGTGGTGTGTAGTTCCGTTTTTGCAACCGCGGTTACAGGTTACCTCGAATGCGCTAAAAGTCCCGCAACAGGTAGCTATGCACCTATATGAACTATCATTGTGCAGATTTTAATTTGGTGGTGCAGCGATACGACGCAGCGGCCGAAGCTCAATCGTTCAGGCAAGTCCCAGCCTGGTAGCTCCCCGAGCACAGCGAAGCCGCGCTCGGGGAAGGATTTGACTCAGGCCGCCCTCACCTTGGTGAGGAAATCGTCGACCGCGGTGCGCAGCATGCCGGACTGGCTCTCGAGCTCCCGTGCATTCGACAGCACCTGCGATGCAGCCGAACCGGTTGCTTCGGCTGCGCTGCTGACGCCGCCGATATGATTGCTGATCTCGTTCGCACCGGCCGATACCGACTGAATGTTGCGCGCGATTTCCTGCGTCGCCGTCCCCTGCTGCTCCACCGCGACAGAGATCGTGTTGGTGATCTGGCTCATCTGCGCGATGGTGCCGGTGATGGCGCCGATTGATGCAACGGCCTCGCTGGTCGATGCCTGCATGGCGGCAACCTGCGCCGAGATTTCCTCAGTGGCCTTGGCGGTCTGGCTGGCCAGCGCCTTCACCTCCGACGCGACCACGGCAAAGCCGCGACCGGACTCGCCGGCGCGTGCGGCTTCGATGGTCGCGTTCAGCGCCAGCAGATTGGTCTGCGAGGCAATGCTGTGGATCAGCTGCACGACCTCGCCGATCTTTTCAGCGCCGCTCGACAGGATCTGAACGGTGGCATTGGTGCGCTCGGCATCGCCTACCGCCTTGCTGGCGATCTCGCTGGAGGCCGATACCTGACGCAGCACTTCACTGACTGACGCTGACAATTCCTCCGCAGCCGCCGCAACCGTGCTGACATTATCGGACGAGCGCGTCGAAGCTGCGCTGACCGTCGCGGCGCGCGAGCTTGCATCGCTTGCCGTCGCCGTCATCGACTGCGCGGTGCTCTGCATACCGACTGCGGCGGTGGAGACCGAGCGGACGATGCCCGTCACGCTGCGCTCGAAATCCGTGGCCATCGCCTCCATGGCGGCGCGGCGCTCTGCGGCGATACGGCCCTGCGCATCCGCCTCGACCTCTTCGAGCGAGCGGATACGCAGCGCATTGTCCTTGAACACCTGAACCGTCTTGGCCATCGCGCCGACTTCATCGCCGCGGCCGACGCCGGGAATTTCCTCATCCAGCGCACCATTGGCGAGCGACTCCATGCGCGATCCCAGCATGCCGAGCGGCCTGGTGATGCTACGGCCGATGAGCCACGCGATCGCACCCGCCACTGCGGCAATGGCCAGCATGGCCAGGCCGAGCGCCCAGATGATCGGCTTCAGATGGGCGTCGAGGTCATCGAGATAGGCACCGGTGGCAATGAACATGTTCCAGCCAGGAAGCGCCGCGGCATAACCCATCTTGCGCGACGGAACCTGCTCATTGGGTTTCTGGAATTCGTAGGTCAGAATCTTCGTGCCGTTGGCTGCGACGCCGTCGCGGAATTCACGCGTAATGGCAACGCCGCTGACCTTGACGTCCAGCCGGTTGGATCCCGCCTTGAAGCCCGGCAGATGAACCACCTCGCCGTCCATCGTGTAGATGAACAGATAGTTGCCATTGTCATAGGTCATCGGCTCGATGCGGCGCACCAGCTCGGCGGTTGCGGCTTCCTTGGTGAGCTTGCCTGCTGCGACATCTTTCTGGATGCTGGCCGCGACGTTGGTCCCGATTTCGACGATCGACTTCAGCTGCTCGGTTCGCGCAGAGAGCATCTCGCTCTTGACCATATAGGCGGCCAGAATGCCCGCGGCGCAGAGGCCGATCATGGTGACGGCCACCAGAACGACGAGCTTGTACGTAATACGGATATTGGCGAGCTTCACGGCTGTATTCCCCCGGGCGTGCGATTTTCGATCGCTGATTCCTCGGAGTAAAATGTATCGGGGTAGTGTTCCCAAATCCTTACACGTGCGGGCGGGGGCAACCTGCCGCGCCGACCTGAATGTGAAAATTTTCCGCACAACGAAAAATCCCCGCCTTTCGGGCGGGGATTTTGGCAATGTCAGTTCAGGTGAGGGACACTCAGAACGTCAGCGCCTTGGCCTGTTTCACCTGCGGCAGCGCCTGCACCTTGCTCAGCACATCGGCCGGCACAACGCCGTCGATCTCCACCAGCGCGATGGCGTCACCGCCCTGCTCGTTGCGGCCGAGATGGAAGGTTGCGATGTTGACCTTGGCATCGCCGAGCAGCGAGGCGAACTTTCCGATGAAGCCCGGCTTGTCCTCGTTGGTGACGTAGATCATCGACTTCCCGAATTCGGCATCGACGCGGATGCCCTTGATATCAACCAGCCGCGGCTTGCCGTCATGATAGACCGTGCCGGACACCGAGCGTTCCTGCCGTTCGGTGATAACCGTAACGGTGATCAGGCTTTCGTAATCGCTCTGCGCCGCGCGTACCACTTCATCGACCACCATGCCGCGCTCCTTGGCAACGGCCGGCGCGGAGACGACGTTGACGTCGCCGAGCATCGGCCGCAGCAATCCGCTCAGTGCAGCAGACGTCAGGGCCTTGATCTTCATTTCGGCGACCGCGCCTTCATAGGTGATCTGCACCTTGGCAATTCCGGTCTCGGTGAGCTGACCCGCGAACGAACCGAGCTTCTCGGCGAGTTCGATGAACGGCTTCAGCTTCGGCGCTTCTTCCGCGGTGATCGACGGGAAGTTGACCGCGTTGGAGATGGCGCCCGACAGCAGATAATCCGACATCTGCTCGGCGACCTGCAGCGCGACATTCTCCTGCGCTTCGGTGGTCGATGCACCCAGATGCGGCGTACAGATCACATTGGGATGGCCGAACAGCACGTTCTTGGTGGCCGGCTCCTCGACAAACACGTCGAAGGCAGCACCGGCGACATGTTTGGAGTTCAACGCATCGACGAGCGCCTGCTCGTCAACCAGACCGCCGCGGGCGCAATTGATGATGCGCACGCCGGGCTTCATCTTGGCGATCGCTGCGGCATCGATGATGTTCTTCGTCTTCTCTGTGAGCGGCGTGTGCAGCGTGATGAAGTCGGCGCGCTTGAGGAGGTCGTCGAGTTCGACCTTCTCGACGCCGATGTCCTTGGCACGCTCCGGCGACAGGAACGGATCGAAGGCGATGACCTTCATGCGCAGACCGAGCGCGCGGTCGGCCGCGATGGCGCCGATATTGCCGCAACCGATCACGCCCAGCGTCTTGCCGGTGATCTCGACGCCCATGAAGCGGTTCTTCTCCCACTTGCCGGCCTGCGTCGACGCATCGGCCTGCGGGATCTCGCGGGCGAGCGAGAGCATCAAAGTGATCGCATGTTCGGCCGTGGTGATCGAATTGCCGAACGGCGTGTTCATCACGATGATGCCCTTGGCGGTCGCCGCGGGAATTTCGACATTGTCGACGCCGATGCCGGCGCGGCCGATCACCTTCAGGCGTGTCGCCCTTTCAAGGATCTTCGCGGTTGCCTTGGTGGCCGAGCGAATGGCGAGTCCGTCATAGTTGCCGATGATCTCGGCAAGCTTGTCCTTGTCCTTGCCGAGGTTCGGCTGGAAGTCGACGTCGATGCCGCGATCCCGAAAGATCTGCACGGCGGCGGGAGAGAGAGCGTCGGAAATGAGAACTTTTGGGGCGGTCATGGATGTGATCCTCGAAATGGGAGCCAGTGTAGGCGCGACAAACGCAGCAGGCTCCTTCTCCCCGTACTCACGGGGAGAAGGTCGGGATGACGGGCCGCTTGCCGACCCGTGAATGCCGAAGTGAGGTGAACCGAGTGCCTTGCCCCTCACCCGGACATCGCGCTACACGCGATGTCCGACCTCTCCCCGCCCAGAGCGGGGAGAGGTTAAGAACTACGCCGCCTTGGCGAGCGAGGCCTTGGTTTCGGCGAAAGCCCAGTCGATCCACTGCGTGAGGATCTCGACGTCCTTGGCTTCAACCGTGGCACCACACCAGATACGCAGACCGGCTGGCGCATCGCGATAATGCGCGAAGTCGAAACCGGCGTTTTCCTTCTCGACAGCCGCGACCAGCTTCTTGGCGAAGTCAGCCTGCGCGTCCGGCGAGAGCGCGGTGATCGCGGAATCAATAACCTTCATGCACACCGACGTGTTGGAGCGGATCGCGGGATCAGCGGCCAGGAAGTCGATCCACGGCGTCTTCGCTTTCCAGTCGGCGAGCGCCTTGGTGTTGGCGTCCGCACGCGCGATCAGCGCCTTGAGGCCTCCAACCGACTTGGCCCAGCCGAGCGCATCGAGATAATCCTCGACGCACAGCATCGACGGCGTGTTGATGGTCTCGCCGACGAAGATGCCTTCGTTGAGCTTGCCGCCCTTGGTCATGCGGAAGATCTTCGGCAGCGGCCACGGCGGCGTATAGCTTTCGAGACGCGCAACGGCGCGCGGCGAGAGAACGAGCATGCCATGTGCAGCTTCGCCGCCGAGCGCCTTCTGCCAGGAGAAGGTGACGACATCGAGCTTCGCCCAGTCGAGCGGCTGCGCGAAAGCGGCCGAGGTGGCGTCGCAAATGGTCAGGCCTTCGCGGTCAGCCTTGATCCAGTCGGCATTCGGCACGCGCACGCCGGAGGTGGTGCCGTTCCAGGTGAAGACGATGTCCGAGCTCGGATCGACCTTCGACAGGTCGGGGAGTTCGCCATAGCCAGCATGCAGCTTGGTGACGTCCTTGAGCTTCAGCTCCTTGACGATGTCCGAGACCCAGCCCTCGCCGAAGGATTCCCAGGCGATGGTGGTGACGGGACGCGGCCCGAGCAGCGACCACAGCGCCATCTCGACAGCGCCCGTATCCGATGCCGGCACGATACCGATGCGGTAATCTGCGGGCACTTCAAGCACTTCGCGCGTCAGGTCGATCGCGAGTTTGAGCTTGTTCTTGCCGATCTTGGCACGGTGCGAACGACCGAGAGCTGCGTCAGAGAGTTTTTCGGGGGTCCAACCGGGGCGCTTGGCGCAGGGGCCGGAGGAGAAATGCGGCACGTTGGGCCGCGAAGCGGGCTTCGCTGCAGTCATATTCTATCCTTCCAGATAGCTAGCCTCCCGTTGGGGGGAGGTGTCCCGCTGGCGTGGATATGGGAACCAACCCGGAGCGTCAAGCGACTTCCGGGCTATCACGCGTGATTGATGGCGTGACGATATCGCCCGCCGCCGCGTGATCAGCCACGGACGGGGCATCCCCGGGCATCGCGAGATCGACTGACGATGGAGCTTCGGCTGGCATCAAAGGCACATCGTTCAGTAACTCGGAGGCATCGACTACGAGCTGCGCGGCACGGCGCCGGCTGCCGACTTTCATGACGCTTTGATCGTCGACCTTCACGACATAGTCGCTGCCGACCTTCTCGATCGAATAATTGCTCATGAGTCCTTCCAACGTCCCCGCGCACAGGGATACGTCGCCCGTCCCCGCACGTTCCGAAACAAATCCCATCAGCGCTTTGCTGGTTTACGGGTCATTAACCGGAACAACGAGGCGCACAGCCACATGATACCGGCGCTCCTCCTCGTTATTCACCGCTCAAGAGCGAACACGGGCGGTCAATGAAAAAGGCAGCGATCGCTGCCTTTGCGTTTGAGGTTGCAGCTCACTCGCTCTTGTGAGCGAAACGCCTATCGTCCGACCTTGCCGGGAAAACCCGGCGCATTCGGATTATCGCCAGGTAAGCCGCTCGGCGACGCGCCGGTGCCGATGCGTCCCGGCGTCGTCGTGTTCGGTGCGCCCGGCTGACTCGTACCACCGCCCATGCCTGTTGTACCCGTTGCGGGAGGCGGCGAGACATTCGGGCTCGGCATCTGTGTCACCGGAGCGCCCGTGATACCATCCGTGCCGGCCCCTGGGCGGAAGCGAATGTGGTCGAGGCCAGAAGCGAGGCAACGATGATGGCGGAAAGACCGAATCGGGATTGCATGGACAGCTCCATCATTGATTGATGCTGCTGATGATGATGGGCAACCGCTGGCCTCGTTCGTCGTTCCGACACCGCACGGCATCGTGATCGCGCGTGGCCTAGAAGCGGAACGTCATGCCGACATGGCTGTCGGCGAAACCGAGCCGCTTGTAGAAGCGCTGAGCATCGACCCGGGTCTGATGCGTCAGCAGCTCGACGAGTTTGCATCCCCTCGCCTGTGCCTCGCCGATGGCCCATCGCACCAGCAGTTCACCGATGCCCTGGCTGCGCAGCGTCGTCGACACACGAACATCCTCGATGAGCGCTCGCGAAGCGCCCTGCGAACTCAAGCCCGGCAGGATGCAGAGCTGCAGGCATCCGACCACGCTGCCGTCGCCGCCCTCTGCAACCATCAACTGGATATTTGGGTCACGTGCGAGTTTATCGAAGGCCTCGTAATAAGATTGCGGCAGCGGATCCTCGATACGCTCGCGGCCACGGCCGAGCGCATCATCGGCCAGCATCGCCACAATTGCAGTGACATCGTCGCGCTGCGCCGGCCGCAGTACGACCTTCGTGCTCATACGATGCCCAATGCCTTCTCGCTTTCGGCGATCCAGCGCCTGATCGACGCGTAACCGTCGAGATGAAAGCCGCCCTCATGGGCCACGCGCGTATAGGCCAGCAACGACACGTCGGCCAGCGAGACGCGATCTCCGACAAGGAAAGGTGATGTCGTCAGGTGATGCTCCATGCGAGCGAGTGCGAAATAGCCGCGCTTGAGCTTTTCGGGATCGAGATCCGAAATCGTCTTGCCGAGATAGACGATCTGATAGCGGCACACCGCGATATAGGGCTCGTGGCTGTATTGTTCCCAGAACAGCCATTCATCCATTTTGGCGGCGTCATAGGCGTCGGTCGGGATCAGATCGCTGCCACACGCGAGATAGCGGATGATGGCGTTGGATTGCGCAAGTGGGCGGCCGTCGTCGAGCACGACGGTCGGCACCTGACCGGCGCCGTTAAGCGCCAGAAACTCCGGCGTCCGGCTCTCGCCTTTGCTGGTATCGACATCGATCCACGCATAAGGAAGTTTGAGGTGATCGCTCACCCACTTCACCTTCAGGCAATTGCCGGAATTCAGATCGCCGTAGATTTTCATGATGACTGCCCCGCCGCAATGGACGGGGTAAAGCATCACCTGCATCGAGACATGTCAACAGCGAGACGTCCTGCAACGAGGAGACCGCGCCGCGACGTCGTCAGATCAGAACCTGTAGCCTACACCGGCGCGTACGGTGTTGATGGTGGTATCAATCGCGGATGTGAAGCGGATGTATTCCCATTCACCGCGCAGGAATAGACCCCCGACAAGATTGACGTCGACGCCAAGGCCCGCAGTGTATCCGTAGATCAGGCGGCTATATTGCCCGTTAACTTGCGTGAGCGGCGTCTTCGCACCGAGAAGGCTCGCCGGCGTTGTCGATGCGGGACCTGCCGTTTCCGTCTCGCGAATCGACACCGTTCTCACGGTATCGGCCTGGCCGAGCGCAAGACCGCCGAACATATAGGGCATGAAGCCGCCCCAGACGTAGCCGGCGCGTGCGCGGAAGGTTCCGATGTCATTGATGGTGATCGAGCTGGACGCCGATGACGTGACGGAATGGTAGTCCCCGTCCGACAACAGCATGTAGCGGCTCATGCTGCCTGACGAAGCGCCGCCGAACTTGCCGTGCAAGTAGCTCATTTCAAGGCCGATCACGACGTCGTCCCACTGGGAATTGTAACCGGCAAAGGCGCCATAGCCGTGACCGTGAGCGGACTGCTTCGTAAAGCTGAGCGGCCAACTCGACACGCCCATCTCACTCTCGATCAATGTGTTGGAGAGCAGGCCTGCAGTCATTGCTGAATTGGAGCCCGTGAACTTCTCGTCGGAAGTGCCGTATCCGGCCTGCCCGCCGACATAGAAGCCTTCCCAGGTCGGACGGTCGCGGCTCAGTCCCTCAGGGAACGAACCGCGCAGCGCCGGGAACTCCGGCATATCGGCGGCTTGAGCGGTTTGCACTGCGCCCAGCAGCGCTGCAGCGATCAGAAGTCTACGCATCACGACAATTCCTCAACTCACCGAACTGTCCCGATCATCCGCTGTTAACCTTAATCATTGGTTGCAATCATACCGTCCGCACAAAACAAAACGGCGCGGGAAGCTCCCGCGCCGTTAAGGTCTCTTAAGATAGTTGAGGCAATCCGCTTAGCTTTAGCCCTTGCGGATCAACGGCGGCGGCGCATAGGCCGGCGGGCTGTCGAGATTCCAGCGCACGCCGAGCTTCAGGTCATGCGAGGTGATGTCCTTGAACTGCATCGCCACACCGCGGGTGAAGCCGTCATAGGTCGAGACCGGTCCGGTCTGGCCATCGCCGAGGTTCATGTAGCTGTAGCCGAGTTCGACGGTCATTGCCGGATTGACCTTGTAAGCCAGGCCCGTGTGCAGGGCCCATGCGAAGTTCCACTTCGATGCTGCCGGTGCGCTTGCGTAGCTTGGGAACGGGCCGCCGATGAAGGGCACGCCGCCGGCGGAACCGACATTGATCGCACCGTTATCCGTGTAGTTCGCGATGTTGACGCGAGCCATGCCGACGCCGGCGCCGACGAACGGGGTCACGCACCACCAGGTGCCGAGATCGACGTAACCATTGGCCATCACCACCCATTCGGACTTGGTGGCGTTGTAGTTGTTCACGCCGGTACCGACGAGGCCGCTCGACGGGAACGTTACGTGATCGGTGCCCTTGAAGTTCGAATTGCCGCGATACTGGCCGGTGATGTCACCGCGGAACCAGTTATTGAACTGATAACCGACACCGAGCTGGAAGATGCCAGCCGTATCAAAGGCAGTGGTCTGCTGAAGCGAGAGGAGATTGGCGTTGCGACCGTCACCCATCTCGATGTTCTTGACGCGCTGATTGCTGAAACCGATATCGCCGCGCAGGTACCAACCACCGAAATCTTCGACCGGCGGCGGCGCATACATCTGAGGCGGTGGAGCAATGGGCATGTCGGCAGCGAAAGCAGCGGTCGACATCAGGGAAGCCGCGCCTGCGGCCAGAATGAATTTAACGCTACGCATTGGCTTCGTCCTTTTGGGCCAGTGAGACAACTAATGGAGGCCTCACACTCGAAAACTCACAATCGGACGATGACACCAACTCCTTAAGCGGCGCTTAACCCTAACTTTTAAGGTTGATATTTGGTGACGAAAATGCACGCAAATTCCATCAGGCCACTGCGTCGCCACAGTTACTAACAATGTCTTGCTATCAAAACGCGCTGCAATGCGCCGCGGCATCGCCAGGTGTTAACGAGGACTTACCTGCCAGGAGCCTTCGACTCTGACCGGATTAGAACCGAGGCTCCGGCTTTTTGTTGAGACGCGTTTTCTTGATGCGAACCGGTGCCCACTTCGCTCGAAAGCGCTCCAACGTGAGCTATCAAAATGCGGAAGAGCCGCCTCACCCGATAAATATTCGGACAAGACGGCTCTTCATGTCAGCTCGGCAGTTCGCGCTGGCGCCTCGGCCAGAGCGAACGAACAGGAAGCTTACGCTGCGGCCGCGTGGCCCAGCGCGTCAACGATGGAATCCACCACTTCCTCGACCATCACGCGGTCATCGCCCTCTCCCATCACACGGATGACCGGCTCCGTGCCCGACGGGCGGATCAGGAGACGACCATGACCATTGAGGCGCTGTTCGCCGGCAGCGATGGTGGATTTCACTTCCGCATCATCGAGCGGCTTGCCGCTGCGATAACGCACATTCTTCAGAATCTGCGGCAACGGATCGAACAGGTGGCAAACTTCCGACACCGGCCGACCGAGCTTGGTCACCACGGCCAGCACCTGCAGCGCGGCTACGAAACCGTCGCCTGTCGTCGCATGGTCCGACATGATGATATGGCCCGAGGGTTCGCCGCCGACATTGTAGCCGTGCTGCAGCATCTGCTCGAGCACATAGCGATCACCCACCGCCGTACGGATGAGGTCGATGCCCTGCCCCTTCAGGAAGCGCTCCAGACCGAGATTTGACATCACGGTAGAGACGATACCCGGCTTGGCAAGCCGTCCGTCTTCCTTCCAGCTCTGCGCAATAACGGCGAGCAACTGATCGCCATCAACCAGATGGCCACGCTCGTCGACCATGATCAGCCGATCGGCGTCGCCATCCAGCGCAATGCCGATATCGGCGCGCATCTCGCGCACCTTGCGGCTCAGCGCTTCCGGCGCAGTCGATCCGCATTCCTTGTTGATGTTGAAACCGTCGGGCTCGACGCCGATGGAGATGACGTCCGCGCCGAGTTCCCAGAGCGCCTCCGGCGCCACCTTGTAGGCGGCGCCATGGGCGCAATCGATGACGACGCGCAAGCCATCGAGGCTGAGATTTCGCGGCAGTGTACGTTTGGCGAATTCGATGTAACGATCATGCACCCCGTCGATGCGGCGCGCCCGACCGAGGCTGGCGCTCTGCGACAGTCTCTTGTCGAGATTCTCGTCGAGCAATTCCTCGATCTGCTTCTCGACATCGTCCGACAGCTTGTAGCCGAGCGGTCCGAACAGCTTGATGCCGTTGTCCTCGAACAGATTGTGCGATGCGGAAATCATCACGCCGAGATCGGCGCGCATCGACTTGGTCAGCATCGCCACGGCGGGCGTCGGCATCGGCCCGACCAGCAGCACATCCATGCCGACCGACGTGAAGCCTGCCACCATCGCATTTTCGATCATGTAGCCGGACAAACGGGTATCCTTGCCGATCACGACACGATGACGGTGTTCGCCGCGCTGAAACACAAGACCTGCGGCCTGCCCAACCTTCAGTGCCAGTTCCGGCGTGATCAAACCATTGGCGCGGCCGCGAATGCCGTCTGTCCCGAAATATTTACGGCTCATGGTAACCCCCAATGCCCTCGCGTCTTGCGCGAGGACTCAAAACCCTGTCTCAGGCGACTGACCCATTGGCAGCGCCATATATGTGACGGACTTATAAGGCTCGGGCCCCTAAAATCGCTTCAAAAAATATGATGAATCATTACCAAGGCCCGGAACACGTAATTAACGACAAGCCATTGATATTACTTATATACCGCACCTTTGATGTAACGCCTTCGAGAGAACGCCGGCTTACGGAACCCGGCCCAGCTCAGTCCTTTCGTTTGATATGCGCATCCGCCTTTGAATGGGCAGGCTGGGTCACACTGACCGGATCGGAGCCCGGAAAAGTCTCCTCCAACCCTTCGTCCAGCGCAACTTCCAGCTGTCGCTTTTCTTCGTCCGCAGCCGCCTTGCCTGGAGCCTTGCCGACCCCGTGGCCTGCTGGATTTGTCTTGGAGCCGGACATTCTGGCCTCCTTCAATTTCGACGACATCCCGATGACAAGGATGATATGGCGGACCGCCTAACCATGCTAGATGACACCGAAACAAGCAAATACAAGCAAAGACAAGAACGGCTGGGACATCTCATGAAGCATATCACCTGCATCGAAGATCTTCGCCTTGAGCATAAGCGCAACGTGCCAAAGGCGTTCTTCGATTATGTCGACCATGGCTCCTATAGCGAAGACACGTTCCGCGCCAATTGCGAGGATCTGCAAAAGCTGAAGTTCCGCCAGCGCATTCTGGTCGACATCGCCAATCGCGACACCTCGACGACCATCCTCGGTGAGAAGGCCACCATGCCGCTGATCTGCGCGCCGGTCGGCTCCACCGGCATGCAATATGGCGACGGCGAAATTCACGCCTGCCGGGCGGCGCAGGCGGCGGGTATCCCCTATACGCTCTCGACGATGTCAATCAATTCGATCGAAGACCTCGCCGAGAATGTCGAGAAGCCATTCTGGTTTCAGCTCTATGTCATGAAGGATCGCGGCTTCATCAAGGAGCTCATCGAGCGCGCCATCAAAGCGAGGTGCAGCGCGCTGGTGCTGACTGTCGATCTGCAAGTGATCGGCCAGCGTCATGCCGACATCAAGAACGGTCTGTCCGTGCCACCGCAGCTCTTCAATCTGAAGAATATGATCGACTTCGCCAGCAAGCCCGGCTGGCTGATGCGCACGCTGAAAGCCAAGCGGCGCAACTTCGGCAACATCGCCGGCTTCGTGAAGAACACCGACGATCTCGGCTCCGTCGCGCAGTGGACAGCATCGCAATTCGATGCGTCGTTGAACTGGAAGGATCTCGACTGGATCCGCAGCATCTGGCCCGGCAAGATCGTGATCAAGGGCATTCACGATATCGAGGATGCCCGCGAAGCCGTGAAGGTCGGCGCGCAGGCGATGGTCGTATCCAACCACGGCGGACGTCAGCTCGACGGCGCACCGTCGTCAATCTCGGTACTGCCGGGGATCGCCGATGCCGTCGGCTCGGAGATCGAAGTGATGTTCGACAGCGGCATCCGCTCGGGGCAGGACGTGATGCGTGCGCTCGCCCTCGGCGCGAAGTCCTGCATGATCGGCCGCGCCTATATCTACGGCCTCGGTGCCTATGGCGGCCCCGGCGTGACCAAGGCGCTGGACATCCTGCGCAACGAACTCAGCGTGACCATGGGCCTGTGCGGCGTGAATTCGATCGCCGAGATCGACAGGCACGTTTTGGTGCAGTAAGGCCTCGTCAGATCGCCGCGTCGATCCACGCGGCGATCGTATCGACGACTTTTTGCTCGATGCCGTAATAGCCGTGCGGAGACAGCGACCCGCAATCCGTGGACGAGCGCTGATCTCCGCCACTGACCCTGATGACCTTGACGCGCGGCGCGCCAGTCATCGCTGCTGCGATCTTGTCGGCGTCTTCCGGCGGTGCGACATTGCAGCGATCGTCTGAATTGGCGACGACGAGTGCGGGCACATTGACTCGTTCAGGATGCGCGTCGAACACCGTCTCGTGGCTGCCACCAAGGCGCGACACCGACTCAGTGAGCACGATACCCGCGATCTGACCATCACGCAGATTCGCTGCGCCGTTCATCGCCGCAATCGTGCCTTGGCTGGTCCCGAGCAGAAAGACCGGTCCCGGCGCCTGCGCATGAGCCGCAGCGACAAGATCGCCGACAAGTGCTGCATATTGCGGCGAGCTGCGCAGCCCGCGCAGGTTCTGATTGTCGAGGGCGTCAGGGATAAGCACCGCGAAACCCGCAGCATTCCAGAGCACGCGCGAACGGACGACGAAGTTGTTACCGTGCGCTATGTCGCCATCCCGGGTGATGCCTATATCGCCCGCTCCGCCAGGCAGCATTACGATGGTCGCGCGTGGATGCGATGGACTGACATAGAGCGCGCGCTGCTGATCCCCGCCATGAACAGGTAGGTTCAGCACGCGCTCTGTCGGAGCAAGTGTCTGCGCAGCAACGAATTGCAGCGCAGACAAAAACAGAGATGCGAGGATTAGGCACGGTGTGAGGAATGGCCTGCGCAAGAGCTTCTCCGCTGTTTCGAATTTCTCACATCGGCGGCGTCAGCCCATCCAGCCCGACATTGACCCGCGCCGTCTCGAACGTGCCGTCATCCTTCTTGGTGGCGCCCATGATGATGATCTTGGCGCCAGGCTTGAGTTCATCCTTGTTGCCCGGCACGAATGTCACGATCGGCGTGTCAGGCGTCACGGTCACTTTCTTTTCCCCGTCCTTGTACTTCACCGTCACCGTCTGGCCATCGGAGGCCTGGACCTTCTGATCGACGGTGGCATTGGTCATGCTGCTGTTGGGGCGCAGATCCCAGGGGCGCGAACCTTCGCCGGTGCCGCGCATCGCTTCCGGAAAGATATGGATCGCGATGGCCTTCTGCGACCCATCGGCCTGTGGCATGCCGGTCACGCCGATATAGGAGCCGGGCTTCACCTCGGCCATTGTCGTTCTGGCTATGCCGGTGACGGTGACATTGTCCGTCATCTTCACTTTGCGCTCATCGCCTTCGCGCGTCTTGATCGTCAACACCGCGCCATCGACGGCTTCGATGGCACCACGGATGCGCAGAGGTTGCGGCTGCTGCGCCGATGCAGCGGAGATCAGCAATGAACCAGCGAGAAGTGAGCCCGCGAACAAGCGAGCCGACGTCGATAAGATCTGAACCATAGGGGAATTTCCTTTGAAGGCAGCGCCCACCGCTGCAGATGGAAACCCCAAGGCCAAATGGCTATTCCCCGCTCACGCCACTGTGAGATCGGCCTCGACGAGGCGACGCAGTTCCGGCGTCACATCGGGGCGCTGCCCGAACCAGAGCTCAAAGCCGCGCACGGCCTGATACAACAGCATGCCGAGTCCGTCCGCCGTGCGGAGGCCCCGCGCGCGGGCGGCGGCGAGCAGCGGCGTATCGAGCGGCACGTAAACGAGATCGGCGACGACCGCCTGGTCAGGCAACAGATCGAGGTCGATGATCAATGGCGGCTGGCCGTTCATGCCGAGCGACGTGGTGTTCACCAGCAAGGATGCGCGCGGCAACATGCTGGTGACATTCTCCCACGCCAGCGGCACCACCTGCGAACCGAATTGTGCGGCCATCGCCTCGGCGCGATCGAGACTGCGATTGGCGACATAGACATGTTTGATTCCGCGTTCCAGCAGTCCGAACACCACTGCACGCGACGAGCCGCCAGCGCCGAGCACCAGCGCGTCATCGGCATGGTCCCAGTCGTGCGCGCAATGATCGAGATTGTCGATGAAGCCTTCAATATCCGTATTGGTCGCGCGCAGCGTACCGTGATCGTACCATAGCGTGTTGGCGGCCCCGACCGCGCGCGCGCGGCGATCCGGCGCGGTGAGTTTCAGCACGCGCTCCTTGTGCGGGATCGTCACGTTCGCGCCGATGTAACCATGCTTGGACAGGTTCATCACGAATTCGGCCACGCCTTCCGGTGGAATCGACTCGATACTGTAGCCGCCCGGAATATCCATGCTGCGCAGCCAGTGATGGTGGATCAGCGGCGAGCGCGAATGCGCGGCAGGCCAGCCGATCAAACAGGCGGCGCGGGGCTTGGTCTCGTTCGGCATCATTCATCCTTCGCTTCAAGCGGAAGCGTGCGTAGCATAAAAATCATGCAGGGGCTCTTAATCATCCGACAGTTTTGCGGCGCACAGCAAGTCCGACAACCATGCAGACGATCAATACTGCAGCTGCGAGCAATTGCCGATGCCATCAGCTCGACGCCTCCTGGATCGCTGCAGCGCGTCGGGTCTTGATCTCGCTGACGGCCGCTGCAACATCCGCACGGTATTTGACCAGCGGCGGTCGCGCGCCGTGGGTCAGCAGCGCCCGGCGCACGCCCTGCGAGGTGCCGGTGAGAATCACGCGGACGCCTTGTCGCTTTGCCTTCTCGGCAATGCCCTTGATCGCGTTCGCAGCAGTGGAATCCAGGAAGGGGACCGCGGCAAAATCGATCACGAAAGCCTTGTGGCGATCCGAGAAGCCGTCGAGCACCGAACCAATGGTCGAGGCCGCGCCGAAGAAGAACGCGCCGGTGATGCGATAGACCATCACATCCGGATCGCTCGCCAGTTTCGCATCGTATGGTGCGCGATCGCCATTGGCATCATCCGCGCGATCGGCAGCGACCAGCGGCCCATCAGTCTCTATCCCCGTGATCTCCGCCATGCGGTTGATGAACAGCACGGCGCCAAGCGCGAAGCCGACCAGGATGCCCTCGGTGAGATCGCGAAAAACCGTCAGCAGGAACGTCGCCAGCAGAACCAGCGCATCGCCCCATGACGAACGCAGCAGCGTGTTGAACTCATGCTTCTCCGCCATATTCCACGCCACCACCGCCAGCACGGCGGCCAGCGACGCGAGCGGAATATAGCTCGCCAGTGGCGCTGCGATCAGGATGAATGCCAGCAGGAACACAGAATGCAGCATGCCCGAGAGCGGCCCATGCGCGCCAGCCCGGACATTGGTCGCGGTCCGCGCGATGGTGCCGGTCACGCAGATTCCTCCAAACAAGGCTGCGCCGATGTTGGCAACGCCTTGCGCCACCAATTCGCAGTTCGACCGGTGCCGCCGCCCGGTCATGCCATCGGCAACAACCGCCGACAAAAGCGATTCGATGGCGCCGAGCAGCGCGAAGGCAATCGCATCGGGGAGGATAGCCTGCAATTTGGCAAGGGACATCGCGGGCAGCGTCGGCAACGGAAACGATTGCGGAATGCCCCCGAAGCGGGTGCCGATGGTTTCCACGGGCAGCGCCAACGAAGCTGCCGCGACGGCGCTCGCGACCACCGCGATCAGAATGCCGGGCCATGATGGCCGCAGCATCCTGAGCCCGACAATGATCACGAGCGAGACGATAGTGATGGCAACGGCCGCAGCGTTTACCGTCGGCAACGCGGAACCCAGGGCCTCCAGCTTGGGAATGAGATCTCCCGGCTCCTTGCCAGTCAGCGTCAACCCCAACAGATCCCTGATCTGGCTGGCGAAGATGATGACGGCGATGCCGGCTGTGAAACCGACCGTGACCGGATAGGGAATGAACTTGATGTAGGTGCCGAGCCGGAGATAGCCCGCCGCCATCAGAAAAATGCCCGACATCATGGTGGCGAGGATCAGTCCGTCGATCCCATGGCGGCTCACGGTGGCAGCCACCAGCACGATGAAGGCGCCAGCTGGGCCGCCGATCTGAAAGCGGCTTCCACCCAGCGCAGACACGAGGAAGCCGCCGATCACAGCGGTGACGAGGCCACGATCCGGCGACGTCCCCGAGGCAATGGCAATCGCCATCGACAACGGAAGCGCGACGATTGCCACCGTCAAGCCAGACAAGATGTCGGCGCGCAGATCGGCGATGCCGTAGCCTTCGCGCAGTACCGTGATCAATTTCGGCGTGAACAGTTCGGCGAAGGTCGGCTGATGCGACCCCCGCGCGCGATTTCTGGAAATGTCCATTCCCGACTCGCCCCTGTCACTCGCCGCGAATCTCGATCGAGGCCGCGGCCCGTTCTCAATCCGTCAGCTTTGGCTCTTCAAGTTTCGGTGGTGGACCGGGCTGTTTCAGCCTCACCCCTCGTCCGCCGGAATCGCTGCGAACGTTCTCGCCGATCAAATCGACGCCTGAGCGATCGAGGGCATCGACAACCTTGATCAGCGAATCCACCACGCCTCTGACGTTGCCATCACTCGCTTCCATGCGCTGAATCGTAGGCAGCGAGACGCCGGCCAGTTCCGCCAGCCGCTTTTGATCGATCCCCAGCAACGCCCGCGCTGCGCGCATCTGAAACGATGTGATCAAGCTAAGCTTCCTGTTTAGAGAGTCTTATATCAAATACAAAACGTCTTCAATGATGTTTAAAACATCATTGAAGACGTTTGAAATGGTATAGCGGGCAAGCGCAGAAGCGAGCGCAAGATTGCTCGGCGAAGTCAGCATTGTTCTGGATCGTCCCCCGCCAAGTCGTCACATCTTGTTCAAGAGCGATATCAGATGGGCAAGGGGCGTTCGGGATAGGCAGCCATATACTGGCGACCGGAAAACGTGCAGCTACGGACCGATCCCGGCCAGGTTCGCCAAGAAATCATCGACGGCGGTTCGGTCACCGAACCTGATCTTCGCGTTCGGGAATTGCGCGAACAGTGCCTGATGGCCGGCAAACGACGTGGGCGTCGATCGCTGCCAGTAGTCCTCCGCCCATCCGAGAAAGTCGGCATGCTCCTCGGCTGTCGCGCCGCGCAAGGGGCCACGCACGGCCAGACTGTCGCGGCAGACCTGCGGGCTCATGTCGAGCCAGATCAGCGCGGTCGCTCGCGGAAACGCGGCTTCCGCCAGCCAGCCATAGACGCCTTCGATGATCCAGTTCGGCTTGGCGGCAAGGGCAGCAACCCGCTCCTTTGCTTCCTCCTCGTCGCGCTTCGCACCGACCCTGTCCAGCCAATGGATATGATCGAGATCGGTCCGTTCGCCGCCGACGCGGCTTTCAAGCTGCCGCGCCAGCGTGCTCTTGCCCGAGCCGCTATTGCCGATGATCACAACCCGCGGTCCAAGCGTCATGGGCCACTGTACTAAGCTGCTACCCGATGCGCCGCAACGATCTGGTCGGCAGTGCGGCCCGAGACTTCGGCCATATGGTCGAAGCTGCGGGTGAAGCTGCCGGCACCGGCGGTGGCCGATCGGAGTTCAACGATCAGATCGCCGATCTCCGCTTCCGGCAACAGCGCGCGCACCGTGTCCCAGCCCGGCCAGTTGTCCCGGGTGTCGAAACCGAGGATCTGGCCGCGCCGTCCTGACAGGATGGCGTTGACCTTGGCCGTGGCCTCGGTGGGACAGACGATCTCCACCGTATGGATCGGCTCCAGCAGCACCGGCTGGCATTGCGGCAGCGCCTCGGTGAAACCGATGCGGGCAGCCGTCCGGAACGCCTGATCGGAAGAATCGACGCTGTGATAGGACCCGTCGGTGAGCGTCACCTGCACGTCGATGACGGGGAAACCGAGCGGGCCACGCTGCAGCCCGTCGACGACGCCTTCCTGCACCGCGGGAATGTAGTTGCGCGGCACCGCGCCACCGACCACCTTTTCCTGGAATGCAAAGCCTTCGCCGCGCGGCAACGGGCCAATCTCAAGCACAACGTCGCCAAACTGGCCGTGACCACCGGACTGTTTCTTGTGCCTGCCGCGCTGGGTGATCGGTTTGCGGATGGTCTCCTGATAGCCGATGACCGGCGCATGGGATTTGACGTTGATGCCGAAGCGTTCGTGCAGACGCTCCATCGCCACGCGCAGATGCATCTCGCCCTGCCCCCACAACACCACGTCATGGGTCTGCGCGTTATTGACCACCGCAAGTGACGGATCTTCCTCGGTCAGCCGCAACAGCGCCTGGCCGAGCTTGACGTCGTCCTTGCGATCGGCCGACGCCAGCGCCATAGCCAGCACCGGCGACGCAGCCACGACATTCACCAGAGGCGCCGGCACGGTCTTGCCGGTCGAGATCGTGTCGCCGGTCCTGACATGATCGAGCTTGCCGAGCGCGACGGTCTCGCCCGCTTCGGCCGATGCGCGCTTGCTGTCATGTCCGCCGCTCGCCGAAAGAATGCCGGAGACGCGCCCGCTTTCGCCGGGCGAGGACAGCAATGTTGCACCATCATCGAGATGACCACTCAGCAAGCGCGCGTAAGACAGCTTGCCGCCATGCTGCAGATGGCTGCTCTTGAACACGTAACCGATCGCATCCTTGCTGTCGGGCACGCCGAGACGCTTCGCCGTCTCGGCCACGCCGGGTGCCTCATGGCGTAACGCCTTCATCAGCCGCAGCACGCCGTTCTCGCGCATCGCCGAGCCCAGCAGCACCGGACAGATCAGGCCTTCGCGCAATTCGCGCGCGAGATCGTCGAACACCGCGTCGGCCGGCGGCGCGATGTCGTCAAGCAACTGCTCCATCAGCGCGTCGTCGTGATCCGCAAGCTTCTCCAGCATGGAGAAACGCGCTTCCTTCTCGCGGTCGAGATCGCCGCCTTCGAGCTTGATGACCTCGGACGCCTTATGCTCGCGGTAGACGAAAGCGCGCTCCAGCGCTAGATCGACGAAACCGGCGACCAGGTCGCCGTTCCAGATCGGGATCTGCCGCAGCACCAGCGGCACGCGCGAGGCCGGCTGCAATGTGGCTAGCGTCTCGCGCACACGCTTGTGGGCGCGGTCGATCTTGTTGAGAAACAGAAATCTGGGAATGCCCAGGTCTTCGAGTTCGCGCAGGATCAATTGCAGCTGCGGCAATTTTCGCGCATCTGCCTCGCAAACCACGATGGCTGCGTCGACGGCGGGCAATGCCGCGCGCATGTCATGTGCGAACTCCACCGAGCCCGGACAGTCGATGAATGTGTAGCTGTCGCCCATGAAAGTGGTAGTGGCCGCGGTGAGGCCGACGCCCATCTTGTGGGCTCTGGCTTCCGCATTGGCATCGCCGATACTCGTACCGTTATCGACGCTGCCGGCCCGCGGGATCGCCCCGGTACGGGCCATGATCGCTTCAAGCAGTGTGGTTTTTCCGCTCTGGAAGGGGCCCACCAGCGCAATGCACCTTGCGGCATTGCCTTGTGGACCGCGGGGACTTCTCAGGTCTTGTCCCATTGCCGCCTCCTTGTCTGGAGCTCGGCCCGTGATTGGGTCGGCCATCGATGCTCGACCCGGTCCGGACATTTGGCAAGACGGAAACGTCGCTGCGATGCGGCAGGCACAATCAAATGTGGTGGGATCGCGATACGAAAAATCCGGCTCCGCATATGGCGAAGCCGGATTGGACGCGTTCAAGCGACCGTTGTGGCGATCAGCGGCCTGGGCGCAGTTCCAGGCTTTCGAGACCGGCGGCAACATTGAGACCGGTCGAACCCTGCAGGCTGAGCGGCTGCAGCGCGATCGAATTCTGCGAACCGCCCACCAGCACGTTGGCGCCGAGGCCGACACCGAACGAGGCTGAACCCTGTGCGCCGGCATAGTTGCCGGACAGATCGCCCTGACCGGCATAGTTCACCGGTGCGAACACGGCCCATGACAGTGCGGTTTCCTGGGTGATGCCGAGATCGATACCCACCTTACGGATGGTTGCGACATAAGGCTGATCCGGACGGCCGGTACCGGTAAGGACGCAGCCGAGATTGGTAACCGACCCAACGACGAAACCGACACTGGCGCCGCCGCGGCAATTCAGGACGCCGAGTTGAACGGGCTGCTGGGCTTGCGCGCTGAAGGCAACGAAGGTCGAGGCGGCAAGGCCGAGAAGGAGCGAAAGGCGGCTCATCGAGTGATCTCCGGGTGAACGGTGTGATGCAGGGATCCTTGACGCGGAGGCTTCAATCACATCCGCGTCAACTGAACTATCCATAGCCAATGATACCGCTCAATGACAGCGCCACGCATGTGGCGCGCGCAACAAAAAAGGCCCGCTCGCGCGGGCCTTTTCGTTAACCTTGCCGATCGCTTACACGATCGCAGCAATCACTTAGCGGTGGCTACGATGACCACGCTTGTGGCGACGATGACCGCTGACCGGACCGGTCGCTTCCAGTTCGAGCTGAACGATGCCGCTGGCGACGTTCAGACCGGTCTGGCCCTGCACCGAGATCGGCTGCAGCGAATAGGTGTTGCCCGGACCGCCAACGAGGAAGTTGCCGCCGAAACCGAGGCCAACCGATGCGTTGGTACCAACGCCGCCGTAGCTGCCGGCCAGTGCGCCGCGCGGCACGCGGGTGGTCGGAGCGAATGCAGCCCACTGCACCGTGGTGTTTTCGGTGAAGCCGAGATCAAGGCCGAAACGGCGGATGTTCGCGACGTAACCTTCGGCGCGGCCACCGGCGCTCTGGAAGACGCAATTGAGGTGCGCATTCGAACCGACCACGTAGCCGACGTTCTGGCCGCCACGGCACTCCAGCACGCCAACCTGAACGCTGCCAGGCTGCTGTGCATTTGCGGTCGCAACCGACGCCGCAAAGGCCACGGCCGTCAGGCCGAACATCTTGGAAAGTCGCATAGTGTTACTCCACCTTGGGGATTTTGATAGCGGGGGGACAAGAAGGAAGCGCCGTGTCGAAAACAAGGCGCTTCCTGGAATAAGCCCCGAAATCGTCAAAAGTTTCGGGGCAGGTTTTGTTACCGAAGATTTCCGCAGAAGCGCTGGATGCGCTTGCAGGCATCTTCGAGATCGGACGTTTTCGTCGCGTAGGAGATGCGGAATGCCGGGCCGAGGCCGAAGGCCGAACCCTGCACCACCGCCACGCCTTCGGTTTCCAACAGTTCTGTGACGAAGTCTTCGTCATTGGCAATAACCTTGCCCGAAGGCGCAGTCTTGCCGATGGTGCCGGCGCAGGACGGATAGACGTAGAACGCGCCTTCGGGACGCGGGCAGTTGATGCCCGAGGCCTGATTCAACATTGCCACCACGAGATCGCGACGCTCCTTGAACACGGCATTGTTCTTCGGGATGAAGTCCTGCGGACCGTTGAGCGCTTCGACGGCTGCCCACTGCGCGATCGACGACGGGTTCGAGGTCGACTGCGACTGGATCGTCGCCATTGCCTTGATGAGCTCGGCGGGACCACCGGCGTAACCGATGCGCCAGCCGGTCATGCAGTAAGCCTTGGAGACGCCGTTCACGGTCAACGTGCGATTGAACAAAGACGGTTCGATCTGTGCCGGCGTGGTAAACTCGAAGTCGTCATAGACGAGGTGCTCATACATATCGTCGGTCATCACCCAAACGTGAGAATGCTTCACGAGGACATCGGTGAGTGCCTTGAGCTCCGACTTCTTGTAGGCGGCGCCCGTCGGGTTCGACGGCGAGCACAGGATGATCCACTTGGTTTTCGGCGTGATCGCCGCTTCCAGCGCGGAAGCCTGCAGCTTGAAGCCGAATTCTGCGGTGCAGACCACGGACACGGGCGTGCCGCCGGCCAACGCCACCATTTCCGGATAGCTCACCCAATACGGCGCCGGGATGATGACTTCGTCACCCGGGTTCAGCGTCGCCATCAGCGCGTTGTAGAGCACCTGCTTGCCGCCGGTGCCGACGATGATCTGGTTCGGCTTGTAGGTCAGGCCGTTCTCGCGCTGAAACTTGCCGATAATGGCTTCCTTCAGTTCGGGAATACCGTCCACGGCGGTGTACTTGGTCTTGCCGGCCTCGATGGCGTGAATCGCTGCCAACTTGATGTTCGCCGGGGTGTCGAAATCGGGCTCGCCCGAACCAAGGCCGATGACGTTGCGGCCGGCTGCTTTCAGCGCACGTGCTTTATCCGTCACCGCGATCGTCGCGGACGGCTTCACACGGTCGAGCGCAGCGGACAAAAACGACATCATCTTCTCCTGAGAAAGGTCGCTGACCCGCGGTCGGCGACGTCAAAATGGCTGATCCTGCTGGGATCGGCGCACCCTAGTGCGTGCGACGTTGCATCGCAAGAAGCTTGGGCAAAAACACATCTGGAAGTGATGCAATTCAGCAAGCGTTAAACGGGGGCCGGTAGCGTCAACCGCACGCCGCAATCGACGATTTGAGCCAAAATGCACCCTTAGAATGATCCGGATCTGGCAGCACATTGAAAGCGGCGCATGGCTGACCCTCGAACGCGTGCGGGCTTACAGCCTGATCGTGCTCGCTCTGGGCATATTGGCCGTCGCCGGCTGGATTGCGGTCTCGGATGGCGTGATCGACCGCAACGGCAAGCCGATCGGGACCGATTTCTCAAGCTTCTATACCGCGGGAGCGCTCGCCCTCGAGGGCAAAGCCCACGATAGTTATACGGTAGCGGCGCACTACGCGCGCCAGCAGCAACTTTTCGGCAGCGATACCCCCTATTACGCCTGGTTCTATCCGCCGATTTTTCTGCTGGTCGCAACTCCGCTGGCAATGCTCCCCTACCCGTTCGCGCTTGCTATCTGGCAGGGCGGCAGCTTCGTATTCTACCTGTTCGTGATCTCGGCGATCCTGAAACGAGCTGCCCTGCCTGATGCGGTCCATCGCTTGTGGCTCCCGGTAGCGATGGCGTTCCCAGCGGCATTCATCAATCTCGGTCATGGTCAGAACGGCTTTTTGACCGCGGGCCTGTTCGGCAGCGCCCTGCTCGCTCTTCCGCAGCGCCCTTATCTTGCAGGCATCCTGTTTGCGCTGATGGCCTACAAGCCGCAATTTGCCATTGTCATTCCGCTGGCGTTATTCGCGGCGGGCCAGTGGCGATGCATTGCTGCAGCAACCATCACCATCATCGCTCTCACGTGTATCACGACCGCCTTGTTCGGCATCGACTGCTGGATCGCTTTCGCATCCGTTACCGAGACATCGCGTCAGCTCCTGCTCGAACAGGGACAGGTCGGATTCGAGAAACTGCAGAGCGCATTCGCGGCAATACGGATGTGGAGGGGAAATATCCTATCCGCGTATCTCGTCCAGGGCATCGTCTCGATCGCCGTGATTGCCAGCGCAGTCTGGGCGTGGCGCGTCGCACGTGACGCAAATCTCAAGGCCGCAATCCTGTTGATCGCAACCCTTCTCGCTTCGCCGCACGTGCTTGACTACGATCTGATGCTTCTCGGTCCAGCCATTGCATTCATGATCGTAACCGGCTTCAGCACAGGATTTCGCGATTATGAGATCAGCCTGCTCGCATTGACCTGGATCATGCCGCTGCTGACGCGCAGCATCGCCGGCGCCATCGAACTGCCGCTCGGCTTTCTGGTGATGGTCGTTTTCTATATCATCGTGGTGCGGCGCGCACTCGCTAATAACAGCACATCGCAGCACCTTCACACACAGATCGCGGCAGCGTGATCTTCCATTGCGGAATGCTGCCTGACATACATTTTTCTCAATCCAGACTGCCGCAGCCGTTTTCGACTTTTTCCATTCCTTGGGCCTTGCGACAGGCTCGCATCAGCATCATTGTCTAACCGCGATACGCGTTGGCCAATCGCGCAGTTGCCTTGACCTGAAATGAATTGAACATCTGCGAATGTACAAACTCTATTCGATGCAGCGCTCTGGCAATAGCTACAAGGTTCGCCTTGCGCTGGCGTTCCTGGACGCGCCTTATCGCGCCATCGAAGTGGACATTCTGCGCGGCGAGAGCCGTACCCCGGAATTTCTGGCCAAGAATCCCAGCGGCCAGGTGCCGCTGCTCGAGATTGCCGAAGGCCGCTATCTCGCCGAATCCAACGCCATCCTCTGGTATGTCGCCATCGGCACGTCTCTGGCGCCGGAATCGCGGATGGACCGTGCCGAAGCCATGCAGTGGATGTTCTTCGAGCAGCACGCGCTGGAGCCGAATCTCGGTGCTGCCTATTTCTGGCTATGCCTGGTGCGCGGTGGTCGCGACCTGCAGACCCACGCGCTGGAAGACTGGATGGAGCGGGGCTACGCCGCGCTGCAGGTGATGGAGAATCACCTCAAGATCCATGACTTCTTCGCCGCGGGCCAGCTGACCATCGCCGACATCGCGCTGTACGGTTACACCCACGTCGCCGAGAAGTGCGATTTCGACCTGTCCAGCTTTCCGTCGATCCGCCGCTGGCTGCGACTGGTGGAGACCCAGCCGGGCTTTATCACCATGGACTGGCATCCGACATCGTCGGAATACGATACTTTGGACGTAGTCGCCGACGCTTAGGTCCTGAAATAGCGGGCATAAACGCCGTGAATGCCATTTTCCTGCCATAGTTACGGCCAATCCCGCCCAAATCTCGCCTGCCGCAGCTGCGAATTTGTAGCACGCGGGTGATTCGCCCGCGATTTGAAGGATTTACGGCCATGATACGGTCGCTTCGCGTGGGTGCAGGATTTCAGGCGCGCCCCACGTCCATCGCATCCACCCGGTTGACCCACGCCGTCGCGGCGTCGCTCGCGGTTGGTTGTCTGTCGCTCTGCGTCATTCTCGCCCTCACCGTGATGTCGATCCCGGTGGCGAGTGCGATGCCGCTCTGACGGTCCCCACAACTCATAAACACTCAGCCGCGATGCCGCGCATCGCTTATGCAACCTGCGACTCCGTGATGGAGCCATACCGATGAAAAGGCCCGTGATCTGGGTCACCGTCACGTTGACGGCGGCTATCGTCGTGACCGCGAGCCTTCTGATCGCCACGACCACCCGTGGCGAAAATACCTCGTTCGGCTCGTCGGCCGGCAGGCTCGAAGTACAGACCGTCGCCTCCGGCCTCGCTTATCCATGGGCACTGGCGTTCCTGCCCGAGGGCCGCATGCTCGTTACAGAACGGCCCGGTCGCATCCGTATCGTCTCGCCGCAGGGACAGTTGTCGCCTGCGGTGAAAGGCGTGCCCGAGGTGATGGCCGTCGGCCAGGGCGGTTTGCTCGATGTCATCACCGACAAGAACTACGCGCAGAACACCACGATCTACTTCTGCTACTCGGAACGTTCGGGCAGCGGCGGTCGCACCGCCGTGGCGCGCGGCAAGCTCATCGACGGCGCTGCGCCGCGCCTCGACGACATGAAGGTGATCTTTCGCCAGGACGGCCCGCTGTCGTCGGGCAATCACCACGGCTGCCGTATTGTTCAGGCGCCTGACAGCAACCTGTTTGTTACACTCGGCGAACACTATAGCGGCCGCGATCAGGCGCAGAGTCTCGATAATCATCTCGGCAAGCTGATCCGTATCGCGCCGGATGGATCTGTGCCGAAAGACAATCCATTTGTCGGCCGCGACGGCGCCAGGCCGGAGATCTGGAGCTACGGTCATCGCAACCAGCAAGGCCTCGCCATCAATCCGGCGACCGGTGAATTGTGGGAGACCGAGCACGGGCCGCGCGGCGGCGATGAAGTGAACATCATCGACAAGGGCAAGAATTACGGCTGGCCTGTGATCGGCTACGGCATCGACTATTCCGGCGCGAAGATCCACGAAACCACGTCGAAGGCGGGCATGGAGCAACCCGTGAAATACTGGGTGCCGTCGATCGCCCCGTCCGGCATGACGTTCTATACCGGCGATCTCTTCCCGCGCTGGCGCGGCAGCCTGTTCACCGGCGCGCTGGCCGGCCAGATGCTGGTACGGCTACAGCTCAACGGAAACACGGTCACGTCCGAAGAACGCGTCCTGCAAAATCTCAACGAACGCATCCGCGACGTCCGGCAAGGACCGGACGGCGCACTGTGGCTGCTGACGGATAGTTCAGCGGGACGGATTCTGCGGATCACGCCGGCTGGAAAGTAAGCGGTCGTTACGACCACTTGTGGAAAATGAAGAACGCCCCGAGCGCGATGAAGGCAAAGCCCAGCGCGTGATTCCAGCCGAGCGGCTCCTTCAGATACAGCACCGAAAATGCAGCAAACACGACCAGCGTGATGACTTCCTGCATCGTCTTCAATTGGGCGGCATTGTAGACCTCGCTGCCCCAGCGGTTGGCGGGCACCGCCAGCCAATATTCGAAGAAGGCAATGCCCCAGCTCACCATGATGACGAGGGGCAACGAGTGATCCTTGAATTTGAGATGGCCATACCAAGCGAAGGTCATGAAGATATTCGAGGCCAGCAGCATCAAAATCGGCAGCAGCAGCGGCGGAATGGTGAAGGGCATTCGATCGGGGTCCTTTTAAATACCGGCGCTAACATTCAGGGGCCGGCGCCGGTTCCGGTGGCATCGATAGCATTTGAAGCGAACAAGGGGAAAATGATGCCGGGCTCTTCACGCGCCGTTAGCTATACCGCCGGGAAATTGTGGGCCTTTTTGCAACCAGAGGCCAACCTGCGTTTCTTACCTTTGTACGGACACAGGTACAGCCGATGCAGTACGATTGGCGACTGATTCTCGATCCGGGAATTGAAACGGCGATCATTGTGATCGCAGCCGTTGGAATCACTTTGGCAATCCGCCTCTTTCGGCTGCGACGCGCGGCCCGGGCCCGCGAGAATGAGCAGCAAGCCACCGCCCAGCGTCTTTCGGCTGCGCTCGACCGGATCGATATCGGTATCGTGCTTCTCAATGCCGACACCCGCGCCGAATTCATCAACCGCGCCTTCCGCGACTACTTCACGCTCCCCGACGAGAAGGCCGACAGCAAGCCGCCGCTGATCGCGCTGATGTATCACGCGCGCGATATCCACGCTTACGCCCTCCCCGACGACGAGGTCGACAGCTTCATCGCCAGGTGCGTCGAGATGATCCGCGCCGGCACTTCCACGCCGACGACGTTGCGCCTCTCCAATGGCCGGGTGCTGCGGCTGAGTTGCGCCGTGCTGCCCGATGGCGGACGGATGCTGAGCTACACTCCGGTGACCGACCTCATTCGTCACACTGACGACCTCTCCGAGCGCGACTATTATCTGGCGCTGCGCGAGGGCGACGTGTTCGGCTCCCACCGGCTGGATGCAGCCGAATAGGGCGTAACGCCACCTGTGGATATCCCGGGTTGTCATGGCGATGTCACTCGCCCCGGCTAGGCTCCCCATGCAGCCGGTTGCTTCCCCCCGTCGCCAATCGGGTGCTTCCCCAGCGGTCTCCGTCAGTTGCCGCGCTGACCGGGACCGCTTCTTTTTGCCTTGGTTTCTTTTAATTCATGCAACTGACTTTGCCTGCGGAAGTCGGCCCCGGTATAACAAACCCATGATCCGTTTCGCCGCCGTCCTGCTCTCCTTGACCATGCTGACGCTGCTGCTGGCGCCGTTTCAGCTGATCGCACTGGCCTTCGGCCTGCGCTGGCAGCAGAGCATTCCGCATCTGTTTCACCGTATCCTTTGCGCGCTGATCGGCGTGCGCATTCACGAGGTCGGCAAGCGGACGACGGACACGCCGGTATTGATCCTCTCCAATCACGTCTCATGGCTCGACATCATCATCATCGGCGCCAGGGCGCCCGTGGTGTTCGTCGCCAAAAGCGAAGTTGCCAAATGGCCGGTGTTCGGCTGGCTTGCCAAATTGCAGCGCACGATTTTTGTCGAGCGCGAACGCCGCCAGAAGACCGGCGCGACGGCGCAGGAAATCGGCAACCGCATGCTGTCCGGCGACGCGGTGGTCCTGTTCGCGGAGGGCACTTCCAGCGACGGCATGCGCGTGCTGCCGTTTCGCTCGGCACTGGTCGGCTCGGTGCATCACGCGCTCGGCGATTCCACGCATCACAAAGAGATCACGGTGCAACCGATGTCGATCGCCTATGTCGGCTTCGGTGGATTGCCGGTCGGCCGCGCCTTTCGCGAAAACGTGGCATGGTATGGCGACATAGATCTGATCCCGCATTTCATCGGCATCCTGTCGTCGGGCGCCATCGACGTCGTCGTAAGCTGGGGCGAGGCCGTCGCCTATGACATGTCCGCTGATCGCAAGACCATCACGCGTAACGCGGAAAACGCCGTGCGGCGCATGACATCCGCAGCCCTGCGCGCCGGCCCGCCGCGGAAGACGCCGACCGCCCTGCCCGCGCCCGAAGCTCAACCGCCCGAGTCCGCTTCCGCCATCGCCTGAGCGCCCGCGCGACTGCCATGATGCAGAGCGTCTTGCTGCGTGACGAGGCGCGCGCCATAACCTTGGTCCGCGCTTCCCTCACAAGGCACACTCATCATGGAAATCCGCAATCTCGGCCGCTCCGGCCTTCGCGTCTCCGCCGTCGGTCTCGGCTGCAACAATTTCGGCCAGCGCACCGATCTGGAGACCGCGCGCAAGGTCATCCACAAGGCGATCGATCTCGGCATCACTTTGTTCGACACCGCCGACATCTATGCCGGCATGGGTGGCTCCGAGACGGTGCTGGGCGAAGTGCTGGGCGATCGCCGCAAGGACATCGTGCTGGCGACGAAATACGGCAAGCCGATGAGCAATGACGGCAGCAAGCAGGGCGCCTCGCGCCGCTACATCATGAGCGCCGTCGAAGCCAGCCTGAAGCGGTTGAAGACCGACTATATCGATCTGTATCAGCAGCACGATTACGATGCGCTGACGCCCATCGAGGAGACGCTGCGCACGCTCGACGACCTCGTCCGCCAGGGCAAGGTGCGCTATATCGGCAATTCCAACTTCCCGGCCTGGCGCATCGCCGAAGCCGAGATGGCCGCGCGCCAGATGGGCGTTGCGCCTTTCGTGTCGTGCCAGGACGAATACAGTCTCGTCGTCCGCGACATCGAGAAGGACCTGCTGCCGGCCGCGCAGCATTTCAATCTCGGCCTGCTGCCGTTCTTCCCGCTCGCCGGCGGCATGCTGACCGGTAAATATGCCGGCCTGAAGAACGTCCCCGCCGATACGCGCTTCGGCAAGACCACCTATATGCAGGAGCGCTATCTGAACCCGCGCAACATCGCCTTGGTGGATCAACTGCAGGCCTTCGTCAGCGCGCGCGGCCATTCGATGCTTGAGCTCGCCTTCTCGTGGCTCGCCGCCCGCCCGCAAGTCTCCAGCGTCATCGCCGGCGCATCATCGCCCGAGCAGATCGAGCAAAATGTGAAGGCGGCGCAGTGGAAGCTGACGGCGGAGGAGATGATGGAAATCGACAGGATTACGTTGGCAACGTAGCCCAGCAACGCGCGTCACTACAATTTCTGTCATGGCCGGGCTTGTCCCGGCCATCCACGTCTTGACCACTGTCGATTTAGCAAAGGCGTGGATGCCCGGGACAAGCCCGGGCATGACGAGTTCTTCTGTAGCTACCCCACCAATCCCTTGGCCGGCTTCACCAGCGCACTGTCAGGAAACACCTGCTCGGCCAGTGCACGCTCGCTGATGCCGAGATGATCGTGGAGCACGCCCTTGAAGATCGCACGCAGATCCGTGGTCGGGGCGAGATCACGGGCTTCATAGAGTTTGCCATTCGCAAGGCCCGGCCAGTCCGCAATCACCCGGCCGCCCTTGATCGCGCCGCCAGCAAGCAGTGCAATCGTGCCGGTGCCGTGATCGGTGCCGGCGGTGCCGTTGATCTTGGCGGTGCGACCGAATTCGGTGGCGACCACGACAATGGTGTCCTTCCAATGCGGCCCAAGCCCGCTCTCGAATTCCGCCAGCGCGCCATCGAGACCGCCGAGCAATTGCGCGAGACGTCCGACCGGCCCACCCTCTTGTGCATGGGTATCCCAACCGTCGAAGGCCAGTGCCGCGATGCGCGGTCCGTCATCCGCGGCCATGAGTTTCGCTGCGCCGCGTGCGACCTGACGCATCGCTGCCACGGCATTGCCGCCGCCCTTCGGTTTCATCTCGTCGCCAACGGCGATCTTGTCGAGCTTCAGGCCCTGCGACAGTGCCGTCGCCAGCGCGGGATCGCGGTCCTGATAGAGTTGCATCAGCCGCATCGCCGTATCATCGGCCGCATTGGGCAGATTGACCGGCGCCCAGCCGACGGTCGGCGCGGCGCCGCGCAGCACCAGCGGCGTGGTCGGTCCGATCGCAAGACCCGACGAGACGCGCTCGCCACGCGGTAGCGCTTCGATCGCGCGGTTGAGCCAGCCGGACTGCACGCGGCCGGGGCCAGCATAGCCGCTCTCCAGCACGTCCTGGCCGTCGAAATGCGAGCGCTCGCGATAGGACGTCGCCACCGCATGGACCACGGCCGCTTTCTTGTCGCGATACATCCGCGCGAATTCCGGCATCGCCGGATGCATGCCGAAGAACGAGTCCAGCGCGATGGCCGCGTTGGGTCCGTCCTTCGCCAGCGCGATCGAGCCGTGCAGGCCCGCGTAATCGGGATCGCCGAGCGGCGCGACGGTGGCGAGGCCATCGAGCGCGCCGCGCAGGATGACGACGACAAGGCGCGGATCGCGCGCGTCCGCAGCGCGCGCGAACTTCGGGATATAGGCCCAGGCGGCAAAGGCTGCGCCTGACAGCAAGAGCGAGCGGCGCGTCGTGCCGAGCGAGGCCCGGCTTTCACAGCAGTCCATCATCATCTCCTCTGGAATTCCGGCGACATCAGCAGCAGCGTCAAGGCCTGTTGCCGCGTCTCCGCGCGCGCGATCGTCTGTCGTGTTTCGGATGAGGCCGCCTCGCCGGCGACCACGTCGAGCATCTCACGCGGATCGATACTGTCGGGAATGCGCGACGAAACCTGTGCCGCGAGATCGAGCCGCAGCTTCATGCCTTCGGGCACCGCCCAGGCGGCATTGCCGTCCGGAAAACCGTTCGGCCCCGGCGGTGTCCAGAACGGCTGGCCGAGCGTCTGCAGCCCCGCAAAGTAACGGCCAGGATCTTCCGGGATACGTGCCAGCAATCGACCGGTGGAAATCAGATATTCATAGGGCGTGCGCAGCTTGGCCATTGGCATCTGCCAGGCCTCATTGGAATCGAGCAGCGCCAGCGCCAGCGCCTTCAGATCGCCGTCGGTCTTTGTGAACACGCCTTCCAGCCGCGCCAGCAGTGCCGGCGGCGGCGCATCAGCCACGAAATGCTGCGCGAATTTCCTGGCGATGAATTTCGCCGTCGATGGATGGCGTGCGAGATCGGCGAGCGCGGCTTCGCCCTGCGTCACCCCGGTGTCGTCATAGGTCTTGTCCAGCAATTGCTGCGGCCCGGGCTCATGCGCATTGGCGTTGAAAGCGAAGCTGCCGGGGGTGCCGATCTTTCCTTCACGGCCGGCAAAGGTCCAGCCGGTGATGATCCGCGCCAGCGACGTCACATCGGCCTGTGTGTAACCACCACCGACACCGAGCGTATGCAGTTCCATGATCTCGCGCGCGAGATTCTCATTAAGTCCGCGCTTGCCCCTCTCACCGGCTTTTGAATTCGGGCCGATCGACTGCTGGTTGTCGAGAAAGAACAGCATCGCCGGATGCTGTTCGACGGCTTTCAGCATGTCGGCAAACTTGCCGAGCACGTAAGGGCGGATCGCCTCGCGTTCGAATGAGCCAGCCCACATCCGCGCCGGGTCGCCCTTGCTGGCCGAGATGCAGAAATGGTTCGACCAGAACACAACGAGGCGTTCGACAAAGCCACCCTCGGTAATGGTCGCGCGCTGGATCCGCGCCAGCGCTTCTGCACGATAGGTCTTCTGCACCACATTGGGCGGCAGCGCGACGGCCGGCGGGGGCTTCGCCGCATCGGGCTGCACTGTCATGGTGGTGTTGCCGGTCATGGCTGGCGCTTCCGGCTTCTTGTCCATCGCGGCCGGGCTCGCTTCTACCGGAACGAGTGCCGGCGTCTTCAGCGCCGCCTCGCGCGCCGTCTTCACCTCGAGCTGATAGGCAAACATCGCCTGCCCCAGTTCCGTCGTCGATTGCAGGCCGGGCAATTCCAGCAGCGCCGCATTGGGGCGCGCGAGCTCGGCTTTCACGAAGCCGCGGGGATCGGAGGCCGCATTGACGATATCGCCGGAGGCGCCGCCCCGCGCGCCGAAGCCGAATCGGTTCAGCGCAATCAGCGCACCTTGCGGGTCGCGGGCCATCGGGTTTCCCTCACTCTGCCTTCGTCCTATGATGCATTGGAACATCAAGGGCGACACCCCAGATATACGGGTGGAACAGATGAACCCGGCATGAAAATCGCGCTGAAATTTGGGCTGCTTTCATGAATTATCGGACAGAAACTGCACAGCCGCTCAGCCGCCGCCTCACCTGTTCGGACTGCGGGACTGAATTCGGCTGCGACCTGTCGGGCAATTGCTGGTGCGCCGAGGAGACCGCAAAACTGCCGATGCCGACCACAGGCGGCGACTGCCTGTGTCGCGACTGCCTGCGCGCCAAGGCAGCGGCAGCGCATGCCACGACCTGACGGACGTGCCTGATCCACGTCGCGCGCGATTGCGCACCGGCTCGAGCAGCTTGCCTACACCATTCCCGCGCTGCGCCGGTCGCGATCGGGTTGCGCATAGTAGCTGCGTTTGGCTTGCAGCATTTCCATATCGGCGCGCTTGACCACCGCTTCGAGCCGCTCGCCGGTCCGGCTGGTGGCAATCCCGGTGGAGAGGCTCAGCGTCAGATCCGGATAGTATTGGTTGTTGACCTCGATCAGCCGCGCCAGCGAGGCAAGCACAGCTTCGCCGCCGGCAGCATCGACTCCAGGCAGCAAGATGGCGAATTCGTCGCCACCGATCCGCGACACCGTCGCTGGCTTTTCGACCAGTTCGCCAAACACCTCGCCGGCACGGCGCAGCAACCCGTCACCTGCGGCATGGCCAAGATCGTCATTGGCAGCTTTCAGCGCGTTGAGATCGGCAACGATCACGGTGACCGGTTGCGATCCCTTGCGTTCGAGCCGATTGAGCTCGTCAACGAAGAACGAGCGGTTCGTGGTGCGCGTCAATACGTCGTGGGTGCCGAGATATTCCAGATAGGCTTCCGCCTTCTTGCGCGCGGTGATGTCGGTCAGCGCGACCTGCACCTGTGACCAGTCGCGCTCATGCCCCGGCAACACCGAAAACTGCAGCAGCAGATGAAGCTTGGTGCCGTCGAGCGCGTAGTTGACGACCTCACGCTGCTGGAACAGCTTACCCTCCCAGAGGTCGATCAGTTGTTCGCGGAAATGCGGCTCCATCTCGTCTCGAAACACATCCGACAATTGACGGAGCAATGTGTCCTTGTCGGGCGCACCGAACAATTCCAGCGTACGACTGTTGACGTCGAGCACACGGATTTCGCTCATGCAGCGCAAAACGAATTCCTCGTGCACATCCGTGAACACGCGAAAATCCTCGATACCCCGCGCGCGAACGTCGTCCACCAGGCGCTTGACGCCGCTGAAATCCTCGACCCACAGCGATACCGGCGAATGCGCGAACAGGCCGAACGCATAATTCTCGCTCTCCGCGAGGCGACGACGCGCGCCTTCGCGCTCGGTCACATCCTCGATGGCGATCATCACGCGATCCCAGCGCTCTTCATGCCCAGGAAGAACAATGCCGTGCAGCTGAATGTCGAGGCGCTCGCCCTTCAGCGTGTAGTTGACGGTATGGCTGGAAAAATGATTCCGCCCGCTCCAGAGCTGCGCCAGTTCCGACACGTGGCTCTTGAACGTATCGTCGCGCATCACCAGACCGAGGCTGAGCGTCAGGTGAGACAGGTCGCGCGCGCCGAACAGTGACAGCGTCTTGCGATTGACCTTGAGAATGCGGATGTGCTGCGAGCACTCGCGAACACGTTCGGGATTGGCGAGCAGGAACGTCTCGATATCGTCGACCCCCTGCGCCTGCCACTGCTCGAACAGCGCCTTCACATCGCTGTAGTCCTCGATCCAAAGCGAGACCGGGGCAAGATCGAACATCACGGCATCATCGGCGAGATTGGTAGGCGGAACGGACATAGAGACCTTGGCACGTGGGACAGTGTGAATCGTTGCGGTATTCCCTTATAGCGAGAGTTTACGGGAATATCCTCGCATTTTCAGGAATGCACCAAGCACACTACCGGGAACAAACGCTGGTATGCGGATATGAATACCAGCGATCGCTCCATTCATCGCCCCTAGATAGTGGAACTCAAACCGGATAGCCGGTGGAGTTCCGTGCCATGCCGTTAAAAGCATCAAGCATTTTTTCGCGCCACGCATAGATCGCATCGTCTTCCGCCAGCAGCTTGAACGGCGAGACCGCGCGCGCCCACTGGAACGGACCGAACACGATGTAGTCGGCATAGTTTGGCGCGGCGCCGCCAAGGAACGGCTGTGTCTTCAGGGTGAGACGCATCGGATCAAGCGACTTGCGGAAGGCATCGACGCCCGTGTCGCGATTGGACGCGACCTCTTCCAGCGACTTCTTGAACCGCGCTTCGCGGCTCTCGCGGAAATAGACCTGATCGACCGGACGCAGGTGACCATGAATATCCGCGACGATGAACGGGAACATGCCAGCGACCACGACGGTGTCGCCCCACCAGTTCAGCATCCGCCCCATGGCGCGGCCGCCCTCGCCGCCGAACAGTGACGGACGATCCGGATAGGTGTCTTCGAGATAATTGGCGATCGCCCAGGAATCGCTGACTGCGTGCTCGCCATCCAGCAGCACGGGCACCTTTTCAGACTGGTGCGGCTTGATCGCGTCCTTATCGGTGAAACGCCAGGGTACCGACGTCGCTTCGAGGCCCTTATGCGCCAGCGCCATCCGGATGCGCCAGCAGAACGGGCTGAAGGGACGATCTTCTTCTGTGCCGACCAATTCGAACAGTTGCAGCGCCATGATTGCTTCTCTTAATTCCGGTCTAATTCTTCACGACAGCGGATGTCTGGCCGAACAGCAGCTTGCGCTCTTCCTCGGTGCGGATCGGCGGCTGCCCGAAATTGGGATTGACCTCTTTGGCGATCTCATAAGCGCGCTTGACGGCGGGACGCTCGGCGATGGTTTCGAGCCAGCGCTTGAGATGCGGGAAGTCGTTGATGTCCTGGCTCTGGTTCTTGTAGGGCACGATCCAGGGATAGCTCGCCATATCGGCGATCGAATAGTCACCGGCGATGAATTTGCGATCCGCCAGGCGTTTGTTGAGCACGCCATAGAGACGGTTGGTCTCGTTCACATAGCGATCGATGGCGTAAGTGATCTTTTCCTGTGCGTAGTTGCGGAAGTGATGGTTCTGTCCGGCCATCGGCCCGAGGCCGCCCATCTGCCAGAATACCCACTGGATCGCGTCATAGCGAAAAGCGAGATCGCCCGACAGGAACTTCCCGGTCTTCTCGGCGAGATACAGCAGCATCGCGCCGGACTCGAACACCGAGATCGGTTTCGAGCCGCTCTTGGGCGCATGATCGAGCAGCGCCGGAATGCGGTTGTTCGGCGCGATGGCCAGAAACTCGTCCTTGAATTGGTCGCCCTTGCCGATATTCACCGGGATGACCTTGTAGGGCAGCCCCGCCTCCTCAAGAAAGATCGTGATCTTGTGGCCGTTCGGCGTGCTCCAGTAGTAGAGGTCGATCATCGGGTGTTCCTGCGCGTGTTGGATGGCATGCATCCGAACTGAATGCGGTTGCATCGAGTTCGCCAGAACGACCAAGTGAAGTCAATGCCGGCGGAGCACGGGAATGCAGATCCGCTCTGCAGAACGTGAATGCCGCGCTCCCACGGAATGCGGCATTCGTTGGTGATGTTGCGTGAAATCGCAGCGTGCGACTTACATCCCCGTGATGGCGATATCCGTCACTTTGCCGGTGACGCCCAAGATCTTGGCAGCTTCGGTCGCCTTGCCGGTGGCGAGATCGACCGAATAGATCGTGCCGTCGGCCATCAGCCAGGCTTCGTTCTTGCTGCCGTCCGACCAGATGTCGAAGGCGACAGTCGCCGGCTTGATGCCGAGTTTGCCGACGGCGCCGAGGATGCCGTCATTCGGCGGCGCCTGCTTGACCAGCGCGCCGATGGTGCCGTCGATGTTGAACAGCGCCGTCTCCTTGGTGCCCTTCACCGAATTGGTATAGGCACCGGCGATGACGTTGGGCTTCTCGCCCTTGTGCATGTCGGTCTCGGCATATTTGTGATCGCCGTCCTTCGTCACCTTGCCGTCGTCGACATTGGCGCGCAGGCTCATGCCGTCCGAGCCCATCACGCGCAGACGATCGGCCACGGGGTTGAAGTCGACGGTGGCAGTGACGCCCTTGGCCAGCATGGTGTCGAGCTTCGACTTCACCGTCGCCTTGCCGTCCGCGGCAATGGTGACCACGGTGCCGTCATCGACCAAGCCATAGAGCATGCCATCGGCCGGCCGGACATCGATGCCGACCAGCGCGCCGGAAATACCAGTGACCTTGACGGACCCGGTCGCCTTCTTCTGCGCGGTGTCGACCGTCGCAATGGTGTCGCCGCCGACCAGGGCTGCGACTTGGGCGGCATTAGCGACGGCCGCGGGGATCAGCAGCAGCGCGGCGGAGGCGGCGAAAAGCGAACGAAATGACATAAGTGGCTCCCTGTGTTTCCGCGATCCCCTCGGGACCGACACAAGGACTACCGGCAGGCCCTCCCGACTGGATGCACGCCCCTGAAAATAAATTCATTTGGGTGCATCCAATTGCGCGCGGCAAAGGTAGACTGACCATGCAAGGGCATGGACATGACTGGGAATGGCACCATTACCGAGACCCGGCGCGACGAAGCGGGCCTCGGCCACGCGCGCGAGGCGCAGCTGTCGGCCGCGCTGGCGCGCTGCGCAGCCGGCGATCGCACGGCTCTGCAGATGATCTACAATAGCGAAGCCCCGAAGATGATCGGCGTCGCTCGCCGTATCCTGTTCCGGCAGGATCTGGCGGAGGAAGCCGTGCACGATGCCTTCGTGCGGATCTGGGGTGCGGCCGCCTCGTTCGATCCGCATCGCGGCTCGGCGCGCGGCTGGCTCTATGCCGTCGTGCGCAACCGCGCGCTCAGCATTCACCGCAACGAGCATCGCTATGATGCATCCGACGACAGCGCGCTCGATATCGACTGCGAGGGGACCGTGACGCGGATGCCCGAGACATCGGCGCTGCGCAAATGTCTCGAGCGGATCGACCGGCCGCGCCGCGATGTCGTGGTGCTGGCCTATGTCCATGGCATGAGCCATGGCGAACTGGCCGGACGGCTGAAGGTGCCCTTAGGCACAGTGAAGAGCTGGGTCCGCCGCAGTCTGTTCTCGCTGCAGGAGTGCATGGGATGAGCATGCACGACGACAATACGCGTTCCACCGACGATCTCGCGGCCGAC